>NZ_CP139481.1:6170000-6895945 GCF_057364885.1 Paenibacillus sp. XP01 | reverse complement strand
AGACTGTCACTCCTTTTACATGTTACAAGTGTGGCTTAAGCCATGTTGCAGTGTCGAAATACGAGAAATAATGTTGCATTTATCCCCAAACTCCCGCAAGCCGAAAACAAAAAAAGAATGAACAACGGAAAATTGTTCACAACTTTATCCACAGGTTGTTGATAATATTATGGTTCAGATCACATATTCACATCCAAAAGTAATACAATCATAGCAAAAGAAGCCCGGCATTTCAATGTATCGCGAGATTTTATCCACAAATTCAATAACTTGTGTATAATTTTTAATCACAACACTATATATTGTTTATAATTTGTTTAATTTTCGACATGAAGCCCTAAAAATCTAAATGTGATTATTCACAGGTTATCCGGCGGAATTTGGCGAGTGTGCGTAAATGGGGCTTCTATTTTGTGAATAACTTTATTGTGGATAAACAGAGGCACAAAAGATGTCCTTTGATGTTGAATGGGATTTTCAAAGTGAACTCTTTTGTCGTCGGCGGAGTGCATCACCTGCGTCGTGCCAGGCCAGATCCTCAACACGGATGTGGCCTGGCACGTTGATATGGAGGAAAAAAAAGCAGCACCGCGGACCAACGGTCCGCGGTGCTGCCTTTTAGCTTATAAAGAGGGAGGAGTCCTACTTGGATTCCTTCAGAACAGAGTGTTTGCGCTGGAATTCTGCAATATCGGCATATTCCTCCTCCAGTTTGCGCGAAATGCGGATAAAAAGAGGGAGAAGCTCGCGATAAATAGCTGCATTTTCCGGCACAGGGCTATGTCTGTGCGTTGTGCCTACCATGGAGGCGACGACATCAAGCGACTTCGCACGGCCAGTTGCGTAAAGACCGAGAACCACGGCGCCGAGGCAGGAGCTTTCGAAACTTTCGGGCACCACGACTTCCTGATTGAAGATGTCGGACATCATTTGCCGCCAGAGCGGGGAACGGGCAAATCCGCCGGTAGCCTGAATGGAGGAGGGGTGCCCGATCTGTTCTTCCATAGCGAGCAGCACGGTATACAGGTTGAAAATAACCCCTTCCAACACAGCGCGGATCATATGCTCCTTCTGGTGATGAAGGGTGAGCCCGAAGAAGGAGCCTCGTGCATTCGGATTCCACAGGGGGGCACGCTCGCCCGAAAGGTACGGATGGAACAGCAGCCCTTCCGATCCTGGGCTGACACGTTCGGCGATGCGGGTTAACACGTCATACGAATTGATGCCGAGCCGTTTCGCCGTTTCTACTTCCGAAGCGGCAAACTCGTCCCGTACCCAGCGAAACAGCATGCCGCCGTTGTTCACGGGACCACCTACAACCCACAGGTTATCGGTCAGGGCATAACAGAAGGTACGGCCTTTCGGATCGGTGACAGGGCGATTGACGACGGTGCGTATCGCGCCGCTGGTGCCGATCGTGGCTGCTACGACCCCGGGCTCGATGGCATTGACGCCGAGATTGGACAGCACGCCGTCACTTGCTCCGACGACGAAAGGTGTAGAGAGGGAGAGTCCCGTTTTTTCAGCCCACTCCGGATGCATTCCCTCTATAGTATGTGTTGTTGGTACGAGGCGGGACAGACGATCCGGAGTGATCCCGGCCAGCTCAAGCGCCTCTGCGTCCCAATCCAGCTGTTCCAGGTTCAGCAGACCTGTGCAGGATGCGATGGAGTAGTCCACGATATATGAAGAAAATAAACGGAAAAACAAATATTCCTTAATGGAAATGAATTTGGCGGCACGTTGAAACAGCTCTGGTTCGTCGTGGCGAAGCCACATCAGCTTGGTCAGCGGTGACATGGGATGAATTGGCGTACCTGTACGACGATAGATACGATGGCCTACGCCATTCTCCTGCAGTTTGCTGGACCAAGCAGCACTCCGGTTGTCTGCCCAGGTGATACAGTTGGTAATCGGTTTGTCATCCTTGTCCATCGCTATCAAGCTATGCATGGCTGAACTGCAAGATACGAACAGAATCTCATTTGCGGAGACTCCGCTTTCGTCCATGACCCCGCGAATGGAACGGACGGCAGCTTGTACGATTTGTTCCGGATCTTGCTCGGCTACGTCAGGCGCGGGCGTATACAGCGGGTATTCTTGTGTGCACGTACTAACAACGGCACCTTGCTCCGTAAACAATACCGATTTGGTGCTGGTGGTGCCGATGTCGATTCCGATCATATAGTTACTCATGATTTAAACCTCTTTTCCCCTAAAAATAAAACGAATCTGAGCAGGTGCTTTACAGCACCGTACTCAGAATCAAGATAAAGATCAATCCTACAACAGATAATAGTGTTTCCATAACGGTCCACGTCTTGAGGGTCTGCGCAACGCTCATGTTGAAAAATTCCTTGATCATCCAGAAGCCGGCATCATTCACATGAGACAGGACGAGGGAACCGGCACCTGTAGCGAGCACGACCAGCTCAATGCTTGCACCTGGCGTGAGCGCCAGAACCGGGGCTACAATGCCCGCGGCAGTCGTCATGGCAACCGTGGCCGAACCGGTGGCTACGCGTATGAGGGCTGCAACCAGCCAGGCGAACAAGATAACATTGATGTGGGCATGCGTGGCCACTTCAGCAATGGCATTGCCCACACCGCTGTTGATCAGTACTTGTTTGAACGCGCCGCCGCCACCGATGATTAAAATGATGGTAGCTGTCGGAGCCAGACATTCGCTGGTGAACCGGGAAATGTCGTGTTTATTGAACCCGCGTGCGAATCCGAGGGAGAACAGCGCGAACACGACGGAAATAAGCAACGCGATGACCTCATGGCCGATAAATTCACAGAAAACCGTGAAGGAGCTAGTACCCTCAGGGTCCACAATGTTCGCAATCGACCCGATCAGCATCAGAATAACAGGCAGAAGGATTGTAAACAGGGTGATCCCGAACCCAGGCAATCGGTCGGTTTTGCTGGTGGAAAATTGCTCGGCCAGTTCGGTCGGCGGTTCCAGTTGAATACGTTTGCCGATGAACTTCCCGAACAAGGGACCGGCGATAATGGCCGTCGGAATGCCGACGATCAGGGAGTACAAAATCGTTTTGCCCAGGTCTGCCTTGAACGCGTCAATCGCGATCATTGGAGCGGGATGGGGTGGAACGAGACCATGTACGGTCGAAAGTCCGGCCAGAATCGGAATGCCGATCTGAAGCAGGGACATGCCGGTTTTTCGGGCAACCGTGAAAATGATCGGAATAAGCAGAATAACCCCGACTTCAAAGAACACCGGGATGCCGACGATAAAACCAACGATCATCATCGCCCAGTGTACCCGCTTCACGCCGAAACGGTCGACAAGCGTCGTTGCTATGCGCTCGGCACCGCCGGACTCTGCCATCATTTTGCCCAGCATGGTGCCGAGCGCGATAACGATGGCGATCGTTCCGAGCGTGCCGCCCAATCCGCCGGTAATGGATGAAATCACGTCAGCCGGTTTCATGCCGGCAAGCAAGCCAAGCATCAGGGCCGACAGCATCAACGTTATAAACGGGTTCCATTTGTATTTGGAGATCAGCACGATCAGGAATACGATCGCAATCAATGTCCATACCAACAAGGTGGCATTATGGGATAGACCAAAAAGAGTACTCATGGTGTATGCTCCTTTTTATGTTTATATAACGCTTACAATGGACCCCGAGGATGAATGGAAATCGCATTGTGTATACTTGTCGACAAGTAAATGTCCAACCATTCCCCTGCAGAATGATTGTGGCCGCCCGTAAAAGCAACGTTATGCTTACGGGGACCTTCGTGTGCCGTTTAAAGGAAGCGCGATACATCGCGGATCATGACTCAAAGCTTTCATGAAGCGTCTTGCCCGAATCTTTGAAGTAGGCGCGGACCCCGGCTTGAATCTGTTCTTTATCCCCCGATTCAAGTGCCTTGAGGAGCAGGCGATGCTTATGAATGACATCGCTTATTTTTTGTTCGCCCTGAGCGAAAACCCTGCGGGTCGTAAGCAGCATCACCGTCATGACGACGTATCGGATGCTTCTCCATAAATGGGAGATCCGGGTGTGCTTGGCCGCTTCAATGATCGCCTCGTGAAAAGTCAGATCCTGATGGGCAAACTCGATGGCGTCCCTGTGCCGTCCGGCAAGTTCCATTTTGTCAATCGTATTGCGAAGCTGCGTCAGCAGTTGTACGGGTACATTGTTCGCCAACCGTTGCTGTACAAAGCTCTCGATCAAAAAACGGACGTCATATAGCTCTTCAACATCGCTGATTTTCAAACCGAGCACAACCACGCCCATACGCTCCAGTCGAATCAAGCCTTCATTCGACAGTGTACGCAATGCTTCGCGCACGGGAGAACGGCTGCTTTCATAATCAGCGGCAATCCGGTTTTCCGACAACGTTTCACCGGGGCGGAGTTCCCCGCTGATGATGCGCAACCTCAATTCGCAGGCAATCGCTTCCCCTCGGGAAGCTCCCTGCAGCCAGGAAGAAGGAAACTGCATAATGGCTAACGCTCCTATAATATAATCAGTTCTTGAGTACACGAGACAGACTTCCACTTGCAGGCAGTCCGAATGCGTCCATACTGATCATAACACAACCGGAGGACCGCTGACTTTTTGAAGCGATCTTGGCACGAAAGACATTTTACGACATCGATAAGTATACTTGTATACAAGCTCATTGTTTATGCTACACCTTTCGCAAAAGCTTGTAAACCTGAACATTAAAGCGAATACATTAAATTTCAAGCTTCTACGATAGCATAACCAGTTCAATCCCGGAAAATTACAGATCATCAAAAAATACGGCAGAATATTGAAGCAAAAAGAAAAGAAGCTGGACAAAAGATTATCCACATGTGTATAACCAGGCCGAAAAGAGAATGAAGCTGATCCGTTCCGCGGGTGTGGATAAATCGAATCGGATTGGAGAATACGGTCCTGCTCATAGGCTGGGGATAACTTTTTGCGAGAGGATCATTCTATATTTTTGAAAAAGAGGAAGAGGGGATACGTTTTCAGTTGACTTTTGCATGGGGACGTGGTTAAATATATAAAGGTGTTTTCTGTGAAGATGAAAATGATTCATCACATAAGTATTTCCTTGTAAGGAGGTGCAATACATTGAGACCTACATTCAAACCGAACGTAAGCAAGCGTAAAAAAGTTCATGGTTTCCGTAAAAGAATGAGCACAAAAAACGGACGTAAAGTTCTGGCTGCACGTCGCCTGAAAGGCCGTAAAGTCCTGAGTGCTTAATGCATGAGAAGACCACTTCGGTGGTCTTTTTTTTCATTACAAAGCTAAACCGATTTTCATGCAATGCACGACAAGATAACAGGAAACTTCCTTATATATATCAAGAGCATAAGCAGCCGGAGTCAGCAGCCAGCCAAAGATTGCGAGAGACGCAGCTTTAGGCGCAGGCGTGTATGATCAGGCATCGGTGCGACGTACTTTTTCATATATAACAAGTTGTGCTCCGGCGGTTTACCGCCACGCAAGAAAGCCTATACTAAATCAGTAATGGAGCCCCGTCAAGTTGGACGGTGGAGAATAGCAAGGAGAAGCGCCGTGTACAAAAGACTGCGTTTACGAAACCGGGCGGATTTTAACCGCGTATACCGGTATGGAAAATCGTTCGCCAATCATCAATTCGTAGTGTATGGCTGCCGCCGTAAAGATACCGAACAATTCCGGGTCGGAGTGTCCTGCAGCAAAAAAATCGGGAATGCTGTCGTTCGCAACCGAATGAGACGCATGGTGAAGGAAATTGTCAGACGGCACGAGCAGGAAATCGTGACCCAGATGGATCTGATTTTCATCGTGCGAAAGGGAGCCTTGGCCATGTCTTATCAGGAGATGGAAAAAAGCGTGCTGCATGTCTTGCGCAAGGGCAGCCTCTTGAAGTCAAGCAAGCGATAGTATTCGGTTTATTTGTCCTCCTGAATATGGTATGATTTACGGTGGAATGGAATGGTTAAGAGAGGGGTTATGAAGTGTCGCGATTGAAGACATCAAAGGGGAAGTGGATTCTCCTTATTGCAGTCATTGCAATGGTCGCCGTACTCGCCGGATGTACTCCGCAAGGGAGCGGTGTAACAACGGAAGACTTGAGGAACAGTGAATCTTTCTGGCAAAGCAATGTAGTGTATTGGTTCTCATTGGCGCTCGATACATTTGCCAACTGGTTTAACGGTGAATATGGACTGGCCGTCCTTGTGATGGTGCTTATCGTACGGACATTGATCCTGCCGCTGACGATGAAACAGGTTCGCAGTTCCAAGGCCATGCAGGCAATTCAGCCGCAATTGAAAGAAATTCAAGCAAAGTATAAAGATACACCTGAGAAGGTTCAGCAGGAAACGATGCGACTGTTTCAGGAAAACAAGGTTAATCCGATGGCAGGTTGTCTGCCGCTTCTGATTCAGATGCCGATTTACATCGCACTTTATAACTCGATTTACGGCAACTCCAGTCTGAGAACGCATGATTTCTTATGGCTGCAGCTCGGAGCGCCGGACCACTTGTTCATCTTGCCGATTCTGGCAGCGATCACGACTTGGGTCCAAACCTGGATGATGATGCGCATGAATCCGGCCCAGCAGGTTGGACCGATGCAATTCATGTTATGGGTATATCCGATCCTGATTTTTGTCATGTCCTACCAGTTCCCTTCGGCATTGCCGTTGTACTGGTTCTACAGCAATATCTACACCATCGTGCAAAACTTCTTCCTTTACCGGAATAACGACAAAGCCGTAGCCGAGGTGAACGTGAAGCAGAGCAGCTCCAACAACGGGGCTAAACGCAAAAATGGCGGCAAGGCAACCGTCTCTGGCAAACGGTCGAAAGGGGCCAAAAAATCGAAATGACCAAAGTCATTACGTCAGGAAAAACCATTGAAGATGCTGTAAACCAAGGATTGGCCGAACTCGGCGTGAGCAGGGACAAGGTCGAGATACAAGTGTTAGAACAGCCGTCAAAAGGATTCCTGGGCTTGATCGGGGTGAAACCGGCCAAGGTTGAAGTCAGGCTGCTGCCTGTTCCTGAGGCACCACCACAGCCGAGCGAGCCAGTCGTGAATGCTCCCCGCGCGGATGTAACGCCTGAGGACGTCGCGGCGAAAAATCCCTATGAGGAAGCGGCTGCTTTTTTGAAGGAAGTCGCAGCAGGTATGGGACTTAGCGTTGAGGTCAGCATCAAGAAACAGCGGGATGGTCACCTGTTCAACATTGCCGGAGAAGACCTTGGCATGATTATTGGAAGACGTGGACAAACGCTGGATGCCCTTCAATATTTAACGAACATTGTTGCCAATCGTTATTCGGAGAGCTTCGTGCGCATTGTGCTGGATGCGGAAAACTTCCGCCAGCGCAGACGTAAAACGCTGGAAGATCTGGCTGAGCGTCTTGCTGGACAAGCCATTCGGACCGGCAAGGAAGTCATGCTGGAGCCGATGCCGCCGCTCGAGCGCAAGGTGATTCACGCGAAGCTGCAAAACCACCCGCAGATCAAGACGTACAGCAAGGGTGAAGAGCCGAATCGGCGTGTGGTCATTACGACGAAATAACATGACATTGAGGACGCAATGGCTTCCTGCCCGGTGCAGAAGCCATTGCTTTTTTCGTACTAATAAGCTTTTGCATTTACGTATAAAACGAAATTCCATGGCGTCCTGTGGGACGAAATTTGAAATAGATCAAGGAGAGATGAGCAATGATCAGCGATACGATCACAGCGATATCAACGGCTCTGGGCGAAGCAGGCATAGCGGTCATTCGCGTGAGCGGCCCGGACTCGGTTACGGAGACGGAGAAGATTTTTCGGAGTAAAACGCCTTTGTCTCAGGCAGACTCTCATACCGTACATTATGGTCACATTATCGATCCGGCCAGTGGCGAAAAGGTGGAGGAAGTGCTGGTTACCGTAATGCGGGCACCGCGTTCCTTTACGACAGAGGATGTCGTGGAGATCAGTGCCCATGGCGGCATCGTGTCGGTCAAACGGGTCATGGACCTGCTGCTGCAGCTGGACATTCGTCTGGCCGAACCCGGCGAATTCACGAAGCGGGCTTTCCTGAATGGACGGATCGACCTTTCGCAAGCGGAAGGGGTTATGGACCTGATTCGTTCCAAGTCCGATCGCGCTTTCTCGGTCGCTTTGAAACAAGTCGAAGGCAAGCTGTCGACAAAAATCAGGGATCTTAGACATACGTTGGTGGAGACACTAGCCCATATCGAAGTGAATATCGATTATCCGGAGCATGATGTCGAATCTCTGACGGCCGACTTTATCAAGGAAAAATCGAGCCTGGTCATCAACGAAATTGATCAATTGCTTGCAACGGCCGAACAAGGGAAAATACTGCGTGAAGGCATTACGACCGCCATCGTCGGGCGGCCGAACGTGGGCAAGTCCTCTCTGCTGAATGCGCTGGCTCAGGATAATCGCGCGATCGTCACCGACATTCCGGGAACGACCCGCGATGTCATCGAGGAATATGTGACAATCAACAATATCCCGCTAAAGCTTCTGGATACGGCAGGGATCCGTGAGACAATGGATGTCGTTGAACAGATTGGAGTCGAGCGCTCACGTTCTGCGGTGAATGAAGCGGATCTGCTGCTGATGGTCGTCAATGCGGCGGAGTCGCTGCATCAGGATGAGATCGAATTGCTGGAACAAATCCGCGGTAGACAATCCATTGTCATTATGAATAAAATGGACTTGGCGCCTCAGGTAGAGCGAGATGTGCTGCTCCGTTACATTCCGGAGGAACGGCTTGTGCCGATGTCGGTCAAAGATGATCTGGGCGTGGATCGTTTGGAAGAAGCGATCTCTACCTTGTTCTTCAGCGGTAAGCTGGAGTCTTCGGATTTGACGTATGTGAGCAATGTGCGGCATATCGCCCTGCTCAAAAAGGCGAAACAATCGCTGATCGATGCTTTCGAAGCCGCCGAACAGTTGATTCCGATCGACATGATCCAGATCGATGTGCGTCTGGCATGGGAACAGCTTGGCGAAATCGTGGGCGATACGGCGCATGATGCGCTGATTGATCAGATTTTTTCCCAGTTCTGTCTGGGCAAGTAAGGGTTTACGGTCGTTGGTTGATTTGGATATAGATGATGCTATGCGAAGGCATAAGGAGGTAGATTGAAAATGGCTTATGATGGCGGAAATTATGATGTCATTGTTGTGGGTGCAGGCCACGCAGGCGTGGAGTCTGCTCTGGCCGCAGCCCGCATGGGAAGCAAAACGCTGATGATCACCATCAATCTGGATATGGTGGCATTTATGCCGTGCAACCCCTCGATTGGAGGTCCGGCCAAAGGGCATGTCGTACGTGAAATCGATGCGTTGGGCGGCGAAATGGGACGCAACATCGACAAAACGTTTATTCAAATGCGGATGCTGAACACGGGGAAAGGTCCTGCAGTGCATGCTTTGCGTGCGCAAGCGGATAAATTCTCTTATCAGCATACCATGAAAGAAACGATGGAGAACGAACGCAACCTGACGATGCGCCAAGGGATGGTTGATCGTTTGATTGTTGAAGACGGGCAGTGCGTTGGCGTTGTAACCCAGACGGGAACCGAGTATCGTGCCAAAGCGGTGGTGCTGACCACAGGAACATACCTGCGCGGCAAAATCATTATGGGTGAATTGATGTACGAGAGCGGGCCGAACAATCAACAGCCTTCGTTGAAATTGTCGGAACATCTGCGCGAGTTGGGATTTGAGCTGGTTCGCTTCAAAACAGGGACGCCTCCGCGCGTGCATAAAGACACGATTGATTTCAGCAAAACGGAAATTCAGCCTGGCGATGACGAACCGAAGTTCTTTTCCTATGAAACGGAATCTTCGGACAACGAGCAGCTGCCTTGCTGGCTGACGTATACTTCGGTCGAAACGCATCAGATTATTAACGACAACTTGCATCGCGCACCGATGTTCTCTGGTTTGATCGAAGGAACGGGTCCGCGTTATTGCCCTTCTATTGAAGATAAAATCGTGCGTTTCAGCGATAAGCCAAAACATCAAATTTTCCTGGAACCGGAAGGCAAGAATACATCCGAGTATTACGTACAAGGGTTGTCCACCAGCTTGCCTGAGGATGTGCAGCTTCGTATGCTGCGTTCGATCCCGGGGATGGAAAACGTAGAAATGATGCGAAACGGCTATGCGATCGAATACGATGCCATGGTTCCGACCCAGCTCTGGCCTTCGCTTGAAACCAAACGGCTGCCAGGATTGTTCACTGCCGGCCAAATCAACGGGACTTCCGGTTATGAAGAAGCCGCAGGGCAAGGAATCATGGCCGGCATTAATGCCGCGCGCAAAGTGCAAGGCAAAGAGCCTGTTGTGCTTGATCGTTCCCAAGGCTACATCGGCGTGCTGATCGATGATCTGGTTACGAAAGGAACCAACGAGCCTTACCGCTTGTTGACTTCCCGTGCCGAGTATCGCCTCTTGCTTCGCCATGACAATGCGGACTTGCGCCTGACGGAAATTGGTCACGATATCGGATTGATTACGGAAGAACGTTACGCCAAATTCCTGGACAAAAAAGCGAAGGTAGAGGCAGAGATTGCGCGTTTGAAAGCGACCAAAGTGCGTCCTGCTGATGTTAACGATAAACTGGAGGCTGTCGGATCTGCGCCGATTCAAGATGGAAGCACATTGCTCACTTTGATGCGCCGTCCGGAAATTACGTACGATTGGATTGCAGACATTTCTCCTTCCGAAGTTGAATTGACGGCTGAGATGAAGGAACAGGTCGAAATTCAGATCAAATATGCGGGTTACATCGAAAAGCAATTGATCCACGTGGAACGTTTGCAGAAGATGGAGAAAAAGAAAATTCCGGCCGACATCGAATACAATGACGTTCATGGGTTGGCGATGGAAGCGAAACAAAAGCTGTCGAAAATCCGCCCAATCTCCATTGGTCAGGCATCCCGGATCTCCGGGGTTACGCCGGCGGACGTCTCCATTTTGCTCGTATACCTGGAGCACTATAACCGCGTAACCGCAGCAAGGGGACAATAATGGATACGATTCAACAGCAGCTGCAGTTACGCTTGAAGGAGCATGGAATGGAGCTGGATGAACGCCAGCTGGAGCAATTCGAGCTTTATTTTCAGGAATTGGTATCGTGGAATGAAAAGATGAATTTGACGGGAATCACCGAGCGGGAGCAGGTGTATACCAAGCATTTTTACGATTCGGTTTCGCTCGCCTTTTATGTGGATATGGAGAAGGTTGAGCGACTTGCAGATATCGGTTCGGGCGCCGGATTTCCCGGAATACCGCTTAAAATCTGTTTTCCGCATATCAAGCTCACGATCATTGATTCTTTAAACAAACGGATTGGTTTCTTGCAGCATGTGGTGGATACGCTGGGGTTGACTGACGTTGAGTTGATTCATGGACGTGCGGAGGAATTGGGACGCAAGGAAGGTTACCGGGATCGCTATGATCTCGTCACTGCGCGTGCAGTCGCCAAGCTTGCCGTTCTGAATGAGTTCTGTCTGCCATTTGTGCAAAAAGGAGGATTCTTCGCCGCGATGAAAGGCGGGGACCCTCGTGATGAAATGAAGGAAGCCGAGTTCAGCTTCAATCAATTGAAGGGACGCGTAAAGGCTGTACATCCGTTCCAGCTTCCTGTAGAGGAATCGGCACGCCACATTATTTTGGTACAGAAGTTTGATAAGACACCTCATAAATATCCACGCAAGCCGGGGACGCCGTTGAAGACCCCGTTGATTCAATAACAGAATATGAGGGGCATGTTCAAAAGGGAAAGAGAATGTTTCACGTGAAACATTCTCTTTTTTTTCTATACGTAAAAGGAGCAACAATCCTTAGGATTGGGCGAAGACAAGCATCAACCCACGCGATGGTTGGCTATAGTAAAATGAGGTTTGCAAATCCTTGAGAGGAGCCAGTTATGAAAAAGATATGGGTTTGTTTTTGAATAAGAGAAAAAGAATGAAAGATCAGAAGCGCTGCTAAAGATAATATGAGGTGCGGTTTGGATTGGAGGTTGTCTGGATCGGAAAGGCAGGACAATCTGAAGAAGCAAAGCGGTCGCTTATAAGTTTCGGAAAGAAAGCTGGACCGGGATATGGACTGATCACCGGATTTCCCTTTTAAAAAAAATTTGGAGATACAGAGATCGGAAGATGGTACTGCACTCGCAGTCGCCTGGTCCGATTTATTATTGCGGTTATCTAGATCTGTATTCGCGCAGCCAATATGGAAACGAAACATTGATTTGCAGAAATCCATCTGAAAATATGCTGTGCCCCCAAAAAAGATGGAACAACTTGCCTTGTGTGGCAATAGGCCAAGCCATTGTATTCAACAAGACAGAAAGACATAGACATCTGAAGATTCCTGCGTAGGACGCGGACCAAAATATTGATTCTCAAAGTGATCAAAAGCAGGAAAATTGAGCCGTTTTAAAGAATAGGTAAGCATAGGATTATGAAAGAAAAGATGGTAGAATAGAAGTATCGGCTCTTGGCGGACATCGCCTTTACGTTGAATGATATAGATCGATTTTATGAGCATGACCAATGATAGAGTATTTAGGACATATCCAAATATGTGCGTCCTTTGCATGGAATAAGAAGCCCTCGATTTCAGACGAGCGCTATTATGAAACTAGGTGGTAGTATACGGAATGAAAGAACAATTTTCGAAGTTGTTTGGTTTGGCGGAGCGTAATAACGGTGACGAAATAAAACAAATCCCGGTGAATGAAATTGTGAGCAGCCCGTATCAACCCCGCACCATTTTCGATGATGAGAAAATTGACGAACTGTTGCAAACGATCAGAACCCATGGAGTAATCCAACCCATCGTGGTTCGGGTGAGAAATGGCTCCTATGAGATTATCGCCGGAGAGCGGCGTTGGCGCGCGGTTCGCAAGCTGGGTATGGAGCAAATTCCCGCCATCGTGCGCGAATTCAATGACTCACAGGCGGCATCGATTGCGTTGATCGAAAATTTGCAGCGGGAAGGGCTTACTTCCATTGAAGAAGCCGTTGCTTATCAAAAGTTGATCGACCTGCACCAGCTCACGCAGGAGAGCCTTGCTCAACGTCTTGGCAAGAGCCAATCCACGATTGCGAACAAAATCCGGCTGCTTCAGCTTCCGGAAGGCGTGAAAACGGCGTTGATGGAACGGAAAATATCGGAACGGCATGCACGGGCCCTGCTTTCCCTCGACACTGAGGAATTGCAAATGAAGCTGCTTGGAGAAATTATCGACAAAGAACTGAACGTCAAGCAAACGGAAGCGCGGGTAGCCTTTTATAAAGAAGCATCCAAAGTGAAAAAATCGAAGCGCATATCCTATACAAAGGATGTACGGCTTGCCCTCAATACGATCAGGCAATCGATTGATATGGTCACTGGTTCAGGCATGGATATTAAGACGAAGGAATCGGACCATGAAGACCATTATGAAATCGTCATTCATATACCTAAGCGCAAATAATTGAAGCTTTGAGGCGGCAATGGCCGCTTTTTCTATCTACGCAAGCCATGAATGGACAGCACGAAAGGGAATGAGGGTGCACAAACGGTTGTTGCAGTAATGGATGATCGCCACCTGCTTTTAGTTAACGATATCTCATAAACCTAAACCTACAAGAAAAGACTCCTATATTTGAGGTGAAGTAATTGTCTAAGATTATGACCATAGCCAATCAAAAGGGCGGTGTGGGGAAAACGACGACATCTGTTAATTTGGGTGCAGGTCTGGCTTCGCTCGGGAGAAGGGTATTGCTCGTCGATATTGACCCTCAGGGAAATACAACGAGTGGAGTTGGAATTAATAAAGCAGACGTGGCCAACTGCATATATGATGTGTTGATTAATGAGGTTCATCCCCAAGAAGCCATTTTGGAAACGAAAATCGAAGGACTTCATATTATCCCTGCAACAATTCAACTGGCTGGCGCGGAAATCGAGTTGGTTTCTACGATTTCCAGGGAAGTTCGTTTGAAAAAGTCACTCGCCCTAGTGAAAAAAAATTATGACTACATACTGATCGACTGCCCACCTTCCCTTGGCATGTTGACCATCAATTCGTTAACAGCCTCCGATTCGGTGATCATTCCGATTCAGTGTGAGTACTATGCGTTAGAAGGATTAAGCCAATTGCTTAATACGGTTCGTTTGGTGCAGAAACATTTGAATACGTCTTTGCAAATTGAGGGCGTACTGCTTACCATGTTTGATGCACGCACGAACCTGGGAATTCAGGTCATTGAAGAAGTGAAGAAGTATTTCCAACAGAAGGTGTATCAGACCATTATTCCGCGTAATGTTCGATTGAGCGAAGCTCCATCGCATGGCCAATCGATTATTACGTATGATCCTCGGTCCAGAGGGGCGGAAGTATATTTAGAGCTCGCGAAGGAAGTGATTTCTTATGAGTAAGCGGCTTGGAAAAGGCCTGGATGCCCTGATCCCATCGCTTTCAATCAATGACGATGACAAAGTCGTGGAAATCCCCCTCAATCAGTTGCGGGCCAATCCATATCAACCCCGCAAAGTTTTTGACGAAGATGCAATACACGAATTAGCCGAATCGATCCGCCAGCATGGCGTTATTCAACCGATTATTGTCAGAACAGTGCTGAGAGGATATGAAATCATTGCAGGTGAGCGTCGTTTCAGAGCTTCTCAATATTGCGGCAATACAACCATACCTGCTGTCGTACGCAGCTTTAGTGACCAACAGGTGATGGAAATTGCACTTATTGAAAATTTGCAGCGGGAGAACCTGAATGCAATGGAGGTTGCTGTCGCTTACCAAGGCTTAATGGAACAGTTCTCATTAACGCAAGAAGAACTGTCTGTGAAAGTAGGGAAATCCCGCTCGCATATTGCCAACTTCTTGAGGTTATTGGCTTTGCCGGAGGAAGTTAAGGATTATGTTTCACGTGGAACGTTATCCATGGGCCATGCTCGTGCTATTGTGGGGTTAAAAGATCAGGACATGATGAAACAGTTGGCCAAACAGGCCATCGATCAAGAATGGAGCGTTCGTGAGCTGGAGGAAGCCGTTCAACAACTGGACCGTTCCAAGTTGGGCGAGGCGAAGGCCAAAGCCAAGGTGAAGAAAAAGGACCCTTTTATTGATACGCTGGAAGAATCGCTGCGCGAACGCTTCAAAACAACTGTAAAGATCAAACATAATAAGGACAAAGGCAAAATCGAGCTTAACTACTACAGCAAACAGGATTTGGAACGGCTGTTAGAGTTGCTGCAATAGAGCCAAGTAGGGCAACATCAGCGGGGCCTCTCATGAGAATGACATATCGCCTCCGAACGCTGGAGACTTGATATGTCATTATTCTTTTTTTCTCGCATAATGAAAAAGTGGCCATCATCGAAGTAGAGGTGGTAGTTCAGGTGCAAGACATTATATATCTTGATCATGCCGCGACATCATGGCCGAAGCCGCCAGCCGTTGCAGAAGCCATGGTGAATGCCTTGCAACAATCCGGGGCCAACCCCGGAAGAGGGAGCCACCGCATGGCCGTTTCGGCAAGCCGGGTGCTGTTCGGGGCCAGAAAGTCAATAGCCAACTTGTTGGGCATTCATAATGCCAACGATATCTCGTTTACAGCAAATACAACGGAAGCGTTAAACATCGCCATCCAAGGATGGGTTCGTCATGGGGATCATGTCATTGCGACGATGGCCGAGCATAATTCGGTACGGCGACCGCTGGAGTATTTACGGCGGACTCGCTGTGTTGAGGTGGATTATGTTGGTGTCGATCAGAACGGCGATGTTGATTTAGCGCAAATGCAGCGCATGTTCAAACCTAACACCAGGCTGGTCGTGTGCACGCATAGTTCGAACTTGCTCGGGAGCATACTTCCTATCGGCGAGATTGCGCTGCTCGCTCATAAACATAAGGCGACATTGCTTGTAGATGCCGCTCAAAGCGCTGGAATTTTGCCTTTGAACGTACGGCAGTTGGAGATCGATATGCTTGCATTTCCCGGGCACAAGGGACTTCTCGGCCCACAGGGTACGGGTGGACTCTACATAGGTCCAGAACTCGATGTGCAGCCTTTGATCCACGGGGGAACGGGGAGCCAGTCCGAAGCCATTGAACAACCCCTTATTCGGCCGGACCGATATGAAGCCGGAACGCCGAATACGGTGGGCATAGCCGGATTGGAGGCAGGTGTGAGGCATGTATCCTCCTTGGATCCGGCACAAATATACCAGCATGAATGGGGACTCATTCAGCATATGATGAATGGACTGTCTTCGATTAAAGGCATACACATGCTGGGACCGAAACTTGATCAACCACGCACAGGCTTGTTATCCTTTACCCTAGAAGGCTGCGATTCGGCCCAATTGGCATTTCAACTTGACCGGCGCTTCGGCATTGCCGTAAGGGCAGGATTCCATTGCAGCCCGCTTGCGCATGAATCGGCGGGGACGACGGCAAGTGGAGCCGTACGGGCAAGCGTGGGATACAGTACTACAAAGGATGAGGTGAATGCCCTCATCGAGGCTGTACAAGAGCTGGCAAACATGGAATAAGAGTAGACTAGGGACGACTTTTCACCTGAAAGACACCTTTTAATACGAATTCGCCGCGTGGATTTCCATATTTGTATCTTTTTGGTGTTTACATGTTACAATTTTCGGGTTGATTAGAAGAAGAGGGTTAGGTTAATCTAGGGAATGGAATGCCGCCAGGCAACAATAGGAACATGTGGGATACCGTCTTGATGCAACAGACGCAAACATGAATTTGAACAAACAGAGGGGTAGTTACACTACATGGCTGAAATAAACGAGCTGATTCTGGAACAGCTGCTATGGATTATTGGCGGATTGGCATTATTGACGGTAATTTTATTGATTGTGAGCATTGCCCAAGGAGCAAGACTTCGAAAGTTCAAGCGAAAATACGAAGCAATGATGGCCGGCAGCGGCGTCGAGGATTTGGAGTCATTGCTGATCAACCTCAAAATCCAAATGGATAGCATTGAGGATGGGCATCAGATGCAAACGAACCAGTTGCAGACGATTACGCAGAAACTGGCCCGCATCCAGAGCAAGGTTGGCGTAAAACGGTACAATGCCTTTGGCGGAAACGGCGGCGATCTCAGCTTTTCCGTGGCCATGATCAACGACAGCCAAGATGGCATGGTATTAACGGGCATTTTTAACCGTGATGGTTCTTATGTGTACGCTAAACCTCTTAAAGGGGGAGAATCCTCGTATACCCTATCCCCGGAGGAAAAGGAAGCTATCAGTCTCGCACAGCAAGCAGAGTAGAACGGGTATGCCATTCGCGAATGGCGGAATACAAGCTGCTGGCGATCATTTCGGACATACGCATGACAAGGCTCAGCCGGGTGTTCTGTAAAACAAAGTATTCCATGAAACCGCCGACGTTAACGATACCAGCAAGATGGATATCGCCGACCGGCGGTAATTCTTTATTTACGCCTGCTCCAGGCTTTAATGGACCATTAACGACTTGAATGCATCCAACGCTGGATGATTGCCCCAGACAGGCATCGACGGCAATAATGTAGGGATTGTGATGGGCTGCGTTGATTTTATTCAACGTATCCTGCAAGTTCATGGCATGCACAGGCTCGTCGAGGGTCCCATATAGGTGAAAGAGGGGGCTGTCCCATTTCGACAGGGACGAACCCACAAGCGGGCCAAGGCAATCGCCGGTTGAGCGATCGGTGCCGATGCACACCACGACGACATTTCGCAGGGAATGGGCTTTGTATAGATGGAACATTAAACGGTGGATAATAGCGGAGCGGGCGCCAGGATCAGTATGCGAAATCTTTAGACTGGTGGTATCATGAGACGAAAAGGAATGTGAAGTTGGATTCATAGGATCTATCCTCTCCCCTTGAAATGGTAGTATCAGTATATGGAAGGATAGAAGATTTTATACTTTGTCAGTCAGGCTTTTTTGGAGGGATCGAACATGGACGAATGGTTGGATGATTGGCTGCTTATTGCTTTTGATTCGACCCAGCAGGCGCTGAGGGCAGAGATGCTGCTTGAGTTTGCGGAGATCGAAATTGATTTGTTTCCAACGCCGAAGGAAATTACGGCAGGCTGCGCATTATGCATCCAATTCCCCAAAGAGGATCTTGTCAGAGTTCAGCAGATCATTCGCAATGAATTCGTCGAGATCAGGGGCCTCTATTTCAAAAATGAAACAAGCTATGATAACATACCGATGTAGAGGAGGGAGTCATCATGTTGCCCTTTAAATTTGCGACAGAACCACAGGTCCCCACGCCAGATGAAGCTGTTCAGACCGCTATCCGGTGGACAGATAAATTGTGGAACCAGTTAACCGATGGCGAAATGTGGATGAGCATTCTGTTCAGTTCGCTTCGTCTGATCATTATTTTCATTCTTACGCGTATTGCCATAAAGGTAGTGCATCGAATCATCGACCGTTCCATGTCCCGCAAACAAGAAGGACGGATACGCGTGAATCCACGGAGGTTCGTAACGGTTGGCGAGCTGCTTAAAAATGCGACCTCCATTACGTGTAACTTTATTATGGTATTGCTGGTGCTGTCGGAGCTGAACGTCAAGGTAGGACCGCTATTGGCCAGTGCCGGCGTGCTTGGTCTTGCCATCGGTTTCGGGGCTCAGGGCCTTGTCAAGGACGTTATTACCGGATTTTTCATTATTCTTGAAGATCAGTTCGCCGTAGGAGATGTCATTCAGACCGGCTCTTACAAAGGAACAGTGGAAGTGATTGGTCTGAGAACGACTAAATTGGTGAGCTGGCAGGGTGAGGTTCATATCATTCCTAATGGTACGATCGCGAGCGTGACGAACTTCTCCATGTCCAACTCCCTTGCTGTTGTCGATATTCCAATGAAAGCAGAGCAGAGCTTGGATGAGTCCGTCCATCTTGTAAAAAGGGCCCTCGCCGGCATCGAGGACCGCGATCTCAATATCGTCAAGGTTCCTGATGTGCTCGGCATTCAGTCTATGACGACCTCAGAGTATGTAGTGCGAATCGTAGCCGAGTGTATGCCCAATTCGCGGGCATCGGTGGAACGCCAAATCCAGAGCGATGTGAAAAAAATGTTCGAATACCGGGACAACAGCAGTCAGGCTGCGCTGGAGTTTGCTTCAGCCCAGGAAAAGGACGAGGGGGATGGAAGAGGTGGAGCGTAAAATTTTTCAACTTGGCGATATCGTGCAGATGAAGAAGCAGCACCCATGCGGAAGCAATGAGATGGAAATCATTCGCATGGGCATGGATATCCGGATCAAGTGCGTGGGGTGCAAGCACAGTGTTCTGATTCCTAGAGCCAAATTTGAAAAAAGCCTGAAAAAAGTACTGCGTTCTACGCTTGCTGAAGAAGAAACCGAGGTTAAAACGGACGAGTAATTGAATGCAGTACAGCCATAGCAATGGCCGATTACAAATTAATTGGATAGGCTATTGCCATATCCGATTAACTGTGCTATAATCAGTATTGCTGCGGAAAGGTACCCAAGAGGCCCAAGGGGGCTGACTCGAAATCAGCTAGGCGTGTCAAAGCGTGCGTGGGTTCGAATCCCACCCTTTCCGCCACTAACTACTAACGTTATCAAATGAAGATAAAGACCTTCCTTAATGGAAGGTCTTTTCGTTTTAGTCTGATGGTTCATCTTTCATATTAAGCTTATGGACAACGTGAAAAGCTGCAAAAACAGATAAAGAGCCCCGAAGGGCTCTCTAAGGCGATACAGCGTTTAGTTAGAAAACAATCGGTCGTAACGGTCAGAAACCTGGCGTACTGCTGAGCAATACACGTGCTTCAGACGAATGGTCTTACGCACTTACCACTTGCTTCTTCATATTACGTGATGCATCTCCAACGAACCAATCAAGTTCGGCTACGTAGTCCAACGGAACCACACCTCTCTTGTGTATCGCCTAATTGTATTATGTGCATGTTGACGGATTATATACAGCCCTCCGAAAAAAAAGTTGCTCTTAATGCACGCGTGCCTTGGTCAGCTTTTTCCATTTGCGATTGTGATTGCTCGTTTCGGGAAAAGGCTCGCCTTTTTTCAGCGTTACCCGTTTAGGATTTTGGATCTCCGTGTGAAAACTTCGCTCCCCAACCTCCGTATATTCACCATCGTTCGGTGCCTTGTCTCCAGGTTCAAACTCGGTTCGTTCACCCATGGTGCTTCCCTCCTTGAATATGGTCGTTCGTGCTGCCCATATAGTGTGCTCCAACCGGGAATTGATCATGTGCAAAGAATAAAGGGAACGTTTGCTTGCATTCGGGTGTTGTTTTTGTTATAGTAATATGGTTCGAGTTTGTGCTCGTTCCTTGCTCTCAACTCGGATTGAGGGCCGAAGTCCATAAGGAGGTGAAAATTATGCGCAAATATGAAGTGATGTACATTATTCGTCCTGACGTTGAGCAAGAAGTTGTTCAAGCTACAGTCGAAAAATTCCAAGGCATCATCTCCAACGGCGGTGGTGAGGTTACTGCTCACGACGTTATGGGTAAACGCCGTCTTGCGTATGAGATCAAGAAATTCCGTGATGGGGTTTACGTTCTGGTTAACTTCACTGCTGAACCAGCAGTTGTTAACGAACTTGAGCGTCTCATGAAAATTTCTGACGAAGTCATTCGTTATCTCATTACGAACGACGTTGTTGCTTAAGACAACCCGTGATGATTGTACCTAACACGCTCTGAAGGAGGGGATTACATTGTTGAACCGTGTCATTCTGATCGGCCGATTAACTCGGGACCCTGAACTGCGTTATACTCCGGCTGGGGTAGCAGTTACGCAATTTACTTTGGCAGTAGACAGACCGTTTACGAGCCAAGGAGGCGAGCGGGAAGCGGATTTCATTCCGGTCGTAACCTGGAGACAGCTTGCTGAGACGTGTGCAAACTATTTGCGCAAAGGGCGTCTGGCTGCAGTCGAAGGACGCATTCAAGTACGAAATTACGAAAATAACGAAGGTAAACGTGTATACGTAACCGAAGTTATTGCCGATAACGTTCGTTTCTTGGAGTCTAACCGCGATAGCAACAATAGCGGCGGTGGCGGACAAATGCGTGAGGAGCCTTCTTACGGAGGCGGCGGACGTGCGAATAACAACAACAACAGCTATTCGCGCAGTAACAATCAGGATCCTTTTTCCGATGACGGAAAACCGATTGACATATCGGATGATGATTTGCCATTTTAACGTGAACCGCTTCTCATTCGAGTTGGCGGAATAACGACAGGAAAGGACTGAAAAGCATGAGCTTCAAGCAAAGAGAAGGCGGAGACAACGATAAAAGACCGGCTCGCCGCGGCGGCCGCAACAAACGTCGTAAAGTGTGCTTCTTCACTGCGAACAAAATCACTCACATCGACTATAAAGATACGGACTTGCTCCGTAAATTTATCAGCGAACGTGGAAAAATTTTGCCACGCCGTGTAACAGGTACTAGCGCTAAATATCAACGCATGCTGACGATTGCCATCAAACGCTCCCGTCAAATCGCATTGCTGCCATACACAACTGAGTAGTATTTACTCAGCTTGGATACGAAGCAGTCGGCTTAATCGCCGGCTGCTTTTTTGCATTTCGGGAAGATCCTTCGCTAATCGCGCCGAGAGGCATTTTGCAGCGAAATGTTTTATAATAATAGAGTCTATGAATGCAGTGTTGGACGAAAGAACACACATCAGGAGAATCTATGAATAAATCAAAGCGCAGAATGAAGCAAAAGCGGAAAGGGCGGCTTGGATCATGGATTGTTGCCACATTGCTGATTTCGGTCGTTTACGTATGGATCCAGGAAGAGGATCGCGTGCATGAAATATGGCCAGGCAAACAGCAAGCAGCGGTACCGATTACTGGTCTTCATCCCAAGGTCGTGGAAGGCGAACAATTGCTCGTGCGTAAGGCGGCTCGAATCGGCATTGAAGTTGTCATCACGCATGGGTATCGCAGTATAGAGGAACAGGATCAGCTTTTTGAACAAGGGAGAGCCTTGGCAGGGAACATCGTTACGAATGCCCGCGGCGGAGAATCATATCATAATTATGGACTGGCCATTGATTTTGCCCTTCGGACGCCGGATGGAGACATCGTATGGGATATGGAACGCGATGATAACGGAAACGGTAAAGCGGATTGGATGGAAGTGGTGGACATTGCCAAGGAGCTGGGATTCACTTGGGGCGGGGACTGGGCAAATTTCCCGGATTATCCTCACTTGCAAATGGATTTTGGCTTAAGCATTAACGAGTTAAAGCGTGGGAAGCGGCCGCCAACAGAGGGAGTACATTGATATTATAAATATTGATATAAACGCATAAATATTAAAAAAGTCCTGCTTATTGCAGGACTTTTTTCAACCTTTTGTAAAATAAATGATAAAAGTTGACAATTCATTCTTTACAGCAGCAAATAAATGAACATATACTATAATAACTAGGATTTTTACAATCATCTGATGAAGGGCGTAAAGAAAGAAGTTTTGGATAAAATTGTTTGCTGTCCGCCTGACATGGACAAATTTAGAAAAATGTATTTTTGGCACGAAACATAACATGAAAGTTACAGAAAACCACATTTCCTGATGCTTGAACATTGGATCTGATGTAACAGTAATGTCATATTTGCAACACTTCTTGCAATCAAATTGTAATAAATCCCATAAAAGGGACATCCTCTACGTACAACCTTCCTTTATTTTACCTTTAATGCATAATAAATACCCATATATGTAGCATAGAAAACATTTATACCAAAAATCTCAAAATAATGATTGACGTCATCTAAATTTACACGTATGATTACATTAATTATTTTCCAATATAATCCCACTAGGAATTGTGAGCATTAATTGACCAACGGTCTAAATGAGCTTTCATAGCTCTTTTTACAATTAAAAGGTAATTTGCATAGACTTTCGTTCATATGATTCTGGAAAATGGAAATATACATCCAATGAATCCTTTGAAACGAAGCGATCTGCGGAAATTTTGGGGTTAGGGTGATCGAGTTGAATACAGAACTATTGGAAGTCAGAAATCTAACGACGTCATTCAGAATTGAAGATGAATACTACCCGGCGGTGGATCATGTTAACCTAAAGGTTAAAAAGAATGAAGTGCTTGCCATCGTAGGTGAATCCGGATCAGGCAAAAGCGCGTTTGCCTTTTCGATTATGGGTCTCCATAACAAGGCCAAGATTGAAGGCGAAATTTTGTACAAAGGCGAGAATATCGCCAACCTGCCACCCAATAAATTGAACAAACTCCGCGGCAAAGAGATGGCCATGATTTTTCAAGATCCTCTTTCCGCACTAAATCCTCTTATGGTCATCGGCGATCAGATCGAAGAGATACTGACCTTGCATGAACCGAAGCTATCTTCCAAAGAGAAGAAAGACAGAGTCATTGACCTGCTTAATCAAGTGGGCATTCCCCGCCCTGAACATGTATATAAGCAATATCCTCACGAATTGTCCGGGGGTATGCGGCAGAGGGTGGTCATCGCGATCGCGATAGCCAATAAACCCGAGTTGTTAATTGCCGATGAACCGACAACGGCGCTAGACGTAACGATTCAGCTGCAGATTCTGGAACTGATCCGGGATTTGAAGAACGAGATTCATGCGGGGATCATCCTGATTACCCATGATCTTGGCGTAGTGGCTGAAATGGCTGATCGAGTGGCCGTCATGTACGCAGGCGAAATTGTTGAGATTGCAGATATCTACACATTGATGAGCAATGCCAAACATCCATATACACGTTCCTTATTAAATTCCATTCCGACTTTATCCGAAGAAAAAACAAAACTGCACGTCATTCAGGGCATCGTCCCTTCATTAAAGAACCTACCTCGCACAGGATGCCGTTTCAAATCCAGAATTCCATGGATTAACGATGCGGCTCACGAAGACAACCCGGAGTTGCATGAAATTGCACCAGGTCACTTTGTAAGGTGTACCTGTTACCAGCACTTTCATTTCCCTGATCAGGCGAAGGAGGAATAACAACATGGCACTACTTGAAGTAGAAGGACTCAAAATTCATTTTCCGATTCGCGGGGGGCTGTTCAGGAGAGAGATCGGAAGCATCAAGGCGGTCGACGATGTAAGCTTCTCCATTGAAGAAGGGCAAACATATGGACTTGTGGGGGAGTCGGGTTCAGGCAAGACGACGACGGGTCGGGCTGTAATCGGTCTGAACCATGTAACTGCTGGTAAGATTCTGTTCAATGGCAAGGACCTTACCAAAGAACGACGCAAAGATCGGCAGCTCCAGCGCGACGTGCAAATGATCTTCCAGGATCCGTATTCTTCGTTGAACCCTAAGAAACGTGTTCTGGACATTATCGCCGAACCGCTTCGCAACTACGAGAAGCTGTCGCCTGCAGAGGAGAAGACGCAAGTCAGAGATTTGCTGGAAAAGGTGGGGCTTAGCCCCGAATCGATATACAAATACCCTCATGAATTTTCCGGAGGCCAACGGCAGCGGATCGGAATCGCCCGCGCGATTGCCCTGAGGCCGAAGCTCATTATTGCGGATGAGCCTGTATCCGCTCTGGACGTGTCGGTCCAAGCGCAGGTGCTTAACTTTATGCAGGACATTCAGAAGGAACTGAATCTTACTTATCTGTTCATCAGCCATGACCTCGGTATTATCCGGCACATGTGTGATCAAATCGGGATTATGTATAAGGGTCGTTACGTGGAGCAGGGGACGACGGCGGATATTTTCGAGAATCCGCAGCACATCTATACGAAGCGGCTGATCGCGGCCATTCCGGATATGGATCCGACCAAGCGGGACGAAATGATTGCATTCCGTCGGAAGGTCAAATCCGAATACGAGAATTCTTATCGAAATTTCTTTGATGAGGAAGGGCTGGCTTACTCGCTGCGATCCATTTCGGATACCCACCGTGTAGCTCTCCCTCAGAAAGGTTGAAGGCCATATGTGGAAAACAATCGTACGCAGAATTTTCATAATGATTCCCCAAATTATATTGCTCAGTCTGCTCGTTTTTCTGATGGCCAAGGCCATGCCGGGAGACGCTCTAACGGGTCTGCTCGATCCAAGCGTCGATCCGAAAGCACTTGAGGAGCAGAGGGAACGGTTGGGGCTTAACAATCCTTGGTACGTGCAGTACTGGGATTGGATCCGGAATGCTTTGCAGGGCGATTTCGGACAGTCTTTCCGTTTCAAAATGCCTGTTATGGACCTCATTGGCCAACGTGTGGCCAACACGTTCTGGCTGGCATTGGCAACGCTGATCCTTACGTACCTGATTGCCATTCCGCTCGGAATCATCAGCGGCCGATACAACGACACGTGGTCGGATCGTTTGATTACGGGGTATACCTATTTGGGCTTTGCCGCACCGCTGTTCATTTTTGCGCTGGTGATGTTGTGGATCTTCGGATTCCATTTCGGATGGTTCCCGACCGGAGGCAGCGTGGCTCCGGGACAAACGCCGGGGACATTCAGTTATGTGATGAGCAAGTTCTACCATTTGTTATTGCCGGCCCTTTCCATGGCCTTGATCACGACGGTATCTACCGTCCAATATTTGCGAAGCGAAATTATCGATATCAAGCAAAAGGAATTCGTTCTTACGGCGAGAGCCAAGGGCGCATCGGAATCGAGGGTTTACAACAGACACATTTTGCGCAACTCCCTTTTGCCGATTGCCGCGTTTTTCGGTTATGAAATTACGGGCTTGATTGGAGGAACCATTTTCATCGAGAGCATTTTCAGCTATCCGGGCATGGGTTCATTGTTCCTTAATTCCATCTCGCTTCGCGATTTCAGCGTCGTTACCGCGCTTGTTCTTTTATACGGCATAGCTACGATTTTGGGTTCGCTTTTGTCTGACGTTATTCTGGGCGTTGTCGATCCGCGCATTCGGATCAAGTAAGAACTTGAACATTTCGGGGTGAAAACAAATGAGCAAGGCCAACGAGATCGTCGTAAACTCACATAAAGTGGATAAAAGCCCCTCAAGCATGAACATCTTGTGGAGGGAAATCGTAAGGGATAAAATAGCACTCATTTCACTTATATTTTTGGGCGTGGTCATTCTTCTGGTGTACGGGACGGCTCTGATTCTTGATCAGGACGAAATCGTAAAGGTAGACCTGTTCGCATTATATGAACCGCCCTCCGCCGACTACTGGTTAGGTACTGATTATGGTGGCCGCGACGTGTTCGGGCAGCTCATCATCGGTACGCGGAATTCGTTGACGATCGGCATTCTCGTCACCTTGATGACGGGTGCAATCGGCATCTTCTTCGGATTAGTCTCCGGTTACTTCGGAGGCGTCATTGACAATATTTTTATGCGGTTTTTAGACTTTTTCAGCATTCTACCGATGTTGATGATCGTTATTGCGTTTGTCACCGCCGTGCCTAAATATAGCATTGTCTCCTTTTCGTTAATCATGACGGCATTTCTATGGATGGGGATTGCGAGATTGATCCGCTCCAAAGCGCTGCAAGAGAGGGAACTGGAATACGTAAAAGCATCCAAAACCTTGGGTTCGTCCCACTTGAAAATCATGATTTCGCAGGTTCTTCCGAATCTGAGCTCCATTATCATCGTGACGATGACGTTGAATCTGGCCGCAAACATCGGCCTCGAATCCGGGCTGTCCTTTCTGGGATTCGGTTTTCCCGAAAGCACGCCAAGTCTTGGTACTCTCGTAAGCTATGCTCAAAATCCGCAAACCCTGGAATCCAGATGGTGGATATGGCTACCTGCATCATTACTGATTCTGGTACTGATGTTGAGTATAAATAATGTCGGTCAGGCTCTGAAGCGTGCGACGGATGCAAGACAAAGAAGAGGTTAAAAAAAGGGAGGAAGGTTCATGAAGAAGGGACTATTTTCAAGGGGTATTTTTTTCACCATGATGCTTGTCTTTGTACTGGTGCTTGCGGCCTGCAGTTCAGAGAAGGAAGAGGCGACGCCAACAACGCCTCCGGCCAATTCCGGTGAGGCCAAGAACGAAGAGAAGCCTGCCAATGAAGAAGGCATTTACAACATCAAAGATTTCAGCAATGTCAAAACGAATGAAGGAACGGCCATCGAAGGCGGTTCAATTACATTCGGTCTCGTATCGGATACGGCTTTTGAGGGAACTTTGAACTATAACTTCTACTCGGGTAACCCGGACTCCCAGGTGCTGCAGTGGTTTGATGAAGGGCTTCTGACTTGGGATGCCAACTATGTATATACCAATGATGGCGCTGCAACCTACGAAACGTCCGAAGACGGCAAAACGTTTACGTTGACGATCCGCGACAACGTAAATTGGCATGACGGCAAGCCTGTAACCGCCGAAGACCTGCAGTTTGCTTATGAAGTGATCGGAAGCAAAGGCTATGACGGTCCGCGTTACGATTCCAACTTCACAAGCATTGTGGGCATGGAAGAGTTTCATGCTGGAAAAGCCAAAACCATTTCCGGCATCAAAGTGCTGAGCGACAAAAAAATCAGCATTACGTATAAAGAAGCTACACCGTCCCTGCTGACAGGCGGCGTGTGGACATATCCTTTGGCGAAACATATCTTTGGCGACATGGATGTAGCCGATATGTCTTCTTCCAAAGCAGTGCGCGAAAAACCGATCGGTTTCGGTCCATTCAAAGTGGAAAGCATCGTTCCGGGCGAGTCTGTTGTGTACACGAAAAACGAGGACTACTGGCGCGGCGCTCCGAAGCTGGATAAAGTAACGTTGAAAGTCATCAGCCCGACAACGGTTGTACAGGAACTTAAATCCGGAGGAGTAGACATGGTAGACTCCTTCCCGACGGATCAGTACAAAGACAATGCAGACATGTCCAATGTGGAATACCTCGGCATGATTGATCGGGCATACACATACATCGGTTTCAAACTCGGAACATGGGATGCCGAGAACGGCAAAGTCGTGACGAATCCAGATGCCAAAATGGCTGATAAAAACCTGCGTAAGGCGATGTGGCTGGCTGTAGACAACGATCAAGTAGGTAAACGTTTCTACAACGGTCTGCGCTGGAATGCAACAACGCTGATTCCGCCATCCCATCCCGAATTCCATGATGCCTCCAACCCGGGCGTAACTTACGATCCGGAAGCGGCAAAGAAACTTTTGGATGAAGCAGGCTACAAAATGAATGGCGAGTTCCGTACGAATCCGGACGGCTCTCCGCTGGAAATCAACTTCATCTCCATGACCGGTGGAGATACTGCTGAACCACTGGCTCGTTATTATGTGCAATCTTGGGCAGCGATTGGTCTGAAAGTAAACCTTGAAATGGTTGAGTTTAACAACTTCTATGACCGTGTAGGTAACACAGGTAAAGACGATCCTACGGTTGATGTTTACCAGGCGGCATGGAGCGTCGGCATCGACGTTGACCCATCCGGTCTGTACGGACGCGACGCATTGTATAACTTCCCACGCTGGTCCAGCGAAGAAAACGACAAGCTGCTTGCACAAGGATTGTCCGCAGAAGCATTTGACGTAGAGAAACGCAAAGAGATCTACAAACAATGGCAAGAATACATGATTGAAGAAGTGCCTGTATTCCCAACACTGTACCGTGCAGAGTTGTCTCCAGTGAACAAACGTGTAATGAACTATGCGATTGGCGATGGTACGGGAGTCTACCTGAGCGATTTGGCTGTCAATGCAGACAAACCAGCAGTAGCTCAGTAACTTCACTTGAAATTATGTTCTTAATTATAAGTGCCTTAATTACAGGAAAAGGTTACATCTGATGATTTAACACCGATTAGGATTTGGGGTCCTTTATGAAATCGGTTGTGCGTAAAAGCCTTGAATAACATGGATTCTGTACGCCTTGCACGGGTGTTCAGGGTCCATGTTTTTTTATTTAATTTGCATTGGTAACAAAAAGATAAAAAAAATTTAACTTTTTTTAAAAAAATCGCAGACAAAATGCCTCTTTCGTTCGTCTATATCTATAAGAGGTGATCGTCGGTGAAAAAACGTTGGAAACGGACAAGCATTTTGCTAGCTTTGCTGGTCATTATATATGTAGGAATACAGCCTGGCATGTTGGTAGGCAAGCCGGCCATCAAGGCTGCATCTGCCGTGTTGATGGATGCAGGAACGAAACAGATTATTCTCGATTATAATGGTTCCAATCAAGTATCCCCTGCAGGCATTAGTAAAATCATGACGGAACTGCTGGTGATGGATGCCATCTCCAATGGTGAGGTGAACTGGGACGATCCGGTGGCCATCAGCCAATATGCGAGCTCGGTTGGAGGGAAGCAGTTATCGTTGAAGCAAGGGGATCGGTTCACCGTACGCGAACTGTTCAATGTTGTTTCGTTGTATTCGGCGAATGATGCAACGATTGCGCTCGCCGAGCATATCGGCGGATCGGAGTCTGCCTTCGTGGATGCGATGAATCGCAAGGCGGCCGAGATCGGTTTGTCGGAAAGCACGCACTTTGCCAACTCCACCGGGCTGCACACGGAGCTCCTTGGTCCCCATAGACCTGATGCCATCCAAGGCGATAGCTCCATGACGGCGCTTGATGCATGCAACCTGGCCTATTATTTGATCCGCCATCATCCGGAAATTCTGAAGATCTCCAGTCAAATTCAGGTATCCATGAATCAGAAAGGCATGTACGTTAGCAATACCAACTGGATGCTGCCTTCCATAGATGGGCCGTATGCCTATGACGGAGGAGACGGCCTCAAGACAGGATTTGATCAAGAGGACGGATATCATTTTGTCGGGACGGCCGAACGGAGCGGCAAGCGCCTGATCTCGGTGGTGTTTGGCAGTGAGACGCAGGAAGGGCGCTTTGTGGAAACGCGCAAATTATTGAACTATGGCTTTACGAGCAAGCAGTAGTTTCAGCGCGGACGTGAACAAATCTACATATATAGAGTATACGGGTTCGGCTTTCGTTAAGGGCAACCCGTGCAGCTCGTCAAGAATGCCGCCAGGTTATTGAAACCAAGGGGGCATTTTTCATTGGATTACTCATAAATTGACATAGGAATTCCATTTGCTTTAAAATGACCAATGAGTCATTTTGGATTGTTGTCGTTTAATATACATGTATAAGGAAGAGAACGAAACCTACTTTATGAATCAGGAGGCAGCGAAATGCAAAGACAGATGAAATGGCCGCTCATGTTATTCGCGGTCGGCGTTTTTATGGCAGCATTGGATAACGGCATTATTACTTCGTCGCTTACAACGCTGAACGCTTCGTTCGGCGTGACGCCAACATGGGGGGCGTGGACGATCACGCTGTATACGCTGGGCCTTGCAGTCAGCGTGCCCATTGCAGGCAAGCTGTCGGACCGTTATGGCCGCAAGAAGCTGTTTTTGATTGAGGTTGCTCTGTTTGGCGTCGGCTCGTTGCTCGTCGCCTTAAGCACGTCCTTTACGTTTTTCCTGATATCCCGCGTTATTCAAGCGCTTGGCGGCGGCGGGATATTTATCATTGCGAGCTCTTATGTATTAAGCCGTTTTCCGGCAGAACGACAAGGAAGCGCTTTGGGGATCCTGGGGGGCATGAACGGCATCGCGGCCATTCTTGGGCCTAACGTCGGTTCGTTTATTCTGGATGTTACGGGCAACTGGCATTGGTTGTTTCTCATTAACGTGCCGATTGCGATTCTATTGTTTGTGGCAGGCATCCGTTATATCCAGGAGGAGCAGGAACTCAACAAAGCGGCTGTAGACTGGAGCGGCATAGCGGTCCTAACGCTCGGGGTGCTCAGTCTGATGTACAGTTTCAGCAATCTGGATGGCGTCAACATGCTGGAGAGCATCGTATCCCCTATGTTTTACGGATTCTTCGCCGGAGGCATCGCTATCCTGATTATTTTCTACTACCTTGAGAAAAGGCTGGAAGGAACACGCCGCGAGCCTGTGGTGTCTACGCGGCTTCTCGGTATCGCTTCTTTTCGCTGGACGCTGCTTATCGCGTTCTTCTCCGGAGCCATTCTGGCATCGGTCATCTTTATCCCTGGTTTCGTCGAGCAGTATTTGGGCGTGTCCAACACGGCTTCCGGCTATTGGTTTACGCCGCTGGCCCTTGCATCCGGCATCGGCGCGGGCGGCGGCGGGTACCTTGTCGATCGTAAAGGGCCGATCTGGACGCTATCGGTAGCGGGTCTCCTGTCTGCCGTCGGTTTCTTGCTCTTCCCGCTATGGGTGGAAGACCTCTGGCAGTTCGTCATTGCGAGCGTGCTGGTCGGTATCGGCTTCGGCATGATGCTGGGAGCACCCGTGAATGTGCTTGTTACGGAGCAAGCGGGCGAGAACAACAAGGGGATCGCCGTAGCGACCAGTTCGTTGTTCCGCCAGATGGCCATGGCGATTGCGCCTACGATTTTCGCCGGCTTCCTTGCTCGCTCGTTTACGAACCTGGGCACGAATGTCCAGCATGCGTTCACCGACAAAGGCATCCAGGTCCAGCCGGAAATGATGGATCAATTCGCATCCGAAGGGGCCGCGAGCAGCGATGTATCCAGTCTGACGGAGGGACTGGCGCAAATCCCCGATCAGGGCATTCGCGATACGCTGCTGGAGGCTGTGCATCAGACGACCGGACAGGGTTATAGCGGCTTATTCTGGTCGGCTGTAATCTTCAGTGTGCTTACGCTTGTGGCGGCGCTGATTACGGGACGCATTCGCAGCCGGGAGAAAAGCCTTCAGTCAAACGAGGCCGTGACGAACAGCTGAATCCGGTGTATCATTTCATATATGGATGGAAAGGACAGCGATCTGTTATACGAGTGCAGCATTCTCTGATCCGCGTGTGTTCGGATTTCCAAATCCTGTTGAAGAAATATTCGAGGCTGATCCAACCGATCTGCTTCTCCCTTTCAGGCAGGGACAGGGATTCGAATGGCCACAGGCTCGTTCATAAAGGGAAAGCTGTTCTTTTCTTTTAACCAGATTGTAACTTTTCGCGGAGCAGCAGTGTTTACAATAGAACGAGCATAAGGTACCCTGTTTCAGGACGGGGGACGTCAGGCAACATTGTGTCAGAACGCATTCCAGGCGGTTAAGTGTAGATTGGCAATTCATTTTGAGAGTGAAGAAGGAATCCGCGAATGACAAGAAGAACTAAAGAGAAGAAAAAGAAAAAAAGAAAAGGCCTATATATAACGCTCTTATCACTCGTCGTACTATTAGTTGGCGGTTATTTGTTCCGCCAGCAGCTCGCTGTGGCTGCATTCGATCTGTTTCTGGCCGGTACGGTCGAAGACTCGCTCTCCAGATCATACGTACCGCAGGAAGGCAATAAAACGCCTGATCCGATCGTATATCGCGAGAAACCATTCTCCGTGCTGCTGCTCGGGTCCGACAAGCGCGCCTATGAGAAAACCCGCGGACGCTCCGACACGGTCATGTATGCCGTTGTGCGTCCAAAGGAGTCAAGGGTGCTGCTGGTATCTATTCCGCGCGATACCTATGTACAGATTGTAGGGCGGGATGCTAACAAGGATGGCGAAGACGATTACGACAAGATCGCGCATGCCTACGCTTTTGGCGGAGAGAATATGTCCATCAATACGGTGGAGAAATTTTTAGATGCCGATGTCGGGTACTATGCCACGATCAATTTTGATGGAATCCGAAAAGTGGTCGATGCGCTTGGCGGCGTGAAGCTGCCCATTGAAGAGGATATCGTGAACAAAAACCCGGATCATGTACAGTTCACCATTGAAGGCGGCAAACCCATCTATGATGGTCAGGAAGCCCTTTACTACGTGAGGTACCGTGAGGATAGCGACTTTAACCGGACCAAACGGCAGCAGATTTTCCTGAACGCCATGGCGAACGAAATGCTTAATCTCAATCAAATTGGCAAGATTCCGGAGCTGCTGCAGATCATGGGAGACAATTTTCAGACCGATATGCAGCCTTCCTTCATCATTGACCTGGCCAAACAGGTATTGACCCAGGAGAAGCCGCAAATTTCCAGCTTTACGATTCTCGGCGAGGGGATGCGCAAGGATGGCATCTACTATGGCAAGGCCGATGAGAAGGATGTCCAATATGCCAAAGAGCTGATTACGAACTGGATGGATGAATCGACCCCAGTCGGCTCACTGATGATTCCCGATCGGCAGAAGATCGAGTAATCCAACCATTCTATACCAGCGATGTGTGATGAGAACAGGGCAGCAGTGCGTGTTTTACGGGCTGCTGTTTTTTTTCTTTTTCGCAGGGAGTTCCCCCGATTGGAACATCACGTGTTATAACCCGTATAATAAAGTTTGGAGAAACTTTTGAGTATGTAGGACAAGGGAGGACACGCAAGGGTATGAATATTGCATTTTTTCTATTGCCCAAGCAAGAGGTAACATGCGTAACGTCGGATTCTACACTCAGGCAAACGTTGGAACGGATGGAATATCATCGATTTACGGCGGTGCCCATTTTGAATAAGGAAGGCAAATATATCGGTACCGTGACTGAGGGCGACTTGTTGTGGCACATGAAGAACTCCGAAGGGAAGATTTCATTTGAAAACGCTTCAAAGTTTTTGCTCAAGGACGTTCCGCTGCGGCTTGATATCAAGCCGGTATCGATCAATGCCAACATGGAGGACTTGATCAATCTGGCCAAAGTTCAGAACTTTGTACCCGTCGTGGATGACATGGAACGATTTATCGGCATTGTGCGGCGCAGCCAAATTATCGAATATTGTGAAGGCATCGTTGCCAAGGAAACGCTCAAGGCCAAATCCATTTGAAAAAATCGGTTGCAGAAAAGGGATAATCCGTGCTTTTCGGTATCATGTTAAGCATAACCTTATCCAAGGAGACAGCTTGGGGCATTGCCAAGGGGGAACATTTTTACACCCCCCTTTTTATGCTATAATGGAGAATAAAGCTTTTTCCGGGGAGAGTGACTTTCGCTAATATGCCTAAAGAACTGGATGTAGCCAAACGCGCTAAAGTGATTGAATGGCTGAAGACCGAAGTGCTTGACCAGGTGTCCCGATTGTTCAAAGCGTTATGGGAAGGCAGCACCTCCCGAATCGGGGACAGTCTCGCCAGTCTGATGATGAGCGTGTACATATTGGGCCGCAGGCTTGGTATTCCGTTCAAGGATCTGGATGCACTGCTAGTAGAGAAACTGAAAAAGCACAAATCGGAAGGTCACCAGTTGGAAGACTGGTACCAGGATATATCCGCGCTCGAAGATCATATGCGTAAGAGGTGAAATTGTTGAAATTTAGCTTTAAAACGGCCGTTTGGAGCGTCGTGTATTTGCTCTTGTTGCTTTCGCTGCCAACGCCTCTATCGGTGCTCGCGATCTTTTTCGTGCTGGTTCCGGGAGTCGTATTGTACGCGTCCTTATCGGTGAAGTCCTTTGTATGGCATCTCGTGCCGGTAGCCGTCATTTTGTTGATGATCAGTCCCATATATTTGTTATTGCTCGTGATTTTCACGATTCCTGCTATAATTATGGGTAATGCTTATAAGAAAAGGAAATCGGCTCTGTTTGCTTTGATGTCAGGAATGGGTGCGATGCTGGGGGAATATTTGTTCCTTTTGCTTTTAGGCACCGTATTTTTCCAGTTCGACCTGTCCGGCTATATTACCGATGTGGTTCAACTGACGGTCGAACCATTAACCGGATCATCCACACAGATGGTTAACGGTTTTGTATGGACGCCGGAAATGACGCAGGACGTGGCGAGACAGACGCAGCTCATGATTCCGTTTGCACTGGTTGTCACCTCTATGGTGATGGCTCTTATCACGCATGCAGTCGCTCGTCCCATCCTGAGTGTTATGGGCGTGACGGTGTCCAAATTGCCGCCTGCACGCGAATGGAGAATGCCACGCGCGTTGATCTGGTACTACTTCCTTGCATTGATCTTCGAGGTCGTGTCAAGACAAAGCGACGGGACGTATTGGACGATGATCGCGGCCAATCTGTCGCCGCTAATCAATTTGGGCTTCATGATTCAAGCTATCGGTTTTTTCTTTTTCTTGTCCCATTTGAGGAAATGGAATCCGGTAATCCCCTATCTGCTGGCCGCCGCCGTCTTTTTCATTGGGCCGCTTCGGATTATCGGGATCATTGATCTGGCGTTCCCGCTTCGAGAGGCAATTTCGAAACCAAAACGATAGGGTGATGAGTCATGCCTAAATTTCTGAAGAAGCGCTGGCACGGCTACTATACCGTATGGGCGTTTATTCTATTGCTCCTGCTGGTCATGTTCGTGACCATTTACAACTGGACGCTTGGTTTGATCAGCCTGATACTCGCTTCGGCGCTCGGCATTGTCATGATCAAAGCGGAGCTTGCCTTTCGCCGGGAATTGAATGATTACATTAACGGATTATCCATACGCATCAAACGGATGGAGGGGGAAGCGGTAAACATGCTTCCCTTCGGCATTGTGCTGTACAGCGAAGACCGTACGGTAGAATGGCATAACCGCTTTGTGGCGGATATGTTTCAGGAGAAAACGATGGTGGGCAGCACGCTAAGCCATCTGTTTCCAAAGCTGCCGCAGCCGAAAGAAAAGAAGGACGGATCGAAAGACGCGGCATCCAAGGAACTGCACGACGAGTTCCAACTCGATGACCGATATTACGGCGTCATCCATAACCCGCTGGAACGGTACGTGTACGTGTATGAAATTACCGAGTTGGCTGTTCTCCGGGATAAGTACGAAAATGAACGAATCGCGCTGGGCATTCTGGTGCTCGACAATCTGGACGAGGCGGCACAAGGCATGGACGACCAGCAGCGCACCTCGCTGATTGCCCGCGTAACCAGCGAAATCACGGCTTGGGCGAAGCGGTACGAAGTGTATTTGCGCCGTTTGTCGTCCGACCGCTACCTGATGATGCTGAACCACAAGGCGCTGCAGGAACTGGAGCAGAGCCGGTTTGTCATTCTGGACGAGGTACGGGAAATGACCGCCGATCTCAAGGTGCCGATGACGCTTAGCATCGGGCTGGCCTTTGGTTCGGATAGCATTAGCGAGCTGGGAGAGCTTGCTCAGTCCAGTCTCGATATGGCGCTAGGGCGCGGCGGCGACCAGGCTGCCGTCAAATCGGGACAGCGGCTGTCCTTCTATGGCGGCAAGTCCAATGCCGTCGAGAAACGGACGCGGGTTCGCGCCCGGGTCATTGCGCATGCTTTGCGGGATCTTATGCAGGAGAGCGATCGGGTCATTATTATGGGGCATAAAATGCCCGATATGGATGCGATCGGCGCTTCCATCGGGGTGTGGAAAGCGGCCAGCCTGTACAATGTGGAGGCACGCATCGTCCTGGATGGGGTAAATCCGTCCATTGAGCGAATGATGGAGCTGGTGAACAAGGACGAAAAGTTGGCCAAAGCCTTTATTTCGCCCGAACAGGCAACCCAGGTCATGACCGAGCACACGCTGCTCGTCGTTGTCGATACCCACAAAGCCTCCATGACGATGGAGCCCAAGCTGGTACAGGCCGCTACGCGCGTAGTCGTGGTGGACCACCACCGCCGCGGCGAGGAATTCATTAACGACGCTGTGCTGATTTATCTTGAGCCTTACGCTTCATCGGCTGCCGAGCTTGTTACCGAGCTGTTGCAATATATCCATGACAAGGTACAGTTCACGCCGCTGGAAGCGACGGCGCTGCTCGCGGGAATTACGGTGGATACGAAGCATTTCGCGCTGCATACCGGGTCAAGAACGTTCGAGGCGGCCGGCTTCCTGCGCAGAAGTGGTGCAGATACCATCATGATCCAACGGCTAATGAAAGAAAATCTGTCAGAATATATTGCTAAGGCAGAAATCATAAAGCATGCTAAAATGGTATATGGGAACATTGCGCTTGCGGTCACTGAACGCGGCAGCAAGCTCCCGCAAATGATGATCGCCCAAGTGGCGGACACCTTGCTGAACATGAACGACGTCGTCGCTTCATTTGTGATCAGCGAGCGTCCGGACGGGCTGATCGGAATCAGTGCAAGATCGCTCGGCCGCATGAACGTACAGGTCGTCATGGAACGGCTCGGCGGCGGCGGGCATTTGACCAATGCGGCTGTTCAGCTGGAAGGATCGCTGGGAGAGGCAGAAAAACGGCTGATGAACGTACTGGCTGAAATCGAAAAGGAAGAGGGGCTGTTCGAATGAAAGTCATTTTTATAAAAGATGTTAAAGGTCAGGGGAAAAAAGGACAAGTGAAGGAAGTATCGGAAGGATATGCACAGAATTTCCTTCTGCCGCGCGGGCTGGTGCGTCTGGCTACCGACGGAAACATGAAAACGCTGGAGAACCAGAATGCAGCCGAAGAGCGCCGCAAACAAGAAGAAAAAGCGGAAGCGGAAGTGCTCGGCAAAAAGCTGGAGGCTGAAGTCACCGAACTGAAAGCCAAAGCGGGTGAAGGCGGTCGCCTGTTCGGGGCCATCACAAGCAAACAAATCGCCGAGGCGCTTGCAGCCAAAGGCTTGAAAATCGATAAACGCAAAATCGAACTGGACGATCCAATCCGTACACTCGGCGTAACACAAGTAACGGTGAAGGTTCATCCTGAAGTCAAAGCGACTATCAAGGTACAGGTAACGGAGGAGTAAGATGGGCGGCGAAATGTTATTCGACCGGATTCCCCCGCAGAACCTGGAAGCCGAGCAGGCCGTGCTGGGTGCAATCCTGCTTCAGGGAGAGGCCCTGATTACAGCGATGGAACGGGTGCAAACCGAGGATTTCTATGACAAGCCGCATCAACTCATCTATGAAACGATGATTCAGCTTGGCGAGGAAAATCAGCCGATTGACCTTGTCACGCTGACTTCGCGTTTGAAGGACAAAGGCGAGCTGGAGGAGGCCGGCGGCGTCAGCTATCTTGCGAAGCTGGCCCATGGCGTGCCTACGGCAGCCAATGTCGATTATTACGCCCAGATCATCGAAGAAAAATCGATGCTGCGGCGACTCATCCGTACCGCCACGCAGATTGTGAGCGAAGGTTATGCAGGCGGAGAGGATGTATCGGCCATGCTCGGGGAAGCCGAACGGCGCATCCTGGAAATTTCCAATCGTCGCTCCAGCAGCGGCTTTATTGCCATCCGCGACGTTCTGATGGAAGTGTTCGACCGTGTCGAGACGCTGCATCAGAACAGGGGAACAACAACAGGCATTCCGTCCGGATTTATCGATTTGGACAAGATGACCGCAGGTTTTCAGCGCAGTGACTTGATCATTGTAGCGGCACGTCCTTCCGTAGGTAAGACCGCCTTTGCGCTGAATATCGCCCAGAACGTGGCCATTCGTGCGCAGGAGACGGTAGCCATCTTCAGTCTGGAGATGTCGGCGGCACAGCTTGTGCAGCGGATGATCTGCGCTGAGGCGAACCTGGATGCGGGTGTCATGCGTAACGGGGATTTCAAGGGCGACGAGGACTGGCAGAAGCTGACGATGGGCATTGCTGCATTGTCGGAAGCGGAAGTCTATATTGACGATACACCCGGGATCACGGTAGCCGACATTCGGGCCAAATGTCGCCGTCTCAAAAAAGAGAAGGGGCTTGGCATGATCCTGATCGATTACCTGCAGCTCATCAGCGGCCGCGGCAAAGCAGGGGAGAACCGCCAGCAGGAGGTCTCCGAGATTTCCCGTACGCTGAAGCAGATCGGCCGTGAGCTTGAAGTTCCGGTTATCGCGTTGTCCCAGCTCAGCCGGGGCGTGGAGCAGCGGCAGGACAAGCGTCCAATGATGAGTGACTTGCGGGAATCGGGTTCGATCGAGCAGGATGCCGATATCGTGGCGTTTTTGTACCGGGATGATTATTACAACCAGGAGACCGAGAAGAAGAACATTATCGAGATCATTATCGCCAAACAGCGTAACGGTCCGGTAGGTACGGTAGAGTTGGTCTTCCTGAAGCAGTTCAACAAATTCGTCAACTACGAGCGGGCGCATAACGATGCATTCGCGATGTAGTACAGACCTCTGATGCGTAAAGCATTATATGCAATGATGGAGTTGCGCCGTTTTGCGCAATTCCGTGTTGCCATAAGAAATCGGCATGCCATCCTGCTTCCAGGGCGCAGGCATAGCCGGTTTTCTTTGCGTGCTTTTGGAACAATAATGGATACATTCAGCCGCAACTTAGGTGTATTTCCGAACATTAACAACGAAAAATATATGATTAGTTCGTTTATTGATTTGACTTTGAAAATGGGGACTGGTACACTATTACTGCTGCGTTAAAGCAGCGAAAACCTTCCTTCCAATGTAACGAAGGAGTTTTCACTGTCCGTTAGCACGCTTCTCCGCCGGTGTTTTCACATTCATTTGCCTGCCGAGATAGAGGACGGACAGATCAATAAAAGGTGCGCAAGGCACCCACGGAGGAATGCACATGTCAACGGTAGTTGTAGTGGGAACGCAATGGGGAGACGAAGGAAAAGGCAAAATCACGGATTATCTCGCGGAAAGCGCGGACGTGGTCGCTCGTTACCAAGGAGGTAACAATGCCGGCCATACGATTTTGATCGATAACAAAAAATATAAGCTGACGATGATTCCATCGGGGATTTTCAACACTGACAAAGCTTGCGTCATCGGCAACGGCATGGTCATTAACCCGAAGGCACTTATTGAAGAGATTAATTATATTCATGACAATGGCTTTACAACGAAAAACCTGACGATCAGCGACCGGGCACATATCATTCTGCCATATCACATGGTACTGGATGCGCTGGAAGAAGAGCGTAAAGGACCGAACAAAATCGGTACGACAGGCAAAGGGATCGGTCCTTGTTACATGGACAAAGCAGCCCGTATCGGAATCCGCATGGCGGACCTGATGGATGCCGAAGAGTTCGAACTGAAGCTGCGCCATCTGGTGCAGGAGAAAAATCGCGTCATTGAGCAAGTATACGATGGCGAGCCGGTGGATGTAGAGCAAATCCTGAAGGATTACCTGGAGTATGCCGAGGTTCTTCGTCCATACGTGCGCGATACTTCCGTCGTCCTGAACGAGTTCATCGACGAGAACAAAAAGGTGCTGTTTGAAGGCGCGCAAGGCGTTATGCTCGACATCGACCAAGGTACCTACCCGTTCGTAACGTCTTCGAACCCATCCGCAGGCGGCGTATGTATCGGTTCCGGCGTTGGCCCGGCACGCATTCAGCAGGTCATCGGCGTGGCTAAGGCGTATACAACACGCGTAGGCGATGGTCCATTCCCAACGGAACTGTTTGATGCTGTTGGCGACCAGATCCGCGAAACGGGTCATGAGTACGGTACGGTTACCGGACGTCCTCGCCGCGTTGGCTGGTTCGACAGCGTCGTTGTTCGTCACGCCCGTCGCGTGAGCGGTATCACTGGCCTGTCCCTGAACTCGCTGGACGTGATGACAGGATTGGAAACCGTGAAAATCTGTACCGGATACAAATACAAAGGCGAGATCATCACTCATTATCCGGCTAGCTTGAAAATGCTGGCGGAGTGCGAGGCGGTTTACGAGGAGCTGCCAGGCTGGAGTGAAGATATCACGGGAGCGAAAAAGCTGGAAGATCTGCCAGTGAACACGCAAAACTACATCAAACGCGTATCCGAGCTGACAGGCATTCCGATTGCCATCTTCTCGGTAGGCCGTAACCGTGAACAGACGAATCAGGTTATGCCGATCTACGTCTGATCCATCATTATAAATAAGTAAGCCCCAAGTACTGCCTATCTGGCGTCGCTTGGGGCTTTTTCGCATTTGATCTGATATGAAACCCCGATTTTCCGTCAATACTGGTTAACAGCGGATTTGGCTTAGCCGTCACCCGGACAGGCTGGAGGACGGATCATCGGAGGGAGTGAAGAGAAATGAAACTGCTGCAATGGTTTGTAAAAATGCTGCTCACGGTTGTGCTGGTCAGCTCATTGACGCTGCTGACAACCGGACTGATAGTGCAATCGTACGTAAAATCGCTGCTGGCAAGCTTCAATATTGAATGGGAAGGGTCATCGCTTGGATTAACCTCCATGTTTCAGGGTGCTCTGGGCGGGAGCAAAACCAACGAAAAGAAGAGTGAGCCTGAGTCGGAACCGACCGATAAACCCGTCGGGGCCGAGGAGGAGAAGGTGCCCGAGGGTGCCATTTCAGTGATGGGGAACGAAGGTGACGGGAGCACGAAGAGTGAGGAAAAAGCCTCGCAGGATGCATCGCAGGGCAACCCGGATTCAGGCCAGGGCAACTTAAATGAAAAATCGAATTTAGGAGCCAATTCTGAAACAGGATCGGGAACCGGTGCAAATGCTGGCGCTGGTACAGCAGGGACGTCCAATGGAACCGCTGGTACCACAGACGCGTCCAATGGAACGGAGGAAGGCAAAGCTTCCGCAGAGACCGGAGCGGTCGTTGTATCACCGGACGATATTACGAACAAAAAAGACAGCTTGCCGCAGGCGGAGAAAGAGAAGATCTTCAGTCTGCTCATGAACAAGCTGCCGCAACAGGAGATGCAGCAAATATCGAGCGCCATGGAGGGCGGATTGACGGAAGAAGAATTGCGAGAGATTGAGCAGGTCATTTCCAAGTATTTAACGAGCGAAGAATACGACAGCTTAATGGAAGTACTGCAGGCGGAATGAAGAGGTTAAAATAGCTAGGTATTTTCAAGGCCTAGGGCCGGAATAGAGACTTATGTACGCATGCTGGTCAGGACATGTAATAGAAGCCATCGGAACGGGATTATCCCCTTCCCGGTGGCTTTTTTGGCTCTCGGGAGCTGGGAGGGAATTAGCGCAATTACATCTTTGAGATCCTGTGGCCGATTCATCGCAGGCATTCTCCGCTGGAAAATAATTCACTGTATACGTGGTTGCCGGACGATCAAAACTACATTGGAACATTCGCTAAAACTTGGGACGCAATCGGATGAACGGATCGAAATTCCGCTATGAAGAGGTCGGCCGTACAGGATGGTCGGCTCTTTCATAGAAGGTGAAACCCCAAGCCAGGCAAGGTGTGAATGCGCATCATCAAGATGTTAAACTGGGTCTTAGAACCTACTCCTAATGGCTTTGCTTTTGGGTGAATCCAGTTTGGAAAAAATGCATTGCCACAGACGGTGATGGTCTTCCACATTATGCATAAATAAGGAAAACGGCCTGGGAGCGCACATTTGCGCCGTGATCGCTGTAGTTGAAATGCCTGTAAAACCTGTGTTAAAGTAAACGGGTGTGATGAAAGGTTAAAATTTTGACACTTTTACAAACGCAGCTAAAGTCCTGATTTTTGCGGACACCCAATATAACCATTGACAGGCATAAGACAGACACGACGGGTAATGTCTTGACAGAATGCGGTTTTAGAAGTGCTGAAAAGGAGAGAATCATGAAAGGTTTCAAAGGCATAAGCCAACCGGGCAAAAAAATCCGGAAACACGAACCATCCGGAAAACACCCGAAGGCCGAAGACAAGAACAGCATGAGCATGTCCAACTTCAGTGTAACGAAAGCGCGCGCCTGGACCTCGCGCAAATGGATCATCGCCGCATCATGCGGGATATTCATCGCAGCTTCGATCGGATTCGCAGCCAAGCAATACATAGCGGCCAACACGCTTACGTATTACAACGTATTGGTTAAAGGCAATCCTGTCGGAAGCATCGCGGACGAGGCACAATTGCAACAACTATTCGCAGACAAAACGCAGGAATACCAAAATAAATATCCGGACGCAGAGATGGTCCTGAATACCGAAGGCATTACGACGGAAACGGCGAAATCCTACAAGCCTCAAGTGGACAGTCAGGGTACGTTGGATAAGTTGAGCGATATGCTGACAGCTTACGCCAAAGGCGTCGAAATCAAGGTGGACGGTGAAGTCATCGGCATCGTGAAAGACGAGGAAACGGCGAACAAGGTACTTGAACAGGTGCAGAGCAAATACATATCGGCAGCGGCCGTGAGCAGCCCGCTCAAGACGAAGTCGGTATCGGCGAATTCTTCCTCCAAGGCAGATGGACCCAGCACCACGCTGAAGTCGGTCGACATCCAGGAGGAGGTTTCCACCGACGCCGTAAAAGCCGACCCCAACAAAATTTGGGACGTGTCCGAAGCGGTCAAGGCTTTGACCGTAGGCAAGGACTCGCCGGTAACTTACGTTGTGCAGGAAGGAGACACGATTTCCTCCATCGCAGCGAGATTCGAGATTACGCAGGCGGAGATTCGCAAGAACAATCCCGGAATCAAGGAAACGTCGATGCAAATCGGCGATAAACTGACGCTGACGGTGCCGAAACCGGCCGTGACCGTCAAGTCGGTCGAACAGATCGTGGAACAAATCGAGATTAAACCGCAAGTCGAGGTGCGCAAAAGCGCCGATCTGAAAGCTGGCACGACCAAAGTGGTCCGCCCGGGGCAGAGCGGCCTGAAAAACATGCAGTACCGCGTCACCAAGGAGAATGGTGAGGTCGTTAAGGAAGAATGGCTGGGTCAGGAAGTCGTGAAGGCTGCCGTAACGGAAGTGGTTCTGAAAGGAACCAAGGTCGTGGGCGAAGGGACTGGCGCGTTTGCCTGGCCGGTATCGAGCGCTTCCATATCCAGCAGCTACGGACAACGCTGGGGCCGCCAGCATAAAGGCATCGACCTGGTCGGCAATCGGGACGTGAAGGCGTCCGACGAAGGCGTAGTGACGTTTGCAGGCCAGAAGACCGGTTATGGTAATGTGATCATCATCAACCATCGCAACGGATACGAAACGTTATACGGTCATCTGGACAGCATCGGCGTCAAGGTAGGACAAGTCGTCGAAAAAGGCGAAAGCATCGGCGTTATGGGCAATACGGGACGCTCTACCGGAACCCATCTTCATTTTGAGATCCATAACAACGGAACGGTGGAGAACCCGCTCACTTATTTGAATTAGAACTGAATATAAGGCGGATTGTGGTGGCTGCGAATGCTGCTGTGCGAACCGCTATATCTATGGGTCAGCTTAGGCTGGCCTTTTTGTGATGGCAGGACTTCGGTTTTCTGGTTCTGGAAGATAGAGGCACCGTTGGACCGATCAGGGACTGAGGTCAGGCGGGTTCTCGGACATGTTATTGCGATGATCATCAATATGTAAAAAACTTTCAATTTCTGAGTATTGAGACGCCGGTTCGGGATGTTACGCCGCTCAAGGTATGTTAAACTATTGATTATAATCCATCCAATGTAGGACAAACATGTATGATTTCCCGAAATGGGGAGACAAGCTTCGCCACCGGGAAATAGCAGCATCGTTTGTGCGTTATATAGAGAATGAGCATGCATATAGGCTGAACTCAATTTTTACACGCTAACGGAGAGGCAGAACCAATCTGGAGAAGCGAAGCGTTGCTTATATAGAAAAGAGAAATAGACCGCTGCGGCGGATCATGCAGGATATAGGGGTGAATACAGCAGATGCAGGGAAAGATTCTGGTGGTTGACGACGAGCAGCCTATCGCGGACATTCTGAAGTTTAATCTGGAGAAAGAAGGGTATGAGGTCATTTGTGCCTTTGACGGCATTCGTGCGGTTGAGCTGGCGCTATCCGAGAAGCCGGACCTGATGCTGCTGGATTTGATGCTGCCGGGCAAAGACGGCATGGACGTATGCCGTGAAGTTCGCGCTCATTTGGAGATGCCCATTATCATGCTGACCGCCAAGGATGGCGAGATCGACAAGGTACTCGGGCTGGAGCTGGGCGCGGATGATTACGTCACGAAACCGTTCAGTACGCGCGAGCTGCTTGCCCGGGTAAAGGCACAGATGCGCAGGCGGCAGAAGCCGGTCATCGCTGCAGCGTCAACGGAGGCACCAGAGGATGATGAGAAGCAAGTGCTGCGTTTGTTCGACCTGGCGTTCGATATGGACATGTATACAGCGTACAAAGGAGGCGAACCGCTCGACCTGACTCATCGCGAGTATGAGCTTCTCTATTATATGGCGAAAAATTCGGGCAAGGTGATGACGCGCGAACATCTGCTGCAGGCAGTATGGGGTTACGAATACTTCGGGGATGTGCGGACCGTCGACGTGACGATTCGCCGCCTGCGCGAGAAGATTGAGGAGAATCCGAGCAAGCCGGAAACGATCTTGACCCGGCGCGGTCTCGGTTATCTGGTGCGCAGCCCCAAAAGCGTAGGTCTGTAATGAGCCGCTTCTTGAAGTTTTCATTCTTTCGCACGATTCAAGCCAAGCTGATTATTATCTATGTGCTGCTAATCCTGATTGCGATGCAATTGATCGGGGTTTATTTCGTCAGCGCGATGAAGAATTCGTTAACGAGCAATTTTACGGAGGATTTGCAGGCCCGGGCTGAAATGTTGTCTGTGCTGGTGGGCGAAACGCTGGCTGGCGGCGACCCGGAGGCTGGTGAAGACCGTACGGAAAACCTGCGCGTGTTGGTGAACAATCTGTTCAATATCAACGGTGCGGAGATTCAGGTTCTCGATGCCAGCGGGAAGGTGCTGACGACCTCTTTAAGCTCGCACTCCGATTACGTGGGGCGGAAAAACACGCAAACCGTAGTTAGTCGTGCCTTGCAAGGCATTCGGGATAATGAAGAGTACATTGTCGACGAAGATAATGTGCGCAAAAAAGTCGTCGCCAAGCCGGTCATGTCCGGCGGCAAAATTATCGGCGCAGTGTACATCGCCGCTTCGATGAGCGAGTTGTACGCCACCATGGAAGGCATCAACAAAATTTTCATTTCGGGCATTCTGATCGCCCTGGTGCTAACGGCAGTGCTTGGCGTGATCCTGTCGCATACGATCACCCAGCCAATCAAAGAAGTCACGCGGCGGGCCACGGCGGTGGCCGAAGGCAACTTCGACCAGCAGACGCCCGTATTCGGCACGGATGAGATCGGACAGCTCAGCCGGGCCTTTAACTATATGACGAGCAGGCTGCGCGACGCTCTCTCCCAGAACGAAGAAGAGAAGGAAAAGCTGACTTCGATTCTGACCAATATGAGCGACGGCGTGGTGGCAACCGATGAATATGGCAAAGTCATACTGGTGAACCGCCGCGCCAGCAGCATTCTGGGCATGCGTCCTGCGGATATCGAGGGCAGGCATTTTGCCGTGCTGCTCGGCATAGATCCGGAGGATGCCGAGGCGCTGGCGAGCGGATTCACCGGATCGACGTTGCTGCAGATTGCGCCAGCCGGGCAGGAGGAGCCTGTCGTCATCCGCATGACATTCACGCCTGTGCATCGGCGCGACCTGGGCATTACGGGGACGATTGCCGTGCTGCAGGACGTCACGGAGCAAGAAGAACTGGAAGCGTCGCGAAGGGAGTTCGTCGCCAACGTCTCCCATGAGCTGCGCACGCCGCTCACAACCATCAAGAGTTATGCCGAAGCGCTTGATGACGGCGCACTGGAAGATCCGCAGCTGGCGGGCCGTTTCGTGGGCGTCATCCAAAACGAGACGGAGCGTATGATTCGGCTGGTTACCGATTTGCTGCATCTGTCGCGGCTCGATTCCAAAGAGGCGCGACTCCGCAAACAGCCCACCGATGTGCTGGAAATGCTGGAGGAAGTGACGGACCGTTTCTCCTTCCAGATGCATCAGAAGGATATTCAGTCCGTATTGTCGGTGGAAAACGGGATGCCGCTTGTTCCGCTGGATCGCGACCAGATTGACCAGGTGCTGGACAACGTGGTGTCCAATGCGCTGAAATACACGCTGGAGGGCGGCACGATTACGATTTCGGCAAGGCGCGAAGGCGGGAATACGCTGGCCGTTTCGGTGAGCGATACCGGGGTGGGTATTCCGCAGCGGGACCTGGACCGCATTTTTGAGCGGTTTTACCGGGTAGACAAGGCCAGATCCCGCAGCATGGGCGGCACAGGGCTCGGGCTGTCCATTGCCCGGGAAATCGTAAAAGCGCATGACGGCAGCATCTCGCTCGAATCGGAGCTGGACGTCGGCACAACGGTTACGTTTAAGCTGCCGATGCGGAGCGAAGGAGGTGAGCACAGTGAAGGAACGCATTAAGTCACTCGTGCTTGCTTCGCTGGTAGCTGCGAGCCTCGTGCAGAGCTATTTCTTGATTTATCGTCTGCCTGGCGGCGGCGATTCGGTAGTCACCTCCGAGACAAACTATGTCAAAACCGAGAATATGGGCCAGGAGCGCAATATTGAGGAATTGATCTTCCCCGATCAGATGATTATTCATTTGGGTGGGGATAAACATACCGTGTTCTATCCGGGCAATACCTTTTATCAGTTGATCTATTCGCGGATTCAGGGCCGGACGTTTGAGGATTTCCAGCGCCGAAACGTGCAATCCGTCAATTGGGAGAAGATTCGCAAGGAGAATCAAGGCTTTGAGCTGTCTTTCAAAGAAGGCATTCCCGTGCAATTGCTGCAGCGGGTAATGCGGCTTGGCACGGACTCGCTGTTCCAGGGAGAGACGATCAACCGGATTTCCATTTATACGGCCAAAAACGACTCCAAGGTGCATGCGCTGTTCTTTAGTGCCAAAGGCGATGTGGTATACGAAGCTGCACAGGCCGACCTGACCGTGCAGGACGTGCAGCAGCATGTGGATTTCGGCAGCAATTGGACGCCGTATACGTTGATGGAAGGCGGATATTACATTCCAAGGGCGGCGCTGGAAACGATCGAAGCCGAGGTGCCGACAGGCCAATTCACGGTCGAGCAGATGCAGCGCAGCCTGTTCTTCGATCCAAGCATGACCCGAAACATTCGGGAAAAGGACGGATCGGAGATTTATACGGACAGCAAGCGCAGTCTGCAAATCAAACAGGAGCAGCGCTGGATGACGTATACCGATCCTGCGGCACCGCCGGCGGGTCAGAGCGACCCGGCCAAGGATGCGCTGTCTGCGGTGGATTTCGTCAACCAGCATGGCGGGTGGAAGGGCAGGTCCCGCATGATGATCGAATCCAGCGATAACCGGACCAGTCTCCAATTCCAGCAGTACTATGGCAGTTTTCCGATTCTCGATCTGGCGCAATTCCGTTTCGGTACGATCAGCATGGAAATGCAGCAGGAAACGGTGTCGAGTTATGAACGTTCGCTGGAGTACCTGAACGAAGGCTCGGAGACCAAAAAGGCGGTCAAGCTCTCGGGAGGGGACAAGCTGAAGGCACTGATCGAAAAGGTGACCGGCTCCACTCGTCAGGTAGAGGACGTATATCCGGCATACCGCCCGTCTGCGACGGAGGATGGCTTGAAGCTGATCCCCGTATGGGTCATCCGTTTCACGAACGGAGAAGAGACCACGGTGTCATAGGAATGGCCTAGTGTAACGGTTTTCTTTTGAATCATGTCATAGCGGAGGTGAGGTTGTTGGATTGGGGACGCGCGAAAAATGTGTTGATCTACGCCTTTTTGCTGCTTAACCTGGTGCTTGGTTATCAGATCTGGGTGGATGCCCGGGAGACGGCCGGAGCCAATCTGGACTTCACCTCCCTGGCGGACAATACCCAGCTGGCGATGGAGGAAAAGGGCATTCAAGTGCTTGCCCCCATCCCGAGTGAAACGCCGAAGCTGCCGAAACTGTCCTATGAGTTCATTGAAGAGGATAAGGCGGGCCTTGAAGTCAATCTCGATCAACCGATCGACAGCAAGCTGATCTTTGCACAGGGCGAGTTGGAAAATGCGCTAAAAGATGAAATTGTACAAATCGGCAGTTATCGACTTGATCAACTGATGGCCGAAGATGGGGCCTTCGTTCTTCATCCGTTGGTGGACGGGAAATGGCCGCTCTTCAACGTCAGCCTGGAGCTGTTCTACAGCGATCAGAAAATTACGGGTTACCGTCAGACGCCGGTGCGGATCACGACAACGGAGGACAGCGAGCAGCAGGTGCTCCCGGCGTCGAAGGCGCTGGGAACGCTGATCGAGAACTTTTTGCCCAATGATGCCATCGTGAAGGATATTCAATTGGGATATTATGGTCAGTTATTCAACTCGGATATGCAAGTGGCGATGCCGGCATGGCGGTTCGTGCTGGAAAGCGGCGAGATTCTGTACGTGCAGGGTATCAGCGGGGATGTATTCAGTCCCAAGACAGACAAACTAGAGGAGTAATGCGTTATGGGGATATATTTTACCGTGTTGTCCAGCGGTTCGACGGGAAATGCAACAGTCATCCAACATGGGGGAACCTCGTTGATGATCGATGCTGGGCTCAGTGCGAAGCGGCTGGAGGCACTGTTTCTGGAACGGGAGATTTCGGGAGCGGAGCTGGACGGAATTTTGGTCACGCACGAACATTCGGATCATATTAAAGGACTAGGCGCGATCTCCCGCAAATATAATTTACCAATCTATGCGAACACGAACACGTGGAAAGCGCTGGAGAAATCGGTCGGAGCCATTCCGGAGGAAAACCGGCGTATTTTCGAGACGGGGGAGAACAAGGATTTCGGTTCCTTGCGCGTCGAATCGTTCGGCATCTCCCATGATGCCGCAGAGCCGGTCGGCTATACGTTCGATGACGGCAGCGAGAAGCTGGCGGTGGCGACCGACCTCGGCTATATGAGCGATAAGGTGCGCGACGCGATTGCAGATTCGGATGTGCTCGTTCTGGAGGCGAATCACGACGTGGAGCTGCTGCGCATGGGACGTTATCCGTGGAATACGAAGCGTCGCATTCTGAGCGATATCGGGCACCTCTCGAACGAGGCGGCAGGAGCGGCGCTCAGCGAGCTGATGAACGGGCGCCTCAAGCGCACCTATCTGGCGCACCTTAGCTTGGACCATAATATGATCGATTTGGCCAGAATGTCGGTGCGCGATGCCATGGAGAGCCGCGGTTGCTTTTATAAGGACCATGAGTTCAGGCTGTGCGACACGTATTACGACCGACCTACGCCATGGGATAGGGTGGGTCAGCCATAAAGCTGTCGAGTTCGGCAGCCTTGCGTTCCACCTCTTCGCGGGTGAGTATGCCTTTGTCCACCAGCAGTTCGATCATCGTACTGAGCGCAAGCGTGTTGCGATAATGCTCTTCCTTCAGGTCGGCCAGTTTGGATGCCATATGAACCTCTTCCATAGCTGTGAGTGTGCGTGTGCGATTCAACATTAACCCTCCTTCTATGAAGCTTCGAATATCTTTTACTATTATTGTAGTCAGAGGACGTGGAAAACATTCCTCTTTTTCCCTCTACAAATTGGCTGGAATGGCGTGTATGCTGAAAGGGACGGCTCGGCAGGACTGGAAATTATTTTATTTACGCCGGAAATAGGCGGTTAGCAGGGCTGTTTTTGTGGTGATAGATAGTGTGACTAATTAGCCGCAGGGTGCGGAAGACAGAAAAAATGCAGAGAATTTACGATCATCTTCATGATTATGCAACTTTTTGGAATATTTCGTGTTTAGTATATAGAGGGCTGGATTAAAGGCCATAAGTTCGTGTGGAATCGAGAAGCTTTATGCATAAATATCAGGCTGCAAACAGCATGGCGAACCGGGATGGAAGCGATGTTGTTATACATAGTCGATGGCATCCGCTGCCTTCGAAAATGTAACGATATGAAAGATTTCCGAAAATGAGCATGAAGTAGCAAAACGGGCAAGCGCCAATATGATGGATGCAGCATGCTTAAGGAATAGTGATCGGAAATTTTGTCCGTCGCTTGCGTGAACGATGCGGGGATGCGCGACGGTTCATGTTCGCGACGAACATTAGGGCAGGCGGCAGTCAAGGTCTTGATGCGTGACAACGAAGGGGAGAGGATCACGATGGGATTGTTTGGAGACGACTTTTATTCAACCAAGGTATCAAGACGCGCCGAGCCTGTACAGAAAGGCAAGCTTCAGATTCTCCGCCCCGGTGGGCGCGATCGCTGGCAGAACCCGCGCAGATCGCGTTCCCGCTCCGGATTCGGTTCGACCGTCAAAGTGGCTGTCATCAGTTCGGTGATTAGCTCGGTCGTGACGGTGATGCTTTACAGCTTCATTTCGCAGCCGACAGCAGTCCCGTTGTCCAACGTCATTGGCAGCGGAAGCGGAGGCTCGGTTCAAGCGGCGCAAGCAGCCGATCCGTATGACCGGATTATCCAGGCGGCTGCGAAGGTCCGTCCTTCCGTCGTCAGCATCGTCAATCACAAAACGGGCAGCAGTCTGTCGATGGAGGAGTCCGCGCTCGGTTCCGGGGTTATCTTCAAGAAGGAAGACGGCAAAGCCTTCATCATGACCAACCATCACGTTATTGAAGGTTCCAGCGACTTGGAAATTGTGACGGTAGATGGCGAAACGCACAAAGCCAAACTGGTCGGTCAGGACAGGGTGAGCGATATTGCCGTGCTGTCTGCGGATGCGGAAGGGCTTGGCCCGGCAGCCGAGATCGGCGATTCGAGCAAGCTGCAGCGCGGGCAAACGGTGCTGGCCATCGGTAATCCGCTCGGACTGGGAGGTACGTTGACCTCCGGCATCGTCAGTTACACGGATCGCATTCTGCCGGTGTCGATCAACCAGGATGGCGTGTACGATTGGGAGCAAAACGTCATTCAGACGGATGCGGCGATCAATGAAGGGAACAGCGGCGGTGCGCTGGTGGACCTGAACGGCAAGGTCGTCGGCATCAATACGATGAAAATTTCGGATACGGGCGTAGAGGGGCTTGGATTTGCGATCCCGATGAATGAAGTGATGAAAACGGTGGATGCCCTCCTGCTGCACGGCAAGGTAACGCGTCCATATTTGGGCGTGTACACCGTTGATCTTAGCAACCCGTACGCTCCGCTCGACGATGAGCAGCGCAAGGATTTGAAGCTGCCTTCGCATGTAGACAGCGGGGTGGTTGTGCTGGAGGCATCCGGTCCGGCTGCCGAAGCCGGCCTGAAGCTGAACGACGTCATTACGGAATTTGACGGGCAACCGATTACCTCTACGCTGGATCTGCGGAAGTACTTGTACGACAAAAAGAAAATCGGCGATACGCTGGAAGTGACGTTCTACCGCGATGGCAAAGTGGAAAAGGTCAGCGTAACGCTGGCAGATAAACCGGAGTAAAACGAAGCGGAGATCGTCCCGCCTTGTTGCTTGTTCGATCAAGGCACGGAGTCACTCCGTTTATCAGTTGCACATTATTGCGAGTATCCCCTGTTCGGGAACGGCGTTGTCATTTGTCTGATGCAGGCATGGCTCGCAGTTTGGCGAATATAGGGGATTTTTGTTTATCCGATTAAGCGGATGGGCCCAGAGCGAAAGTCTCAGTTACAGAAGTTTTCTGCTATGATACACTGGTTAGCATGTGAGTACTATGCCTTATAGGACATGAGACGATGGTCGAGGGTTGGCGTTGGTGCTGCGCCTGAGTTGTTGTATTGGACGGATGAATGGAAGCAGATATGAATATAGGGGGCCCTGGGACTATGAAATACGCTAGAAAGCTGCTGCTTGGCGGAACTTCGCTTATGATGCTGTTATCCGTATTGTCGGCATGCGGAAGCAAGACAGAAACGAATACTGCATCCGGCGGCGATGCTTCCTGGCAGGAGGACCGCGTAGCCGCGTTGGAGAAAAAGCTGGAGGAACAGTCCGGCAAGCTGGAAGAACAGAACATTACAATTACGGATCTGAAAAAAAAGCTGGATGAGCTGAGCGCAAGCGTCGCTGCTGCAAGCCAGGGCGGAGGCAGCTCATCTGCCGGACTAGGCAATAACGGTTCCGCAGGCAGGGGCGATAGCGTAGTTATTACGTTTGCACAGTACGAGAAAATTGAAGTGGGCATGACGTTTGACGAAGTAATCGACATCCTGGGCGGTGAGGGAGAAGCCTTGAGCGAAGCAGAAAATATGGTGGTTTATAACTACAAAGGGGTTGGCGATACGGGGGCCAATGCGGTATTGGCATTCCAGGGCGGCAAGCTGCTGACGAAGGCGCAATCCGGGTTGGAGTAAATGGAGCTGCCTAACCGAATATATGTATGATACAGCGCCCGGAGAGGGCGCTTTTTTGCCGTTTGCTCGTGGCGAATGGAGAGGTTTCCTGGAAGTTGGGCACGATAAATGGGAGTTAGGGGTTTCTTTTCAGCCTGAGGTGTGATAGAACAGAGAAGTGGCTATCCTGTATGGATAAGCGGTTGTGAATCGGGAGCATAGCTGGTTACAGAAAGGATGCTTGAACGGATGTACGTTGTATGCAAAGAACACGTGGACATCGCCATTGACAAGTTCGTCGATGAGTATGAGGACGCTCCGGATATCGTTGATCTGAAGGAGACGGAATTTGCCGACTGGGACCCGCCTGCCAAATGTTCCGAATGCGAACAGCACGCGGAATTCCTCGTCGTTTAGCGTACTGTAGGAACGAACGGCCGCAGGCACTGTATGATAGGGTGTCCCCGGCCTGCCTTCCATCCGGTATGAACATCACAGGCAAGAAGCAAAAGAGAGCGTGTCAGAGCGCTCTTTTTGCGTTTTGTGGGGGAGTTTGCGCATTGGCGTGGTGTGCTGTCTTGTGCTGTTTGTGGGGAGGTCGAGCAGGGGGAGTCAATCACGCTAAGGAACTCAGACGTCTTATTCGGAGTAAATTGGGTCGATGTTTGCGCTAACGAACCGTAGCCACGCTATTTGCCCGGAATGATGTGCATATGGCTTAAATGCTGCATATTAGCGTGGCTGAAGTTCATTAGGCGCGCAAAATGTGTAAATGAGGCTGAATAAGGTGTGTGAGGTTCGTTAGAGGATATACGGTGTGTCGAGGCATCGCTCATAAATGGATACATACCGAGATTGAAGATATGGAGGAAATGGTTTTATGTTGATTCAGATTATTGGCGTGGGCAAGCTGAAGGATAAATATTTGACGCTGGGCATTCAGGAATATGCCAAGCGACTCGCCCCGTACATCAAATTTCAGATGATCGAGGTCGCGGATGAGAAAGCGCCCGATACCCTGAGCGAAGCAGAGGTACGGGCGGTAAAAGAGCGCGAGGGCGAACGCATCCTCGCGCATGTGAAGAGCGAGGCGCATGTCGTCGCGCTCGCCATTGATGGCCAGCTCTGGAGCTCGGAAGAGCTGGCCGCGGAAATCGACAAGCTCGGCACGTACTGGACGAGCCATGTCGTGTTTGTCATCGGAGGGAGCCATGGGCTCTCCGATGAGGTGCTGCGCCGCGCGAAGCAGCGTTTGAGCTTTGGGCGCATGACCTTGCCGCACCAGCTGATGCGTCTGGTGCTGGTGGAGCAAATTTATCGGGCGGTAAAGATTAACCGCGGTGAACCCTACCATAAGTGACGGCGAAAAATAGGGGGTGCCTGACACTTCCTTCTAAGCTGATATTGTTCTCTCATTAAAAGAAATCTTCGCGTTTTTTCAATAAGGCGAACGAATGAAATGCTTATTTTCGGAGCGAGGCATTATATCGGTGAGTGTATACAAACCATGTAATGCTTGCTGTTAATAAGGCCGCCGAAATCAAAGCTGTAAGAACACTATATGTTCGCCAAATAAGTATCTCTGACCAATCTAATGCATAGCATATTATACACTGGACAATCGTAGCAATTAGCAAAATAGCTGTTACGATTATTCGCCTTTTTGTCATTGGCTGCCGCTCATTCGTTTTCCTTCTGCGTAATCCTAAGAGAAAGAACAGAACAGCCAATAGGCAAAGAATAATTGTGCCAGACGACAAAATGATGTCCAAAAGCTGTGTGCCGCTTATTCCATATGACTGCGTCAGATTGCCATCTAATATATCTTTAACTTTTAGTACCATGCTTCTATTGATATTTTCGCCGTTGGTCAGCAAGCTGATGGCTGTTCGTTCATTTGGCAGTATGACCACTTCGGTTCCGAAATTGGGATTGCCCCCGGGGTGCTCTATAATCGTTTGGTTGGCGTTTACCGACCAGCCCGCCGCATAATACATTTCGTTGACAGCCGGAACAGACCTATCACCCTGATGTGATTTTTCGATAACCGTATGGAATATTTCGGGTATGTCCTGCACAATACCCATCTGTATGCCCATCCAACGCGCCATATCTTTTGTACAAGAAATGATGTAGCCTGCGGGTTTATTCCCGGAAAAATCCGGCGCGTTATATGGGGTTGTCATAAAAAAGGAAGAACGGTAGCCCTGTGCCAACTGTCCGGTGGCTTGAGCATCTTCTTTATAAACATACGTCTGGTGAAGACCCAACGGCTGAAATACCTGTTCCTTCATAAAGTCTTCATAGCTTTGTCCCGACACAATCTCAATAACCAGACCTAATACGTCATAATTAACAGTTCCGTAATTATACTGCTCACCGGGATAGAACGACAATTCAGAATCTACGAGCATTTCTACGGTTTTTTGCAACATATCCGGCGTATTGCCTTGTGGAATGTTTTGACTGTGACTGCCATTTGTTAAGCCGCTAGTATGGTGTAAAAAGTTATTGAGTGTCATACTTTGCATATCAACGTGTTTCCCCTGATACTTTAACGTAAACCAAGGCAAATATTTCTGGATAGGGTCTGACATTGACAGCAGTCCTTGTTCTTCCATCAGCAGAATACCCATGCCGGTAAAAGCTTTACTTACCGAAGCCAGCTCATATAGAGTATTTTCACTTGCCGGCAGTCCCTTTTCACGATCTGCATACCCGGAAGAAAAGTAGAGTACTTCATTGTTCGCAAGTATGGAGATTGACATTCCCGGTACACCTGATATACGGCTTGCATCATCCAACAAGGTTTGTATTGAATCAGATTGCGAGTCTGATAATGCATAACTTGGTGTTGCGAAGCCGGTGAACAGTATAAGTAATGCAATCATAAAGACAATATTTTTTTTCATAGTCTCTCCATTCCGAAAAAACTCCCGTACGGAAAATATAAATAATCCGCAGTACGCCTTATTCCCCTAAAGTGTAATAAGATATATATTATGAAGCTTATTATTGCAAAATCTTATTGTATGTGAAGAATCATACGATATAAAAAATTAGATTGCTATCATAATCTTCTACTTACTACGAACTATTTTGCTAGGAACACAAAAAGCCCCTTGAACAACTTGGAAGAGTCAATGATGAAGATGATGATGGTAGATCAGCCACCACACAGAGTTGGAAAAAACTTGAATAAAGTTTTTGGTATCGTTTCGTTAAATGGCTCCATAGTTCTAACGGAACGATAGTTGAATCATCGATAATAAGGCTGCCGATTACTTCGGTGGCTTTCTGTGTATATTTATGGGCTTTCGTATACAGCGTCACTGTAGATTGGGGAGAGGATGACGAGGAGATCGTCCGATTGTTCGGTAAACGGCTTCCAGATGAAACGGTCGAGGTGACGTCTACGGACAAAGGACTGGACGTTACCTACAATGGACAACTGCATTCGATTGCGCTTACCTTTACCGGAAATGATCGCTATATCACGATTCGCGGCTTTCAGGAGCTGATCCGGGACAAATACGAAATTCGACTTTTTGATTTTACCGAAGCGGCAGTGGGAGGAACTGGATGCCCGGTATCCGGTGCGGAATAGGGAGATATTCCGTGTCATCGATGATGAGCTGGATTTTCCGTAACCAGGATGTTTTTGCCCTGATTTGCTTGGGATAAGACAAAAAAGAGCTATAGCTGCGACAATAGTTTCATTTTTATAGCGGGTCGTATGTCAAACAAGAGCAATCAGGGATTTATTCTCTCGCGCCGAATTGGATTGATTACAGTACAAGGGAGCTGGCCGCGACAGCTCCTTTTCGCATTTTTCGCCGATAGACCCGTTGAGGTGAACCGTATCACAAATAAGGGCAAGTTTTCGTTATAAAGCTTAATTTGCATGAGTCTTGGTAGACATATCAAAATCAACCTCTTCAATAAATTCGATAACTTCTCCGTTGGGACTGTGAATGACAGCATTCTTGACTACAAGTGGGGGTTCGCCAAGTGAAAGGTAATCCGGTTCTATAAAAGCCTTTGCTCCATGAGCAAGGGCTTTTTGATACATTTCATCCACATTATTCACGTAGAAGGCTAAATGTAATAACGCTCCGTAAGTTATATCTTCTTCAGACGATGCTTTCTTCCCTTGAGCAGGGATGACAGCGTCGTTATCAAAGATCTCAATACAGGTTCTTTGGTCAGGTGAAACTAGCATGGAGGCTTCTTTGATTTGAAAGGATGGCAGAGACCAATGATGACCAACCTTGAACCCTAGAACTTCAATATAAAATGTAATAGTAGCTTTATAGTTTTTGGCTTGGATCGCCACATGTGAAAGACCGTTTATGCTCATTCTTGATTTCTCCTTGTGTATATTTTGAATGTTGTTTATAGTATACAGCTACTAACTTGTTGAATTACATATGTTATATGAGGATATAATGAAAGGATGGTAATTAAATATAAGCTATTTTAATGGATATGGCTTAGTTTTTTAAAATTCAATTCAAGGGAGTGATGGGGATGGATCATCTAATCGATGATATGGATAAAAAGATCTTGCAGCTGCTTCAACACAATGCACGAATGTCTATCTCTCAAATCAGTAAAGAAGTCAGTATGTCCCAACCTTCAGTTAAAGAGAGGATTTTGAAACTTGAAGATAAGAAGATAATTTCCGGGTATTCCACAGAATTAAATTTAAAGAATCTGAATCGGGGCATGACTACGTTTATACTAGTCAAAACAGAACATTGCCAGATGATCGTTGATTTTTGTGAAATGGCTAGGGAAGTAACGGATTTATATCGAATAAGCGGAGAATATAATTATCTTATCAAGGTACAAACGGCATCGATTGAGGAACTTGCCGAATTTCAAGATTCCCTTTTAAAGCTGGGTCCCTCAAAGTCTCATATCAGTTTGAAAAATATAATGGAACACAGGGTTTTACTCTAAATCTGCCAAATTTATTCTGGAATGATGGCTTATCAAACCTGCCGTAATAGTTAGCGGGCTGAACCGTATCATAAGTAGGGCGAAAACTGCTGTTTCCTGGCCTTGAGATCTTTAAAAAACGTCTGTTTGAGGCATTATGCGTTACGAATGACTATTGTCAATAAAACAATTGTTTCATAGCCTGCTGAATTTGGCGACTGATCCAGTCGCTTCAGATTCTTCAGCAAGTGAGAAGTGCAAAAACAGCTTCTTCGTCTTTTGTAAATGAATCAAAAGTACTTTGATCGGGAGATTAAGAGGAGATGATGATTTAACTCATAAATTTTAGGGAATAGGGATGAAATTTTGTGCTTCCGGGCATGTTATGGAATAACATCGAGGGGAGTGCTGTATGATGGCAAGAAGAAGGAGAAAATATGCGGTGCCAGGGGTCGAACAGGGAATGCAAGCGTTCAAAGCAGATGTAATGAAGCGCGAAGGATATACCGTAAATCCGAATCAACCAGACGATGTAAAATACGAAGTGGCGAAGGAGCTTGGTGTGCCTCTGCACCGAGGAAACAATGGTCAACTAACAACAGAATCAGCAGGCCATGTCGGTGGCAAAATTGGCGGTTCCATGGTTAGGGAATTGGTCCGTCTCGCTCAGGAGCAAATAGCGAACAGGGAGTAATCCTGAACTGAAACTTTCTGAGCACTGGCTTGTAACAGCATCCGGTGGTTTTTATGACGATAACTTACCCCTTTTCACAAGAAGGGGTATTTGTCTTGTCTTGCATTTTACACTGTCAAACCAAGTGGAGAATCCGAGTAAGGAGATGGCACCAACCGACGGGCTTTTGGGGTCGGCGTGATGTTGAATCTGCTAGGGATTGAGGCAGGTGATAAAGGAATAGGAGAACAAACCGCCCGTCCAATTTTAGCGCTTTAAGTAGAGTTCTTATTTAACTTAGAGAAGTCCCAGGTGCATTCCGGGGGTACATACCGAGTAAATTAAAGCTATTTTTTCCCGTGCACAGCCTCATAGCCCGCGTCTTCTGGGCGTGGGACAACCCCTTCCTTTAGAGTAGATCCAAACTTTAAGCACTAACTTTGAAGTAGTGACAGATAAAAGTATCTTTCTTCTCTATCCATCTTTCAGTCTATCGCCCAAATAATATGGTTCGTAAATTTATGGTACAGAGAGCAATCTTCTACTCAGATCCTTACAGCGTGCGTTGTACAAAGATGAGGCTGGACGTCGATGAATTTGGACATAAGAAATTCCCCTTAAAATGCATTTACGCTATATGAAGACCTAATTCGTGTACGAGCTCTTTAATCCCTATGCCTGCCGTATTTCTCATGGATCAGTAAGACGTCCATCGAAATACTTCCTTACATGGCAACATAATGAGGTTCATTTTTCTTCATGTTGAGCGTTAGGGGTCGTAGTTAAAATGTAATTAGTTTCCTAAACGGTATCACAATTTGAAATGATTAATGTTTATTATAAACACATCAAATAGGAAAAACATTAACCAAATTAAAAAAAGGAGTTTTTATGATGGCAGCTTACGCCCTTGAAGAAAAAGACCCAGGATTATGCCGGAATGAACAAGGAGAAGGAAAGCTTTTGGCGGATAGTGGAACAGGATAAAGACTGATTTCTGTTGTTAAAAAATAAAACAAGATCAAAGGAGGAATGAAAATGAGTACTACTACGGCACATGAAAAAAACGCGAAAGTAGCATCCCGCCCTGTTGGAAGGTTGGCCGCCTATTGGACGGTCACAATTATACTCGCATTCTCAATTACATTAAGCGGTATCGGGCAACTGATGCGATATGGAGGTAATGTCGATCTAGTGACCGGTATTGGTTTCCCGTTATATATCACAAATATTCTTGGAGTTTGGAAGTTGCTTGGAGTCATTGCGATCGTAATACCAGGCTTGCCTCGGCTTAAGGAATGGGCGTATAGCGGTATTTTTTTTCTAATGACCGGAGCGGCTTTAGCTCATGCGTTCGCTAATGATTACGGCGATTACGGATTCAATCTCATCCTTCCGCTTTTCTATGCCGCGCTTGGCATTGCCTCCTGGGCGTTGCGTCCGAAAAGCCGCAGGCTCTAATGGACATAGAAATTTATGCAAAGAAGGCACCCGGTTGGGTGCCTTTGATTTCGTTTTTAAAATGATACAGTGAACCGTATCATAAATAAGGGCAAGTTTTAAACAAGCTCCCCTTTAAGTAGACAGGATTAATAAATAACCCGGCTACTTCAGAGGAGCATATCAGTTGCCGTGAATGTCGAATGCTTTGGTATCCTTTAAAATGGTTTTACCACATCATCTGAATCAGTGGAGTAAGCCAGCTCTTTCTGTGCTTCCAGAGCGGCCAGTCTGTCCAGCAGGGCTGCCCGGATTTGCTCATAGGCGTCACTGCCCAACGCCATACGTATCGGGCCCTCTCCCTGGTCGACACGACGGATAATCTGCTGCGCCATTTTATCCGGATCGCCGACAACCATTTGATTGAACATGCTCATATCTATACCCGGCAGTTCTCCCTTCATCAGGCTAACGAATTGGCCTGCCTCCGTATCCCGGTATTCGTCCATCCGCTCGCCGAATATGGCGTTGCTTGTAATGAAATTCGTTCGGATTCCGCCGGGCTCCACCATAGTGGTCTTAATATTGAACGGAGCCACTTCCTTAGCCAGCGCTTCAAAGGCTCCTTCGACCGCCCATTTCGAAGAGCAATACAGCCCCATACCCGGAATAGAATAATGACCCGCCATACTCGAAATCTGTACCATGTGACCGCCGCCCTGCTTACGGAAAAAGGGCAGGACTGCACGCGCTGCACGTAGGGAGCCAAGCACATTGGTCATAAACTGATGCTCAATTTGCCTGTCGCTTGCTTCTTCCACTGCGCCATACAAGCCATAGGCTGCATTATTGACAAACACATCGATCGTGCCCAGTTCTAAAAATGCACGTTCCACCACTTCAGCAATTTGCTGAGAGTTTGTCAGATCTAGATTAGCCTGCCATAGCCCAGAGCCATACCCCGATATGCTGAGCAGAAAGGATGGAGTCATCGTTAACGTGGCTTCGATGGCTGCGTTCATGGCTTGGTCTAAGCATTGAATTTGGCAGTAAACAGTGTTAATCTGAGGTGCGGCAGACTCCGTATTCATGTTCTGCAGTACCTCTAATCAACCCCATTTCAGCTACCAAGAAAGGTAACACAATGATCAAAGTTGAACACTTATCCTTCTCGTTCCCGCAAAAAGAACTGTATACCGACATTTCGTTCACACTCGAAGAAGGGCAGCACTGCGCCTTTATCGGAACAAGCGGCAGCGGGAAAAGCACCCTGATCGAGATTCTGATGGACCCGGAAAAGCATTTGTTCGATGGCAAGCTGGAGATCGATCCGAACTGCCGAATCGGTTACGTCAGTCAGTTCTCTCAGGTGGACCCGGCGAAAGAAATGACCGTTTTTGAATATATTAGTGAAGAATTTACCAAGATTCAGGAGAAGCTCAACGTGATCTATGCCGAAATGGCGACGACATCGGATATGGATTCGATGATGGAGAAATATCAACTCACTCTGGACGCGTTGGAATCGATGGGCGGGGACGATTTCGAGAGCCGCATTCATAAGAAGCTGAATCTGGCCAATCTCGCGAAGGTAAAAGATGTTAGCGTAACCTCCTTAAGCGGCGGGGAATTCAAACTCATTCAAGTCATGAAGGAAATGCTAACGAATCCGGACTTGATGATCATGGACGAACCCGATGTATTTTTGGACTTCGAAAATCTGAACGCGCTCAAAAAATTGATCAACTCCCACAAAGGCATGCTGCTGGTCGTTACGCACAACCGCTATCTTCTAAACCATTGCTTCAACAAAATCATTCACCTGGAAAATACGGAAATTCAAGAGTTTGACGGAAGCTATGTCGAATATCATTTCTCGCTGCTTCAGACCAAAATCGAGCTGCAGGAGATCGCTGTCGCTGAGGCAGAAGAGATCGAGCGATACGATCACATCATCGACAACCTCAGAGCGATCGCGACTTATAATTCAGAAGCATCCAGAGGCCGAGCGTTAAAAGCCAGAGTCAAGTTCCAAGAAAGACTGGAAGCGCGCAGAATCAAAGCGCCGTTCGTCGAGATCAAGCAGCCGGATATCCGCTTCGGGATCGAGCATGAAATGGAAGACGCAGTTGTCGTAAAAGTCGACCATTATAGCGCGTCCTTCGACGAGCTGCTGTTGGAAAACGTAAACTTCGAGATCAAATCCACGGATAAAGTCGCGATCATCGGTCCGAACGGCACCGGGAAAACGACTTTGCTGCGGGACATCTTCCGAAACCATCACGACTCGATCGGAGTCCATGCGGATACGAAAGTGGCGTACTTATCTCAGCTTCAAGGCGAAACGCTGCAAGATTCGAATACGATCCTGCATGAATTCATCGACGCCGGATTCAAAACTTATGACGAGGTCAGAGCGTATCTGGCGAACTACGGCTTCGAAGAAGAGATCCTTGAGCAGAAGATCGAATCGTTGTCCGGCGGAGAAAAGAACATGCTCCAATTGGCTAAAGTCGCGGCCAGTCAAGCCAACCTGCTGCTGCTTGACGAACCGACGAGCCATTTGGACATCTATACACAGATCGCGCTGGAAAAAGCCATCATCGACTACAAAGGTGCGATCGTTATGGTCTCGCACGATTTCTATTCCGTCGTAAACGGGATGGATTATGTGCTGATCGTTGACAATAAGACCATTCGAAAAATGAGTATGAAAAAATTCAGACAGATGATCTATGCCAGTCATTTCGATAAAGACTACTTGGAAACGGAGCAAAAGAAAAAGTCGGTCGAAATGCAAATCGAATTGGCCTTGAAAGATACCGATTTCGAACTTGCAAAAGGATTGGTCGACGAGCTGGAAGGATGGATCAAGCAGCTGTCTGCGCTCTAGCATACGCCACAAGCTTAGACGATTTCGGGAAGAACAATCGAATATTCGAAGAGAGGAGCTCCAAGCGAAGCTCCTCTCTTTTTTCTTAGCCTACATGCGCCACAGCCCGAACCTCTACCCACTGTTCCGGAAATGCCAGGTAAGTCACCCCGATCATACTCCCCGCCGGCCGATGCTCTCCGACATACTTTTTGAACAGTTCGATTGCGGTTTCCCCGTGCTCCTGCGCATTCGTCAGATACAGCTCCACGTAAGCCAGATTATGCTTCGTCGCTCCGAACTCTCGTAACACGGCATCCAAATTCTCCAGCGTCTGCTTCATCTGTGCCCGAATATCGCCTGCTCCGACGAACTCGCCCTCGGCGTTATGGGAGAACTGTCCCGAGATATACAGCGTGCTGTCGACAAGGTACCCCTGCGAAATTCCGTGATCCCAGAGATTATGGTTGTATGTTTGAATGGTCGTCATTGTTTTAGCCCCTTTACTTTAAAGTAAGGCTAGTATAGACTGGGCGAAAATAAAAGGATAGTACGCACAAAGAAGTGGGCTACTATCCGAAAGGATAGTGTGAACATGGGCATTTCCGATTTGAAGGGCAAGGAAACGGTAATCCAAGACACACCGTTCGGTTATACGATGTCAGTGATCGGCGGGAAGTGGAAGATGGCAATTCTGTATCTGGTGTCCGCCAAGCAGCCGATTCGATTCAACGAAATGCAGAGACAGCTCGGAGCGGTGACGTACAAAGTTCTCAGCGCGCAGCTTAAGGAATTGGAGGCCGACGGGCTGGTTAAGCGCGTGGAGTATCCGCAGATTCCGCCCAAAGTGGAGTATTCGCTGACACCGAGAGGGCAGACGCTGCTGCCTGTGTTGGAGCAGCTGTGCGAGTGGGGAGCACAGAATCGGTGAGGTTCATGAATTTTTGCAAGGAACCGGAAATTTCGGCAGCGTCCAGATCTGAACGCATCTGGTTTACGGTACGTAAAGTGTAATTGATGCAAAGAACGCCCGAGCCATCCCATTAGGGATGGCTCTAAAACTTGCCTTGATAATGTGACCAAGTATTATTTTTGATGCTGCTGTCACAAAATGAGCTGCATTGGTGTTTTAAGAGTGTAGGCAGGAGGGGGTATGACTTTTGGATAGAGACTACAGAGAGTATGAATCAAACCCAGAAGAAATTGAGATGCTGGTCGAAAGGACTAAACTTGGGGATAAGGAAGCTTTCGCTTCTATTATTAAAATCTTTGAAAAACCAATGTATATCTATTGTTACCATATGCTCAAAAACAAAGAAGAAGTCGAGGATGCTCTACAAGAAATATTTATCAGAGTGTATGAACAGATACATAAGTATCGTCCAAATATGACTTTCTCGGCATGGCTGTACAAAATTGCCTACAACTACAGTCTGAATCAAATCAGGAGCAGAAAAAGGTGGTTTCGTTTTATCGATCGTTATAAATATGATCAGCCTGAAACTTCGACTCAGCAAATAGACAGTCAAACGACACTGAAGGATCTTCTAAATTTACTGACTACCGAAGAGAGACATATATTAGTTCTCCGGGCGATTCATCGATATCACTTTAACGAGATTAGTGAAATCATGAATATGAAGCCGGCAACCGTGCGCAAAAAGTATGAACGCCTTCGCAAAAAACTGCAGACGAAGGAAGTTAGTGAAGGAGGAACAGTGAATGCGTCGATCACCAAATCCATCTAAAACCGTTAGTATTCACCAGGTGGAGCAAATGATTCGGGATACGGAGACGCCAGAGCACAGCATGAGTCAACAGATTGTCGAAAAACTTGAATCCAAAAGCGTGCCACCACAAAAACCGATCTTCACAAGAAGAGTGGGAGTTATCGCAGCGGCATTGGTTGCTTTTTGTGTGTCTCTAACTCCTGTCATGGCTCAAGCCATAGAGCGGCTATCCTTGCTTGAATATATTAATCCGTTCGCCAAAGAAATGAAAGTAAATCCAAATGAGAAGGCCGATACAATTTATGTAAAAGGCTCGGATGGGAATAAGAAATTTCATTCGGGGATGATTCGCTTTGATGACATTGAGGATCAAGAGTTTAAAAGTCAGCTTCAAAAGGTATGGAATGAGATTTTTCCCCAAGGAGAAGGAATTAATGATGTGGTTATGTACGAATATAAACCGGACACATTTCACATAGAGGCGCGAAACGAAAACAGATCCATCGAATTTGACCAAGGTAAATGGTATTATGCGCAGCAAACGATTGGAGAGGAGCAGGTTCCAGATGCTGCAAAAGATGCAGCGGACCAAGCTTTTCATAAAGTTGGGGATTTTAAAGAGAGTGAACGGTCAGTAAGTCAAATGGTCTTAAGACCCGATCAGAATCCGGTGTATAAGTTCGTGTATCATACACACGAGGGTTCGATCCTCATTGATGTACAAAAAAATACGAATCAGATCACAAGGATTGTAGCTTTTCCGCTGTCGGATCAACTTAATCAATTGGATGATAAAAATAAATATCATGATTTAGTTGAGAAAACAAAAGCAATTGAGCTGGACATGATTCATGAGGAAACCGTGAAACAGGCTAAAGCCTGGATGAATTTGGACTTGGCTGATTATAACGTATCCAAACTTGAATCAAGGTTTGATACATTAACGTTCACAAAAGCGGGTTCTCCAGACGTGACTGCGCTATTCACCTCTAAAGGAACGATCTATTCAATTAAAATTGAGCTAAAGCAGTTATCTGAAAAAGGAACGGACTAATCAATGCAATGAGAGGGGGTGGTGACTGCTGACTTCATAGATTTATTTCAACGTGGCTGAAGCGTTCCATTAAAAACTGTATGTAAGTAAATAAAAAATAAAGGAGTTTATTCATATGAACAAAAAAATAATTTTTCCTATCATCGGAGCAGCCTTATTATCAGGGAGTTTGCTTGGATTTGATACGTCGAATCAATCAAATGCATATAACAACGTAAATTCAAACATCGAACAAGGTGCTAAATCAGAGCAAACCCCTATGCAAAAGGCTCAGGATAAACTTAAAGAATTGACAGGAAATACGTATACATTAATTCAAGGAACGGCTACGAAAGATGCTATCCATTTTAAAAGAGAGAACTTCAAAGACGATATTATTGCTTATAACATGAATGGAAAGCTCGAAACGTTCAGTATTAAAATCAATTATGAAGATTTAAACGGTGGAAAATATCAAACCAAACTGAAGGAAACGTGGAAAGCTTTGTTCCCAGGGGAAGAACCGAAATATGTGAATATCTCAGAGTCAATCTACTATGAGGGTACAATCTCATCGAATGCTATGCAAAACAAGCAAATTTATATGCAAGAGAATGGCGACGTTTATGGCGTAAATTATGCTCCTGACAATGCCCCGGCAAGCGTGCAGAAGAAGGCTGATCAGGTATTCTCCAAGCTTACCGATGGAAATGTCGAGCAGGGGGCCAAGTTGGATCGTATGTATGTCCTCGATGGCAAACCGAATGTGTATCAATATAAGTATAAATCAAAAACGATGAATGTGAGCTTTGCCATTGAAGAACAAACGCTGGAACTGCTCCAAGTCGATGTATACCATACTGATGGTAAAGGTGTAGATAGTTATGAAGAATTCCAGGAACGAGAAAAAGAAAAGAGTACAGAGATGAAGAAGTTGACACTGGACACTTTGATGAAGAACGCAATGAAAGACGCAAAAACGATGCTGGGTCTGGATTTGAAAGGATATAAGGGAGAAAGAAGTGCAGATGCATGGGATGAAGATTATATGACGTTCACCAAAGAAGGGGCGCCTTCAGTTACTGCCAGATTTAATAAAGACGGATCGTTTAGCAGCTTTACCATTGATAAGTATAATCAGGAAATCGATTTTTACGGAATGACCATCGTAGGTCCCCCAAATGAAGAACTCAAATTGTTAATTGACTGATATGTATTGAAAAGCGGCTTGGAGATGCACTTATATTTCAGTATAACCATGAGGTAGCAAAAGAAAGGAGTTCATTGATATGAACAAAAAGAAAATTTTCCCTTTACTCGGAGTAGCCTTATTATCAGGAAGTTTGCTGGGGTGCCAAACACCTGTTCAGGCAGATTCGCCTAACAAGGTAAATATCAATGCTTCACAGGATGTTAAGGTGGATCAAAAGCTTATGCAGCAGGCTCAGGATAAACTGAAAGAGCTAACAGGAAATACCTATAAGTTAGTTCAGGGAACAGCCATGAAAGATTTTGTGAATTTTAAAAGAGAGAATTTCAAATATGATACGATTTCTTATAAAAAGAATGGAAAGCTCGAAAATATCAGTATTAAAATCAATTATGAAGAGTTAAATGGTGGGAAATATCAAACCAAACTGAAGGAAACGTGGGAAGCATTGTTCCCAGGGGAAACACCAAAGTATGTGGATATCTCAGAGTCAACCTACTATGTGGGTACCATCTCATCGAATGCCAAACAAAATAAACAAGTTTATATGGAAGACAACGGAGAGCTGCATGGCGTAAATTATGCACCTGACGATGCCCCGGCAAGCGTGCAGAAGAAGGCTGCTCAGGTATTATCCAAGCTTACCAATGGTAAGGTCAAGAAAGGAGAAAAGTTGGATCGTGTGTTTGTCCTTGATGGCAAACCGAATGTGTATCAATATAAGTATAAATCAAAAACGATGAATGTGAGCTTTGCCATTGAAGAACAAACGCTGGAACTGCTCCAAGCCGGCGTAAATCATAGTAATGGTAAAAGCATAGATAATTACGAAGAATTCCAAAAGGATGAAAAAGCAAAAGATGCAAAGATCAAGAATCTGACGTTGGATACATTAATGAAGAATGCAGTGAAAGACGCAAAAACGATGCTAAATCTGGATCTGAAAGGATATAAGGGAGCAAGAGGAACAAATGCATGGGACAAGGATCAAATGACGTTCACCAAAAAAGGGGCTCCCACAGTCATTGCCACAATGAATGCAGATGGATCGTTTAACAGCTTTATCGTAGAGAAGTATGGTCAGCATCTCAGTTTCGGCGGAAACACGATCGTAGGGCCTGCAAATGAGCAACCAAAATTATTAAACAACTAATTCTAAATGTAGGAATTTTGATATACGATTGGGCCAAGTCGCTGAAAAATAAAAAGCCATATGATTGAAGTGCCCCCCAAAAGTTAGACGCGGTGATTTCATCAGGCAGCTTTCTCAAAATGAGTTCGGTACTGTACCGGGCTCATTTTTATTTTTGCCTTCAACCGTTAAGTATTGTAGTAACCATTCCCTTTACGCGACATGCTTTGGAGAATGCTTCTCGACTTAAGCGGTTCGCCGACACCCCGTTAAGCCGGCAGGTATCTGATTCTGGAGGAATTCCATTCCGAGAGGGAGATTGGACAGCACGGAGAACCGTACCGGAGGTTGAGGAAGACTTTGTATATTATACTTTAATATGTAAGAGTGGATGAGGATGATATATAATATTTCATAGTAATGATATCCGATGACAGAATTTGATTAAATTGATGCTGGAGGGGTGTAGGTATGGGCATGGGAGTAAAATTAGAAGGAATCACTGTTTTGGCGCTTGATGTCCCTAGATTGACTAGATTTTATCGTGATGTCCTGGGATTTAAGGTTCTTGTAGAAGAAGAACATTACACTGAATTTGAGAATGATGGTGTTCGTCTGGCCATTTTCGCGGCACCCTTAATGGCGGATAACACAAACGGCCACCATTCTTTTGTAGAAGAGCGTAGAGGGCAAGCTTTTGAGCTTAACTTCGAATGTGATTCTCCTGAGGATGTCTATGTGATGTATGATGATTTTGTTTCAAAAGGGGCTACAGGGATAACAGCGCCGAAGGTGATGTCCTGGGGGCACACCACGGGCTTCTTTGCAGATCCAGAAGGCAACATTCATTCCCTCTTTGCAGTTAACCCCGTTACGGCGGAGAATGCCTAAGAAATACATCCCAAGAAATTGTCAGAGCTTAAAAAGCAGCGATTCGAGTTCAGTTCACTTTATAAAAAAATCAGCAGAATTAAAGGAATGGCGGCGCCAGGGAGTTCATCCCTGCTCCGCCATTTCTCGCTTTTGGTCTGTTACCACAAATGAGGGCCCAAAAACTTAACCGTTACAGACAAGCTTTTGTTATGCAACTGGAATCAAATATGCCACAATCGCTGGTGATATGATTGAGGGGAAAGGAGGGAGGACGTCCATGTACGAATGGAACGAAATGGTGCAGCTTATGGTGGATTGGGTGGAGGCTTACATAACAGAAAGCAGGTCTCTTTTAAATATGTCGGAGCAGCTCGGCTATTCCCCCTATTATTGTTCCAGGCAGTTCAACCAATTAACTGGAATGACATTACGCGATTACGTCTGGACCCGAAGAATCAGCCGTGCCGCCTTGGAGCTCCGTGACACGGACCAGCGGATTCTGGATATTGCCGTAAAGTACGGATTTTCATCGCAAGAAGCGTTTACACGAGCATTCAGCAAGGCTTTTCAGCTTACTCCGACAGCCTACCGAAAAGCGCCCAGGCCTATTAAGCTGGCTATTCGTCAGGAGGTATTCTCGCCTTATCATTATTGGATCAAGGAGCGCGAAAAGATGAGCAATGTACATTTGCAACCGGTTGGGATCAAAGTCGAGTTCATTCCGGCGCACAAATTTATCGGCATCTGGGACATTTGTGTACAAAACTACGGAGATTTCTGGAACAATGGCCACAATTGTGATGAAATCAGTGGCACTTTAGAGAGTATGTCGAACCACGTCCTCCCCGGACAGCTCGGTCAGACGGCAGGATGGTTTTATCAGAACGGTCAGAAGGGATACTTGTATGGAATCCCTGTTTCATCGGAGTACGATGGACCCATTCCGGCAGGAATGGAATGCAGGGATATCCCGGAATCGGAGTACCTGGTCTTTTTCCATCCGCCGTTCGATTACCTAAAGGATAATGGTGCTGTGATGAGAACCGTTGAAGAAGCTGCATCGAAATTCGACCCCGAAGAAATGGGATATGAATGGGATGAGGAGATCAAACAGGATTACCAGCGGCATTTTCCAGAGGGATATGGTTATGCAGTGTTACGGCCGGTAAAAAAGAAGATTTAGCTGTTCAAAATGAAAACCGCCCGAGTCCGGCCACCTAGCGTGATCAGGATTTGTGCGGTTTTTGCATGTGCGGTACTTTTTCATTCACGATAACATAGGGCCTTCATGCAGAAAACTGCGGCAGCAAAGAAATGTTGTTTTGGGATCATGAACTTACTTTAGCAATTCTTCCAACTGTTCGTCGGTCCCCGAGTTTTCAAGTGGCATGAACACCCTAACGTTCCGAACTCCTCGCCCCTGTCATTGACATTCTCCCAGTTAACGATCCGAGACTTGTTGTCCTCTACCTCGAAGACGCGCCAGAGCATATTTCTCGGCTCGGCTTAAAGAACGCTCCCACCAAGAAACTCACGGCTATATATGTCGGAGATTCTGTCCAGCACACCCTGCGCGTGCTCTGTAAACTTCAAGTCGGTCACCCGATCTTTCAACAAAAACACGCCGGTTTCATTGCGGTGTTTACCGAGGGCTGCTTCAAATAACAGGTTGGCGCCATGGGTAGGCGGAGAGGCAAAGAGCTTCATAAACAGTCCAAACGATCCGGTCAGCCCGGAATCTTTCCCTTTTCTTAGCGTGTTATTAATTCCCGGATCAACGCTGCGGATCTTGATGCCTTCCTTGGCAAGTTGTGGTGCGACGGCTTGGGTCCACAACGAAAGAGCCAGCTTTGAAGTTGCATAAGGGCCGTACATTTTGCGGAAGGTTGTGGGATGCTCCAAGTTTTCGATCGAAAACTCCTTCGTAAATCTAAACACTTGCGATGAAGTGTTAATTACCGTATTTAAGCTGCCTTTTTTCAAAAGCTCCTTCAATTCCATCAGAATGATATAAGGAACGACCGTCAACAATTCATAATGCATTTCGCGGCCTTGTTTCGAATAGCGCAGCTCACTTAAGCCTCCTCCAGCGTTGTTGAACAACATATCTATCCGCTGCTCCTTGCTTTTGATTTCTTCCAAAGTGTGTCTCAAGCTGCCATAATCGGTGAGATCCTTCACTTTATAGGCTCGGAGCCATCCGTTCTTGAGGGCATTTTGTATGAGCATATCGTCCGCCGGTAAATCGGAACGGTTCAAAGTAATGACCTGCCAGTTCTGCGATAGAAGTTTTCGGGCTAGTGCCAAGCCGATTCCCTGGCTCGTGCCTGTAATCAATGCGATATGTTCCCGTTGATTCGTATTCAATGGATGTCCCCCCCTCATATTTCAAAATACGCTCAAGCGTATGCGTCCCGGGCCTAGTTCTGGGATTGCCAACTCTCCAAACGCAAGACATCGGCCGGTTCCCCGTAGTCACGGAAGCGAACCGGCCGCATGGTCACAGGGTTAGATGCTGGATTCCTTAGATCTGGGAGCCGCCTCCGTCGACGGGGAACTCAGCCCCGGTGGTATAGGTAGCATCAAATGCTAGGAATGCTACGACTTTGGCAACCTCGGCGGGATCGCCCAAACGCAGCATCGGGATCTGCTGTGTCATCTGTGCCTTTGTCTGTTCGGCAGCTTCTTTCGGCATCGCCTTCTCTAAGATACCTGTGTCAATGACGCCAGGACTGACTGCGTTGACGCGAATATTTCGAGGCAATAACTCGCGTGCCAGGCTTCGAGTCATGGAGCGCAGCGCCGCTTTACTAGCTGCATACGCACTGAGCATCGGGAGACCCACAACGTTTACGATTGAAGTAGTCAGTACTACCCCGCTTCCTGTGCTTAGAAGTGGAGAGAGTTTTTGTACGGTAAAGTACGACCCTTTGGCGTTGACCGTAAAAATCTCGTCGTACGTTTCCTCGGTTGTTGACTCGAACGGGACAAAGCCGGTGACACCTGCGTTAACGAACAGGGCATCTATCGTTCCGAATTCAACCTTCACTTGATCGGCTAACGCGGCGATATCCTTCAATGAGGCGGCATCGCTCAAGAACGCGATTGCGTTGTTGCCGAGTTGTTCACGAGCCGCATCAAGCGTCGCCTGAGTACGTCCGGTTATCAGCACGTGTGCTCCTTCATCCACGAGCAGCTTCGCTGACGCGAGGCCGATTCCACTGCTGCCTCCCGTGATCACGACTTTTTTGCCGAAGAATTTGCCCTTACTGGATCGTTCCATTTGAATCGTCCTCCCTTTGTATAATCCGCAAGCGGATGATTAGGTACAGGAACGATTATACAACAGCGAGTTTACTAAGTAAACTCATTTAACTAAATTAGTTAACTTAATTCATTTAATTATTGGTGTAAATAATAAGACGGCAAATTTGTTATAATGCATTTGATACGTATCACAGGAAGGGGCATGTATTCGTGAGAAAAGCCGTGAGTGTGGAGACATATATAGAAAAAATAAAACCTGTCCTTAGAAGAACGAAATTCAGCCAACTGAAAGTCGACGATCTCGCAAAATATATGGATATCAGCAAAGTGACGCTATATAAGTATTTTGCCTCCAAAGATGACATCATCGAACAAGTTGTAGATTATTACATTGATTACTCGAAGAAAGCTGACGCCACGGCCAATGATGAGTCCGTCTCTTTTTTGGATCGGTTTCAAATTACGTTTTTACAATCTTTGATGTGTGCCATGTATATCTCTGATTTGTTCCTGCAAGATCTGAAGGAATTTTATCCCCACCATTTTGAGAATCTGTCAGCTGCCCTGCAAAATCGGAATAAAAACTTACAAGCTTTTTTTGAATCCGGAATGGAGCAGCAGATTTTCAACAGATTGAATGCCGTGCTGTTTATGGTTCAAGATGATGCTGTGCTGCGGCGCTTTATCGAGCCATCATTTTCGATTCAGTATGATATCACCTTGAAACAAGCAATTATGGATTTCTACCGCATGAAGCAGTATCAATTGATAAAACCTGAATACCTCAAGATGATCGACGATTCCAATATTGAGGGGCAAATCGTTCATATTTTGCAAACCATCTCATAAGTGAGTCGCCTCCATCGGCTAATGGGGAAAATGGATCGTTCGATTTCTGGGGCAACGTTTTGCTGCGGCCGGAACTAAAGCAAAATCATAATATATTTTGAGGCAGATGCGGGAGTCCGCCATGTTTATTCAACTAGTTGGGATGGGTACACGCGAGGAGCCAAGCAACGGATAGGGCTTTAGCATTAAATTGTAAATCTTGATATAGTGGTATAATGTACTTTTAGAGCTAGAGTTCATCGCAACTAGGAGGAAGAGACAATGGATAGCCAGCAGATTCTCATCCGAAACAACGTCAAGGTAACCGGCTATGGTTCGAAGGCTCTTATATTTGCTCACGGCTTTGGCTGTGATCAGAATATGTGGCGCTTTGTCGCACCTGCTTTCGAAGAGAAGTACAAGGTGATATTGTTTGACTTCGTGGGTTCTGGAAGGTCCGATATTCAAGCTTATGATCCATCTCGTTATCATGACCTGAACGGTTATGCCCACGATATCTTGGACATTTGTTCAGCACTAGAATTGCAGGATGCCATTCTGGTAGGTCACTCCGTCGGTGCAACGATCGGTATGCTGGCATCTATTCAAAGGCCGGATTACTTTGAGCGGCTTGTTCTGATAGGTCCTTCTGCGCGTTATATGAACGATCTGCCGGATTACATCGGCGGGTTTGAACGGGAAGATTTGGTGGCTTTATTGAATATGATGGATTTGAACTTTCAAGGATGGGCGAATTATCTGGCACCTGTTATTATGGGAAATGCAGACCGGCCGGAACTATCCGAGGAGCTGGAAACGAGCTTTTGCGCAACCGATCCCAAGATAGCCCGCCATTTTGCGGAAGCCACTTTTCTCTCTGATTACCGTAAGGAACTCGGCAAGGTCGTGGTGCCTTCGTTGATCCTGCAATGCTCCGATGATATGATCGCTCCGTTGGAAGCCGGTGCTTACGTCCATCAGCAGATGAAGGGGAGCGAGTTTCGACTGATGGATGCAACGGGGCATTGTCCGCACCTGAGCCATCCGGATGAAACCATTCGTCTCATCCGTGAATATTTCGCCTCAATGGAATTGAGACAGGAAAGCGAGCTGCATACCTAAAATGGACGAACGGTTGGATCATGCTCCCTGCGGTTACTTATCGATGGATCAAAATCGGACGATCCGCGCCGTCAACGCGACCTTTTGTCACTTGTTACAATACGAAAAACAAGGGGTAATAGGCACCAGCTTTGAATCCCTGCTCACCCGGTCCAGCCAAATTTTCTTTCGGATTTACTTTTTGCCGTTGATTAATCTGAATCGCCACGTGGATGAAATGTATTTAATGATGAAAACAGGCAGCGGCGGAACACTTCCCGTTCTTCTAAACGCGGTGGTTCGAGAACGGGAAGACGAATCGTTCCACGACTGTGTCTTAATTCCCATATTGCGCAGGAAGGAGTATGAACAGCAGATTGAACAAGCTGAGAGTGCTTATCGGAAGGCGCAATGTGAGCTGCAGCGGATTGAACAGGAGCTGAAAGATAAGAAGGAGGAACTTGCATCATTATTGAATCCCGGGGTCTAACTCTTATCGATTCGTATTCATTCACTTATACTCAGGCAAGTCAGTAATTCTAGAAAATAACCGGAGCAGCCGCCGCCGATATGGCGGCTTTTTCCTTGAAGACATCCGTAGTAGGGGATTTATTCGCGAAGGCTGAACCGTACCACAAGGGACGGCAGCTCCGGCAGGTATTTTCTAAATTTCGAAATATAACCACCTCAACCGCTTTGGAGCGGCAGGTTAGTGGGATCAATGGATAGCGTCAGGCAAGCTGGGCTGTAGGCCGAACGACCAGCTCGTTCACGTCGACGTCTGCCGGCTGTTCTATCGCATAAGCGATGGCACGGGCTATGGCGGCAGCCGGGAGGGCGTCGCGTCGGTACGTTTTCATGAGGTCCTTCGCTTCTTCGTCCGAAATGCTCTCCGCGAGCTCGGACTCCGTCACGCCAGGAGAAACCAGCGTTACCCGGATGCTGCTGCCAACCTCCTGCCGCAAACCTTCCGTGATGGCGCGAACGGCGTATTTGGTCGCACAATATACCGCTGCCGTCGGTGAGACTGCGTAGGCACCGATGGAGGCCACATTAATGATGTGACCGGATTGCTGCTCTTTCATCACGGGGAGGCCTGCAGCAATGCCGTGGAGAACCCCTCGGATATTGACGTCGATCATCCGGTTCCATTCGTCGATTTTCAAGGCCTCTAAAGGAGAGAGAGGCATCACGCCGGCATTGTTCACTACCACATCTACACGACCAAACCGACTTTGCGCCAAGTGGACAAATGCCTGCATCTGATCGATATTTGTAACGTCCAATTGTTGATAAGCGACCAAGCCTCCTTCGGCCTCAATGAGGGATGCCAGAGCTTCCAGTCTTTCCACGCGTCTGGCTCCAATGACGACATGGGCCCCCTGGCTGGCGAGAAGCCTCGCCGTTGCTTCGCCGATTCCGCTGCTTGCTCCTGTAATCAAAATGACTTTTCCATGGATTTCAGACATTGCACATTTCCCCTTTTAAATTTGATTCATTTTTCACGATAGAGAACCATGCCGGCGTGGTAGAGCACCGAATCGCGGAAATCGCCGTCCGCTGTAAACCCTGTATCATCCACATATTCGATATGGTCACCTACGATGGTGTATCTGCCTTGGTAAGCGCTCTTTTGTTTTCCGCGTGCTTCGTCATACCGCCCGTTCGGCAGCAGCTCATGCCGGATATAACCGTCTTTGGTCACCCACATGCCGACATAGGGATGGGATTGTTCGTTTTGAGTACTCATTGAATATTCTCCTTCCATTTGTGATGCTAAACTGAATCCTGCCCGCCACTCGTTTCCTGCGGTTAGGACCTCCGTGCCGGGTGTATCGCATGTCTTACATGTTCATTATCGTTCTTTCGGGAAGCAAGTCGGTAGCCGGATCAAACGCAATGATTGCCTAATCCTCCAGAAGAGGATAAATTTAAGTTAATCTTATGGATAAAAGGGGGAGAAAGGGATGGAGGAATGGTTCGAGAAACAAAGGAGAGAAATGCTGCGCATCATCGAGAAGTTCACACCGGAAGACGGTACGCATGATACGGAAGTTCCCGGGTTGCGCTTGATTCGTTCTTCCCGGTTATCCGAGCCGGTATACTCTGTCTATGAGCCTTCCCTTTGCGTCGTGGCGCAGGGTTCCAAAGTGGTCATGCTAGCACAAGAGGTGTATCGGTATGACCCGAGCAGCTATTTAACCGCTTCGGTACATTTACCGATTACGGGGCAAGTGGTAGAGGCTTCGAAGGAAGCGCCGTACTTGAGCCTGCAGATCCTTTTTGATATGAGCCAAATTCTTGATGTCATTCAGGCATCCGGCGATGCCATCCGACCAGGCAATGAGACCAGCCGGGGATTGAAGGTAAGCCGGGTGAGCGATACGCTTCTGGATGCCGTGCTGCGGCTTTTGAAACTGGTTGAAACGCCGCGGGATATCCCGGTGCTTGCGCCTTATGCTATGCGGGAAATCATTTACCGGGTGCTTCAGAACGAAAACAGCGCATCACTGATGCAATTTGCAGTTGTCGGAAGCCATGCACAGCGAATCGCGGGGGTCGTTGAGAAGCTTAATCGCGAGTTTGCCCAACCCCTCCGAGTGGATGAATTGGCAGCGGAGGCCCGTATGAGCGCTTCGTCTTTGTACGATTATTTTAAGGAAGTCACGGGCATGAGCCCGATCCAGTTCCAAAAGCAAATCCGATTGCAGGAGGCGCGCCGGCTGCTCCTCTCTGGATCGATCGATGCGGCGGAAGCAGCGTTCCAGGTGGGGTACGAGAGCCCATCGCATTTTAGCAGGGAATATGCACGGATGTTTGGAATGCCGCCGATCCGGGACGTACGCCGATTGCGGAGCTCTATGGTTTGACAAGCCAATCTATGATATAGTAGATGAAACCCATTAGGCATTCCACTCTTCGGAGTGGGGTGCCTTCGTCTATATTTGTGGGTTTTTACATTTAATGTGTATTGCTATCTATCTAAAAGGATGGAGGTCTGGATGCTATGTTTCTCTATTGATCCCCGGCAGGGGAGGTTCGACGGCGGCTGTAGCGCGCTAAGATCACTCATGTAAAGGAGAGGTAGAGCATGGATGCATGCATTCATACAGAAAGACGTCCACGATTGAATTCTTCGGGACTACGCAATTTACGTCAAAAGGGGCGTTTGCCAGGGGTTGTGTTCGGCAAAAACGCTAATAACGAAATCATTCATATTTCCGCTAAACAATTTGAAAAATGGCTGAGAAAAGGGGCGTCCGGCTTTATTGAGCTGCAGATGGAAGGTGAGCGGTCAATGACGGTGCTGATGGAGGATCTTCAGCGAGACCCGGTAACCGGCGCGCTTGTGCATGTCGACTTTCAGTTCGTTCAGACAGGCGAGGTCATACGTACGAAGCTCGGGGTGAAGTTCGTAGGTACTCCGATCGGAACGAAGTCGGCCGGCGTTGTGCAAATCCAGGATCCCTATGTTGAAGTAGAGGCCCTTCCGAAAGACCTGCCGTCTACCGTTGAACTGGACATCAGTGCGATGGAAATCGGAGATACGCGCTTCGTGAAGGACCTGATCCTACCGCCTGAAGTGACGGTCATCTCCGGGGGAAACGAGCTTCTCGTATCCGTATCGAAGCCTTAATGAGATAGAGGCAGTATATCGGTGGCCTTTTGTGCATGAATATAGCAATGCAAACAACCATTGATGACCTGAAGTCGTCAGTGGTTGTTTTTTGTGCCGGTAGGTCCGTTAATCTGAACCGTATCATCAATAAGGGCAAGTTTTTGTTTTGAGTGGGCATAATAGGTTCATTACGTGTAAAAGGAAGGAGACGCCACGACAAGGAAATGGATCATCCTTATGTAATCTTACCTGAAGAACAAGCGCCCCATGGTATAGAGCACTGTGAAATTTGCGAACTATCCAAACAGCGGAATCGTGTCGTCTGGGGGGAAGGAAATCCGAAGGCCCCGCTTATGTTGATTCTGGATAACCCCGGAGCGCGAGAGGACCGGGAAGGGAATTCGTTTTTATGCGGTACCCGAGAAACGCTCCAATTCGGCATGAGAGAAGCGGGGATCGATGTAAACGATGTATATGTCACCTATTTACTGAAATGCCGACCGATGCGCGCCTACAATAAACCTGAGGCCAGAGCAGCTTGTCTCCCTCACCTACAAATGCAGATCTTTCAGAAGCAGCCGCTTGTATTATTTGGATTTGGCAATGTCGTATCGGAAACATTATTCACAGATATGGAGAGTGCCACTGTTAAGGAGTTACGAGGCAGCTGGTATGAGTGGCAGGATAGGCCCATCAGCTTCACTTATCACCCGCTTGCAGTAAGAAGACGACCCAATCTACTCAGGTTCTTCGTAGAAGATTTGAAAGCCTTGAAGGAGAAGTGGAAGGAGATTCAATACCGCAGCATATAGATTGACGAATTCTTATGAGAGCTTGCCGTACGGAAGCCTTCAAGCGGAGCGGCTGTTATCGTTATTGTTTGGAGTAGGGGGCCCGCCGGCTTTGTTAAAGGGACCTCCTAGGAATATTTATTTACCATTTCAAGCAAATACTCTCGAAATTCGTTTACATATGATTGGGGCTCCACAATTTCCAGATTCGTACCGAAACCGGCTAAAAATTGAAATCCAATACTGTTTTGAGGAACAGCGATTGTTGCCAAGAAAAGTTCAGAACTATAGTCTTCAATGCTCTTTCGGCCATACCTTTCTATGAAATGATCTTTTATGCTGGGCGAAATCAATGCTTTTACAGCGACTAGTTGCGGATGATCGGCTTCGCGCTCTTGCTCTAATGAATCATCCCTAGGGTTAAAGGTTTTCTTATCCAAATCGAGATGATCGATCCTGGACAATTTAAAGGTCCTATATTGCATACGCTGCAGGCAGAACCCCTTTAAATACCAACTCATTTCACTAAAATGAAGCTGAACCGGCTCGATGATTCTTTGTGTTTTCGCGCCGTTTTTATCCATATAGTCAAATGAAACCAATCTTCTCTTGGCTATGGCCTCCTGGCATATTTTCAAGGTTTGGCGAATTTCGGACCGACCTTCCCAATCGTAAAAAGACAGTTGTATGGAACCTTTCGGAGAAAGTGGGTTAACCATTGCCTCTATTTTTTTGATCGTCACGCCAACTTCTTCGCTAATTAGAATTTGTTCCAATCCGCTGAGCGCCGTTAGTATATTCTCCAAGTCAGAGCTGTTCAGAAGACGCTTATCGACCTTATATTCCTCCATAAGACCGTAGCCGCCGTGCACTCCATTGACAGAGTAGATCGGGATATTTGATAGACTCAGCGTTTCCATATCGCGAAGAATGGTTCTTTTAGAAACGTTGAACAATTGTGCGAGCTCTTTGGAGGAAACGATATCTTTTTTCAGCAAAATCATGATGATCGAGATTAATCTCTCAGCCTTTTCCATAGGATCTCCTTATTTTTCTGCTTTGTCGTTGAATGGTGCCATACATATGTCACCTATCATGAATTATACTACATTCATCAGAAGAGGGAGGGACTACTTTATGTCAGCTATTGCATACTTAAATTTTGATGGAACTGCAGAACAAGCGATTGAATTTTATTCTGAGGCTTTACACGCAACTGAAGTCAAAAAAGTGAAATTCGGGGATATCCCGCAAGATCCAAACTACCCCATGCCGGAAAATGAATTGAATATGATCATGGAGTCTTCCATAGAATTCGCAGGCGGGAAAATCATGTTGTCGGACATTTTGCCTTCGATGAAGGCGGTAACAGGCGAGCTGGTGAAAGGGAATAATATCTTGATTAGTCTGGTTATCGACGATAAGCAAAAATTGGAACAATACTTCAGCCGGTTGTCCCTTGGCGGCCATGTCATCATGCCGTTATCCAATACTCCCTGGTCTTCGTGCTTTGGAATGCTGGTAGATAAGTTTGGAGTCTGCTGGAAATTTAATCGTGATGCAGATCAGTTTCTGGATAGCGTAATTTCAAATAAAAAATAAACGCATTCTAAAAAATGGTCTTGTAACTAAAGGCCATTTTTTATATTACACCGACGGAGGCACGATTTATGAAAAATAGCTATTCTTCTTTTTCAAATATGGAGATGGATCATATCATTCCGGTAAAATCACGAGAAGACTTGAGGATTTGGCTGCAGAACCATTGTAAGACGGAAAAGTCTTGTTGGGTCTTGGTTCGTATGAAGCCCAAATCGGATACGCTCTTGTATTTGGATGCGGTCGAGGAAGCTTTGTGTTTTGGATGGATTGATGGGGTCAAGAAGAAAATATCCGAAACGGAGCTGGCTCAGAGACTGTCCCCTCGAAGCAAAAAAAGCTCATGGACTGAATTGAATAAAGAGCGTGTCCGCCGCCTCGAAAAGTTGGGGTTGATGACAGACGAAGGGAGAAAGGTTCTACCTGAGATGGATTACGATTCTTTTCGCATCGACCCGGTTATAGAGCACAGGCTAAGAGAGGAAAAGCAGGTATATGAAAATTTTCTGTCATTTCCAGATCTTTATAAAAGGGTTCAGATCGACACGATACAGAGCAATAAGAAGCAGCCGGAATTATTTAAGAGCAGATTAGACAAATTTATATCCAACACGAGAGAAAACAAAATGTATGGTCAATGGAACGATGATGGCCGTCTATTAGACTATTAATATATGCCCAGGATTGGGGTCGTACACTGTACACATTGCAACGTTTACACTATACAAAGTTTGATTAAAAAACTTGACCACCATTTAGAGGGCTTTTTCCACTTGTGAAGAGGGAGTGAGCCTTTTTAACGCTTGTGATATTGCCTCTTACGCAACTCCACATCGTTCAGCCGAGCGCTGTATTTTGAATGCCTTCCTCTCTTTAAATTCATTTAGCGTGTAAATCCCCGAATGAAATAATGGCAAGCCTCTGTCATAACACCTATTTTTCTTTTTCAGAATCCTTTCTTTTAGAGGTTCACTATTGTTCATTATTATGAATTTTTATAGGTTCTAAGTACTGTTTTAAAATGATTCTTTATGCCTAAAAAAAGCGTGGTCTGGCTGATTAAACGACAGGATTAAGGTTTTTTTTCGTTTTGCTCTTGGTTGTAGGTCGAATCTGACCGGATTTTGAGGTTGGATACCGAATCTTACGCTTTATTGTCGAGCAGTGTCTATTTTTTGTATAGGTCCTTCTTCATATAATAGAAGGGCACGCTTTGTAATTTGGTCGTATTTCCCACTACAGTATGTACGTGGCGAAGATGGCTGAAGGAAAGGAGGAAAAAAGTACTAAGGCGAGGTCAACGGCCTGCATACTCCGGCATTCATCCGTTCATACGAACGCCTTGAAATTCGTCGATGGAAATGGTCAAGGGGACCTAGGCAAAAAGCGTATGTTTATTCGCGTGAGCCGTTATATCGGGTAGATGATCTTGCAGTCACCAAAATATGTTTCAGAGATTTAGAGGATGGAGGAGGTTTCGGTATTGAAACAAAAACGCAGTATAGGTAAACCGTTGCTGTCTTTATTTATGGCAATTTTGCTTGTTTTGCAGACAGTGATGTTTTCTGCCGGCGCATATGCGGAGAGTGCGCCAAACGATTCGGGAACGGAAGCAGTCAGTGAATCTGCCTCGCTGAGCACGGACGAGCCGTCGTCGGGATCCGACGCGGATAGTGCGCTAAACGATTCCGGAACGGAAACAGACTCGCCGAGCGCGGACGAACCGTCGTCCGAATCTGATGCGGGGAGTGCGCCAGACGATTCCGGAACGGAAACAGACGCGCCGAGCGTGGATGAACCGTCGTCCGGATCTGATGCGGGGAAGGTGCCAAGCGATTCGGAAACGGAAACAGACTCGCCGAGCGCAAACGAACCCCCGTCAGTACCTAAGGCGGTGCACGATGCGCCGAACAACTTCGTAGCGATGGCGGCCGTTCCGACGGACAAAACAGCGGTGTTTATGGAAGCTAATTCAACCTTTCCGCTGAAGGTGACGCAGGGAACTGACATTGCCCCAGGCGGTACGATTCAGGGCCGACAGGCATTTACTCTCAAATCTGAGGGCCTCAAGGTTCCGGTGAGAGGCGATTTTGCCAATACGGAGCATGAAAATGACACCACCAAGTACATTCAGAAGGGCGACTCAATCGAGCTGAAAAGAGAAGACTACTTCAAGGAAGTGGTGCTGCCGACAGCTACCAAAACCTTGATGGCAACAACTGATTATGGTCAGAAACAGCTGGGCACCGCCTATTTCACTCCGGACAGCATCAAGATTGTATTTAATGGCGATGATTCGTTTTTCAATGGTATTGGAGTAGCAGTTACCTTCGGCTTTGATACCACTGCCAATTCGGATTTGAATGGCATAGAATACGGCGATTCAAAGCCTATCTCGATTTTCGGGGGAGCGTATGAGCTAAAGAACCCGGATGTTACAGCGAAATACAATCTCACATTGACCTCACCGGGAATGAGAAATAGTTCTTGGGCTTATCGCATAATTAACCCCGATTTCTTTGTAGAGGGAGCGATTACTTGGCAGTCTACTGTGTCTGCTTCCGATCAGTTTGATAATACAATTAAACTACCGTTGGATGGGAAGACGTTCTATACGAACCCTGCATCCTATAATATGGATTCGCCTTCATCTTCGTATCGAGTCAGTGGTATCTATGTGCCAGGTTCATTCAAAGCAAATAATGAGGTGGTAGAACCAACCATCGATGCCAATGGCGCTCTAAGCTATGTCTTCCCGCCGGGAACGGGTGTAGATCCGAAGGTTGAATATAAAACCTGGATTCCAAAGGGAGGCTACTATTACGAGCATCGGAGTCCATCGGGCGATCCTGGTCGTGCTGTGAACATGAATGGCAAAGTGGAGCTGAAAGATGGCAATGATGTGCTTGCGAATAAAAGTCAGGAAATTGTTTTTGCTCCCGACTGGATTCAAGCCAGCGCCTCGTATGACAATCCTAATGAAACAATCACATGGAAAATCACTGTTAACCAGTATAACAAAAAAGGGTTAAAGGACTTAACCATCACAAATGCATTACCTGCTGGGCTGGATTTTTTATCAGCTGAATGGCAGACATGGGTGGATGGCGTTGCATCTGAGGTAAAACCAATTACACCGGATGAGAACAGCGTTTATTCCTTTGGGGATATTAACGGTAAAGTGGAACTGGTGATTAAGAGTAAGGTAACAAGCGGCTCCGATTTCAGAATCGATCCGCGTGCCAACTGGAATTTGGACACACCAGGCGGTATTCAGAACAATGATGTGAAAACTGGTGTAAGACCTGCCGCAGTAACCGACGAGGCAATCGTGACGATCGGTGCGCATACTTTTACAAAAAGCGGATATATTTCGACGGAGGATTACAACCTCGGCGCCATCACATGGACTGTCAATCTAACGCCACAGTATGCTCTGCCAAATGCGGTGGTGTACGACGTGCTGGTACATGGCGGGGATTTGAACGTCTTGGATAACGCAGTGGATGCAACCGGCGAGGTTAGCGCGGAAACGATTGCGAAAATCAAGGCAAACGTGAATACTGCTCAGCTTTGGAAGCAGTATCATGCGGGAACCTTGAAGGGTGTGACCAATGCAAGCAGCTTGACCATGAAAGCCATTCCTTTGACGGTGGACGGAGAAGTCGTGGCAGATTTGATCAAGGTGACGGGATACACCGACCAAGCTGCATCCTTCAGCTTCCGTGCACTTGAAACCAACCCGGATGTCCTCTTCAGGCAGGATATCAACACAGAGAAAACACGCTGGAATCGGGCTTTGCTATTTGACGGCGAAGCCGTAAAAAAAGCGGAAAACAATACCAATCTTCATCTGCGTATGCTGAACAAGGATATGCTTACGGCATCCTATCCTATTAAGAAGGACGGGACGGCCGACACTTGGTATACTCCGAACAACGTTAACCGTTATATCGGTTATGATGGTTCATCAAGCGGCGACGAATACACCTTGGCTGGTTATGACCGAACAACCAAGACGGTAACCTTCCGTCTAAGCGTCAATATGCCGGGCTACAACACGGTTGAAATGGCGAAAAGTGGTGGAAGCCGGGTCATCACCGATGTGAAGCTGGTGGACACCTTGCCGGCAGGATGGGAGTTCGTTCCGTTTTCCGAGGAGAAGGAATTTGAGCTTTGGAAAGGTTTTTCGGATAATGGCAGCGGCACCGGTTATGGGGTTCGAAACAACGCTGTTTCAATCATCGAGCCGAACGACCCTGCTCATGTCGTAAACTTCTCCCATAGCGGCAACGAAGGCACCTTCACCTTCTCTAAATTGGAAGGTCCTTATGTCATTTTGGTAAAGGCAAGACCTTCGAATGAAGCTTTGGCGGAATATTTGGACGAGTACACGACCAACGGCACAGACAAGCAGGTGCTGTATAACAAAGCCGACCTTCATATGACATGGGGCGGAGTGGAGAAAGTTCTTACCGAACAACGTAAGATTATCTTACCTATTCAGACCTTGGGCAAGTCGGTAACGAAGCCAGTTCCAGGGGTGCTTGAATGGACGGTAAACTATACCCCGCCATTTAACATGAAGCAGGACGTTTACCTGCAGGATACTCTAGGTGCAGGCATGAATCTGCGTTATGAAGAAAACGGAAAGCTTGTGCTGACAGCGCCTAGTATGGCAGTCTATCCTGCCAAACTCACTGCCAGCGGTGCTCTGGAACGGGAGGGTGCAGCACTGGATCTTAGCGATCCGAATGCTGAAGTTCAGGTAGAAGCTGCACCAGGCGCAGGAGGCACCACAGTTCTAAAATTCAAAATGAAAGACCCTAATAAGTTTTATCAGTTTGTGTACCAAACAGAGGTTGATCCGTCTAAAGCGAAAGCCGGAGACAAAATGGGCAACGAGGTGAAGCTGGAGGGCGATGACAATCTGAAATCTGTCAGTGCCAGAAGCGAAAGCACGCTAGACAGTACGGACGTCGCCGGCAGTTCAAGCACCAATGCCCTGCTGCCCCTGAAAAAGGTAGATCCCGATGACAATCCGCTTGAAGGCGTAGAGTTTACGCTTTATAAAAAGGATGACGGGAAACAAATTGCCAAAGGCAAAACCAAAGTTGATGGCAAGCTCGATCTACTATTCCCAGATCCAGGCTATTACGAGCTGAAAGAAACTTATATTGACACAAATACTTGGCTGCCTACTACAAGAGTTTATCAAGTATATGTGGGGAATACGCCTGGGAAGCCCATCTGGGTAGACGGCGTGAAAGTAACCTCTGGCGATCCGTTGGTCGTACCTACGCCGGCCCAAGGGAAACTGACCATTACCAATAAGGTGGAAGGCAACGGCAGCGATCCGAACAAAGAGTTCGAGTACACGGTGACCTTCACTGGTGAAGGCAAGGATGGAGAGTACACCTATAAGAAGCCGGATAATACGTTTGGTACGATTAAGAGTGGAGGCAAGTTTGTCCTCAAGCACGGGCAAGCTGTGACGCTCCCGACATTGCCTGCGGGTCTGGTCTATACTGTAACCGAGACCGATTATACGACCGCTGACGGTTACACGACTACGCCGGAAACGAGAGAGCTGACCGGCACAATCGAGAATAAAGGCGACTATAAGGCCGACTTCGTTAATGAACGAACCGTCAGCAATCTGACCGTTAGCAATACGGTTATGGGAAATGAAGGCGACAAGACGAAGGAATTCGAGTACACCATCATCTTTGAGGATGCAGGCAAGGATGGAAGCTACTCCTTCGAGAAGTCGGACAATAGCAAAGGCACGATCAAGTCTGGCGGCTCCTTCACACTCAAGGATGGAGAGACACTGGATATTTTGGATCTGCCTAAGGATCTGAAATACACAGTCACTCAGAAAGATTACACAGCCGATGATTACGTGACTACTCCTAAGGAACGGCACCATACCGGAGTTATGAAAGGCACGGATGAATATGCCCCGTTCACGAACGTGAGAGTTAGTGGCCTAATCATAAGCAATACGGTTAAAGGCAAAGACGACGACAAGAAAAAGCCGTTCAAGTACACGATCACCTTCACAGGTGAGGGATCGAACAAAATCTACTCCTATGTGAAGTCGGACGGCACTAAGGGCGTGATTGAAAGCGGCCAAACCTTCGAGCTTACCGATGGCGAGACGCTCGCTTTGCAAGAACTTCCGACGGGTCTCGAGTATAAGGTGACCCAGAATGATTATTCGGAAGGCGGCTATGTGACCGATCCTGAAAGTTTCATTCACACAGGCACCATTCCGGAGAAAAAAGCGGCCGAAGCACACTTCGTTAATACCCGCCCATATCTGGAAGGCGTGCTGCGTGACAACAACACAGGCGAAGTCATTCCGAACGTGGAAATCATTGTGACGAACAAGAAGACCGATGAACAGCAAACGATTCGGACGAATGAGAATGGTGAATATTTTGTCCCAGCCGCAGCGGATACCAACTATACGATCACATATACGAAGTTGTATCACGTCGGCGGGAAGGATGTCCCTGTCGAGTTCACCCAAAAAGGAAACGTGAACAACGGCGTGACGGACGAGACCGTTCCGGCGGACATTACGGCGGTAGGGATCGTTCTGTTCAAGCAGCTGGATGGAACCAAAGAGCTATTCAATGATTCGTTTACCAGCCAGATGCGTATCTATTTGAAGGACAAGGACGGCAATTATCTTCCTAAGGCATTTCCGATGGATCCGAACGGAACCTTCTCCGTGGAAGGGTTAAGCGAACAGCAGTACACCATGGAAGTTCGCTATCAAGCTGAGACCGGCGAGGAACTTCTCTTCAACGTGACGAAGCTGAACGTGAAGGCTAACGGAGAGCTGAATATTTCCGAGGCATTGGTCGACCCTTACGGTACGGTTTATGATGAAACGACAGGAGATGCCATCACTGGCAAGAAAATTGAAGGAGCCACAGTTACCCTGTACTATGCGGATACGCAGCGGAATAGAGATAAAGGCCGTACTCCGGATACAAAAGTAACGCTTCCTCCGGTTCCGAATTTTGCGCCGCACGACAACAAAAGTCCGGAGCAGGATAGCGACGCAAATGGCTTCTATGCATACATGGTGTTTCCTGAAGCGGATTACTATCTGATCGTAACGAAAGACGGATACGAGACGTACAAGAGTGAAACGATTTCTGTCGATTTTGACATTGTCAGAAAAGACGTGCCAATGAAGCCGATAAACACCGGCGGCGTACCAGGCCCTGTTAACCCTGGACCAGATCCGGTAAATCCAGGCCCTGTTAGCCCTGCTCCAGAGCCAGTGAATCCAGGCCCTGTTAGCCCTGCTCCAGAGCCAGTGAATCCAGGCCCTGTTAGCCCTGCTCCAGAGCCAGTGAACCCAGGCCCTGTTAGCCCTGGACCAGAGCCAGTGAATCCAGGCCCTGTCAACCCTGCTCCAGAGCCGGTGAATCCGGGCCCAGTTGACCCTGGACCAGATCGGGTGAATCCGGGTCCTGTCAGCCCTGTTCCTGACCAACCTGGTAACGTCAACAATGGGACTAACAACATCGACGACGTGGCTGATCACGATGACAACGGAGTTGGTAATGTCGGCGACTTGGCCGATAAGGGTGCGGGCAATGCAAATAACGAGCTGGACGATGCTCCGCAAACCGGAGACAACAGCGTATCGCCAATTTTCTATATGGTTTTGGCGCTGATGTCCATGGTGATCATCGGATTCTGTCTACTCGGCAACAAGAAGAAAAAGCACATCCAATGACCGGAAAGGCGGTAAGAAAATGAGCAAAACCAAAAAATTTCTTATCGCCGTTTCCTCCCTTGTGTTGGTATTTTCCCTCGTTAATCTGGCAAGAACCTTTATGGGGGATTATGCGGAGAAACAGAAAATCGAAGAGTTGACCAAGGTTTGGGAGGAAGGGTCTGACAAAGGCGGAGGGGATGCATTCCCCTCCCTTTTGTTCAATACGGAGAATGAGCCGGTCATGCTTCCCGAATTTCGAGCGCTTTACGAGAGAAACTCGGACATTGTCGGCTGGCTGAAGATTGACGGCACTCGAATTGAGTACCCGGTTATGCAGAATCCGCAGGATGCGGGGTACTATCTCAATCATGATTTCGATAAAAAGGAGAACAAAGGCGGTCTCCCCTTTTTGGACGAGCATAGCCGGGTCAACGATTCGGACATATTGCTGATTCATGGACACCACATGAAAAGCGGCTGGATGTTTAAAGATTTAATGAAGTACAAGAACGAAAGCTTCTATAAAGAGCATGCTGCGTTCCAGTTCAGAACGCCTTACGAAAAGGAAGAGTATGAGATTGTTGCCGTTATTCTGTCCCAAGTTTATCGCAAATCGGACGACGTTTTTAAATACTACCAGATTGAGAATGTAAATACGCCTGCCGAGTTCGATTCGTATGTTCAGAACATTAAAAAACTCGCTCTTTATGACACGGGCGTAAATGCCCAATATGGCGACAAGCTTGTTGTACTGTCTACCTGTGAGTACTCGACCGAAAACGGCCGTTTAGCGGTGATCGCTCGAAAACGCAAATGACTATGTTGAAACCCGGCGACAAGCTGTTTTAATATCGCGTTCTCCCTTGGAGGACGCGTTTTTTTAGGCTTCTTTTTGGGCAGACTATGTTATCTCGGGATGTTTCCCAGGTATTGACAGAGGGCTTTATCCTATGTTAGGATCAGCCTAACCGATATGAACGGAGGGGTTACGTGTGTTGAACTAATTCTTCGATATTCTTTGCACAATGAATTAAACGGTGGTTTAAGGCTATTTAGTGTGCATCGTAATCGAAGAATGGTTTGCCTTACGGTAACCTGGATTGTTATATGTAATTGAAGGTAGGGAATAATTCCTCCTTCTTGTCATATAAACTGAATTTGAAGAACATGTCATGCAGCCTTTCGCGATCTGTCCCATGACCGAACTTCGGGTCTTCCGGAGGGGGATATGATCTTATGGCGTTCATTCTCAAATTCTCTATTCGATTACAGTATGCACAGGCCAATTGCCTGTGTTTTTTTATTTTTTGATCATTGGAGGATTCGAATATGAACGAACGATTCGTAAAGGTAGATGGAATTCATATATGTACAGACAGTTTTGGAGAGCCAAGTAATCCGGCTATTTTGCTGATTATGGGTGCTCAATCGTCAATGATTTGGTGGGAAGAAGAGTTTTGCCAACGTCTGGCAGACACAGGGCGCTTTGTTATTCGTTATGATAACCGCGATGTCGGCCGTTCAACCACTTACGAACCGGGTCAGCCGGGCTATTCTTTCGAAGATATGGCCGATGACGCCGTTAGAGTACTGGATGCTTACAAGATTGAGCAAGCGCATATCATGGGTATGTCCATGGGCGGTATGCTGACTCAAATGATCGCTTTACGGCATCCGGAGAGAGTTCTAACCATTACGCTCCTGGCAACGTCCAATTTTGCGCCTCATCTCCCCCCGATGGAGGAAAGGGTTATGGATTTTTTCTCGAATATGGGGGCGATCGATTGGACTAACAGCGAATCGGTAATCAAATTTGCGATTGATCGTTCCCGAATCCTGGTTGGTTCAAAGCATATTTTTAATGAGAAGAAAGTGGGCATGTTGGCCGGAAAAGAGTTCGCAAGAAGTGACAATATGGCCAGCATGAGCAATCACGGCTTGGTGACTGGTGGAGAATCTTATCTGGTTAGGACGAGTGAAATCAATGTACCCGCTCTGATTATACACGGTACGGAAGATCCCATTATCCCTTATGAACATGGAAAACATATAGCGAGTGAAATTCCGGGCGCGGTTTTATTGACACTGGAAGGTGCAGGGCATGAGCTACATGAGGATGACTGGGGAATAATCATCGATGCGGTTTCAAAGCTTACTTCAATTCCAAATTCGCTCAGCTAACCGATCGTTGTCAATTAACACTTGACACCAGAGTATAGGTGATATAGCATATTCCTAATAATTAAACTACGTTGAAAAGGAATAGTACGGTTTTCCAAGCGAACAGAGAGCTGTTGGATGGTGTGAAACAGCCGTGGAGGAAATCGGAACTCGCCTTGGAGTTGCTCACTGAACCCGTTAAGTAGGTGGAGCCGGAGCCTGACCGTTATCATCAGGAGGAACCAAGGTTTGTTCGTTTATGCAGCCTCGGATCCGTAGAGTGCATGCCGGTAATGGCATGAATTCGGAGTGGTACCGCGTAAGATGTCAAAGTCTTTCGTCTCTGTTTAAAGAGATGAAAGGCTTTTTTTGCGCGTTCCATCTTAGGCGGGTAAGCACACGAAAATCGATGAAGGGAAGGATATCCATGAAAAATGTTAACAAGTACGCCAGAGGGTATTTTATGCCGCCGGAGACAAGCTTGAATTGGACTCGGAAGGAGTATATTACAGAGGCGCCGATTTGGTGCAGCGTCGACCTTCGTGACGGAAACCAGGCATTAATCGTTCCGATGAATCTGGAGGAAAAGCTGGAGTACTTCAAATTGCTTGTAGATATCGGCTTCAAGGAGATCGAAGTCGGATTTCCGGCAGCATCGGAAACGGAGTTTGCTTTTTTGCGCACATTGATTGAGCAGGAATTGATCCCGGACGATGTAACGATCCAAGTGCTTACCCAATCGAGAGAACATATTATCCGCAAAACCTTTGAATCGCTGAAAGGCGCCAAAAAAGCCGTAGTACATCTGTACAACTCGACATCCGTGGCACAGCGGGAACAGGTATTCCGCAAATCCAAACAAGAAATCATCGACATCGCATTGAACGGTGCCAAGCTGTTGAAGCAGTGCGCGGAGGAAACGGAAGGAAACTTCCAGTTCCAGTATTCGCCGGAAAGCTTTACAGGCACAGAAATTGAGTTTGCGCTGGACATCTGCAACAGCGTGTTGGACATATGGCAGCCGACGGCGGAGAACCCGGTGATCATTAATCTTCCCGCGACGGTATCCATGTCTATGCCGCATGTCTACGCGAGCCAGATCGAATATATGAGCGAGCACCTGAACTTCCGTGAGCATGTTATTTTGTCGGTCCATCCGCATAATGACAGGGGAACCGGTGTCGCAGACGCGGAACTGGGCATGCTGGCCGGAGCCCAGCGCGTTGAAGGCACGTTGTTCGGAAACGGAGAACGAACAGGGAACGTGGACATTGTGACGCTGGCTCTGAACATGTACTCTCACGGGGTGGACCCGAAGCTGAATTTTGAGAATATCCCTGCGATCATCTCCGTTTATGAACGGCTGACCAAAATGAAAGTAAGCGAGAGACACCCGTACGGAGGCGAGCTGGTATTTACCGCTTTCTCAGGTTCTCATCAAGACGCCATTGCCAAAGGAATGAAGCATCGCGAGGAACAGGAGCCTCAGCATTGGTCGGTCCCTTATCTGCTGATTGATCCCAAGGACATCGGCAGGGAGTATGAAGGCGACATTATTCGCATCAACAGCCAGTCCGGCAAAGGCGGGATCGGTTACGTGCTGCAGCTGAAATACGGGCTCGATCTCCCGGCGAAAATGCGCGAAAATTTCGGATACTTTGTTAAAAACGTATCGGACCAGCAGCAGAAGGAACTGATGCCTGATGAAATATACGATATTTTCTTGAAGGAATATGTAAACATAAAAACCCCGGTGGAGTTTGTCAAATACCGCTCTGCGGACGATGAGGAGTTTCAAACGATCGTTACGATCCGTGTCGGCGATGAAATCAAGGAAATTACAGGTACCGGAAACGGAAGACTTGATGCGATCAGCAATGCTCTGCAAACCGAGCTAGGAACGGCTTATAGCGATTTGACCTATACGGAGCACGCTCTGGAAACAGGCTCCAAATCCCAAGCGGTCTCGTATATCGGGGTCACGGCTTCCGACGGCAGCGTATATTGGGGTTGCGGCATTGACGTTGATATCATGACTTCATCCGTAAAAGCCCTGTTCAGTGCAGTGAATCAATTCAGCCGTAAAGCGTAGCCGATAATACAAAAATTCGTCTCGCATAATTTCCTCGTCTGGTCGTCCAGACGGGGATTTTCTTTCTTATTCATTGCCATGAAGGAAAGGTCGGGGTAGTTAACTGGAATGCATATTTTCTATCTCGTATAATCAAGATATTTACGAAGGGGGCTCTGTACATGACAAAAACGATTGTGGAAAAGTTGAATCTGCATAAATTCAAGAGGGTTGCAGTGTTGTACAGACCGGAGAGTGAACACGGCTTATCGGGGTTATCCGACTATGATATTGAATTAACGGGCGGACCCTATGATCTTATTTTTGCTTACGTGTTTAATATCGAATCGCTTCGGGACCTCGTCCATCAAGTGATTGATCAGAACAACTTGAATCAAGGAGGCTATTTGTACGCAGCTTACCCCAAGAAGGGGAACAAAGTGTACTCAACCTATATTCATAGAGACAGTCTTTTTGAAGGGGTGGGAGCCGATGAGGACGGCTACATTGGAACGAGCAGCCTGAAGTTTGCACGTATGGTGGGCTTAAATGATGTGTTTACCGTTGTCGGTTTCAAAGCGGAGGCACGGAAGAAGAAGGATGCACCCTCTAAGCCAAGTCAACGTGTGGAAGATTATGCAGCGCTGATTCCTGCTATAGAAAAGGATTTGAGCGATCGTCCTGAGGCACTGGCTTTCTATCGATCCCTTACTCCAGGATACCGGAAGGATTGGGCCCGTTATGTCTACAGTGCCGTACAGGAGTCAACCCGGGCCAAACGACGAACCGAAATGAAAAAGATTTTAGGCGAAGGGTACAAAAGCATCGATACTTACCGAAGGGACCACCCGTAAAGCAGGAAGACCGTTGCAGGCATAAGGCCGGTTGGTTCCGGATCAGGGCAAAGGGTTACGTTCGCTGTTCACGGGCATTGAACGATTGGGCAGCGGGCCTGCGCGATTCATCCAGGCTGTTCAGGAAAGACCGCAATAGCTGCCTCAAATGATCCGGACTGCTGATCATCGGTAAGTGCCCGGCCTGCAAATGCTGGACAGATTGCGGGGAAAGGTTTGCGATCATTTTATTTTGCAAGGAAGGATGGAATTCCTTATCCTCCGTTAACTTGACGTACAGCTTGGGAACAAGCGGGACGCCTGCATCAACCCGGTCTGTGTATACGCGTACGGCCTCGGGGATGAACCCTTTTACGATTTCCGTTGTCTGATCCTCGGACAAGTCATTGCATAATCCCGCGCGGATTACGGATTCGGGAGGTTTTGTGCCCCATCTGCGCATTATGGCCGACATGATCATTCTTTTCGGGAATGGAAGGACAGATACGAATGAACCGCCGTTCTTGGGGATAGCCGCCCCTATAGCAACAAATCCCGCCACTCGATCAGCGAACTCCGATGCGAGTCTCAGGGCAAGAACTCCCCCAAGCGAATGGGCTACGATAACAAACCTTGGAATGCTCCATTCATTCACTTGTTTTTTCATATGGACCACATAATCTTCTAGCGTCAGACTGCTCCTGGAATCCGCGGAGCTTTCTCTAAGAGGAAACTCAAGAAGCAAAGCAGGATGATCCAGTCCTTTCACGACGCTACTCCATATTTGGCTCCCTAATCCCGCACCATGGACGAATACAAAACCGATTTCTTCATTTGTGTGCTTATGCATATGAGTTAACTCTCCTCGCAGGTTAATGGTTAAGAATGCTTTACGTGAAGAGCGTATCACACAAATAAGACAGTTCATGTCTTATTTGGAGGGTATAATGGAAAAACCTTGAGGAGGAGATGACCATGCACAAGCCCCAGCGTCTCATTCAATTAATTATGGCGATCAATGCCAAAAAGTCATTTACCGTGAAGGAACTTGCCGATGAATTTGGGCGATCCACCCGAACCATTACTCGGGACTTGCAGGAACTGAGTGAACTTGGTATACCGATCTATTCCATCCAAGGAAGAGGCGGAGGGTATAAACTGCTTCAAGAAAGAATGCTCCCGCCTATCAGCCTTTCTGAAAGCGAAGCCATCGCCATGTTTTTTGCGTGCCAGTCATTGGATTTCTTCAGTTCCCTGCCTTTTGGAGATGGGGCCGAGTCTGCATTGCACAAGTTCTATCATTATCTGCCTGCCGATATTAAGGAACAGATCGACCGCCTGAAGGGGAGAATCATGTTGTGGAGTCCGTACCGTTCAATGGCCCCGGGGATTCTTCAAACACTGCTGCAGGCCATCATGACTGGCAGCGTGGTCACTCTGGAGTACAATTCCGGCAGCGGGGTTGGCCTAAGGGATGTTCAGCCCATTGGTCTCTATACAAGCTCGGGTTATTGGTACTGCCCGGCTTATTGTTTCCATCGGGAAGATATTCGCCAGTTCAGGGCGGATCGGATCCTTTCTGTATCACTCAACGAATCGGTCCCTTCGCGGGAGGACATCCGCAAGATGACTTTAATGAATAAGCCGGAAAAAGGGCATCTGGATCAGACGACGCTTCATATGGAGCTGACACGGAAGGGGATATGGCTGCTTGAATCCAATCCTCGTTTTGCTTCAGGCATACAGCGCAACGAAGACGGAAGCGGAACGGCAGCAGTACAGATCGCCACGGAGGATTTGCATTTCTATGTAGACTTGATCTGGAATCTCGGCAGTGAGGTCAAAATAAAGGGGCCGCTCGAAGCGATAACGTACATTCAGGAAAAAGCCGAGGCTATACGGTTACTATACAGCTAGATATTCACATCGATCATGGAGCGTTTTTTCAGGAGCTGTCGGGTGCGACAAGCTCCTTTTGTATTTTTCACCAATACGGCGATCAATTTAATTTTGACATACAAATTTTTTGGGGTTTCTCGCTTTCAATATTTTAACGTTGCGGGATAAAAGCTCTTTTTCGCTTACGATCCATGTATGGTCTTGGGCGTTCCTGCTGCGAATCGCGAGGAAGTTGGATGGGCTGCCCGAATAAATCTTGTACCCCTTTGCAAGGCAGTCGGCACAAAACTTTACGCACTCCCCTCGATTTTGATCGGGAAACCCAACCTGGCTTAGCACATGCCGTTTGACGAGAAGGGTTGCTCCCTGAACGAGGGAAACATATTGATTGGCCCTGTTATAGTAGCGAAGCAGGAGGAGTTTTTTGCCGCTCAAATACATATAGTGGGCCCGCTTTCCCACAATATCGGCGTTGGTCTTTAACAGGGTTCGCACACTGTCCGTTAAATAGCCGGGAGCATAATAGTCGTCATCGTCAAATTTGGCAATAAGCCCGTATTTAGCTAAAGAGGCCCCGTAATTAAGGCAATGGCCAAGCGATACATGCTCCGGCAAGCTGTAGATCCTCACATTTGGATGTTGATTTGCCGCCTTTATATACTCGCTGACCTTCAGATTACGTTGATTTAATATGACGATCAGCTCTTTATTCTTATAATTTTGTCTGCTGTAGTTATGAAAAAGGGTATCCATGCACTGCTGCCTTTTGGTACACGTAATGATGGAGACCGCATTCTTCTCACGGGAAATATCCGGGTTTGGCATTATAATGCACCCTTTGGCTTTTTCTGCACAAACTTTTCGTAATTTTTTACAGGCGGAATTTTTCTGCTGTGAGCGAGGATCTTTTTATCGCTGATGATCCATGTATGGTTGGATGAGTTTTTCCTGCGAATGGCGACAAAATTATGCTTTCCAGCAGAATAAACGTTGTACCCCTTCCGCTTGCTTCTTAAGCAAAAAAGATCGTCTTCGCCGACATTTCGATCCGGGAAGCGAACGTTGTTAAGAACGTTCCGTTTAATGACAAGCGTTGCGCCAGGGAGCTTGGTTACGGGGCGATTTTCATCCTGCGGGAAACGAAGGACCAGGGTATTTGATCCACGCAAATACATATAATGCGCCCGCTTTCCGATCACATCGGCGTTGGTTCTTTGAAAGGCCTCAAGGCTTTCCGTCAAATAGTAGGGAGCGTAATAATCGTCATCGTCGAATTTGGCCACATAGCCGTACTTTGATTTCTTGACGGCAAAGTTCAGACAAGCACCGAGCGAGGAGCGTTCCGGAACCCGATAGACTTGTACGTTTTGATGCTTTTTGGCTAACGTCTGATAAGGTTCAAGTGGGATCTTATCATTGTTGACGATAATAATAAGCTCTTTCTTTGCATGGTTCTGCCGGCAGTAATTATTAAACAAGTTTCGTATATAGCTTTGGCGTTTCGTGCAGGCAATAATAGAGACTCCCTGCTGTTTTATGGTGTTTCCTGTACGGGTTCCCATCCTATCGCTCCCCTTACCAGTGATGATCGTTTACTATCTTCCTATAATCTATGTGAACGGTAGAAAAGAGGAACGGCTATTAGTAGATAATCATCTTCAAGCTTGACTGCGCGATAAAGCAATTAGGAAAAAGCATAAAAGAGCGAACACTTTAAGAGTGTCCGCTCAAGAGTATTGTTTTGGATTTGTACCCGTGGAAACGGTATATAAAGTTCGCCAGATGCACCTTCGAAATGGTGCATCTGCTATGTTCCATGGTCATTGCATAAAGTCGGTATCGCCGCCAGGCCCTTACTTGGATTCGATGCGACCCAGAGCATTGTCGTCCTCTTCAAGATCTGCCAGGGCTGCTTGCCAGCTGGAATCGTCGATGCCCAGCGCACTGCGCAGGTAAGCCCATGTGATTCGTTGGAGCAGGGCGACCCGTTCGGGACTCTCGTCCGTTGTCTCCGTGACGCTGTACCCGGGGATTCCGCCAAGCGAGTGTTCTCCCCCGAAAAGGGTAAGCAGGCTCTTCTTGCCTGGGCTCAGAAAGTACGGGTCGGCGAACCAGTCCGGTCCCCGAGTGGAAAGCATGGACTGGTCCTTATCTCCTGCCACCACGAGGGTCGGCGTATTCATGTCCTCGAAGCTCGGGTTCATGAAAGGAAAATGCTCGGCTGCGAATGGGGTCAAATCAGCTCCGCCTTTGCCCGTCGTGGCAAGCAGCACGCCTGCCTTGATCCGCGGATCGGACATGTCTTCGCCCGGCTCGCCGTCGGCATCGAGGACCCGCGCGCCGAGCAGCGTGCTTACCGTCTGGCCTCCCCAAGAGTGGCCGGCTGCGGCGATGCGGCTTCGATCCAGGCGCCCGCTGAGGCCGGGAATAGAAGCCGCAATCTGGTCAAGCTGGTCGAGGACGCGTTTCAGATCATCGATTCGAACGCGCCAGATCAGTGGTGTTCGGGCATCTTCAGGAGGAAGATTCAGCGTTCTGGAGTCGAGGTGGGTGGGTTGAATGACCACGAAGCCGTGAGCGGCCCAGAAGTCAGCCAACGGGGCGTAACCGTCCATCGACGAGCCAAAGCCGTGGGAGAAAACCACAATAGGCAGGTTGTGTCCCGTCGCGGGTGCAGATACCCGCACTTGCAGATCCTCACCCCGGTCCGGGGCGGATAGAACTACCGGTTTTATTGAAATGACCGGAGTAGGCGTATTAACGTTGATATTCATAAATAAGATTCCTTTCTTGGAGAGAAATTGGTTTTAAGTCATAACGTCCAGGCTGTATCACCATGGGAGCAGGCCGCTCTCGTTCGAAAACGTGCCCGTCGGGCCGTTCTCGTCGAGGAGTGCGAGGCGCACGGGTTGACGGGCGGCCTGCTCGACATTGCCCGTACCCTCGAAGTTGTTGAGGTCCGTGGAAGTGAAGCCCGGGCATACGGCGTTGACCTTGATGCCTGTGGACTCGAGTTCGATGGCAAAAGCGAGCGTGATCGCATTCAGAGCGGTTTTGGACGGGCTGTAAACGGCACCGAACATCGGGCGGTGCGGATGGGTCGGGTCCGCGTTCAACGTCAGCGAGCCTGCGCCGCTTGATACGTTGACGATGCGCCCAGCCGGTGCTTTAAGCAAGAGCGGCAGCATCGCTTGCGTGACGGCGATCACCCCGAACACGTTCGTCTCGAACACTGCCCGCACCTCGTCCAGAGACGCAGCGCTAGGCCGACCTGAATTCCCGATCTCCTCAAGCGTCCGGCCTGGCTTGCCCGCGTGAGAGATGCCGGCATTGTTGACGAGCACGTCAAGACGGCCGAGCTCGCTGCCGATGCGCTCTGCAGTGGCTGCGATGGAGGCCTGACTCGTGACGTCGAGTTGGAGGGCGCGGGCATCCGCTCCGATGCTCTTCGCCGCCGTTTCTCCATTATCGAGATTGCGAGATCCGACGAGCACGGTAAAGCCGTGCCCCGCGAGATCCTTTGCAATTTGAAGACCGATTCCTTTGTTGGCCCCGGTAACCAGGGCGACCGGTTTATTTTGCATCGTAATCGTCTCCTTTTTTGTGTATCGAAGTGTGTATTTAGTAAATTTCTTAAGGTTGATGTATCAACTTGATGATCAGAATTTGTTATTGTTGATATGTCAACCTGGTATCCACTGTAACATGTTGTGGTTGATGCGTCAACCATGATATGATGTTTTCATGGATAAGAACGAGATGAACGAAGAAGAAATGAGAATATGGCATATGTGGAAGGGTTCCTTCCAGACCATCTTCGGCCGCGTAATCAAAGACATGTCTGAGAATACAGGGCTATCCGAAGGGGACTTTGGAGTCTTAGACCGGTTAGACCTGTTAGGGGAAGGCAGCCTTCGCCAGCAGGATTTAGCCGACTCGATGGGCTGGGATAAGAGCCGATTGTCACATCATCTGACGCGGATGGAGAAACGTGGACTCGTGAAGAGGAAACCGCTGAACACGGATCGTGGCGTTCAAGTCACCATCACTCCGGCAGGGAAATCAGCGCTTGATGATGCACGTCCTGTCGTCTCGAAGGCAATACGCAGACATTTTTTTGATCAATTAACGGAGCAAGACATCGAGTCAATTTCCAGGCTGGCCGAAAAAACAAAGTCTTCGTCTTGCAATGCCCCGTCGCCTTGATCATGATGGACATATGAACAGGCCCTTCCCCCGAAACGGCGGAGGGCTTTTGCTTTCATCAGGAAAACCCCTGAATGACTGATCTCGAATCCAAATAAAAGGAGCTGCCATACGCAGCTCCTTTTATTTGTTTTTTATGTGATGAGGACGCCTTCCTCTACAGGCGGGAAATAAACCACATATGGAGTAGATTGGTTCATTTGCTATTCTTTATTTTGGAAGATCTCGCCTTTCACCTCGCCGATGTTGATTTTTCCGTTACCGGATTGCTTTATGGTTGCATTTTTCATCACGTGATCCATATCCAGGCTGCCGTCTCCGACATGTATCTCGGCTGAACCATCTACGCGATCGATCTGAATATGTCCATTGATATTATGAATGATTACATCTGAACCGATATCTTGAACGGTCAGGTTACCGTCGCGATTGTCGATTTCAAGGGACCCGGATAGGTTCGACACGTGAATATCGCCATTGATATTGTCGAGCTTGGCGCTGGATGATAAATCCGAGAGGTGAATATTTCCGTCGCGATGTGAAGTAATGTCCACTTGGAGTTGTTCCGGAATGTTGATGACCAAATCGACCGCTCCAGACCCCATGGCAAGGAATTGCTCTCCAAACCGAGCATCCAGATAAGCATTTTCTTGCTGCGCTTCCAGTGTAAACTTCAATTTGTCCATACTTATTCCTTTTGCTTTAGCAAGAGCAATCACTTCGATCTTATCCGAATCGGCGCTGCCTGTAATCTGAATTTCCCCATTTCGATGGTCAATGACGAGCTTGGATAAATTGTTTGCGGGTAATTCCAGGGTCTTTTTCTCCGCTTCTTCTTTTGCTTGGCAGGCTGTTATCAGCAGCAATAATGCCGCTAAAATCATCAAGCCTTGGATTGATCTCGTTCTTTTCATATATATCACCCTTTTCTTAATGAGGTTTTTAAACAGGTTTGCTCTTAGGTTACATCCCGCTTTACAAACAAGGGGTATGATATCAAATGCATGAGTGCGAGATGAAGCACGATAAATACAAGGGAGAATCCTAACGTTACCCCATCAACAGAAGGATTTCCGTACAGGAGCGGTGTTAGGTCAGTGTGGGAGAAGACGAAGTATTTCGTCCATGCCCAGCCGTCCATCGCGATCGCGATTACGAATCCAGCCAATGCAACAAGCAGGGAAATCACGATGGAGAAGGTCGTGCTGCGGAAAGCAGCGGAAATCATGAAAGAGAGCGTAGTTGCGATCAGCAAGAATGGAATATGAAGAACATATCCAGCCAACAAAATCTGCAGCGTGGGTACTTCCCTTACGGCTTGGTCTTTGACATAGAAATAGCTGTCCGCTAATCCATCGAAACCGAATATGAAACCTCCTAAGATGGTGGCCAAGAGTATGCCGGCCGCAGATAACAACAGGGCGAACAGAATGGCGGCGATGTACTTGGACAGATAGATCTTGGTGCGGCTGGCGGAACGGGTCAACAGCAGCTTGATCGTGCCGGATACGAATTCGGCGGCAACGATTTCGCCGGCAATAATGACCGAAATTAAAGAAGCCGCAAAAATGATATTCTGCACTTGGCCTACTGCAAAGCTCCAGGCATTAGTACTAGGCGGGATGTTGCGATCTAAATAGTATTGATTCAGCAGGATATGTTTCTCGGCCTGTTTGATTTCAATCTTCAGCGCATCCGGCTTGGCAGCTTCCTGGCTGTATTGCACATTTTCTTGTTCCAGCTGTGCTCGCCAATTGTCACCTGTCACGCTGTTTCCGGCTGTCTTCAAATTTACGATTTGAAGCAGCACGTATAACAAAACGATGGCAATCATCACCCACGTACGCTTTCGTTTATAAATCTTCATGTTTTCATTGCGAATAAGTGGAATCAATGTTGTTCTCCTCCTGTTACCTCCATGAACTTGTCTTCCAGCGTCTTCTTGATCGTGCTCACCCCATACACATTAATTCCGGCCTCCATCAGCTTTCGGCTAATCTCAGGGATATGCCCTTTGGCGATGCGGATTTGAATGTGGTGTTGATCGGCCGTTATTTCATCGCCTGCCATGATCGCTTGCAGGATCTGTACTGCTAAATCCGGCTGGTCGACCTCGAATCGGACTTGGGTTCGTTCGTCGTCCGCCATATCCGATATTTGATAAACGCCTGCCAGCTTCCCTTTTTGCAAAATCGCGACCCGGTCGCACATCATTTCCATCTCGGACATGAGGTGGCTGGAGATCATAATGCCCACGCCTTCTTTATGCGCGAGATGCTTCAAGTGGCCTCTCAGCTCCCGGATCCCTGCCGGGTCGAGTCCGTTAGTTGGTTCATCAAGGACAAGCAGGGAAGGCTTATGGACGAGAACGATGGCAAGGCCTAACCGCTGCCGCATGCCTAGAGAGTAGGTGGACACTTTATCATTAATGCTGACCTCCAACCCGACAAGAGCGATGACTTCCCGGATTCTTGCCTCTGTCACGCCCGGCGTCATGCGGGAGAAGTGAATCAAATTGTCATAACCTGATAGATATTTGTATAAATCCGGATTTTCCACGATGACGCCAACGTGTTTCATGGCTTGTTCAAAATGTGTATGAGCATCCATACCGTTGATCAGAACCTCACCTCCCGATTTGGACATGAGGCCCACGATCATCCGAATCGTCGTCGTTTTTCCTGCTCCGTTCGGGCCGAGGAGTCCCACGATTTCCCCCTCTTCCATACCCAGCGTTACCCGATCAACAATGACTTTGCTTCCTATCCTTTTTGTGAGTTCGCGAATTTGCAGCAGCGACAATGCAACCAGCTCCTTTTATTGGCAATTGGAATGAGATATAATTTTCCGTATTCTAGGGGATTCATCTCAACCGCCCTCAACGTAACAGAACAGCTGTCATAAAGCCGAGTGACAAGGAGTCATACTCTCGAATGACAAGTAAAATCGGGCCTGTTCCCGCCGGTTTGTCGCTCAATTCAAAAAGAGTGAACGGAGTTGTACATATGCGTTTTCTTATCCCAAAACAGTGGTCATGGCAGGATTGGACCATGCTTGCCATTCGCATCTTATGGGTCGTCGCCGTGATCATTTTGATGTATCAAGATCAGCCTGCCTTTCCTTTTTGGATGGTGTTTGTTCCACTTTTGTTATGCAATCTTATCCCCTTTTTCTTTGTGAAAGGCCAGTACCACCAATATCTGATTGCGGAGTGCTTGCTGGCTGGAGGAGTATCCATATTTCTTGCTTACGATCTTGGTTTGATAAGGTTGTTCCCGCCTGCTCTCTTTACGATTGCATTCTATAGCCGGAGGCGAGCTCACTGGTACTCACTGCCTGCAGCCGTAGCGCTGTTTGTTCTGAGCGCGGGGAATTCCGTCATTTCGTCGTTGTCTCACTCTGTCATATGGCAAAGCTTATTCGACGCGATGATCCTCTACGGTGTCAGTTATGCGCTGCAAAAGGGGGCTTTGGCGATCAATGCCATCAGGCAAAGGCTGGCGTTAATCAAAGAACAATATACGATTTTGGAGCAATATTCCTCGCAGATCGAGAGAATGACGCTGCTGGAGGAACGTTACCGCATGGCTCGCGAGCTGCATGATATCATTGGACACACCTTTACTTCCTTGATTTTGGGGATGGAGACATTGAAGTCCCATATTCATTCGGATGAGGGAGAAGCCAAGCTGCAGGGCATGCTCAAGCTGGCGAGAACGGGGCTGGACGATATTCGCCATCAGGTGCATCAGATGGATCCGGTTGAGGAGGCGCTGCCTTTGGATCGATCGCTGCTTCAGATGCTGGACGAATTCAAGGAGAACACCGGGATTCGAGTTGTATTTCGTACGATGGGCGAGCCTTACCCTGTCATGAAGCAAGCCAAGCTTGTTTTGTATCGCTGCCTCCAGGAAGCGTTGACCAATGCCAGCCGTCATGGGCAAGCCAGCACGATTCAAGTCCTGCTTCAGTACGATCATCTGCAGGTGATGCTGCAGGTCCAGGATAACGGCAAAGGCGACGATAACCTTCAATATGGATTTGGTCTGACAGGCATGAAGGAGCGACTGGCCCCATTGCAAGGCCAACTCTATATCCATTCGCAAGCGGAGGCGGGCACGATGGTCACCTGCACGATTCCCAATCCATCTCGTGAAGGCGGACAGAAGATCAAAATTCTGTTGGCTGATGACCAACCGTTGATCCGTGAGAGCCTGAGGCTCCTGTTAGGGGAAGAGAAGGATTTTGAAGTCGTGGTTGTTGGCGACGGCAAGCAGGCCGTTGCACAATGCGGGAAAGATCGTCCCGACATTGTTTTGATGGACATCAACATGCCGGAAATGGATGGCATCGCGGCAACAAGGTCCATTAAAGAGACATGGCCGGACATTCGGATCATTATGATCACAACGATTGAAGATATTTCTTTGGCGTCGGAGGCGCTTCGAATCGGGGCGGAAGGCTATATGCTGAAATCCATACACCCTAAGGAGCTGGCAGCAACCATACGGCTCATATACGGCGGGGGGACGTTTATCTCGCAAGATGTAGCCCATCAATTATTCCAAAACCAGAAGGGGGATAAAGCGCCGAATCCGTACGAGCTGACTGAACGGGAAATCGATGTTCTCCGGTGCCTGACAGAAGGGCTTCGTAACAAGGAGATCGCGCAGAGACTGCATCTATCGGAGGGAACCATTCGGAATTATATCTCATCCATCTACCTGAAACTGCAGGTAGGTGGCCGCGAAGAGGCTGTAGAGAAGGTAAAGGCAGAATTTCTGCTGCTTAACAGGTCCCCCTAAAATTTGGCCGATCGACCCGTTACGGGGAACCGTATCATAAGTTACAGCGAAGAGTTTAATTGTGGAAAGCGCCTAACAATATGATCAACTGGAGTAGTCCAATTCTAACGAAGAAAACAACACGTAGTGTGACATACACGCGTGTTGTTTTCCGTGTTTTACAGATGCGAACCGCCGCTTGCATCGATCAACTGACCGGTTACCCAGCGACTGTCCGGAGAAGTGAGGAAAGCGGCGATATCCGCAACGTCTCCGGGTTCTCCCCACCGGTTGAAAACGGATAGATCTGCCGCATACTTCTGTCCGTCTGGATCGCTCAACGTTCCTTCATTCATCTCGGTGTTGATGATGCCGGGTAAGATGGAGTTGACCGTAATATTTCGGCTCCCCAATTGTTTGGCCAGCAATAGCGTAAAGGTATTGATCGCTCCCTTTGTCATGCTGTAAGTGAAGACACCCGGGGAAGCTGCCCGCGTCACGAGGGAAGAAATGTTAATGATGCGCCCGCCGTCCTTCAACCGCGGCAAAGCCTGTTGCGTTACAAAAAACGGCGCTTTGACATTAATCGTCATCACTTCATCAAAAGTAGCTTCTGTCGCTTCTTCAAAAGTAAGAATTTGCCCGATTCCCGCATTGTTGACCAAAATATCGAATCCGCCGCCGTCTCCATGCTCTCGAATTGCTTCGTCCAGCGCTGCGATCAACTCACGAATGCCGTCAGACGTGCTCAAATTGGCGCCAATCGCACAGGCGTTTCCTCCGTTTTGGACGATTTGTTGTACGACCGCTTCCGCTTCATTGCGGCGTTGACCGTAATGTACGGCGATAAAAGCGCCCTCCTGCGCAAGACGCAAAGCGATGCTGCGCCCGATCCCCCGGCTGGCCCCCGTTACTAACGCTATTTTTCCTGTCAATTTGCTCATCTGTCCTCAGCTCCTTATCTTCTTTCCTCTACAGTTTTAACATAGGAGTGTTGTTGAAATGTTGCTATCCTATTGCTATGGATTAGCGGTAAGTGTTCAATCGCTGATGGATCAATGAAAAGCCATGCGTACATTAACCTGCTTCCTGTTCATACAGGGGTGGATTGATGTTAAAGCGAAAGGAGCTGGGCGTTTGCCGTAACTAGGACAGGTGTCCCTACATAGGAATAAGCTGATGAGGAAGGCTTATGTCATGAGCAGGGACGGTGTAAAGTAGATGACACGAAAGTTGAAAAAGAAAAGTACACGATTAACCGGAAGGATCGTATTTCCGGGAAATCCGTCATACAATACGGCCAGAATGGAGTACAATAGGCGCTTCTCCAAATTTCCAAGGGTCATTGTTTTTTGCCAGCGAACTCAGGATGTGGTCAACGCCGTCAAATGGGCTCGTGAGCGGGGCATACGGTTGCGAGTGCGCAGCGGACGCCATAGCTATGAAGGATTTTCAGCTGTAAATGGCGGTATTATTATCGATGTGAGCGAGATGAATAAAGTTAAGGTTAATCGAAAAAGTAGAGTGGCCATTGTGCAAACGGGAAATCCACTTGCCCGGGTGTACAAAAAGCTGTGGAATAAACGTGTGACAATTCCGGCGGGGACCGCGCCCGACGTAGGCGTAGCTGGGCTTACCCTGGGTGGTGGCGTTGGACTGCTTTCCCGCAAATATGGACTTACGTGCGATAACTTGAAACAAGTGAAGATGGTCGTAGCTTCGGGGCGGTATGGGGCAAAGACGATTGTGGCAAACCGAAAGAAACATTCCGATCTGTTGTGGGCATCACGAGGCGGAGGGGGAGGGAACTTTGGCGTTGCCACAGAATATACATTTCGGGTTAGACCGATTTCATCGGTTTCTATATACAGCATTACGTGGAAATGGAGTGATCTTGAGAAAGTGTTACCGGCCTGGCAGCGCTGGGCGCCATCGGTTACAAACCGCTTAACCTCAACCATTGAGGTAGCTGCCAAGCAGGTAGGAACCATTGTATCTACCGGGCAATTGCTTGGCGGTACAGAGGAGCTGCGTCGATGGATTAGGCCGCTCTTGCGAGCAGGCACGCCGGTGAAGGTGATGGTGAAGACTGTACCTTTTATTGAAGCAACCAAATTCTTTGCCGAATCTGACCTGAACTTGGAACCGAAATTTAAAATAACCGGGGCCTACGGGTTCCGACCTTTGCCGCCTGAAGGAATACGAATTATACGGGACTTTTTATCCAAAGCACCTAACAGGCATTCTAGCGTGTGGAGTCAAAGCTTGGGTGGTGCAAGAAGCGCGGTGAGTCGAGTATCGCCTACTGCAACAGCTTATCCTCATCGGAAGGCGGAGACAATCTACGAACTGTCAGCCCGCTGGAGAAACGACAAGGAGCAGAAGCGGAATATTCAGTGGGTAAAAAGGTTCCGTAGAGCGTTGCGCCCCTTTGTTAAAGGGGACTATGTGAATTTTCCCGACCTGCAGATTAAGAATTGGCCCAAGGCATATTATGGCGTGAACTTTGGCAGATTGAAGCAGGTGAAACGAAAGTACGATCCCCATAATGTGTTTCGTTTTGCTCAGAGTATTCCAGTGGGCAAACAGGTCAGAAAATGACAATATGCACACCAGATCGATTTAAAAAAAGAGCTGTCGGGCGCAGCTCCTCTGGCCATTTCGTCGAGAGACCCGTTACGGTGAACCGTATCGCTAGAGAGCGAGTTACAAAGAGAGGTTTTTCCAAATCCAAATAGCCATCAAAACAAGCGGCTGCCCTTCAGAGGCGACAGCCGCTTGTTTTCCATTTCTTCGGTCTAAGCAACCGGGTAATCCATAACGACGATGCCCTCAACTAGCGGTCCGATGGACTGCAATAAACGTTGATGCAGGGGGTGCTGAATATAATCCCGGCAGGCCTGCTGATTCTCAAAGGTAACTCTGATTCCCAGCGTATAGCCCTGAACGTGCTCTGTTTCCTCCGTAACATTAATCCCCGCGCTAAGATCTATGATCCCCGGAATGTTTCCTTTGAAATCGTGAGCGCGGTTTACCGCTTCTTCTTTCTCGCTGTTGGAGACATGCGGCTTAAACTTCAAAAGCACGATATGCTCAAACATCCTTTTCCCTCCTCAAATTCTGGTTATATTCGACTTTGCAGTTTTCGCCTAGATAGCCGATGTACGCTGTCTTTTCCATTCTTGCTATTCTCTCTATGGAAGACATAAACTGAGTATAAATGGAACTGAAGAGGCCAGGAAGAGATCTGGTTATCGTAGGATGGGGAATCCTACGTTCATGAATTCGAAGGAGGGGAGAGGGATCATGACGTACAGCTTGGACCGTTATGAGGAGTTGTCTCACTTTTTGCGCATGCGTCGGGAACGGATTACTCCGGAGCAGATTGGATTACCGGAGACCAGACGCAGACGGACACCCGGACTTCGCCGCAGCGAAGTGGCGATGTTGGCAGATGTGGGCTTGGATTGGTATACCTATTTGGAACAAGGGCGTCATATCAATGTGTCGGCTGAAGTTCTTGATCGAATAGCCGAAGTGCTGCGGTTGAATGAATCGGAACGCAGGCATCTGTTTTACCTTGCCCGCAAGCAGCTGCCTTTGAACGAAACATGGAAAATCTCTAAGGCAACACCGGAACTTCAACGTTTTTTGGATAGCCAAAATGTATCTCCGGCGAATGTCATGGATGAGCGCATGAACATTATTGCATGGAATGGAGCCTATTGCGCGCTGAACGGGAACCTTGCGGCGATGTCTGAACGGGAACGGAATTTTGTCTGGATGACGTTTACTTCTCCCCGTTTTCGCTACATCAAGGGGGACCAATGGGAGCTGCATGCCCGGAGGATCGCCGCCAAGTTCCATGCCGGGTACGCCAGGCACGTAGATGACCCTTGGTGGTCAGAGCAGTTCGAGGCGCTGTGCGAAGCCAGCAGCGAGTTTCGGGAATTCTGGGAATCCTATGAGGTCCTGGATGCCATCGATGCCCCAAAGGCACTCCAATGTCCGAATCTCGGGACATTGAATTTTGACATGGTTTCGTTTCAATATTTAAACGATTCCAATTTGACTGTTTCCATTCATGTTCCCCATCGAGACGGCACCGTAGAAAAAATGCAGCGCCTGTTATTCGATTATCGGAGCCAGCATTCAGGGGAGCTTGAACTTTCCCAAGAGTTTAGTATGAGGTAATTGGATTAAGCTGAACCATACCACAAGAAGCAGGAAAACAGTGCACCTTCTATTGAGGCGCACTGTTTTTGCTTTTCCTGCTCGAACCATCTTAAGCAGCAGAAAGATATTGAGAGCTAGGTCGAGGATCAGAGGCGGTGTTAGTTTCTGGTTTTAACCGCTAATCCGCTAAATGATATGGGTCCTACGACATCTACTCTTGTATTTGGAGTACGGTTTTCGGCCGTGACTGTGTACGCATGCGTACCTGCTGGGACATTTCGATCCTCAGCCTGGAAAGTAACGATATAATTTTGCTCTGAACCCGTAGATTCGATCCCTTGCTGTGTGTTGAAAATTTCTTTATTGCCGCGGAAGACTCTAAAGCGAACTTGAGCAATGCCTTTGACACCTCTCACCCCAATGGAGGCTACCAAATCTACCCGGTTCGGCTGGGAATTCGCCGGAATCCGTATTGGGATCGTTGCTATGCCGGATTTTTGCGGGGAACGTCGAATCGTAAACGATTTGGCCGGGTTAAAGCGACTAAGCGGCTGAACTGCCGCTTTATCAAGGATACGTACCACAATATCAACCCCTCTTATATGATGCTCCAATGTATGTGAGATTCAGAGAGGATGATTGGGCACCATTAGCCTGTTTAGAAGAGTTGTTTTGAAGAAAAAGTAGTGAATAGATTTAGAATAGCCCGTTATCTCCAGAATGTAATCTTGTCGGAACTTAATCGAACGGACTCATACCCTTCCTCCTTGGCTTTACCTATAGAAATAACCATGACGGGAACATAGCGTTCTCCATCCAAATCAAAGGCTTGTGCGACTTGATCCATTTCAAAGCCTGCCATTGGATTCGTATCATACCCATGTGCGCGCGCTGCTAACATGAGCTGCATAGCAAAGAGGCTGCTATCGATCTTTGCAACTTCAACTTTGATATGTTGGGGGAGAGTTGGATACATCGATAGAATGGTCTCAAGTTGGCTGTCTCTTACTTCAGCTGGCATTTTTCCTTGTTCCACGGCTGTATTGTAAATTTCCTCAACATGTAAATAGCTCTGGGTGTCACCGAAAATGATTACCATGGCAGATGAAGTATCGTTTTGTAAGGTATTGAAACGCATCAGAGGTCGTAGCTTCTCTTTTCCTTCCGGCGTTTCAACCACAACGATCCGCCATGGCTGCATATTTGCAGACGATGGAGCCAAACTAGCTTCCGAGATGATTTCGCTGAGCTCCTCTTTCGATATTTTAATATGTTCATCATAATGACGCACAGAACGTCGTCCCTTGACTATACTTGCGAAATCGTTATTAACAATGTGGTTAAACATCAAATCTCTCCTTTGGATAACGGCCAATTTTTTTGACATTGAGTATGTCGTTCGTTATCATATTCGCATTATGGACTATGAACCTAGGTTTATAGCAAACCAATAAAGAGAGGCCATAGGATGAGAATCAATGATGTTTCCAAATTAACGGGTCTGCCTATATCGACATTGAGATTCTATGAACGTAAAAACCTGATTCCGGACACATTTTTGAAGAGAGATGAAAATAATTATCGGATCTATTCGGAGAATATTGTTGAGTTTCTGGAGGATGTGAAGGCCCTTTTATCCGTAGGATTTTCTGTAGAAGAGTTACGTTCACTAGTCGATCAACAACTCAATCTATCGTATGAGGTAAAGAAAGAGCTGGTTGAACAGAAAATCAAAGAAATTGAAGAGATTCAGAAGCGGTTGAAAAAGTCGAAAAAATTCCTGCAGGCCACATTGGAAGGAAAAACAAGTTTCCAAACCAAATGCTAAAATGGATGAATAAGAGGAAAAGGAAAATGAATACGAAAACAGGCTAGTTAACGGGGGGCCGATCGATGGGATTGGGGAATACAGAAACGCAGCTGGAGCGCATAAAAGACAAACTGAATCAAGCCATGTGCAAAGACACATCGTTCTCCGTGTTTGGGGCATCCTCACATCGGTACAGAGTGAAGGATAGGCTTACAGCAAAAGAGCTGGCTGAATGGCAAGCCCGTAATCAGGTCAACCTGCCAGAGCCCTTCGCATCGTTTTTGACAGAAGTCGGCAATGGAGGCGCCGGACCCTATTATGGAATCTATTCGATCGAAAAGGCGACTTCCTATACCGAAAGTCAGGCTCTCCTTGCAAAATCCGTGCTGTATCCCGGGATGGCTAAGGAGGAATGGAACGATCTGATTGAACCTCTGACCAAGGATGAGGACATCTCGGATGAGGAATACGACGATACCCGTAATAAGGTGCTGGGCGGCATGCTGTGCATAGGGACACAAGGCTGCGAATATGATATGTATCTCGTACTTGAAGGAAAACACCGGGGGAAAGTAGTATACACTTCCGATTTCCATTCCGATCATCCCTTTTTCTTTGTCTATGAGGACAGCTTTCTGGACTGGTATGAGCGCTGGCTGGATGAAATTATTCTGGATTATGATATCGGGTGGTTTGGCAGCCGAATGCCGGGTGACGAGAAGGCGTTGATCAGGATTTATGAAACCGCTCCAAACGAAGAAATCCAGGCTAAGGCGCTTGATGGAATGTTCAAGTTTAAGAAGGTCTCTCAGGAAACCCTTGGTTTTTTGCAAAATATCGCGGCTCAAGGCTCCAAAAATCACGCCACAGCCATTCGGCTCATCTGCAAAACTTCTTTTGGTGCAGGTTCAGAATATCTTTTGAGACTATTGCAATCAGATGAGCATGGGGGTTTTCTGGAAGCTTTAAGGATTCTGCACGCGTACAGTAAAACCGAGGATTTGACGGGGTTTATTCCCGTGATTTTAAAAAAGCTTGACGGGGTTGAGGACCAGGAAACGCTGCGTTATGCAGGGTATATCTTGGAGGCTTGTGAACATGATGTTGGATAGGACGGAACTACTCTTGTCCCGGCCATTTCGGCATGCGGATGTCCTATTCGCACAGGCAAGTAGTCCACCCAGCGCGTAAACTGAATTAGATTTCAGTGGAGCGAGGTGAGATTTCATGGCTAAAACCAACTCAATACGCGTAAAGGCTAAGCGGTACAAAAATCGGCCGGTCTGCGTCACTCTTCACAGTGGCGAGACATACGTCGGTTATATCACTGACGTTAATAACGGAGGCGTAGTGCTTACCGGTGGGGGAACGCTGCCGCACAAGGCGACAGGGGAGGGTTCACGTTCTTCCAAGCGCAAGACCGGTTCACGCAGCAAGGGCGCTCGTTCGCAGAACCGGGGACGGGTGAACGGCACGCGCAAGATGCCAACCCATTCGCGCAAGGCACAGCGCGCGCAGGTTTCGTCTTTTATGCCCATGATCGGTTCGCTGTTCGGCGGTTTCGGAGGACTTGGCGGTGCGGCTTCGGCCGGAGGCTTACTTGGCAACGGCATGCGGCTGTTTGGCATGATTCAACGATTCGTACCGGTCGTAAAGATGGGGTATGGCATGATCAAGTCCATCCGGCCGTTTATGGGTGCCGTCCAAAGCCTGATGGCTCCGCCTAGTCAGGACGAAGAGCAAGAGGGATAGTCCGATACTCAGCCCCTTTGGAGACGGAAGGGGCTTTTCCGTTTTGAGGCTATATTTAAACAGGAGGTGCCCCATGAGTTCCATTATGAACGTCATTGAAAAGATGAAATTGAACGTGTTAAGCATCGACGGCGTTCCGGATTCGTTTAGTTCAGAAGTGTACAAACTTACGCTTGCTGGCGGTGAACATGTTTATGTCAAAATTCCGTTTAACCGAAATAAACTGTTTCGTGAATTTCAGATGCTTGAGACGTTGAAGAACGTGCTGCCTGTTCCAGAAGTGTTGGACTTTTGGTCCGGGGATGAACATATGACTGGAGCATTGCTGCTTTCGGCGATTCAAGGGATGCCCTGTACAGAAAACATTGACGAGAAACTTTCCTTTCAGATCGGGATGCATCATGCCATGCTCCATGAAGTCAGCATGCCAGGGTACGGCTGCCATGTGACCGATGGATTTAAAGTTTTTGATCCAAATGATTGGCGGCTGCATATCCAAAACAATTTTGAAAAGTGGAAAGAGCCATGCCAAGAAATGCTTGACCCCGAATTATACGAAAGAAGTGTTCTGCACTTTGATCGCGTTTTCTCAGCTTTGCCCGATCCTGATGGACCATGCATTGTTCATATGGATTTCAGACCCGCCAATATATTGGTGAACGGTAGCGACGTTGCTGGCATGATCGACTTCGAGAGCGCTCGCGGCGGATCCTCGGAAATCGATTTTACGAAGGTTAATCGGTATATTTGGGAGGTCAATCCGGGAACAAAAGCGTCGTACATCGAAGGTTATCAAACGATTCGACCGATGTTGGATCTGGAAACGGTGCTGCCCTTTTATGATTTTTACGATGCTTTCAGTGCAGTGGTTTGGTGTAAGAACAGAGGGATCGAAAAAAATCGAACGTTTCTGGAGGAAAATATTTTAACTTTGCGCAAAGCAGTGGATGGCTGAGAGAGGAAAAGCTTTTCGGAAAAATGAAGTGCATTCAGAAGAAAGGACAGTTACTACATGGAAATATATAACCATTTTACATATGCAAACCTACCTGCCATATTCCTTCAAGCAGTATACGTACAACAAGGAGACGATGAAATTATCCGCTTCTCAAACAAAGAGCCATCCTCTAAAGGATGGCCCTACGTTTTGCCTCAACATCAAGTACGGAAACATCATTTATCCATGAAAATGTTCCACCAAAATCCCGCGTAAAACGTGTTTGTATTCCTCCATGTCATAGGACGAGTTGTCGACTTTTCTCTTGGCTATATGTAAGCCGGCGAATATGTCCTGTTCCAGTTCACGCCGTGCTTCAAGGACCTCTAACGTGCCTTCCAGGCCTGTGAGGTTATGACGTTTGCCGTAGCCTTGGTTCGTGTAATAATCGATAAACCCCTCGGACCATTCCCGCGGCCGTTCTTGTATGGCCTTCTTGAAAGAACAACCCAAATCCTGCTGTTCCACGTAAATCAATAATGGATTCAAACGTTCCACGATGTGCGCCAGTTGCGTAACATAGCCCATTACGTCTTCTTTCTTTGCATGATGCTTAATCATCCCGATCGTTACAGGGTTTTGGATGAAACAGCAATCAAACACAAAGGGATCGGGGCCGGCCCACGCGCTCTCGGCAAACCTCTTCCACCGATCCGTGATCAGCTTTCTGTTCTGTTCAAATGGCAGCTCGTAGATATCGTGTTTGAAAATGGATTTCATCCATTCATCGGGCAAGCTCTCACCGAATTTATTTTGCATTTTTCGATATTCCAAAAAGTAATGATGACCCTCTCGAATAGCGTGATCGCTCAATAGATCTTGAAATGGTCCATATGAACGCAGTAATTCAATGAATTCATGCTCTATAAAAAAGGCAACGCCATCATAATCGGCAGGATGATCCAAATTGCCTTCCAGAAACAATCGGGATGCAACGTTCATTTCCGCTAAAATTTCATGGACGAGCCCAGCCGTCGTCGTTTTGCCGAAACCAGGCAGCCCTTCGATGAGCACTAATTTCGATTGCATAATCAAGTTCCTCCTTCGTGGTTGGAGGATAAGCAGGCAAGAATCATAGAGACGCGGTTTCCCAAAAAATAAAAAGCAGATACCGTCAGGTATCCGCAGAATGGGTGTATGATGCACCTTTCCTGCATACCCTGCAAGATGAATTCCAAGCATGCCAAATCAACGAGTGTATTCACCCATAATTCGAGGCATCCTTTTGAATTCGTAATCTCTACAGCGTAGTCCACATGATAAGGTATATGCTCCTTTGTTTGCATCTCTATGGTTCAGATTACCATTAAAGCGTAGTAAAAAACAATCAAAGCGCTGCTCATACGATGCTTTTCGCCATCAGAAGGGCATATCATTCTAAAAAACGACCGATGGCAACCCATGCAGCCAGGACGAAAAAGACGACGTTCACGCCGATCTCCCGATATTCCTTGCGTGTAATGTGCAGCAGAGCGCCCAAAAGAACGATGATTGCCAGCGCAGTCGCGGCGATTGGCGTCAGAACAGGCCAAATATTCGTGGCCTGAGGCAGGATAACGCCTAGCGCTCCTAATAACTCGGCCAATCCGATCATGATGACGAGACCTTTGGGGAGGTCTTTGACCCACCCCCACGATGCTTTGGCTTTTTCATGCTGAAACGCCTTCAACCACCCGGAGTAAACAAAGCCGAATGCCACAGCCACTTGAATTATCCATAATACAACATTCATGAACATAGACCTCCTGATCACTTTATTCGTTACACAAGGTATAATAGATCCTAACGACAAGACTCAGGAAGTAGGCACTTTATCTAAACCTGGTTAACAAAAAGTGACCTTATGAAACATAAGGGGTGAAGCGTTCCATGGAAGAATATTGTAAATTCGAATCGGCATTGAACATTTTGGTGGGAAAGTGGAAACCGGTCATTTTGCTGCAGCTTATTTCGAAAGGCACCATGCGGTTTAGCGAACTGCAAAAGGCGATACCGGATATCAACAAAAAAATGCTCACTCAGCAATTAAGAGAGCTGGAATACAACGATATCGTGCATCGCGAGGTGTACAATCAGATTCCTCCGAAGGTGGAGTATTCCATTTCCGAGTACGGCAGAGGTTTAAGCTCCGTGTTGCAGGCATTAAATGATTGGGGCGCCACTCATCTTGAACATATGAGCAAGTTATATAAAAACGATCCTTTAGAAAAGAAATCGGAATGAAGCCGCTTATCGGTGCACCCGAAAAAGGCATGAATGAGAGATTAATCCCCCCATCATGCCTTTCTGTTGTGTTGCATGTTTTCTTAGTTCGAAATCAGTTCAACAGACTGCGAATCCATGATCGGATTCCAGTATTGATCGATCGCAATCGTTAGTGGTTGCGGATAATCCAAAGCCTCTTTTCCAAAATTTACGGCATAGTAGTCTTCAATGGAACTATCGGCTGTAGTGGACACGGAATGCCCGCCTTGCTTGATGGTTTCCGGTGATAGCATGTCGTGCTTGTTACCTTCCGCATCCGTGAAGTTATGCTCAAGCGACATGCCGAAACTTTGGGCAGCCATCGCTTTTTCACGTTTAAAATACAGCAAAATCTCTCCATCTGCCGCCGGTTCTTCGGGTTCGATGATTTGAACGTATTGGTCCGGCGCCGCAACGATCCGTTTTTGACCCAGGTCGATGGCGATGTGCATCTCTTCTTTAGGCAGCGCGGCAATGCCGGATACCTTCAATGAAACGCCGTCCATGTGATCGAATGAGTTGCTTCTGAATACAAGCGTGACCTTGGAGTCGTCCGAAAACATGGTGTCCGGGTAATATACCTTCTCCCGTTCCTCCCCCTTTTCGCCGACCAGGACAGGGTTCAGCAGCTTGAAAATTTGATGGTCATTGCTTGCGTCATATTCGAGATCGACATACGTATTTAGTGGAGTGAATTGAACCTGGCTCACGTTTATTTTTTGCCCATCCACGACCAGTGTGCTCCTTGGGTGATAAATTCGATCCTTTTCCTCAAGCAGGTCAGGTTCAAGCGGGATCGTGAACTTCAAACGGCTCCGGTATTCGTTGCTTACGGCATCCCAAATTTTCAAGCCGATCGTGGCACCTTCCTTGTAGGAAGCAGCAGGTTCCAGGTTGGCCGTGTACACGTAGTAACCCGTTTCGCCGGGAAGGAGCTCGCTGCTGCTCGTGGCGTGCATGGATTGTGCTTTAAAGGAGGAGGCTTCGACGCCGCCGAAGGCCAGCGAATCGATCAGGGGATAGGCTGTATGATCGGTATTGTTTTGCGCGCTGTACATGATGTACGATTTACGTCCATCCGTAAACGCACCCGCAACATCGATGCGGAATCCGTCTTTCTCCACACTTTGGTTGATCGGCTTTACAAGCCCTTGATCCAGCGCGGCTGTAATGCCTTGATCCTGTTTGGCCATCGGCCGGAACAGCTCGACATCGATCGGCTGCTGCGTAGTTGTGGTTTGGACCACTTCATACGTTTTTTCACTCGAGGGAGCCCCCAGCGGTGAAGTCGTGAAGAACAAGGCTGCCGCAGCGGCTGCAATGACCCCGGCTCCGTATGCAACCCTGCGTCGTTTCATTTCGCGTCTCTTGCCTTCCGCTATTCCTTTGCGGATCGCCGTCGATAGTTTGATCTCCGCAATCTGTGCCTTTCTATGTACGTCCCTGGAATCTTGCGCCAGCATGCGCTGTTCTTTTTCCGACATATGGACACGCCTCCTGTCTCTACAGATATTTTCGAAGCTGCTTCAGCCCTTCCCGGAGCCAGCTTTTGATCGTGCCTTCGGGCCTTTGGAGCACTTTGGCGATCTGTGCGGTCGTCATGTCCTGGTAGTACTTCAGCATCACGACGTGACGGTGCTTAGGCTTTAATTTCACGAAGGCCCGCTCCAAATCGATCTGGTCGTTATGCTTCATTTCCTGGGTGGCCTCCTCATGTATCGTATCCGTCGGGGAAACCCGCTTTTGGCGTCGAAGCTCGTCCATACAGCAATTCGTCGTGATTCGGATCAGCCATGGCGTAAACGACTGTTCGTTTTTGAGCTTCTTTCGTTTCATCCATGCCCGGCAGGCCACTTCCTGTACGATCTCCAGCGCATCCGCTTCGTTCCGCATGTAGCTGTAGGCGACGGAATACAACTTGTGCTGTTCTCGGGTTAAGCGTTCGAAAAAAACATCTTCATCCATGATCGAAAATGGCGTATCTTCTACGTATTGATTTCCCGTGTTTTCCAACCCTCACCGCCCCCTTCTGTCTTTTTTGTTCCGGTATGCGGCAGAAACCCGTTGAAATTTTGTTCATATGCAAGACATGTCAGCACGGGAAAACGATGAACTTTTCAAAAAATGTATTTCTCTGGACGACCCACCTCACGGTGAATGGGTTGCTGTGGCTGGACGGGCCAACAGAGGCTTATCTGCCGATGGAAGTATATGTTTGTATGAAAATCGCTCACCTTTATGTAAAATTGGTCCAATTAAATGGCGGGTAAAATGACGGTTTGGAGTGGACAAAGCGTAGGGGAAGGGACCTAATTCCACTCGTGACTGCTATTCAGCACTGTGCTAGATAGGATTCCAAACCATTTATTTCAATTACTAATCAATTCGATCAAAACAATATATGCCTATAAACTCCTTATGTGTGGTATGTTCGAGCAATACCGAGTTTCCTGATCCGGTTATTCAATCCCATACGTGGAGGGCCGTACTATGCTTCTGTCGGAACGCCTGCCATTGGCAGCCAGTCTATACCCTGAGGAACCAGCGCTTTTAAGGCACGGTAAAGTTATGAATTATAGGGAAGTTCACCAAAATGCAGAACAAGTAGGCCAAGTCCTCTATGCAGAGGGGGTGCGGCCTGGTGATCGCATCGCTTTGTTGGGCACCCCTGATCCTCAATTGGTCATTGCCTTATATGCCGCTGTAGGGATTGGTGCCGTCCCATTGGTACCATCCCCTTTACTGACGACTCCAGAGCTTGCGGCCATTCTGAAGGACGCCGAACCAAAGATCGTCATTCACGATCGCCGCTATGCCGATGCTGCGAAATCGGCGGCAGCGTTGCTGGCGAATCCGCCCCGCTTCATTACCGCGGAGGAGGGAGCAGTCGCTGTTTTCGCGGACTCCCTTAACGAAAGCAGCATCGAAACGTCGTCCGTTAGCACTTGCGGACGAAGTGAGGACGACGTGGCCGTATTGGTCTATACGGGGGGAACGACGGGCAGACCGAAAGGGGTCATGCATTCGCATCGCGGCATCGCTGCCTGGAACCAGGTCACGCCTTCTGCCGGTTTCGGATATGACGTTGGCCGCCGCGTGCTGGTACTCAACATTTCGCATTTGGTGGGCCAGTTTCAGATATGGGCCACTATGGCTGCAGGAGGATGTCTTATCTTTTTGGATGAATATCCGGCAAATGTACACCGCATCCTGGAAGCGGTGGAACGCGACCGGATTACACATCTAAGCACGGTGGGACAACTGCTCCGTGACCTCAATCGTGAGTTCTCCGCGACCGATCGAGATAGGCGAAGCCTGAAGGTGATCGGCTGCGGGGGATCTATAATCGCACCGGAAACGCTGCGGGATTCGGTTGCGAAGTTTCCTGGCGCCTTGATGGTCAACAACTACTCGCAGGCCGAATGCGGCATGTCGATCAGCAGACTGTTTCCCGCTCAACATCTGCATGATCCGATCCGGCTTCAATCGGTAGGACGTCCTGCAGATTTGGGACTTCAAGGCGAGCAGGCTTTCGAAGTACGCATCGTGAACGAGCATGGGCGGGAGGCGCAAGTGAATGAACCCGGCGAAATCGTCGTTCGAGGCGCGCAGACGATGATCGGATATTGGCGTCAGCCGGAGGCCACCCGTGAAGCGATGATCGACGGCTGGCTCCGTACCGGCGATCTTGGCTATGTGGATGAGGGAGGGTATCTCTATGTGTTGGATCGGCTGAAGGATATGGTGATCGTTGGCGGCTCCAATGTATACAGCGCCGAAGTGGAGCAGGCGATTTTAGCTCACCCCCAAGTGGCTGATGTGGCAGTGGTGGGAATCCCGCTTCCTCTGGAGGGAGAGGCTCTCGTCGCTTGCGTAGTATTGCAGAAAAAGAGGGACAGCTTGAGTCTGGAACAATTGCATGCGTTCTGCGAAAAAAGCCTTGCTCGCCACAAGTGGCCGGCACATCTGATCATTCTGGATACGTTGCCTCGAACGATCGTTGACAAGGTAGACAAAAAACGGCTTCGCGAGCTGATTTCCCGGTCGATATCCACGCCCGAAATAGAACCAACTTCATTTTCCTCGAAGGTGGACCTGCATTGAAACATAGTTTGAAGCGGGGGTGCAAACCAATACGCTATGCGTTTGCCAACTCCCGCTTTATTTTTGCCAGCATCGTTTCGGCAAATTCCACAAGTTTGGATGGACCGGCCTCCCGATTCACGTTTTCCCCGAATATTTGCTCAAATAACACTGAACCCCATGCCTTTTGCACGTAACAACCTCCTGACAACTCGTAATAATAAAGAGGTTCATGGCAACTCCCTGTATTTCCTGCCCAGCTGTGGAAAAATTAAAATTACATAATAATAAAAAGCTTGTTATATTGTACACAACCAAAGATGAAACTGGGCTATATGGATGATCTTTTCATTCATTGCAAAGGAAGGACATCAATAAAAGGGTTAAGTGGTGAATTCATGAAGGAATTGTACAGTCAAGTGAACCGCAAAACATATTATATCATCATGTCTGTCGTCATCGTGCTGATGTTCGGCGGATTGATTCTGTCTACGACCGAGCTGGAGGAGATTAACCTCGGATATATCATCCATTTGTTGTGCGTAGCAGGAATATCGGCATGTTTATGGATGTATCCCAGGCGCGAGACCCATTTTTTTCGAAAAGTGATCATTCTGGCGGGGTTTGCTTATTTCTACACCCTGTTCTTTATGTATCCGGAGACGTGGACCACGTATATTTTCATTTCTCTCTTTCCCGCATTATCGATCCTGTTTTTTGATTCCAAGCTGTTCTATTTCTCGTTCACGGTCAACGGCATTTTAATCGCCTTCACGTTCTCGTACATCCTTTTGGTGGATCAGCGCAATGCCTATGCCTACTTGCACCAGGACGTGGTGGGCAATCTGATCAACATCGTGGCGATTCAACTATTAATGTTCCTGATCTTTCATCTCTCCTTCGTGAGGATGCGGAAACAGCAGCACTATTACGAACAATTGCAACAATCCGAGCGGCTGAAAATGGTCGCGCATTTGACGGCCGCCGTTGCCCATGAAATTCGCAACCCGGTTACGGTAGTCCGGGGGTTCTTGCAGTTTTTTAAAGAGGACCCTTCATTCTCCGAGTCAACCAAGAACAAATTTCAATTGATGATCGATGAACTGAATACGGTGGAACATATTACTTCCCAATTTCTGACCTTGTCGAAGCCCAGTGTAGACCAGCGTCCGGAGGAGGTAAATGTAAAGGATGTCGTGGAGAGCGTTGAGGGGCTGATCGGCTCCTACGCGATGCTGTCCGACAAACACCTCCGTATCCAAGCGGAGGAAGATTGCTTGATTTTCATCAACGAAATCGAATTCAAGCAGCTGCTCATGAATGTGATCAAAAATGCGTTGGAAGCTTCCGATGCAGGACAATCGGTTGCGGTGATGGCAAAGAGAGAGCATGAATTCATTGAGATTAAAGTCATGGATGAAGGAAGTGGAATGTCCGAAGATGAGGTAAGGTCGCTGGGCACGCCCTATTATTCGTTGAAAAGCAGCGGAACCGGCTTGGGATTGATGATCTGTTTTAACATCGTGGAAAAATATGATGGAAAGATTCGCTATAACAGTGCGAAAGGGCGTGGCACCACGGTTACGATTCAATTTCCTGCAGCAAAGGGGAGCCGCCCATAACCAACCAAAAAGGAGATCTCCCAGAGATCTCCTTTTTGGTTGGTTTTGTGGGCGAACAGCATATACGGAAAGGTATGTTCGCCTTCCGCTTCCCTCCCTCTGAATCCCAATGTATCATGCAGTGCGGGATAACACCCTTGCAGATCGCAACCAATCATGCATGCTTTCTGCCACTCATCCGCCTTGGCGTTTGCCACTGCGTTACTCCACTTCGATTTCCTTAACGGTTTCCCCTTCGACCAGCACAGGCTGATAATAGGTATGGGCGGCCAAGTCTTTCTTGCCTTGCAGTGTTTTGATGATCCAGTCTGCAGCGTCGCGTCCCATCTGCTCTTGGGGATGGGTCAGCGTCGTGAGCTTGATATTGGCGTTTTTGGCGATATACGAGTTGTCCTGGCCGATGATGGAAAGCTCGTCAGGGATCGAAATGCCAAGTTTGCGGCAAGTATGAACCACCTCCAGCCCCACTTCGTCGTTGTAACAGACAATGGCGGTCAGAACGTCCCTGTTTTCGCTTAAGTACGTTTCCAGGCTGGTCGATAGATCCGGTTTGGATGCGGTATCGAACGAAAGCACCTGCTCGGGATGAAAACGCAATTTGGCTTCTCCCAGGGCCTTGATATATCCCTTCATCCGGTATTTCCCCTGCAAATCGTCCATTTTCGCGATAATGCCGATCTGGGCGTGGCCCTTGGCGATCAGTTCCCGCGTGGCGAGATAGCTGGACTGCACGTCATCCAGACAGAAGAAGGGCACCTCCAGCTCCTCATAATAGGCATTAATCATCGTAAACGGCACGTCCTGTTCTTTAAAAGAAAGATAATACGCGATATTAGGGTTGTATAAATTGCTCTTGGTAGGCTCGACAATGAGACCGTCCACGCCGTAGGACAGCATCATTTCAAGCGCCTTTTTCTCCTGGGCGACATCATTGTTGGTGCTGGCAAGCAGCAGCGAATAGTTGTCTTCATTCAATCGGCTTTCAATGCCGCGGATGATGGAAGGAAAGATGTAATCCGAGATATAAGTCGTGATGACACCGATCGTTCTTTTCGAGGCGTGGCCGCCGGACCGCAGCCTGTATTGGTTGCTTACATAGGTCCCCGAGCCCTTTTCGCTTCGCAGAAAACCTTCGTTCGACAGCTCCAAAATGGCTTTCCGTACGGTCTGGCGGCTTACGTTATAGCTCTCCTGCAACGCCGACTCGGTCGGGATTTGTTCTCCCACGTTGTATGTCCCGGCGAGGATATCGCTTTTGATGTCATCGATGATGATTTGATACTTTGGCTTCACGTCATCCACTTCTTTCATTGTCGTTTCATATATAAAAAGTCGTTATCGAAATAGTTGTACGTACATATTTTATCATGATTGCGGCGGGATGGGAACGAAAGGTACATATTTTTGAAATGAACCGTACAATTTGCGGGTGAAACAGGGATGTGTACTTAACAGTATAGCCTGGTAAATGTAAGAATAGTCCACTATAGCGGCAATTTTCACGGACTATGTAGGTATAACTATTATATTTTATTGACAAATGTACGTACAAAAAATATACTAAGGCTGTCAGTTGGAGAAAGCGCCTTCTTGAAGGGGACGAAAAAGTTCTTCGAGTAAAAGGTCGCTTATTTTCGATACGAATTCATGAATTCAATATATTTTTTGCGCTTTTTAGCGATGCCATCCTTCGGATTTAAAACTTGCGATCAGAGAGGGGACAACCGTGATCATGAGTCATGTGGACATGAAAGAAGCGATTGCCAAGGGAGCGACTTCGCTTGGGATCGAATTTGGATCTACGCGGATCAAGGCCGTGTTGATCAACGAGCGTTTTGAAACCGTCGCGTCCGGAAGCTACGAATGGGAGAATCTCCTGAAAGACGGATATTGGACATACAGCCAGGAAGATATCATCGCCGGCATGCAGACGGCCTATCGCGAAATGAAGCAAGAGGTCGAGCAAAAGTATGGAGTGACCCTGCGGACCGTAGGTTCCATCGGATTTTCCGCCATGATGCACGGATATATGGCGTTCGATAACAAAGGCGAGCTGCTGGTGCCGTTCCGGACATGGCGGAACGCCACGACCGGCGCCGCAGCGAAAGAGTTGACCGAGCTGTTCCAGTTCAACATTCCAGAACGCTGGAGCATTGCCCACTTGTACCAAGCCATCCTGAACGGGGAAGAACATGTGCCTCGCATTGATTTCCTGACCACGCTTGCCGGATACATCCACTGGCTGTTAACGGGCAGCAAAGCGATCGGCATCGGCGATGCTTCGGGGATTTTCCCGATCGACGAGGCCTCGCATGACTATCATCCATCCATGATCAAGCAATTCAGCGAGCTGATTGCTGCCAAAGGATATCCATGGAAGGTCGAGGATCTGCTTCCCAAAGTTTATCTCGCCGGAGAACGTGCAGGCGACTTGACCGAGGAGGGCGCCAAGCTGCTCGATCCATCGGGGGATTTGCAGGCAGGCATTCCGCTCTGTCCTCCGGAAGGCGATGCCGGAACCGGCATGGTTGCGACGAACAGCGTGAGAAAGCGCACGGGTAACATCTCGGTCGGCACGTCCGTATTTGCGATGATCGTATTGGAGAAGGAGCTGTCCAAAGTATATCCCGAGATCGATATGGTCACGACGCCGGACGGCAGCCCTGTGGGCATGGTGCATGCCAACAACTGCTCGAGCGACATCAACGCATGGATCGGCTTGTTCCGCGAATTTTCGGAAGCGATGGGATTCGAAGCCGATACCGGCAAGCTGTTCAGCGTCCTGTTCAACAAGGCGCTTGAAGCAGAGCCGGATGGCGGCGGTTTGTTGAGTTACGGGTACTATTCCGGCGAGAACATCACGGGCATCGACAAAGGCCGTCCGTTGTTCGTCCGTTCGCCCGAAAGCCGCTTCAACCTGGCGAATTTTATGCGCACGCACCTCTTTACCGCCTTTGGCGCGCTGAAGATCGGGATGGACATTTTGACGAAGAACGAGAATGTAGCCATTGATAGCATTTTGGCCCATGGCGGGCTGTTTAAAACGCCTGTCGTCGGACAACGCATCGTGGCTGCGGCCATGAACGTGCCGGTATCGGTCATGTCCACCGCAGGCGAAGGCGGAGCATGGGGCATGGCGCTCCTGGCTTCCTACCTGATCAACAAGGATCAAGAAGAGAGCCTGGACGTCTTCCTTGAGCAGAAAGTGTTCAGCGACGTTGCTGGAGAGGAAGTTGCGCCGGATGCATCCGACGTCAAAGGATTCGAAGCATTTATCGAGCGCTACCAGAAGGGATTGGCCATCGAGCAGGCCGCCGTCGACCATCTGGTAGAGAACGGGAGGGACTAACATGTTGGAACAACTGAAACAGGAAGTCTACGAGGCGAACCTGGAATTGCCGAAGCACGGCCTCGTCAAATTCACATGGGGCAATGTCAGCGCGATCGACCGGGAAAGCGGTCTGTTCGTCATCAAACCGAGCGGCGTCAGCTATGACAAAATGAAACCAAGCGACATGGTCGTTGTCGATCTCGACGGCAACGTGGTGGAAGGCGAGATGAGACCTTCCTCCGATACGGCGACGCATGCCGTATTGTATAAGCATTACTCGGAGATCGGCGGTATCGTGCACACCCACTCCACATGGGCAACGATCTGGGCGCAAGCCGGACTGGATGTGCCGGTGATGGGTACGACGCATGCGGACACGTTCTATGGCCCCGTGCCTTGCGCACGCTTTTTGAACCAGGAGGAAATCGACCGCGGATACGAAGCCGAAACAGGCCGCGTCATCATTGAAACGTTCGAACAACGCGGTTTGGACGTTATGGCGATCCCGGCGGTACTGCTTCATGGCCATGCACCGTTTACTTGGGGCAAAGATGCCAAGTCGGCGGTCGTGAACAGCGTCGTCCTGGAGGAAGTGTGCAAAATGAATCTGTACGCTCGCCAATTGAACAACTTTGCGAAGGAGCTGCCGCAAGGCATTCTGGATAAACACTATTTGCGCAAACACGGCAAAGACGCCTACTATGGGCAGAAATAAATCGGACATCAGCACAAGCGGATCAATGCTTGAAAAACATAAACCATGGAAAAGAGGATGATCGATATGACAGCAACAGCAGCTAAAGAATTTTGGTTCGTCGTAGGTTCGCAGCATCTGTATGGGGAAGAAGCGCTGGGCGAGGTTAAAGCGAACGCGCAAAAAATCGCGGATGCCCTGAACGCAAGCGGCGTTCTGCCATACCCGCTCGTATTGCAGGATCTGGCCGTCAGCGCGGACAAAATCACAAGCATCATGAAGGAAGTCAACTATCGCGACGAGGTGGCGGGCGTAATCACATGGATGCATACGTTCTCCCCGGCGAAAATGTGGATCCGCGGCACGAAATTGCTGCAAAAGCCGCTGCTCCATCTGGCAACCCAATTCAATGAGAGCATCCCTTGGGCGACGATCGACATGGACTTCATGAACTTGAACCAGGCGGCGCATGGCGACCGCGAGTATGGGTTCATCAATGCCCGCCTGAAAAAACAAAACAAAATCGTCGTTGGCTACTGGGAGCGTCCTGAAGTGCAGAAGCAAGTCGCGGATTGGATGGACGTAGCCGTTGCTTATAACGAAAGCTTCAACATTAAAGTGGCTCGTTTCGGCGACAACATGCGCAACGTGGGCGTTACGGAAGGCGACAAAGTGGAGGCCCAAATCCAGTTCGGCTGGACCGTGGACTACTTCGGCATCGGCGACCTCGTGCAGTACGTGAATGCTGTGACCGAGCAAGAGATCGACGATCTGATGAGCGAGTATGCAGAGCTGTATGAATTCGACTACGGCACGTACAGTAAAGAAGATTGGGAAGCCAGCGTGCGCGTGCAAGCGAGCTACGAGATCGCGATCAAACGTTTCTTGGATGATGGCGGATACACCGCTTTCACGACAAACTTCGAAGACCTGCACGGCATGAAGCAGCTTCCGGGTCTGGCCGTTCAACGTTTGATGGCCCAAGGCTACGGATTCGCCGGCGAAGGCGACTGGAAAACGGCTGCGCTTGACCGTTTGCTGAAAGTGATGGCTCATAACGAAAACACCGGTTTCATGGAAGACTACACCTACGAGATGGCAGCAGGTCAGGAAGCGATTCTGCAATCCCACATGCTTGAAGTTGATCCGACGCTGGCGAGCAACAAGCCGAAAATCATCGTGTCCCCACTTGGGATTGGCGATCGCGAAGATCCGGCACGTCTCGTATTTGACGGTAAAGCCGGCGAAGGCGTAGTTGTTTCCATGGCTGACTTCGGGACACACTACAAATTGTTGATTAACGAAGTCTCTGCCTTCGAACCGACGGTTCCGGCTCCAAAACTGCCGGTGGCCCGCGTACTTTGGAACGTGAAGCCGAACTTCCAGGATGGGGTCAAAGCCTGGATCGAAAATGGCGGCGGCCATCATACCGTGGTATCCCTGAATTTGACGACAGATCAAATCGTGACCTATGCCAAACTGGTTAATTTGGAGTACGTGGTCATTAAGTAATTTGGCCATCATTCACGCATACGATTTCTTATGAAGCGGCCGGAGGCAACCCTCCGGCCCTTTCTTATGTGGTTGGATAATTTATCCTTCTACTGTACAACGGTCAACGGTTTTCTTTTATAATACTTAAAAGGAGGTATTGATAGTTATGCATACCCAAGCAAGCTTCCTTCAGCAGCTCCAACAGCTCGGCATCGACGGCAAGGGCACGTTGCTCATGCATTCTTCCATGAAAAGCATAGGTGAAGTCGAGGGCGGAGCCGACACGGTACTTGATGCGTTAACCGAATACATGAAAGAGGGACTGCTCGTTTTGCCCACGCATACGTGGTCCACGATCAATGCGAGTAACCCAATGTTCCACGTGGAATCATCGCCATGCTGCGTCGGCATTTTGCCAGAGCTTTTCCGCAAACGCCCTGGCGTGGTTCGTTCATGGCATCCGACGCACTCGGTAGCCGCTCTCGGTCGGGATGCAGAAGCGTTTACGAAAGATGATCATCTGTTCGACACGCCTTGTGCGAGAGGTTCGGCATGGGGCAAACTGCTGGATCGGCAAGCGACCATTATTTTGGTGGGCGTAGATCTGAAACGGAATACGTTTATCCATGGCGTTGAGGAGTGGGTGGACATCCCAGGTCGGTTGACGGACGGACATGAACCGTTATGCACCGTTCTGCCCGATGGAACGAAGATACAGGTACCTTCACGCAGACATTGCGGATTGTCCTGGTCAGAGCACTTTTGGAAGGTGGACGAGGTGCTGGAGCGAGAAGGGGCGATGTACAAAGGGAAACTTGGCGATGCGGTGGTGAGGGTTTGTAATGCTGCAAAAGTAGCAGAGGTGATCACAGGGATGCTGCGGGAAAATCCCGATCTGTTCTCGGATAATGAACCGCTGAAAGACGATTTGTACGACCATACGCGGTAACGGAGGACCATGAATCGCAGAATTTCCCGTGGCTGTGCCAAGCCTGGTTTGAAACGTTCAAAAGCCGTCAAAACTTCACGGAATTGATTTCAGAAATGCTCAGAGGTTGGCTGGACTGCCATTGTGTGGGCTACTCAGTCTCTTTGCGGTGTGATAAGATGTGGTTTAATTAACCAATAACAACTGTGAGGCAATCCTTTCTGAAGGCTATTGAAGTCTTATTAAAGGTTCATTTCAGATTCAAGGAGTATACTGTTCCATGATATCGTAGTTGTTGAATCGACAAAGGAGAAGATTTGTGAGCCCATCAGCGTGGTATGATCTCTTTCTATTCGTCCTCTTGTTTGCGTTATATGTCTATGTTTTTGTTACCGTTAGAATTACGAACTTACATAAGGTGTACTTTCTTTTTCACGGTTTGATGATGATCTGGCCGTTCTGCCAGTTTGCCATTGACCTGACGGGCAATCTCAGCTTGCAATGGTTTTACGTGACGCTTTCCTTTGTTGCCGTATCGCTGCTCGGAAGCGGGTGGTTGTTGCTAACCTATTTCCTGACAGGCGAAACAGATCGATTAAGGAATAGGAAAAGAAAAACCGTCTTTTTGTTCGTCCCTGCGGTCATTGGAGCTACAGGCGTCGTGCTGAATCCGTGGAACTGGTTCGTGACGCCGCTGGGCGGCGGATATGCAGAACGTTCCTACGGCCCATGGTTTTGGGTGATCCTTGCAATTCTCGTGAGCTACTTTCTGGCATCCCTCTCCGTCTTGTTCGGAGCGCTTCGTTCTTCCCGGACGCTGCCTGCGATCAAGAAGCAGGTCGTTTTCACATTGTGGGGTCTCTTCGTGCTGGCTGCATTTGCCGGTTTGGATGCCTTGCTTAACGTCGTATTCAGACCATGGTTGCCGATTATTCCGGGACTGACCTCCTTGGGAATCTTTCTGTCCGGGCTGTTCTTTGTCTATGTCATTAAAAAATACAACGTGTTTGATCTCGTCTCCATTGCGCACGAGGATGTCATTAACACCATTCCTCACGGAATTCTTGTATTGGACGAGAACGAAACCATTGTTGAAGTCAATAAGGCACTGCGGTCATTCATGGATATGAACGTGGGCGATACGTTTGATTTGGATGCATTTTTGGAATCCGTGCGGGCGGAGGGCAAGGTCCGCGAGTTTGCGGAACATTACAAACGAAAAGAAAACATTTTGTCCCAGATCGAAATCATCGTGGAGAGGGACTTTGTTCGCCGGTTTATTTTGCAATCCTCGCCAATCGTTGATTCGCGCCTTGTCCCTATCGGACATATCCTTACGTTTCAGGATGTTTCGCAGGAGCGTTATCTCGTTGAAGAATTGAATCGACAGAACATAGTGCTTCAAGAACGAAACCATTCATTGGACCGCATTAGCAGCGAGTTGTCCAAAGCTAATCAGAAGCTGGAAGAACTGGTCGTTACGGACAGTTTGACGGACAGTTATAATCGTCGTTACTTGACCCAGCAGTTGACGCATGAAGTGATCACCAACATGCAGTACAGAATCCCGTTTTCAATGATTCTCTTTGATATTGATTTCTTCAAAGGGATTAATGATAAGCACGGGCACGTCATCGGCGACGAAGTTCTCCATCGCATGGCGCTCATCGTGAAACAGTCCATCCGCAGCACCGATATTCTGGCCCGGTACGGCGGGGAGGAATTTATGATCTATCTTCCGCATGCAGGCAGCAATTTGGCCAAACAGGTCGCGGAACGCGTGAGATTATCGGTGGAAAGAAATCCTATGGCACTGGGGGAGGACGAGGAACCGGTTTCCATAACGGTGAGTATGGGAATTTTATCGGTGGAGGATTTCCAAACCGTTCAAGTGCCTGACAGTCCGGAAGGATTTTTGGTTCAATTGTTCGCCGCCGTGGACAAAGCCTTGTACCAAGCCAAGCATAACGGACGAAATCGAGTTGAATTTGCGGAGTTGAAATGGATTGCAGCGGGAGATGGTTCATCCGATACGGAAGTCTCTTGAGAAGTGAAGGCTGCCGACGGGACTGTGGTCTATGGTGATAAAGCCGCTGTGATGAAAGCATTATTTTGTTATTTACAGGCCATTCGTCAAAGAATTGGCCTGTATTTTTCGTTGTATCAGAATATGCTTGTGACAAGACGGGACGGTCTCAGGAGCCTTACCCATCTCACTAGCTCACCAACTGACAAAAAAATAGTAGGCATACGTCTAGGTGAATCAATAAAGCGCTAAGATATACCATTAGGGTCAGCAGCTTATACATTCTAAAGATTGCGCCCAATATTCGAGAGTTAGAGATGCGTCAGTTACCCGTGTTTTACTTTTTATTTTATAAAATACAAGCACTAAAAGGGTGAGTTTTGGTTATGGGGGGAGTATGAATATTAGATATATATACAGTATTGAATATAATGAGCATTTCAACGAAGTGATACTCGATTTTAGTTTGGATAAGTCATTAAAAAATGGTTATCTGATCACTAATTCGTTAGGGACTGATATCTTTGGAGATTTTGCTGCTATTCAGGAAGAGATCAGAGGGTTACTCGAGCTGTTTACCGGGAAAGCAACCTTTCATGGCGGCGGTGGCAATGTGAACCTAATCCATTCTGATGCGAAGTACACTACTTTTGAAGACATATTCGCTGAAGAAGGCGTGGAAGATTCTACGTGTACTATTGATACAGTAGAATACATGAGAATAATTCTTGTGTGGGCCAAGAGAAATGTTCAATATAAAAGACACCGAGGCGTCATGGATCAAGGACATGCGGAACTATTCGAAGATTGGATAAACGAAACAATCGTAGCGATCGATGGAGAAAAAGAAATGTACAGAATACTTAAAGAAAAAGACGAAATTGATAAACTGGTTGAATCTTATTTCTGGGTTGTTGATTTCTTAAGAGCTCTGCAATATTTTGGGGACGTTGAGAGACATGGGTATGGATCAGGTCCACTAGAGTTACAATTTTCATCCTATCATGAGCCAGATGAGGAATACTACATTGGAGATAAGAAGGTATGCTTTATTGGGGAACCGCCAGCTTATGACGAAGATGTAATGGCAGTAATGGAGTATGATGAATTTTATAACTATTTAATGATTTTTAGTGCAAGACATCTTGAAGAGCACCCAGAAGATAAAAATAAAGTTAATGCTTCATTAGAAATAATAAAAAACAGATTAGGTATTTAGTCGAACAAAAGTTTGTACAAACAACTTGCCAAGCCACAATATAGGCTATCCATCCGTATTTTGGTTGCTTTATGCTTTAGTCTCGACTCCCACCCAGTATCGAATGATTCGTACGGCTGATTTTAAGTAAACATAACGGATAGAATTCCCGTAACAAGGAGATGGGGTTGTGGAAATAATAAACAGGAAATATTATGAAGGTTATGAGGGGGAAGGAGAAATACAGTTTATAAGGCCCCTCTCAAATGGAGATAAGTATGTAATAAGAATATGGGATGGTTATTTTGACGAAATAATGGGGGGAATACAGCCGGAGCAAGACGGGTGGACAGGTTTGGCATATTATTACCATGTTGAAGAGCCTTGGTGGGAAAAACCATGGAAGATTCCAAATATACAAATCGTATTAAAACAGCTACAAGAAATAAAAACCGAGCATTTGAATGCGGAGGCCAAGGACTTACTTGTAGAGCTTTGTAATATATTGTCCAACTCCTGGGAATCAAACGAATCTGTATGGATTGCTGATGAGTAAGCTTATTTGAAAAAAGAAATCTTTCAGGGATATAAGCGGGTTAGCGGAGGGGAACAAATTAGAGTATACTAACTATTAGAGCAAATATCTTCAAATTACATATTTAACTCTATCCATAATATTGATACACTATGTGTAGAGCATTATTTATACAGAAAAGGTGTGAGCCAGCTCCACAGACCGGCTTGCTTCAATGCCATATCGACAGCGCTTACATCCTTTCGGCAAATCTTAGGGTATAAGGACGGTTAATAATGAGCCACGGACAAACGAGTACAGATGTGATCTTGATTGGTGCCGGAATTATGAGTGCAACATTGGGAACCTTGCTGAAAGAATTGGCACCCGACTGGAAGATAAAGGTATTTGAAAAGCTCGCCACTGCGGGAGAAGAAAGCTCCAACGAATGGAATAACGCCGGAACAGGGCATGCTGCGCTATGTGAACTCAATTATACCGTCGAACGGCCGGACGGTTCCGTAGATATAAGCAAAGCCATCAAGGTTAACGAACAATTCCAGATTTCACGGCAATTTTGGGCTTATCTCGTCAACAGCCGCCTGATTCGAAATCCGCAGGATTTCATCATGCCGCTTCCCCACTTGAGTTACGTGCATGGCGAGCAGAACGTCCAGTTTCTGAAAAGACGTTATGAAGCCTTGTCGAACCATCCTTTGTTCAAAGGCATGGAGTTTTCGGACGATCCGGCGAAGCTGAAGCAATGGATTCCTCTGATGATGAAAGGGCGTACCGGAAACGAGCCGATTGCAGCGACCAAAATTGACTCGGGTACGGACGTTAACTTTGGTGCTTTAACGCGTATGCTGATGGAACAATTGAAGAAAAGCAATGTGGGCATCCACTATCAGCATAGCGTCAAAAACATGAAACGTACGAGCGATGGCTTATGGGAATTGACGGTGAAAAACCTCAAGAGCGGGGCGACCGAGCGCCACAGGGCCAAGTTCGTCTTTATCGGAGCGGGCGGAGGCAGCTTGCATTTGCTGCAGAAGTCGGGTATTCCGGAAGGCAAACACATCGGTGGATTTCCGGTAAGCGGTATTTTCATGGCTTGCAAAAACCCGAAGGTCGTCGAGCAGCACCATGCCAAGGTATATGGCAAAGCCTCGGTAGGTGCCCCGCCAATGTCGGTGCCGCATCTGGACACCCGCTACATCGATAACCAAAAGTCGTTGTTGTTCGGGCCGTTTGCAGGTTTCTCGCCGAAGTTCCTGAAGACCGGTTCAATGACTGACCTGATCACCTCGGTGAAACTGCATAACCTGTTAACCATGCTGGCAGCCGGCGTGAAGGAGATTTCGCTGACGAAGTATCTGATCCAGCAGCTGATGCTGTCCAAAGAGCAGCGCATGGAAGAATTGCGTGACTTTGTACCGGATGCCAAAAGCGAGGACTGGGATTTGGTCGTTGCCGGCCAGCGCGTGCAGGTAATCAAGGATACCGCTCAAGGCGGCAAAGGCACGCTTCAATTCGGTACGGAAGTAGTGACTGCGTCGGATGGTTCGATCGCTGCCTTGCTGGGGGCTTCTCCGGGGGCATCCACTGCTGTGCATGTCATGTTGGAAATCCTTCAGCGCTGCTTCCCGCAGCATATAAGCGCATGGGAGCCTAAGATCAAAGAGATGATCCCTTCCTACGGCCAGTCATTGGTGGAGAACGTGGAATTGCTCAACAGAATTCATGCTTCGACCGCCAAAGCCCTAGGCCTGGCAGAGAAGAGGGGCTCCAGTTCGGTGATGAACGGGTAACCGTTGTCGTTGAAGTGCATATACAAGGAAAGAGCTAAGCCGGTTTCAAGCCGCGCTTAGCTCTTTGTTTTTTATATTAATGGTTCGAATCTCCCAACAATTCCTCCCTGGCAGCATACCATTGGTCTATGAGATGGGAACGTTCGAAATGTAACCTTGATTATTCGACAAAAGCGGCGCGACTTGGAAGATTTCTACTTGTCGAATGGGGCGGTATTTGATATGATGTAATCACCAAAAGCAAATCACGATAACGGCAAACTTGTCGAAAGGCAAGGACGCAAAGCTACAGGGTCTTCTTGACATATTGTCAAATGGCAGCCAGCTACCGAACGAAAGTGCTTTTTTTGTTTTTTTATTGGACAAATATCCACTAAAACGCAGTAAAACTCAATAACGATAATGGCAAACCTGTCGAAAGGCAGGGACGCAAAGCTATAGGGCCTTCTTGATGCATGATCAAATGGCAGCCTGGCTACCGAAGGGGGTTTACAGCATGCGTAACGCTGTGTTCGCCATGGTAGGACTACTTGTCTTACTCTTATGCGCACCGGTTGTACAAGCTGCGCAGTCTGAAGATTGGCTGGGTTTGGACCAGCTTGATCGCGGAGCAGTTGTCATCCATTATGACGTGAAATCCGATGTAAAGACTAAGCTTATGATCGCCAAAGGACAGGAAAAATATACATATACGCTGCTGCCGGGTAAGTCTCGGGACGTTTTCCCGCTGCAAATGGGGAACGGAGACTATACAATCACTGTGTTGGAACAAGTCAGCGGCACCAAATACAAGGTCGTTCAAGAAGGAGCCGTCAAGCTTCATCTGAAGGACAGCAACAACGTATATCTGAACTCGATTCAGAATATTGATTGGTCTGATAATGAACAAGCTGCACAGCTTGCTAAAAAGTTAGCCCGGTCTGCAAAAACGGACCAAGAAAAAGTACAAGCTGTATACGACTATGTGATCGGTAACATTCGTTATGACAAAGTACTTGCATCGAGAGAGTTAACGGACTATCTTCCAGATAACGTCCGCACGATCATGGATCTCAAAGGGATGTGCTACGATTATGCTTCCTTGCTTGCATCCATGCTGCGGAGTCTCGATATACCGACCAAATTGGTAATGGGTACTTCGGATTATGTAGATGTATACCATGCATGGAATGAAGTTTACCTCAACGGGCAGTGGATCACCATCGATACTACCGTCGATGCCGCTTGGAAAACGCAAGGTACTTCGTTCAAAATGATTAAAGACGCTTCGCACTACACAGCATCGAAAATTTACTAATATTCTCGTGAATATAAGCTTTGGACGCACATGTCCAAGGCTTTTTCGGGTTTGTTAAGAAAATGTCTATGCGATGGCGTTATAATGCAGGAAGCCCATTTGGTTCTGAACGAAAATATAGACACCATTTGAATCGTGCGCCAATTGAACGAGGTGGAGGTGATGGACTCAGACGTCCCTTATAGGCATGTAGTTCACTGGATACATGTCTCGAATTGCGCACCAAAAGCGAGATTGGAACCGAAAAAACGAGGGTAATGACGAGTCCGAGGGAGAGATTATGAAGAAAAAAGTAAGTGGAATCGTAATGGTACTGCTGCTTATGATCCAAACGCTGTTTGGCGCATCTGTTGGGATCGCCAGTGCAGCGGAAAACGTGCAGGGGCAGGGAACGGATGTCGGGGCCCAGCAATTGGAAAATGGCGATCAAGTACCGGGAGGCGTCCAACCATCGGTTGACAATGATCAGGAACCCGGTAGCAGTACGGATGAATCGGTAGACGAAGTTCAAGACCCGAGTACGGGCACCGATGAGTCGGTAGATGAAACAGAAGATCCGAGCAAGGGCACTGAGGGATCTGTGGATGCCGCAGAACCGGGCAGTGATACGGACGAGGCGGTAGATGAAGAAATCAAGAAACCGGAAGCTGGTAACAACGACGATACGACAATTCCGGTTTCAGACGATATTTTAACCAAACTGGTACTAACCGATATTAACGGTACCGTCATTGATGCAGTATATAATCCAGACAGCACTTTGGACATTGGCGCAGCGGTAAACCTGAGTTACGAATGGGAACTCCCGAACGGACACGGGTATAAGAATGGCAGTACGTTTACGTTTGATCTGCCGCAGCAGTTCGAAATTTACACGGAGATCGACGAACCGCTCGTTGCTGACCAAGGCGAAGTCGGCCGATTCACGGTGGACCGGAGCGGCAAAGTAGTGATGACTTTCAATGAATACGTCGAGAGTCATTCCAACATCAGCGGCAAACTGGAAATCCGCACGGAATTCAAAAAAGAAGTTCTTACAGGGAGCACGGAGGTCGTTATCGCTATTCCGGTCAGAAGCGGAGTTCAGACGATTATCGTGAACCTGAAGCCGCAAGGCGGCAAATTGATCGAGAAACAGGGGAAAGCGGTTGGTAAAGATCGCATTGATTGGACTATTCAAATCAACAAATCGTTGAATAAGATCAACCATGCGGTTGTTACCGACGTCATGCCTGAAGGTCTGGAGCTTGCACCCGACACTGTCGAGGTGTATCAATTGCAGGTGAATGGTGACGGGTCGACCGTCCTAGGGGGCAAAGTAGACGCCGGAAAGTACACGGTTGAATCGAACGGCGGCACCAAGCTGGAACTGGCATTCCAGGACGAATCGATCAACAAGGCGTATGAAATTCGTTTTACGACGAATCGAATCGGCGAACAGGCCCGCTTTGAGAATAAGGCCGTATTGTCCGGCGAAGGCATCGAGGATGCCCAAGCGACCGCAACGGTAACGGTGGATTTGGGGAAATTCCTGGATAAGACATATAAGCAAAATAACGACACAGGGGTTATCACTTGGACGGTCAAATATAATTTCAATGGAAAGCACGTTCCACAAGAACAGGCGGTCATCACGGATCAGTTCAGCAACGTTCATGAATGGGTTGCCGATTCGCTGAAAGTGTATAACGGCAATTCTACCGACGCGAAGAATTTGTTGGCATCGACGGAATATAAAGCCGTGCCCGTGGGAACGAACGGATTCAAACTTCAATTTAATAATGATGTTGATTCCGCATACACCATCGTTTACCAAACCCAACCGGTCGATCGTTCGACTGCCGACGGCAAAGAGGTCAGAAATAAAGTCACCTCCGGCGATTCGATTAAAGAAGTGACGGTTCCGGCTCAAGGCAGCCGTGCGCTGACGAAAGGAACATGGAACATCGATTTTGCCAGCAAAACGGCAACATGGATGATTACGGTTAACAGCGACAGCAAACCGGACGGCAGCAAATACCATATGGAAAACGTAGTCATTAAAGATACGTTCCCGCAGGGCGGTCTTGAATTTATTCCCGATTCGGTGATCGTTAAGGCGGATGGGACCAAGGTTTCCGATCGTGAATATGAGGTCGCGTATGATAATGCTCGTCAGGGTTTTGTCATTAAGTTCCTCAATACCATAAAGACCACATATACCATTGAATACAAAACCAAGTTTAATATTGAATGGTTGACGAAAAGCAATTTGGATTACATGAACCGGGCTTCAATGACTTGGAGCGAAAACGGAGTGGATAAAGGACCCATTCAAAGGGATGCGAGCTTTGCCTCCGACGGATATACCAAAAACAACGGCGGGAAAGATGGCAGCTACAATCCTGTCGACAAGGAAATCACATGGAACATCAAGATGAACTACAACCTCAACACGCTGAATGATGCGATTGTGAAGGATGTTCTGAAGGATGGGCAAAAGCTTGTCCCGAACTCGGTCAAAGTATACGAGATGAAGCTGCTGGGGTGGTGGAACGGTGTTTCGAAAGGCGCCGAGGTACCGGCTTCCGAGTATGAAGTGACCGAACCTACCGAAACGAATGGCAACGAGTTGTCCGTTCATTTCAAGGGTCCAACCTCCTCGGCGTATTGGATCGAGTTCAAAACGTCGCTGCAAGGCACAGTGATCACCAAAGACATGAATAACACGGCCGAACTGTGGAATGGTGGCGACAAAGCCGCTACCTGGAATGCTAAGGTATCTGTTCCTCACGGCGGTGAGTATGTAACAAAAAGCGGTGCCCAAAATGGAAATAAGATCGATTGGTCGATTCGTATCAATGAAGGCCAATCCCATATTTCAAACGCCAAGATCATTGACGAGCCGAGTGCAAATCAGATCTTGATCGAGGATTCTTTCCATTTGTATGCAACATCCGTTAATAAGAATGGAGAAGCGGTCAAAGCCGGAGAGTTGACTGAAGGAAAAGATTATACGTTAACGTTCACGAGACTTGAAGACGATCAGGAAATATTCGAGTTGAAATTCAAGAACGATATCTCTTCAGCCTATATTCTGGAATATCAGTCATTCATTATTGCCGCAGACAAGGAAGCCGTGCGAAATAAGGTGGCACTTGAAGGCGACCAGCTGAAGACGGAGATGCGGGAAACGACGAAAGAAATCATCGTTCGTACCTCTTCGGGTTCGGGTTCCGGCGGCGGCGTAACAGGCAGCCTGGAAGTGACGAAGGTGGATAAGGATGACGATACGAAATTGTTGGCAGGAGCGAAATTCGTGCTTTACGACAAAGCAGGCAAACGCGCCCCAATGGTGAAAACGACGGATGAAGAAGGAAAGATCCTGTTTACGAAACTGCTCTATGACGATTATGTGTTGGAGGAGCTTGCGGCTCCGGAAGGATATAAGATTGGTCAATCAACTTGGGACGTCAAGATTGACTCCAGTATCGTGAGTAAGGGCAATGTCGTGAAATTAACTGTAACGAACGAAAAAGAAGAGCCTGTTGATCCGACGGATCCAACAGATCCAACAGATCCAACGGACCCAACGGATCCGACAGATCCAACGAACCCAACGGATCCAACAGATCCGACGGACCCAACGGATCCGACAGATCCAACGAACCCAACGGATCCAACAGATCCGACGGACCCAACGGATCCGACAGATCCAACGAACCCAACGGATCCAACAGATCCGACGGACCCAACGGATCCGACAGATCCAACGAACCCAACGGATCCGACAGATCCGACGAACCCGACGGATCCAACGAATCCTACCCATCCGGGCACACCAACGGATCCAGGTACTCCGGTTAACCCGGGAACTCCTGGAAATACACCGGATCCGGGGACACCATCAACGCCAGGAACGCCGACTGATGAAGTAGACGTACCGGATGAAGAGACCCCGAGAGGTGAACCGTCGATACCAGAAACGCCTTCGACGGACGATCCGGAGACACCGACCATCGAGATCGATGAGGGTGAGATTCCGCGCGGCGGCATTGAGCCGGAACCGCAGACGAATGAACCTAAAACGCCGGATCAGCAGCCTGCGAAACCGCAAACACCGGATCAGCAGACTGCAATACCACAAACACCGTCATCGGAAATTACGATCAAGACGCTTCCGCAAACGGGCGAAGCAAGCAGATATCCGTTTTATTTCGCGGGTGTGGGGCTGATTTTGATCGGAGCATGGTTAGGTCTTCAACGAAAAGCTATGAAATCATAACATTGTGCATTGAATATAGCCCCTTTGTTCTGTTAGACAGGACATAGGGGCTTTTTTGGCGTATTAATTCATAATCAACGCAGGTCCAGCGTCAATACGTGTGATCCCGTCTGTTACCAGCCGAAGTCCAACGTTTTTCCCGTTTCGGCATACGTTTTAATGCTGCTAAGTATCATCCACCAATGCTCCTTTGCATTGGCAAAGGACGGGTGCCCAGGGGTCCATTGGTCATTGGTCAATGTCAGTTTGGTGCAGCCGCCTACGGGTTCCAAGGTAAAAGTTACCCGTGATTCAAGATCGGCGTGGTTGTCACGGTAGGATGCTCCGGGATGTTCAAGGTAGCTGAGCACCTTCCCGGGAACGGCTTGCAGGATGGTGCCGTAGACATGCACCGTCTCGTCCCCGTCGTTGCCCGGGCCTACATACTGGAAAGCCGCTCCCGGTTCCAGGGTTGTGTTGAGGGCAGCGCCGAAAAACGTGCTGCGCGTGCCCTCCGGACTCACCAGGGTATTCCATACGTTTTCTGGCGTTGCGCCGATATAAAAAATGTACTGTAATTCCATAATCATGCTCCTCCTTAAGTGTGCAACTTTTTTTATATAAACCGCACTAATCATTCACACTAAGGCACTGCGAGTGCAGTACCATCTTCCGATCGCTGTTATCCCCAGATTTTTTCGATTCCCTTGTTCAATGGGAAAATCCGGTGATAGGCCTATGCTTCCGATGCAGCTTTCTTTCAGAAAGCTTTTAGACGAACGCTTCGCTTCTCCAGATTGGTTCTGCCTCTCCGTTAACGTGTGTTTGTTTTATGCGGTTTATATAGATAACTTCTGCGTTTGTCAGAGGCTGTGTGGTACACTCATTATAAATTGACCCTTACGCAGACGTATTGTAAAAACGCGACAGAAACTTGTCCCTATTACTGAAGGATCACAATCTTGACGGAACGGAGCGAAGAAAGCATGGGCATTTCGAAATCCCGCCCGAGTATGGGCGTTCTTGGACTTTACGGAGCCGGGGGCAAATTCCGTTTGGATCGTTATCCCGCTACGGGACCGATATCCCCATTCATCAAGCATTACTGGATCGTCGAATGGAACTTGGAGGGGGAGCAGCCTCACCTTCAAGATGTTGTCCCCAACCCTTGCGCCAACCTGGTGGTGGAAAAAGGGAAAACGTGTTTCTATGGGCCGGCAAAGGAGCGATACACCCAGCGTTTGGAAGGGAGAGGAGTCGTTTTTGGTGCCAAATTCAGACCGGGAGGGCTTTACCCGTATATAAAAAGGGAGATGTCGGAATGTATCGTTAAACCCATCGACGTGGTTGCTGTACTGGGAATCCAGGGTTCTGAATTGGAAGAGAGGGTACTGGCACAGTCCAATGATGCGGGGATGGTCAAGGTGTTGGATGACTGTTTCGCAGCCAAAGTGCCGCGGTATGACGAGAACATTACGCTTGTTAACCAGATCATCGACCATATGGAAGGAAACCGGGAGATCACGAAAGTGGAGCAGCTGGGGCAGTGCTTTGATATCAGCCTCCGGCAATTGCAGCGCCTATTCTCGAAATACGTTGGCGTTAACCCGAAGTCGGTGATTCGGCTGTTTCGGTTGCAGAACGCAGCGGAGGCGATGGACCTTGGACAGGTCACCGACCTCGCGCGTTTATCCGTGGAGCTGGGGTATCATGATCAGGCGCATTTCAGCAAAGATTTCAAGACTGTGATCGGCAAAACGCCTGAGCGGTATTTATTGGAGCAGACATTGAGGCTTTAAAATGATCTGAAGTTGAGAGCACATCTCAACCATTCGTAATGATGAAGGAAACTTTCGTACCTTTCCCTGGTTTGCTGACGATATGAAGCCCTTGACCATAAATCTGGTTGAGCCTTCGATTCGTGTTGGTTAATCCAATCCCGCCCGGTTGCCCGGTTCTTGGCTTGGGCCAAGTAAGTGCTTGTGCAATCCGGGACTCGTCCATGCCTGCGCCGTCATCTTGGATTTCAATGAGAATTCCGTCCTTTTGCTCCTCCATTTGAATGCGAAGCGTCCCGCCTTCTGCTTGGCTAAGAACGCCGTGTCTCACCGCATTTTCAACGAGGGGTTGGATCGTTAACGGGGGCAGGAGCACGTCAATGGTATCCGGTATGTCCCATACGATGTTGAGTCTGTCAGGGAAGCGCTCCTTCTCGATGTACAGGTAGGCCCGGACAAGTTCCAGTTCATGCTGGATATGAACCAGGTTTTCGGCATTCAGGAAGTCAAAGCTCGTCTGCAAATATGAAATAAAAGCATCGCCAAGCTTCTGCATCCGTTCCGTATCCAGGTCGCTCAGCGCCATGATGGAATTCAGCGTATTGAACAGGAAGTGGGGCTGGATTTGGGCTTGCAAATACGCGGCCTCCATCCGGAACCTTTCATCGACGGACTGTTTCAAATCGACCAGCGATCGGATACGATGTTTCAGCTCCATGGCATCTACCGGCTTGGTCACGTAATCGGTAGCTCCTGCCAGAAAGCCTGCATAAATATCGGCTGGTTCGTTTCGGGCCGTTAACAGCAGAATTGGAAGCTCTGAAGCCGAGAATCGTCCCCTCAGCTTCTCCGTCAGTTCATAACCCGACATTTGCGGCATCATAACGTCGGCAATGACCAAATCCCAATGTTTTCCCTCTAACCATTCGAGGGCCTGCCGCGCAGAGGCCGCAGGCTGGATCAGATAAGACTCGCTCGATAACATGGATACGAGCACACGCAGATTGACGGGGTCATCGTCGACGACGAGAATTCGAGCTGCCGCCCTTTCATGGGATTCTGCGTTGAAAGGGTGGGGCCGGGGAAATGTGTTTTCATCATCCAAACGATTACTGGTCTCCGTGGGTTCATGGCGGATTGGCGTTTGCCGTTGTCCCGGTGGAATAATCTGAGCAGCCGGTTGCCCCAATGGGAGATGTACGACGAAGGTAGAACCTTGTCCAAGAACGGAATGTACCGCAATGCTCCCTCCGTGCAGCTCAACGAGTTGTTTGCAAATGCTCAACCCTAATCCAAGTCCTCCGCTCAGGCGGGCACTGGAAGTCCCTTGTTCATAAGCGTCGAATATCCTGTTTTGCATCTCTTCGCTCATGCCGATGCCCGTATCGGAGACCCGCATGGTTGCATGTACTCCCATCGTTGCTTCGACGGCAACGGTAATCGTCCCTTCATCGGTGAATTTGAGGGCATTGTGCAGCAGGTTGTACAGGATTTGAACCAGTCTTCTTTCGTCTGCCTGAATAAGCGGCAGCGTATCCGGAATTTCCATGACGATGTTGACTGGCTTGCCCTCAGCCATATATCGGAACATGCTGACCACGCCCGAAACGACTGAGGCAAGGGACACGTCTTTATACTGCAGCTCGATGCGTTTCTCCCTGAGCCGAATAACGTCAAGCAAATCGTCGACCAGCTGCGACATCCGTCGGCCAATCGTAATCAACAATTTCATGTCTTCCGAATGCGCTTTTCCGGTACGGCGCCTCTCCTCCCCGGCAATGCTTTCGGCAATGTTGATCATGCCGTGCAGCGGCGTGCGGAGCTCGTGGGCCGTGTTGGCCAAAAACTGATCTTTTTGCGCGTCTTCTTCTTTGAGCTGGTCATATAAATGTTGGATTTTCGACGCGTTTCGGAAATACTTCTTGAACCAGTACGCGGAAAAGCCGAATATGGCTGCCATGACGTCGATGGGATAGTAGACGTTGGTAATTTCGTTATGCGAATTAACCATTCCCCATAACACGCTGGACAGACTGCTTGTCGCTGCAAAGAGAAGGAATGTCGCGTCATCCCGTTTGTCGGCAGCCATTTTCATGAACAGAACGACCGACCATGCGATCGGGAACAGGTATAGCACATCGGATATTCCGGTTTCGAGCCAGAAATAGATGCTGCGCACCGGAGCAACCAGCAAAAATGCACAATGGGTTCCAAGCAATCCAGCATACATGCGAAATATCGAAATGGCTTTGGAGCTATTGGAAAAGCTTCTGGCCAGCAGCAGCATGAAAAACGAAAACAACGGATAGGAAAGCGCCTTGGCCTTGACCATCCAAGTAAAATTAAGCGGCAGCCAGCTCAGCAATAAGCCGTCATGGTCGGATACGACAGTAAGCGCCGCTGAAAAGGTCAATAGGGAAAATGTCAGCAATGCGCGTTGTTTGCGATTGAAAAAAAACATGGCAAGGGCATACAAGCTATGCAAGAGCAAAATGGCAAACGTGATTTTCTGCAAATCGACCGAGAGACCGTGATCGCGGGCAATAGCCTCCGGGGTGCCGAAATAGAGCGAGCGCGTTAAACCGCCGCTATACGGATCATCGAAGTTCGCCGCTTGCACGAGAAGCTCAAGCTCCGTGGCTCCGTTCGTGGCGTAAGTTGCCGTGAAGGCTGTTCTTTCGGGTTTGTAGTCCTGCTCGCGGACGGCAGGACGGCCGAATCCGGCGATGGTATTCCCGTTGATTTCCACGATGGAGGAGGCCTGGATTTTTTGGGCCCAGAGGGCGACGTCCTTCACCGAAGAGTCGATAAGGATGCGCAGCCGATACGTTCCATACCCGAACGACGAAGATGAGGTGGACATCTCGCTCTGCCAATCGCCGGGCACGGTAATCGATCGGGGTGGATTGGGGGACGAGAGTAATTTCTGGAGGGAAAACAGGGCGTTCGGGTAAAACATCCACTCCCCGTCCAACGAAACAGGCGATGCGGATGATAGATCCCAGCCGCGCAAATCCAGGGTGCCATTCACCGGCTGCGGCGATGGCGGCATGGTGAAGCCTTCCGACCAAACGAAGCGGGATCCAAGCAAAAGGGTTAGAAACAGGATGGACAAGACTACATATCTAGGGATGGGCATACGTTTTAATGGTTTCATAGTACACATGCTTTTCGACATAATAAGCCAAAATCCTGCATATAAAGAGCCATCCTTTCAAACGTCTTTTGGAGGGAATGCGCTTTAAGGAATAAGGACGGACTCACAAATAAATCCGGCGCGCCTGCTCCTCGAACAATGCAGTGACCTCCGGGTAGAAGGCAAGATCAATCCGGAGCTGCCGCATGATTTTTTGAATCAAAATCGCGTCCGTGAACATATGGTTGATGATCGTTTTGCCCCACAGCGGGTCATCCTTGAAGTACTTCACCAGATCACGAATGGCATCGAAGTTAAAAAAGAGGATGTACGAAACATAGTTTTGCAACAGGATGCGGAAACAGTGTTCGGAATAGGGAGTTGAAGCGCCGGGGTTGTTCTCCATAAAATCACGCATCACCGCAAACAACTCGGCGTTGTTCTCCGAATGCATGCGCAGCATTTCATCGACGTCGTTGATGAGGCGCAATATGGGCTCGATTCCCTCTTCCGGCGGCATGGTCAGCTTGGGCGCATGGCCTTCAATGGATCGCAGCAATTCCAGCGTGAGTTGTTTGCACGCCTTGATGTTGGACGGGAGAATGGACAGCCGGTCTTCGAAATCCGCAAAGTTGTGGATGCAATGGTCATGGAATGCGGAAATATACCGTTCTACCTCGATATTAGTCTTGTTATGGACGAGTGTATGCCCCTTGAACGAAAAGGCGTATAACGTCTCCTCGTTTACGGGATGGGCGTAGAGATAGAAAAAGAAGAAAAATTCCCTTAACTGTCCTTTTTGCTCATCGCTGAGTCTGCTTATGCCCGTCAATGGGTTGAGTTGAAAGAAAGCATAGTTTTTCATAAAGTCGTTCATGGCATTGTACGGATTCAGGCTGGCGATCGACGTTGTGGCGTTGATGGTGTACAGCAGATAATACAGAATCAGCTCCTCATAAACGTCCAGTTGCGCAAATTGCTCATGAAGCATGGGCTTCCAATCCGGGTTTGCAACGTAATTCGGATCTCTTGGCTGCAGCTCCGACAGCCACTCTGCAAACGTTTCTTCCGGGTGATCGGTGAAAAACAGTTCCGCCCCGCCGTCTTCGCATAAAGCGTACTCGAATGGTCGGGTTTCCAGTAACGGCAGCGCCCGGTTGTATTTCATATTCAAATAACTATGATACAGATGTTGTATATGCATCGATTCTTATCCTCGATTCTTACCAGATTCATTGGAAATCACATCTAAAAGTGTACATGAATCCCTCATCGTCATCAAACCATGAGCGTCCATTTCGAGTCGTAATACTTTTGCCCTGTTGGGAATTGCAGGAATATGGGAAGATGGGTTCATCAAAGGTTCGGACCACGAGCTTCGGGTCTTTGGTCTTCAGGCTATTGCGATCCTTCCTTCTACATCATTGGAGATTTAGGGTTGCAGGTCTCCTGAAGATTCTGTTTCAGAGAGGAGGCGTCCAGGCTATCATGTTCCTTCCTTCTAACCCAAAACCTTTATGTTTGATAGGGACATGGCTTTCCTGGACTCTTTTATCATGATGAATACCATTTATGTAAGAAGAGCGAAAAAACTTATTGTAGAACCATATATAGAACAAACGAACAAGGAGAACCGGGTAGCAAACGACATGCTGGCCACTGCCCTGAAAAATATCGAGTCGCTTGGTTTCACCTTCTCGGATCGGTTAATCCAGGCTGTTCGCCAGCTTTCCCAGGATCAATTCGAAGCATTGGTTAAGCAGCTTGTCGTCGATTTGGAGCTTATGGTCGGAGCGCATGTGAAGTACAAACCGATGTATGCCGGATTTCCGGCACAAGTCATGGAGGCGGACGAAGCCGAGTTATACCTGAATGCCATCCTTCATTATCTGACGAATATCCTGCCGGAACAGAAGGTGTCAAAACGAGAGCCGCTGCCATTGTTGGAACGTGTGGACTTGAAAGTCATCGACCTGGGAAGCGAGCATCATTTCATTGGCCTGATCCGCCAGTTGATCGAAGCAAAGGGCTCCATCTCGGAAACGGACAAAAAAGACATTGATGCGGTGCTGGAGCAAGCCGGTCCCGAACAGCTGCAGGCGTTATTGCCTGACGAAATCCCGTTCAAGGAAAACGCCGGATTCGTCGTAGCAGCATTATTGAGACACGAAAAGGCAAGCATGGACCTCGTCGGGGGTTATTTCAAAACAGCCACGGATGTTCTGCGATTGGCCGTTGCTTGGTCGGATGGCGACGTGAGCCTTGCCTCGGCTTCGCGCTTTCGCAAATTCAAACGCCGTGAGCGGCGCTTTTTGCTTGGATTGCTGGAGCAATGCGGTTCAATGACCGAGGATATGCTTCGTTATAAAGAACGCTGGATTCGCCTCGGCGAGATTTTGCATCCTTCCGAGTATAGGCATCGTTATCCGCGCTGTCAGGAGGCTTTTGACGTCCTGCGGAACGATAAACCTTTCACCACGTTTAACGGTAGTGTGGAGTTGGCGTTCCAGTATGAAAATGTGTGGAGCCTGATCGACCTGCTGTCGCAGCGCCCTGGCGAATTTGCGAGAAGACTGGATCAGCTGTTGCGGTTAACCGAAGACAAGGTGTATGTGCTGCTGGCGTTTGGTGAAGTCGTGCATCAGGTATCGACACCTGTATTGCTGCAGGTGAAGGAGCATTTTGCGCGCAGGAATGAACCGCAGGATTTACGAGTGTTTTTCCCGAAAGGCAATGTCGCCAAAGCGTTTGCCATTCCGGATGAGCTGCCTGTCATCGATGAGGAGACCTGCCGGGACGTGGTCGAGTTGTGCGAGCAGGCACTGATCAGGCGATTCACTGACCTGCCTGCGCTTGGGAAGACGTATGTTGATCCGCGTCTGAATGATTATGTTGTGCCATTTTCTCAAAGATCCGCAAGCAAGGCACTGCACACAGTCGTACGCGGGTCTCGGATGCCGATGGCTGAGGGGGACACCATCCGTTTTTTCAGCTGGTGGAAAGAAGGCAAGGTCAATGGACAGGACACCGGACGTGTCGATATTGACCTGTCTGCGGTAATGTATGACGACCAGTGGAACTACGTCGAGCATATTTCATATACGAACCTGCGCTCCTCCAAGTACAAGGCGGTCCACAGCGGCGATATCGTGACTGCGCCACAAGGCGCGTGCGAGTTCATCGATCTGCATATTCCTTCGATCGTCCAGTATGGCGGGCGTTATGTCGTGGCGAGTTTGCTCTCGTACACCAGCCATCCGTATTGCGACCTGCCGGAGTGCTTCGTGGGCTGGATGATGCGCAAAAAGCCGGGTTCCGGCGAGGCGTTTGAGCCGAAGACGGTATCGAACAAAATCGACGTCGCAGCCGACACCCAGATTGCGATCCCCGTCATTCTCGATCTGGTAGAGCGAACGGTCATTTGGACCGATCTGGCGCTGACGAGCCAACCCCAGTATTCCAACAACGTCGAAGGCAACCAGAAAGGTATGGTGCTGATCGGCAAAGCGATGACGTCACTGCGTAAGCCGGACCTGTACCAGCTGTTCATGATGCATGCCAAGGCCCGGGGTGAACTGGTGGATGCAGCGGATCAGGCCGATACCGTCTATGCGGTGGATCAAGGAATCACACCATTTGAAATTGAGCGGATCATGGCAGAGTATTTGATATGAAATTGCGAGAGATTTGAGATTTGTCAAAAATCATTGCGAAGGCAAAACAGGCATTCGGGCGTTGCTGCAAGGCTGCTCTTTTGCCTGTCTTTCTGTATCCGCCTGGTTTATTCATACCGTTTGAGTCGGCAACAAAAGCGGTGCAGCCTGCAAAATGGTGCAGGGAATGTCGGGTCGGCAGCGAATGGCTTTGTTATGCTGAATGTACGGGGAGGTGAGGGCATGGATATGCTGGCTCGATTAAACGAAGCTTTGAAGTACGTGGAAAAGAATCTGGACAGCACGCTGGATATGAAAGAGGTGGCTCGGATTGCCTGCTGTTCCGAATACCATTTCACGCGCATGTTTTCCTTTCTCAGCGGAATGACGTTATCCGAATATATCCGGCGCCGGCGGTTGACGCTGGCTGCATTCGATCTAAGCCGGGACGGCAGCAAAGTTATTGACGTTGCGATCAAATACGGATACGCTTCGCCGGATTCGTTTGCGAGAGCTTTTCAGGCCGTGCATGGGGTTACGCCCTCCGAGGCTAGGGGCCGTGGTTCATCGCTCAAAGCCTTCCCGCGGATGACATTTCAATTGACCATTCAGGGAGGCGGAGAAATGAATTACCGTGTGGAGCAAAAGGAAGCATTTCGCATCGTGGGCATCAGCAAAAGGGTACCTATCGTGTTTCATGGAGTGAACCCGGATATCGCTGCAATGTACCAGAGCTTGACGCCGGAGCTGATCAGCACGATCAAGGGATTGTCCAATATTGAACCTTCAGGCATCATCAGTGCTTCTTCTCACTTTGGTGAGGGAAGGATGGAGGAGAAGGGCGAGCTGGATCATTTCATAGGAGCGGCCACGACGTTGGAAGCTCCGGAGGGTTTGGCAGCATTGGAGGTGCCGGCTTCAACGTGGGCGGTGTTTACTGCCGTTGGTCCTTTTCCCGATACGCTTCAGGAGGTATGGGGGCGAATCTTTGCGGAGTGGCTTCCTTCATCGAATTTTGAATTGGCGGAGGGACCGGAGATGCTGTGGAATGAACACCCGGATGTGACTTCGCCGCAATATCGAAGCGAGATTTGGATACCTGTACAGAAAAAGAATTAATCCGCGCCGCGGTAAAAACGCTCATTCCTTAGGAATGGGCGTTTCTTTTCATAAGCGGAACCGTAGGTTCTTTCCGAGAATAAGTCGGATCTGGTAGGCAGTATCTTGCGAAAATACGAGATCGATCAGGGGGCCGTAGTCGGCGACCGTTTATCGGATATCCGAGCCGCCAAAGACAACGGACTGACGGCCATTGGGTGCAGCTTCGACTTTGCCCAAGAAGACGAGTTGGCTCAAGCGGACATTGTGATCAATGACTTGCGGGAACTGCTCACCGTTTTGCCGAAGCTATATAAATTGCAAAAAAACACACGTTAACGGAGAGGCAGAACCAATCTGGAGAAGCGAAGCGTTCGCCTAAAAGCTTTCTGAAAGAAAGCTGCATCGGAAGCATAGCTTATCACCAGATTTTCCCCTTCGGAAGATGGTACTGCACTCGCAGTGGCCTTGTGTGATTAATTAGTGTGGCGTATATAGACGTAAAAGTCTGACACCAATGGCTAGAGTGCAATATTAGAACGATCAGTAAAAATAATTCTTTACTGGTCGTTCCCAATATGCTAAGATGAGATCACTGGAGGGAAATGAAATGGCCAGAAGCAAAGAGTTCGAAGAGCAAGCCGTATTGGATAAGGCCATGAAGCTTTTCTGGGAACAAGGGTACGAGAAAACGTCAATGAACGATCTCGTCGAACATATGGGCATTCACCGCAGGAGCCTATACGACACGTTTACGGACAAACACACGTTGTTCCTGAGAGCCATCGATCGATTCGACGAGCGTATTAGCGCCAGATTAACGGCTGGGGTAAAGCGGTCGAAGACGGCGAAGGAAGCGGTTCGGTTCGTGTTTGATTTCATGATTTACGGCGAAGAAGACGTCCCGCCCGGCTGCATGATCGTGAATTCTGCGGCAGAGCTGGCGATGCGGGATGGCGAAGTGGATGCCAAAGCCGTGTGCGCATTCGAAAAGTCGGAAGGGCTGCTCACCGAAATCGTATCATGGGGCCAGCAAAACGGCGAATTCACCACGGATTATGAAGCAAAGGAACTCGCTGAATCGTTGCACAATGCCATGACCGGCATTCGGGTGATGGTTCGGACCTCGGTTTCCAAGGAAAAGATTGAGCGGATTGCCAATCAGGCTATGCGAATTTTAGAGAAATAAGCAGAGACCAATTTTTTTTCGCCTAATTAGAATGATCGTTCCCAATAAAATGTGAAGGAGAGATAACCATGAACACCTTGATTGTCGTTGCCCATCCGAACTTACAGCATTCCCGCGTCAACCGCGCTTTGGTTGAAGCCATACAAAAAGAAACGGACATTGTCGTACACGATCTGTATGCAGCTTATCCCGATGGCAAGATTGATGTGGAACGTGAGCAGGAACTGCTGGACAGCCATGACCGGATCATTTTCCAATACCCGTTGTTTTGGTACAGCACGCCACCGTTGTTGAAGCAATGGTTCGACGAAGTGCTGGCATACGGGTGGGCTTTTGGCCCGGAGGGAGAACATTTGAAAGGCAAGGAAATCGGCATCGCCATCTCGACGGCGGGCACAGCGGCTTCATATCAGCCTGGAGGATACAATCTGTTCACCATTCGCGATATCGCGAAGCCGATGGAGGCGCTGGCCAACTATGTGAGCGCACATTATTTGCCGCCTTTTGCCGTGCATAATGCCAACCACATTTCAGACGAACAGATCGAGGAAAGCCAAATCGCCTATGCAAGCCATCTGAAGCATGTCCGTCATGTTCAAACAGGCGGTCTGATCACCATCAACAAATAAAACGTGGTTAACCATAGAGGAGGAGATTGAAATGGAAAATAAAATCGCATTAATTACCGGAGCGAATAAAGGCATCGGCTACGAGGTGGCCAGACAGTTGGGACAGCAAGGGATTACGGTACTGGTTGCGGCTCGAACCCAAGCGGCGGCGGACGAAACCGTAGCCAGGCTCCGGGAAGAAGGAATTGCGGCGAGCGGAGTAGAGCTTGAAGTCACCAATGCTGCCCATATCGAAGCGCTGGCTGAGCATATCGCAAGTACGTATGGCCGACTCGATATTTTGGTGAACAATGCAGGGGTATGGCTTGAAAATGCAGATTACGCAGGGGATGCGTTCCGGGATACATTTGAAGTCAACGCGTTCGCTCCCTATTACATTACGGAGGCCTTGCTCCCCTTGCTGCTCAAGAGCGAAGCGGGCAGAATCGTCAACCAGAGCAGTGCCATCGGCTCCATCCGCATGATGTCCACGGAAGCGCTTGTGCAGCGGATTGGCACGCCGGCCTATGCAGCGTCCAAAGCCGCGCTTAACATGCTGACTGCCTACTGGGCTCAGAAAACAGCAGAAACCAACGTGAAGGTCAACTCTGTACATCCGGGCCTCGTGAAAACGCAGATGGGCGGGAACAAAGCGGAATTGTCGCCAGAGGAAGGGGCGACAACGGCGGTTCGCCTCGCGACCTTGCCTGCGGACGGCCCTACCGGCGGATTCTACTATATGGATAACGAGCTTCCGTGGTGATAATTATGCTTTTGCAGTAAATGCACCCTCCCGTGCTGAATGGGGCTGACGTCCCGGTGCCCCGAATTGCCGAATTGACCTGCGGAGCCTTAGGAAATACGGGATGATCATGAAAAAACAGTGGTTGCCGGGGAGGCATAGCGCTTCCTACAGGCAACCACTGTTTTTTTGAAGATGACAGAACCTACATGTTAGGCACAAGCTTCTCCTCTTTGGCAATGCCGAACCGTTCCTCAATCCACTCGGTAAACAAGGCATAGTCCCGCTCCGCTTGATTCGCGTACAGATAGCTCCAGTCCGCGATATAGCGGGCAAAAGCATCTGTATCGCTTCCTATGGCGTGGGCGATTTCCTGCTCGCTATGGTAAGAAAGAATGCCGCTCGCGACATCGATGTCGGCGCGGGCGTGCATTTTGGCCGTTAATTTGCCCATAGCTCGAAGTACCTGGCGCATATCCTGAATGCTCTGGATGTTTTGCGGCTTGAGCCGTTTTTTGTAAGGCGAGCGTTCCCGGACATAGAAATCGCGGCCTTCGACAGTGAGATAGCCAAGATAAGCATCGGCCTGATGATGCATCGCCTGTTGGGTGGTAACCACACGTTTGCCCTGATGTCCGAAATGCGCCCAGAATGACTCGGAATAGGGCAGGAAATAGGCGGGAACCGGCACGCGAACCTCTTTGACCTCCAGAATCGTATCGTCCTCATCGTTATGGCCCTTCTCACCCTCGATCAGCAGATAATACCGATCAAGGCCGATGGAAGCCGTGCCTGAGCCGTGTTTGACCGCAACATCTTTAATGGCATAATGGCCATCGTCGGGATGCCGCTCCGCCACCGTATCCAGATAATCGGTCCAAGCTTGCTCCAACCGGCGTTGTTCCGATGCTTCCGGCACGACCAGCTCGGAATTTTCCAGGAATGCGCGGCCGTCCTGCATCTGTGCCGTAACCTTTTCGAGAAAATGGGCTTGCTTGCGTTTTTCTAATTTGCGCAGCAGCTTGCGTACAGGACCCTTCGCCGTCTGTACGTTCATCATAAAGGTGGCGGGGTCGTCCTTTCCGGCGGCAAAACGGCGAATCTGTTTCGCGTAGGCGCGGAGATAGGTTTGAATCAGTTCCTTTTGCTCCGCCTCGGCATAACCGAACTGCCTGCCTACGAGAGCCACGCTGCTGGACATGCGGAGCACGTCATACAGATAACTGCCCAGGTACCCTTCATCAAAGTCGTTGACGTCGTATACGATCTGCCTGCCTTGAATATGGAACGCGCCGAAGTTCTCGAAGTGCAGGTCGCCCTGAATCCAGGTTGGACGGTCCGCCCGCGTGTGATAGGGGAAATACTGCCGCGTGGCATCGAAATAGAACAGGTAGGCACTTCCCCGGAAAAAAGAAAACGGAGACAGCGACATTTTGCGGTACTTCTCCTCTCGTTTAAGAGAGTCCAGTTGCATTATGCTTTCGTCGAACTCGTTAAAAACCGAAACCAGCAAATCTTTCCGCAGCTTGCTGCGCGTGCGCATAACGCCTTCTGTAATCGATTCATGCACCATCTTCATCTCTCCCTTATGTAACTGGACATGTTAAGCCGAGAATCTGAACTGAACTTTCTACCTTCATCATACACGCTCTTTTGGACCTGGGAAATCGGAAGGCAAACCAGATATTGAGAAATATTGGACAAAAGAAGCCCGATTCCTGTGCAGCATAACAAGGTTTTCGGAAAATTTCTAACGATTACACGATGCGCGGCACTTATTTTTTGCTTGATCATGCTAAGACTGCTGTATATTAGATGGTGTAATCTCATAGTCGCTGCGTTAAACAGCGGCGCGGAACAAGAAATCGTCGGAGGATCTTATGCGCAATTGGTTCAGAAACGAAAATGTGCAGATGAGCGCGGTAGCCTTGGCTACGGCAGTCGGCGCACAATTCAGAATTTACCCTTTTCGGGAAGATGTGTTTCGCATCGGTCTGGGCGTCAGCATTTTTTTGCTGCTGCTGATGATTCTGCCCAATCTGCCTTACCTGAAGACCGGAATCATGACGGGGGCTGCCAGCTTTGCATTCCAGACGGGCGATTGGCTGCTCCAGAAGCATGACTGGTCCATTCTGGAAGGCGTGCTGAACAATATCGGGGCCGGCATGTATTACATCGTATTCGCGTGGATGCTGAGCAAGCTCAAGTATCGCTTTAACGAGCTGCAGCCGCTTCTGCTGGGAGGAATGATTGCCGTCATCGACTTTTCCTCCAACCTCGTGGAGCTTCTTTTTCGAGGTGTGCTGGTGGGATCGGATATATTTTCCATCCGCGGATGGCTGTATCTGCTTGTGGTAGCCTGCTTGCGAAGCTACTTCGTGATTGGTCTGTATAGCAGCATCACCGTACGACAGATGCGCCTTCTCCATGCGGAGCAGGAAAAGCGGATGGAGCAGATGCTCAGCGTGGACTCGGGCCTGTATGGTGAAGTGTTTTACCTTAAGAAGTCGATGAAAACGATCGAAAGCATCGCCGCAGACAGCTATGAGCTTTATCGCGATCTGCGTGAGCAGGGGCTGGGGCAGTACAGCCAGCGCATGCTGGGAATTGCTCAGCAGATTCATGAGGTCAAGAAGGATTCGCAACGCATACTGGCGGGGTTGTTGAAACTGTACGATAACGGGAAAGCCGTCCATATGAGCGTGTCGGAGGTTATTCATTTTGCGATAAGGGGAAACCGGAAATACGGCGAAATGTTGGGCAAACGGATTCAGATCCGCGTACAGCAGCAGATGGATTGCGAGACGGCCTATTACATACCGCTGCTGACGGTAGTGAACAATCTGTTGGCGAACGCCGTAGAGGCCGTCGACAAAAGCGGCACCATCGACATCCGCGTGCTGGAGCGGGGGGAGAACCTGCATGTCACCGTCATGGATTCCGGAAAGGGAATTCCCGCTGCCAAACGCGAAGTCATTTTCGAGCCGGGTTACACGACAAAGTTCAATGAGGCAGGCATTGCGGCCACCGGTATCGGTCTATCCCATGTGAGGGATATCGTGCAGTCCCTGGGTGGGAGCATCACGGTCAGCGACGGTGTGGAAGGGGAGCAGGGGGCCAAATTCGATGTATGCATACCGAAGGCGAAGCTGCTGAAGTCATCTGAGATGCACGATACGTTTGGTTCGGAGTAGATAGGGCAGGCAGGGCAGATCGCGGGGTGTCACGAGCTCCGGAAAGGCCGAAAGCGCTGTATTGCTTTTACGCCAGGGCTGTGCAACAATCAGGACAAACAAAATCCACCAATATATGGATGATATTGGCGGGTGGATGCATTCGCAAGTACGATTTCAACAAATGTTGAACATGCCATACGAATATACAAATAAGGAGGCCGATCATGATCGCGGAAGTGCAGCAAACTCCGGAGGGCGTGGTTGTTCGATTCGAACGTCTATGGAAGCATTCGGTGCAAAACGTTTGGTCGTATCTAACGGACAATGACAAACTAAAATGGTGGTTTCCCGAGTTGGAGGTCATGGAACTGGATGCCGGCGGTATCATCCGGTTTGACATGCAGGACGGCACGTTTGAGGAAATGAAGATTACGGAAGTCCAGGCGAACTCGGTGCTCGAATTTACATGGGGCGAGGATCTGGTGAGATTTGAACTATACCCTGAAACGGAAGGCTGCCGCCTCTTGCTGCTGGAATCGATCGGCCGTGTGACAAGCCATACGCCCAAAGATGTTGCAGGCTGGCATGTCTGCCTCCGCGTCATTGAAGAGCTTCTTGACGGGCGGACGGTAGGGTCCCGAACAGAGGAATGGCAGCACTGGTATGAAGAGTACAAGCTGCTTTTTCAGCGTTATATATCAACGAATGGCAACGAATCATAATATTTGTTGTTTACTAAGGTAGAGTAAATTCCCTATCGGCAGGAGGATTTAGCATGAAGGCCCATAAGCGTTTGCAGCATTTCGAGCTGAAGGAAGTGAAACATCTCAAAGTGCATGGCCGCACGACGGGAAATTTGTCGCCCTTGACCCTGTTCTGGACGGGAAGCGCACTGGAATTGAATGTGCAAGGAAGCGAGCTGTGGCTTGAGGTCGAGTCGCGTTATGAACTATACGAGTCCTGGATCAGCGTGCTGGTGAACGGTGTGCCGGTCAGCAGGCAGATGCTGGCTGAAGGTCGGAATTGGATCTGCCTCTTTCGGGGAATGAATCCGCTCAAAACGACAAACGTGCGGATCGTCAAGGAGGTGCAGGCCATGAGTGCCGATCCCGGCTGCGTACTGCAAATGCATGCCGTGCGAACGGATGGCGAATTTCTGCCGGTGCGCGAACGCCCGCGCAAGATCGAATTCATTGGAGACAGCATCACTTCCGGAGAGGGTGCCATCGGTGCCAGGCAGGAAGAAGACTGGATTCCGATGTGGTTCAGCGCAATACAAAATTACACGTTCCTGACCGCAGCTGCGCTGGATGCGGAGTATCGGGTCATTTCCCAGAGCGGGTGGGGCGTGATGACGAGTTGGGACAACAATCCGCACGGCAACATCCCGGATTACTATGAGCAAGTATGCGGCTTGCTCACAGGAGAGACCAACCGGGAACTGGGCGCAGCCAATCTTCACGATTTTTCGTCATGGCAGCCCGATGTCATTGTGGTCAACTTGGGCAGCAACGATGGCGGCGCATTTCGGACGCCGGCATGGAAAGACCCGGTGACCGGGCAGGTGCATAAGCAAAGATTGAATGACGACGGCACCTTTAACGAAGATGATCTGGCCGCGTTCGAACGGGCGGCTGAACGGTTTCTCGGCAAGCTGCGCGACAACAATGCCAAGGCCTGGATCGTATGGGCTTACGGCATGCTCGGCTCGCCGATGATGCCGGCGATTTACCGTGCTGTGGATCGTTATGTCCACCGGACGGGAGACCGCAAGGTATCCATTTTCCAGCTCCCCGACACGACGCAAGCAACGATGGGAGCCAGAAGCCATCCAGGGGAGTCGTCCCATCGCAGGGCGGCCGAAGCGTTAAGCGATTATCTCGAAGGCATCATCTAAACCTATAATTTCGGTAGAGAAAGGAAGTCGGCCAATGAAATACGTGGCGATCAGAAAGGCGTCGGTGCTGTTATTGTGCGGAGCTGTCGTTATGGCGGGGGTGTTGGGGACAATCCCCAATTCAACGTTAGCGGCATCGGCGCAAGGGCAGACGTCAAAGCAGGCTGTATCCCAGGTCAGCGCTGCTTCGTCAGTGGTGTACCAGAACGTAACTCAATATGCCAAAAAAACAGCACCCGGAAGCATCGTTTGGACAGGCAAAGGCTTGACCGTAACCGCGCATACCGTTGTAAAGGAAGATAAAGCGGACTTTGAACAGAACGTCATCGAATCCATCGTGATCCAGAAGGGCGCAGTGCGGCACGAGCTCGACACGGCCGATTACGACGATTCCTGGCTGGACCTTGCGAGCGTCGCCGAATCTCCTGCCACGGGATGGGTGGCCATTCAGGCAAGCCGCAGCGCCGGGGCATCATTGCTGCTGGTTAACCTGGACACGGGGGAAAGCGTCGTCTTGAACGATCGCCTGCAACAAGAGGTGAAGGGAACCCTCGAAACCATTACGGCATATCAATGGTCCCCGACGGGAGAGCAGATCGCCTTTTCCTATGGAGATCCGTCCAAAAGCACCCTTGCGATCTATGATGCCGCGAAAGACAGCGTACTTCGGCTGCCACGGACGACCAACTATATCAGCACAAGCCTGATTTTGTGGCATAAGAACGGGAAAGCCTTCGATTTTATTAGCGAGCACCCGTCTGACCGCTTCATTTTGTTCCGGTATGACGCTAAGAGCGAAAAGGTTAAACCTGTGCGCAAGCTGACCCGGAAACAGATGGGCGATTGGCTTAAGCTGGATAAATATCCGAGCCTTTGATCTGGCGCCCCCCGAGATCGATGGATTGGACGTAGCGCGGCACGGATGTATTCCCCAACGAAAAGGCGGGATTCCCCGCCTAGTTTGCCTTCGATTGATACCGGACCGATACGATCTGTCCCAACGTTTGCGTGCCGACCATCGTCCAGTCGTTGGGGAGGGTACCCACAGGGAACAAGGGGATGCCATTGCCCAAAATTTTCGGGATGATGGCAATTTCCATCTCGTCCAGCAGTCTTTTTTCCAATATCGTCTGTACGAGCTTTCCGCCCCCGACAATCCAGACATCGCCTTCGGAGATTTGCTGCAGCTTCGGGATGAGGGTCGCGACGTCTTCGTCCGTGAATTGCACATGCGGAGCGGGAGGCTGAGGCGTACGGGACAGGACATATGTCGGTTTACCCGCATAAGGGAATTCATCCGTAAGCGTGAGCACCTCTTCATAGGTGCTGCGCCCCATAACCACCGTTCCGATCCTGGCGTAAAAGGCCCCATAGCCGTTATCCCCGCCATCTCCTTCTACGTCGTGCAGCCAATCCACCGAACCGTCCGGTTTGGCGATGTATCCATCGAGACTTGCGGCAATGTACAGAATCGTTTTACGTTTTGGCATAGTATTGATCACTCCTTTCGATATAACACTATGGTAAACTATAATTACGACATAAGATGACGTAGTTAGGCGGGGTAAAATGAATAATCGGCAACTGGCCATCATGCGTCTGATGGATTCGCGCAAAAAGTTTACCGCCCGCGAACTCGCGGAGCGATTTCAAGTGTCCGTCCGGACGATTCAACGCGACCTGAACGATCTGCAGGAGCTGGGCTTTCCCCTGTACGCCGAGGTAGGCGTTCATGGCGGGTACCGGGTGCTCCCCAACCGCATTCTGCCCCCGCTGCAATTGACGCAAACCGAGGCGCTCGGGTTGTTCATGATGCTGGAGTATCTGGAACGGGTTCCGGACTTCCCTTATGGTTCCATTCGTGAGCATCTGGCCGAGCAATATTTCGGCAGTTTGCCCGAAGACGTGCAGGAACTGATCGCACGGATGAGGCGGCATATCACATTTATGCAGCGTCCCTCGGTTGCGCCCGAAGCGGTGACGACTGGCGTTTTGCAAGCGGCGGTGGAAAAGAGGGCCATTGCGTTTACCTATCACTCCCGGAACGGAGAGAAAACAGTCGAGGCGTACCCGCTCGGCATCTATTTCGATGACGGGTATTGGTATATGCCGGCCCGGCGACGCGAGCGGGTGCTGCTGTACCGAACGGATCGCATGAAGGCGCTCCGGGTGCTTGAGCAGATGGATGACACGGTTCCGCATTTGCAAGCATGGCTTCGAGCCGAAGATGGGCGTTCTGGCGAAGAGGTGGTGCTTCGTTTTACCGATTTCGGTCAACGCTTGGCCGGGTCCGATCCGTTGTTCCAAACCGTTGAAGGGAATACGTGGCGCGGACGGGTGCCGCATGAAGAGATGCCGTACACGGCTCGCAGGCTGCTATCCTACGGTCCTGAGGTAGAGGTCATTCGCCCGGATGGGCTGAAGGAAGCCGTCAAGGAACTGCTCGCGAGCAGTTTGAACCAATATCTGTAGAAGGGGGGGATACCATGGTAAAACCCATAAGAAGATTGGATCGCCGCTCCATGCAGAGTCCACAGGATGAACAGCGGCGGCTGTTTTGCATGGAGCTTAATAAACACCACCGCCAAGCCTGATTAGCGGCAAACGTTCATTTCAGGACTCTGCTTCCTTAAAACTTTATTTTAAGGAGTGGAGCGAATTGAAATACGTGAATGCACATACCGTACTGCCTGCGGAAATTGTGGAGCTGGTGCAGCAGCATTTTCCGGGCGGGTTGATCTATATTCCGAAACCGAAGGAAATGCATCGAAAATGGGGCGAGAACTCCGGCGCCAGGGCGTTGGTCCGACGACGAAACGAGCAGATTCGCGCCCAATTTGCGGACGGTGCAAGCATGGCCGACCTGGCCGGACAGTTTTGCCTTTCGGACGATAGCATCCGCAAAATCGTGTACGGCAAAAAGGAAACATGACCAAGCAATTCATGCTGTAAGCATAAACCGGCACGATCATTCCACCATAATGGCGATGAATACAGAACATTGCAGGATCAGTACGACGTTCAGAACGTGTGGTGGGAGAAAAAAGGTTGCCTTTATCCGCTTCTCATTACCGTAGATGATCTCCCTGCCAGATTTACTTTGATCGCCACCCCGCCGCATTGCTCCAAAGGTACGGATTACTTCGTTCATGAGTTTTTTGTATTGCGTCCATTCCGGGGATTGGGCATTGCGGAGCAGGCTGCGGCCATGAGCTTTGACCGTTTCCGCGGCAAATGGGAACTGTTCACGAATCCGGCGCCAAAGAACGTGGCAGCTCAGCGGTTTTGACGGAGAGAAGCTCGTCTTTCGTTTCGGGAAACTTCGGGTCGTTGTGAAAAAGGAGATGTCCTCCCTTAGCGGGGGAACATCTCCTTTCCGTGCCCGTTCAGATCGGGCCGATGAAATATTTATATTCCGTGGTCACGTCGAATCCGACGCTCCGGTACAAGCTTAGGGCACGTTCATTTTCCGTTACGACGGAAAGCCGAATGTCCGTATAACCTTGCTCCAGCAATCGGTGTACCATCAAAGTGAGCGCGGCGCGTCCCAGCTTCTCTCCCTGACGCGCAGGCAGGATGCAGAAGTTGTGAATGAACCCCGTCGAATCGTTGATGACGTTGACCCGGATCAGTCCTACGGGCTCATTTTCTTTGCGAATCACATACGTGGGCCGGCTCGGTTCATCGGTGTGCCTGAAATAGTCGCGCGTCCAATCTTCCGGATCGCCGAATGCAGCGGATGAACAGGCGATCATGAACTCCAGATCTTCCGGTTCTGCGGCAGTCAGAGCAAGTCCGGAAGAGAAAACCGTTTGACTTTGTTTTGCAGACGCATCATTCTGGAGCTTCATCGCATACTCCGAACGGTCATATGCAGCGCCAAACGCCTGAACGGCAGCCATTCCAGCCGGATGGCTTTGCGGCACGCGATAGCTTAGCCGGTGGATGCCGAGAGGCCGCATGTCCTCCCTCGCTCGTTCAAGCAAGCTATGGAAGACGCCTTGTCGTCGGTTTTGCGGATGAACCACAGCGTTGATGCATCCGACCGTGCCCTCTGAAAGATACCAGCTTAGAAGTCCGACCAATTGACCGTTGTGATAGCACAAAAGCCCATGGTCGCCGTCTTCTTTGGTCAGATGCTCCAGATCGGCCTTGAGGCAAGCGGAATCGAGCTGCTTGCACTGCTGCTCCAGCGCAGCGATATCGTTAATTTGGGCAGCATTGTCGTATTTCATGGGAATGACTTGATGATGAATCATGAGTTTGGCACCTTCGTTCATGAAGGAAACACGCAGTTTGTGGACCGGTAGGCGCTATCCTTCCAAAATGGGTCCAATCAGGTTCAGAAATGTTGTCATCTTATCTCCTCCAGAGCATTACAGGTTGTGTTTATTATACATGTTCCTGCCGGATAGTCGTGATGCGGTCATAGATCTGTATGTTCGTTAGGGAAGTTCCATACGTCTACTTCGCGGAGGTCAACGCCATATAAGTGGCCAATTGGCAGCGCCAATGTGATATTTGGAATGACAATGCCATACTCTATGTTTTGGTAATTTCGGAGAGAACATTTCATATAGTTGTTTATTTTTAGGACTGTTGATTCTTGAGTAAATCCTGCTGCTATCCGAGATTCCTTTAACTTCATTAATGCCCAAAGCTCCTTTTTAATATAAATGATAGAGCAGATGCGAAATTTTCATCACGTTTTATAGTTCACATAATATATTACGTGTTATGTGGTGTTCCAGTTATAATCAGGTGAATCCGATTTTCTCCAACTTTTGAAGCTTTTGCTGGGTGAAGTGGAGAAAGCTCTTACTATTGTTTGTAGGGGTGTATTCCTATTTTAAGTCTGTTCAAGACGCATACACGTTATTGACCATCGTTTGATTCATAATTAGTATCAACTATATATAGGTTTTTAATCCTAAATTTTGGTTTTTGTTGCAGGGGGTGTCTTTGATTGGAATCTGTAAATTCTATCCGGGAAGAACTACTGGCGTACATGAACAGAAATCATATTATACATTCTCAATTTGCGGAAGTATCCGGAATCAATTCGGGTACCCTAAGTAGAATATTAAAGGGAAACAAGCCCATATCCATGACACAACTTGTTGCTATTACTGCTGGAATGGGGTTACCGGAGGATTACTTTTTTGAAGATTACATAGAGGAATGCTTTTCCTCTTTGATCTCCATGCGACGAATACGACCATTTATATTTCGTTGTGCAGAATTAGAACGGTTAGATTGTGTTGAACAGATCGTGAATCGTCTGCTGGAGGATATATCTTACGTATCTGTACTTTTTGATATGGCTGAAGAATTGTTTGCCAATGACAAACGTTTGGCTGCCGGGATTTTGTACAGAAGTGTGCGCGAAGTGGAGAAGTATCAGCACTCTGAAAGGCTGGCGCTGTGTCATTACCGTTTGTTTATGATTGATTTGGGCGAGGATCTGGAAGAGAATGTGCGCGCGGCAACTCAATTTGAGCTGTACGTTAATCGTCTCGATGAAGCCGATCAGCTTGAAGCTTTAAAGCAACTGATGCACGTTTTCGGAATGGTTCACAAATGGGCGAAAGTGGATGCTTTAGCCAAGGAAATGCACCGAATCGCAACGATTCAGTATGATTTACAATGCCGATCTGAACGAGCAGAAGAGGGCTGGAAACGGTCGGAGCGACCTTTGTACTATTATATTCTGTATGCTTATCTGGCTCGAGCTACAGCCAGTGAAGAGTGCGGAGACTATGACAGAGCACTAACATTTGTAGATTTGTATATCAGCGGTGAAAATTGGGTACAGGAGAAGGATGAGGAAGCAAAGCATATTTTAGGTCAATTTGCTGAGTGGGGTGTTGCTAACACGTATCTCTATCGTTTAATGTCCGGCGAAGTAGAGGTATTGAATGAGTATGCGGATTACATATCGTCTCAAGAAGATGAAATATTCGTTGCTGTGCGGCACATTGTCCAAGCAGCAAATCTATACGGACTGAATGTTGATAGCATTTTGGAGCGTTTTGCAGCATATATACCCTATCAATCGGACAAAACGGAGTTTGGCGAGTATAAGCCGGCTATTTTAAAAGAGAGCTATGTTCAGTTTCTCAGTGATCTTGCGGTGTATCGTTTCAATCAAAGCAAGGATGCTACCACTGCGGTAAAACTTGTACTAAAAGGTTTGAATTTATCGATTACAATTAATAGTAGTAAGAATATCATTACTTGCATGACCCTTTTTGAGCAATACAGGGATTTTGCGGATCTCGGAGCAAAAGAGAAATATAAAAAACTATCAAGCGAGGTGCATCGACTCAATGCTAAAAAAAGTGTTGTTCTTCTTGACTCTCTGTAGTGTTATGATTGTCGTTTCTACCCCAATAACATTAACTACAATGGGGCATGGATGGGGTACATAGAGTGAAAGCAGCAAGGTGTTCCTGATTATAGGGAGCACCCTTTTTTTGTTTCTCTGGTTGTAACCTTGCCTTGGTTCAAACCAAGCCTATAATAAACCGACGATCCCTAGCTCAAAATGGGAAACCGCTCTTTTTCTTGTGCCGTTAAAAGATGATTCTACTATCTGACAGCAAACCCTAAAATATCAACAAAGGAGATGTGGTTCTATAATGAAAAGAAGCATGCTCATGCAATTACGTATTGAACGTGCCAGGAATCGCCTTCACGTCATGGCGGAAAAATATGGAGATTTACAGCATCCTGCTGTAATCAAGCAATCGATCATACTGGATGAATTAATTAATCAGTATAACAGGACAGGAGAGCAAATAAAAAAGCCGATTGTATGACCAATCGACTCTGGGCGAGAAACTTTTGCCGGGTTCACTCGCTCCTTTATTTTAACAGATCAAACTCATCTTTTGTCCTTTTAATTGACTGCCGACGTAGAATATTGCGACAGATTCATCGTGTCCTTTTTCACAGATATAAAAAAGGTGGCGGACGGTGCATACAAGTAAAGGTTAAGCTGGTCCGGAGAATACGTGCCAGGCTCGATATGGAAGTATCCTTTGCTATCAAAGGTAACCTGCACATCCTCAATATGTTGGGAACCGGTAACGGTGTGTTCTTGAACCTTGAACAGGATCGTTCTGTCTTTCAATTGTGAAAACTGGCCTTCCACAATCAGCTTTCCGCCTTTGTCATATTGGGCAAACAAGCTTTGTTCCTCGAAAACGGCCGGTTTGACATACATTACCTTTTCCGGCAATTTAGGCAGAGCCAATTGATCTGTCGGTTCCGCCGGTCTGCCTTTCAATGTGCCCAGGGAGCTCTGAAGGCGTTTCAGAATGTTCAACGCTTCTGCTCGGGTTACCGTGCTATCGCTCTCATATCCCGAGTAAGACAATTCCGTGACTCCGCGGACGTAGTCCTTGGCTAGCACGTACCTGACCGCGTTGGAGCCGATGAAATGCATGCCGTCTGCAGCGGACACGATCTCGGCAATGCGCTGGCGATTGATCGGTTTGTCGCGTAATGAAGCCGTTTTGAGGCCCAGCAGCGGATAATTACGGTCTTTGGCGATTCGGTAAGCAGTGTCGGCAAGGCTTTCTTTTCCCTTCTGATAAGACTGGATGTCGACGTTATACGTTTTAAGCAACATGATCCAGAATTCCGACTCGCTTACGGTTGAATCAGGCTTGAGTTGTCCCTGGCCATCAGCGCTCACGATGCCTGAGCGCAATCCCCACTCCAATGCTTCCTGAAGGGAATGTCCCTGAATGTCGGAAGGCAGCTTGTTAATTGGTTTGCTGTACGTTTTAGTCTTCCATTTGGGGTAAACTTTGATTTTAGCCTGCGCTGACTTCCCTTCGAGCGTAGCCTTCAGCGTGTACTCGCCAGGCAATATGCCATGAATCATGCCATTTGCGGATGCTTTAAGCCCCTTGGGATTGCTCGTTATGTAGCTGACTCCTGTCTCTGCATCTTCCCATGATCCATCATCATAAAAACTTCTCCATTTTAGTTGAAGCTGCTCTCCCTGGTTCAGAGTGACTTCCTTCATATATGGGCCAAGTTCGGTCAAGCTATGACCTTTTCCGGTAGTGAATGACCACGTTTTGCGCAGCGCTTCCGCTGATTTACCGCTCAAAAGCTCAAGCGTTACGGTGTAGGTGTGGTTTCCTTTCAAAACGGATTTTGGATACAGAAATAATGTGCTCCCGTACAATTCTTCATGCAAAGGAACCTCGTTTCCTTGTTGGTCAGTCATTTTTGCCTGGTAACGGTTAATGGTTGCCGCTGTAGACGCAGAAATAATGTAGCCCGAGAATTCCACATTGAACTGCCGTAGTGGATTCGGACTTTCCAACCCATAGAAACCAACGGGTACATCGGTTTGACGGTCGTAGGGGTAAACTGACATGTTTCCATTGTCCGGCTGGGAACCGGAACCCGTAAAATCCATTACGGCCGTGCCGTCGACCAGACCGATGCCAACCTCGTCATAACTGGGATCGAGTATGATTTTGCGGTGATAAGCGGTATCCAGCCATCCCTGCACGGCTTGGGAACTGCTTTTCTGATGGTAATGCATGACCTCGCCATAGGCAAATCCGCGATTTTGGGCGACAAATCCGGCCGCCTCGATGCGGTTCTTGATATTTACGCCTTTAAAACCAGGCATTCCCGCTTGCTCCGAGTGGGCACTCAGATTGGGATGCTGGGCATGGTTCCTATTATAGTACGAAGCATGGGCTTCCGCTGCCCGGGTGACATACGGATTCAAACGAACGGGCGGCACGCCGACCTTGGCGCGGACCTCGTTCAGAAAATTTAACGCGTCCAGCTGATCTTTGGAGTATCCTGTGGTGACATTGCCGTCCGCGTATGCCTTGGGTAGGTTGGAAGGTCCAAAGGCTCCCAGCGTGCCTGATACTAAAAGAAGAACGGCGAAGCTATAAGCAAGGATTGCAGGTAAACGTCTTTTCCTCGGTGTGGAACTTTTCGTTTTCATTAGAAAATACAACATCTCCTTCCATTATGGTTTGGGGAAAATTATACAGCACAACTATCCGCCCATCCATACAGTTTATGGGAATCATGGATAAAAGGCCGCTTTCCCCTGAATCCGGGTCGGAAGCGACCTTTTATTTATGTGGCGAATATGGTGTCCTAGAAGTCCGTTCTTGCGAAAGTGGCATCGCTTTTTAACGTGGCGCTGCTGGACGCGGTCACGGTGTCGAGTTGCAGCACGTAATTGTAATGCCGAATGTAGCTGCCAGGCTGGCTGTAGGATTGGAACGATACCTTCGTTTGATCGGCCCAGCCCGGACGGATGAGAAAGGTGGCGTCGCCTTTGTATTCAGCGGTATCGCTGTAAACTTCAAGCACGATTTTGTTGCTGTTATTGCGCTTGAGGAAGTAGCCCGGATAATTGATCGATTCCAGGGATACGCCGCTGGAACTGGCTAACCCAGGTACTGCCCTGAAGTGGGAGTCGAGTTCGGGCGAGACGTTTGCATCGATCCGGGCCGCAAAATCGGCATGGCGGATCGTCCGGTCAGGATAGTTCTGGGAACTGAAACGGCTGTAGTTGACGGCATCGGGCGTGGATGGGCCCAGCATCTTCACTTCGTGCAGCGTCGGTGTGTACCAGTTGCTCGGGTTGTTCCACAGAACAGCATTAACCATGCTGATACGCACATAACGGGCCGTAAAATGGACTGCGTCCGTGGTGAAGCCGTACGTTGTATTGGTCGTGCGGTCAATGGTGGAGTAGTTGATGCCATCGTTGCTGATTTCGATTTTATATTTGTAGTATCCTTCGGAACCTTTATACATGAACCAGGAGATGTCAATTTCGGTAATCGTTCGGGGTGAACCGAAATCGACCTGCCACCAGGCTGGCCACGTATTGGACGATGCCGCCCATGAAGTCTGGTAATTGCCATCGCTGGCATTTGAAGCAGAAGAGCCGGAAGCGACGGAGCTGGCTGCGGCTGTTTTGCCTTGGGCGTGATTGACTAGATTGGGCAGGGTCACGACTCCGCTGGCCGCATCGATGCTCCATTCTTTGCTCCATTCCAGAGAGGCAGTTCCATTGTTATCATTCAAGGTGAGTGGCAACCATATATGCTTGTGTTCGCCGAGATTGAGCGGATTCCAGCGGTCACCCATGTAGATGTAGGTCGTTGTCGTACTCCCTGTAATGGTGGCAATATCATGGATTTGCGATCCGAAGGCAGAAGGATTTCCGTAAGGCGTAAGCGTTGACCAGGGTCCGGACATGGATGTTGCTGTGGCGTATGCACCCTGATTAGGGTACCAGCCGGAGGCTTGGGAGGTGAAGAGGTAATAGCGGTTGCCTTTTTTGACGACTGCCGGGGCTTCGCGGTAGGCGTTCTCGAACAGCCAGCCCTCGAAGGAATCCACGCCCGTATAACTGTCGTTCATTTTGAACAGGGCCATCGTATCGTTAGCCCCGCCGTTTTTGCGAGAAGCCGACAAGAGGTAACCCGTGCCGTCGGTATCCACGAATACGGTCATGTCGCGGGATTCAAGATCCATGGGGCGGAAGCTGCCCTCATACGTAAATTTGCCGTCCGGCGTGCTGCTGGTGGCTACGGCAACCCTGGCCAGGCTGTAATCGGTGCCGTTTTCGTAGTGTGCCCATAGTACATACTGGCCCGTCGAGGGATTGTAGATCACTTTGGGACGTTCGATTTTGCTGGAAGCCAGTTCGGTTGCCGAGTCTTTGGTCAGGATGGCGTTCCGAAACGTCCAGTTTTTCAGATCGGTGGATGTGTATACATTAACACTGTCAAACTTGCCGCTCACGGCGTGTTCGCCGTACCAGTAGTACGTGCTGCCTACTTTGAGAATGTTGCCGCTGTTGGCGTGAATGGGGTTGCCTGCGGTATCAAGCCAATCGGTACCGTTGGTGATCGTTGCACTTGCCGCTTCCGTTCGTTCGGCATACATGCCTAGCAGCGTGAGAGTCAAAGCGAAAGCCAGAATCCAAGCCGTCTTCCTGTTTCCCATCTCAAGCACCTCCCCAAGAGTTTGAAATAAAGCGCTTACATCAATTATTTTACAAAAAATGGCCAAATAGGCAAGTGAACATTCCTCGCCGGAGTGAATTCAATCTGGTTCGGGCGAGCTGCAGCGGGAAGAGCGCCTTCCCAAGGGCAGCTGGAGAGCGCAAAAACCCCCTTCTTGACGAAGGGGGCAGGTTTCGGTCTTGTCATGGTCAAGACCTGGCATGTTCATGGGATTCAGGCTGTTGATAAGGGATAACGAACGAGACGGATGTACCTGCACCCGGTTCGCTGCGAATGGTCAGCCCCTGTCCGTAGAGCTGAATCAGCCTGCGGTTCGTATTGGCAACCCCGATGCCCTGTTTCCCTTGCATCGAAACGTCCAGCAGCTGCTTGACCAATTGGGAGTCCATGCCGACGCCATTGTCGTGAACCTCGACCCGCACGGCCTGACTCTGTTTCTCACGGGCAATGGTGAGGGTTAGCGTTCCGCCCGACGCCCTGCCCAGCAACCCATGCTGAACGGCGTTCTCGACCAAGGGTTGAACGGAAAGCGGAGGCAGCAAGATGTTCAGGCCAGGCTCTATATTCAAGATGATGGACAATCGTTCCCCGAACCGTTCCTGTTCAATGTACAGATAGGCCTGAACCAGCTCCAGCTCATGAGGGAGCTCCACCAGTTTTCCCGTATTGAGATAGTTGAAGCTGATTCTTAGAAAGGAGGCAAACGCATCCCCGAATTTGTGCATCTTCTCTGTATCGATATCGCTTAATGCAATGAGCGAGTTCAGCGTATTGAACAGAAAATGAGGCTGGATCTGGGCCTGCAGATAGGCAGCTTCAATCCGAAGCCGTTCGTTGATGGACTGTTTCAGCCCGATCAGCGCTTTAATCCGGTATTTCAGTTCCAGCGCATCCACTGGTTTCGTCACGTAATCGTTCGCTCCGGACGAGAAACCGGTATAGATGTCCGAAGGCTGGCTGCGAGCCGTTAACAACAAGATGGGCAGCTCGGAGACGGAGTAGCGCTCACGTACTCTTTGAGTCAGCTCGTATCCGGACATCTGAGGCATCATCACGTCGGTGACCAGCAGGTCCCATTGTCGGGTGTCCAGCAGCTCCAACGCTTCACGGGCAGAATGGGCCGTCGTCACGGTATAAGGCTCAGACGAAAGCATGCTGACGAGTACCTTCAGGTTGATCGGATCGTCATCGACGGCCAAAATGTGAATCGGGCTTTCCTGCAGCAAAGGAAGAACCGCAGGTGAGGCGTGAGCTGCCTTCGTGTTCTGCTCGGACGATTCGGCCACATTGGTTTCTGAACTTGATTTCGCCGCGGCAGAGAGCTTCGTGGAGGGAGAGGATGCTTCTTCCCACGGTTCCATCCGTATTCCCGGTCGTACCTGGCTGAGATCCGTATTGGCCAGCGGCAAACTGAACGTAAACGTTGAACCTTTGGAAGGTTCGGAGCGAGCGCTCAGCGTACCGCCATGCAGTTCAACGAGCTGCTGGCAGATGCTCAGCCCGAGCCCAATGCCCTGTTCATGGCCATCTCCGGACAGGCCTTGTTCGTATGGGGAGAAAACGCGCGAAAGGGTCTCCTTGTCCATGCCGATGCCCGTGTCCGAAACATGGATGATCGCCTTTGTTTCCCGTACCTCGGCAGAGAGAGTCACCATGCCGGTCTCCGTAAATTTCAATGCATTATGGATCAGATTGTGCAAAATTTGCACCAGTCGTTTCTCGTCCGCCATGACGGCGGGCAGCGAATCGGGAATGTCGTTATGCAACGTTATGGTTTTGCGTTCAGTCATAAACTGCAGCATGGACAGGACTCCGGGCACAATGGACTGAACCCGGATCGGCTCGGGATGCAGCTTGATGCGGTGCTCCTTGAGCCGGACGACATCGAGCAGATCGCCAATAAGATGCGACATGCGGCGGCTGATCGTGATCAGCAGATTCATGTCCTGCAGGCTGCCGGGATGCAGCCGGCCTTTCTCTTGCGAGACGACATTGTGGGCGATATTCATGATGCCGTGCAAGGGAGTTCTTAGCTCATGGGACGTATTCGCCAGAAACTGATCCTTGATGCGGTCCGCTTTGATCAGCTGTTCATTCAGCTCGACGTTCAATCTGGCATTGCGGAAGTATTTTTTGAACCAATACGTCGAGAATCCCGCGAGGGCCATGATCAGATCAAACGGATAGAAGACCGTCGTAACGTTAAATGACAGTTCCGCAAAGCTCCATAACAGGTTGGAAATGATGCAGGAAGCAGACACCAGTATGAAAATGATGTCTTGGTCGTTCTGCTGTTGTCCGACCATTTTGACCGAGAGCGTTATAAACCAGACGAATGCGGTGCAATACAGCCAATCAAAGATACGATAATGGATGATTTCGTAAATGAAGGACGCCGGCGAAACGGTAGTCAGGATCATCATGGCAAGCAGCATGGCAAGGTATATGCGGGTCCAGCGGCTGGGTGAACGTCGCGTCGTGAATTTTCGGAACAATAAAATAATGAACATGCTTAGGGCTAACAGAGCAATCAGGTGAACTTTCAGTCCCCATGTGTAATTGAGCGGCAACCACAGCATCAGAATGTTATCGTGTGCGGACAAAATGGCTATACCTACCGATACGGTAACCAACAAGGCGTATAATAAGGATTTTTCGCACGGGTTGATCAAGAAAAGGATGCCGGCGTAGATCCCGTGAAGCATCAACACGAGAAATATAAAGAGCTGAAAGCCGATCGAATACCAGCGGGAAAAGTCCATGGCCGCCTGTGATCCGAAATAGGCAGGCACCATGATCCCTCCTTTATGCGGGCTGTCAAAGTTGGCAATCCGAACGACCAAGTCAATCTTCGTTGTGTTCCCGTCATAAGAAGGGGTGAATGATAGACTGTTGGGTTTGTATTGCTCGGGGGTATCGCCGATTGTACCTAGTGCAGATACGGTTTCGCCGTTGATTTCCACTTCGGACGATGCCTGGAGTTTCTTGAACCAAAATGAAACGGGCTGCGGAATCGGGTTCATCCGAATTTGCAGCCTGTAAGTACCGTACCCGTAAGAGGTATTATCGCTGTTGTTAAGCGCATCTCCCCAGTCTCCGGGCACCTGTACAGGGATGGAATCGTATTTTCCGGATCGGATTTCCTGAAGGGTTAGCAGCTGATGAGGGTAGAAATCCCATTCGCCGTTCAGGTACATCAACGGTGCGCTGTCCAAATCGACATTTCGCAAATCAAGCTCGCCGTTTACAGGAGAATGATCCCGCAGAACGGGGAACATTTGATGGGTCCAGAACCAGCGCATGCCGACTAATACCGCAAAGGTCATCAAGATGATCCAGATATATTTCATTTTGAGATGAGTGGACGTGTTTGATTTTTTCATAGTGGGTGTTACTTTCGACAAAAATCGCTGTGTTTCCTGCTGAATCGCTTGCGCAATTTACACATTACTCCAAAGAACGACAACAGCAAACTGTCGATATTCGTCTATTTTTTGTCAAGGCGCCGATGATATAGTATTAATCGATATGGAGAATTTTGTTATTTTCCATGGCCTCGAATTAAAGTGTTGAATTCCCTAAATAACAACATGAGAGGAGGGGCTGGCAAATAGCAATCCAATGAGGAACATCCCCAAGCGTCCTGGTCCGTCAATTGGAGTCCGCAGGACTTTGATGATGCGAAAGGACATTGGGGACAAGCGGAGTCAATATCGAAACCATACAAAACAACCATTTCGATGCCTTTTCGGGCCGATGATGGTTGTTTTTTGGTTCCATTTTTTATTGCCGAATATGGCAGCGCCGTATCAAGAATTCGAAAGGACGATGCTATTAAAAGACTCGGCTTCCAGTTCAATTCGGAATGTCTGGCCCGCATGGGCAAGCAGCAGCTCCCGGTTATCGCTGAACGGATTGTTGATAACAACGACCAGGCTCCCATCCGGGTTGCGGAAAGCCGTAGCTTTGCCGCTCCAGGGGCCGGATAGCCCGACGCGGCGCGCACCGGGAACGATGTGGTGGGCATAATGCTTCATGACGTAGTATTCCGGATTGCGGATCAGCCGTTGGGTTGCCGGATCGACGGTAACCATGGAATTTTGCTCCCATCCCCATGTGCTGCGACCTTTGGGCTCAAGAACCATGTTCCAGTACACATATGCATTCACTCCGTTGGCGAAATAGTGCTGAAACAGATTGAATACGTACTTGGCGTACATCCAGGAGTTGTTTCCATCGCCGCACTCGTTTTCGGTTTGCATGTACCGGAGTTCGGGATAGCTCGCTACCGTGCGTTGTATGGCGTGTTTCCCCGCCCATTGATAACCGACGCCTTTAATGTAGGAGTATGCCTGGGGATCGCTAAGGACAAGCCCGGCATACTCGTCGAAATCGTTCGTTTTTTTGTGGATCAGCTCTTCCCAGGGATCGGGGGCATTGATCGTGCCCAGCCAGATTTCCGTGTCCAGGCCGTGCTTTTCGAATGCAGGCCCAAGGTGCTCCGCAATGAATTCGCGCAGCTGTTCGCCCGTCCATTTGCAGGAAGGGAATTTCTGATCCGCGATAACCTCGTTTTGCACATGGACCTGATGGATGGTTATCCCGGCTTCTTGGTACGCCTGCACAAATTTCACGAAATACAGCGCATATGCATCCAAAATATCCTTTTCCCAGCGCAGCGTGCCGTAGTTGTAGGCTTTCGGCGTTTTCATCCAGGTCGGCGGACTCCATGGAGAAGCGAATAGCTGCAGGTTCGGATTGTAGGATAAGGCCTCTTTGATATAAGGAATTAAATATTTGAAATCTCGTTCGATCGAAAAATGTTCCATGGCCAAATCGCCATCGGTTTCGTTATGGCTGTACCATTCTGCCGCGTAATCGCTTGCACCGATGGGCAGTCGGCAAATCGTGAATTTATGTTCACCGTCAGGGTGGAACAGGGAGTGGAAGAGTTCGTGCCGCTGCTCTTCGTTCAGATGGAACAAGGCTATATACCCAAGCTCGTTAAAACATCCGCCAAACCCCTCCACCTCCTGGTAAAGTTCGTCCGACACTTTCAAGTTAGCGCTTTCATTTGTTGGTTTTAATACACTTTCCTTCCACGGGGTATCCGGCGTCGTCGAATACGCGCGCACCTTCAGGGACATGTCCAGTTCCTCCTCGCGAGAACCATAGTATGTTTCAATACAGTCAGTATATCAGTTAGCTGATCAAAAAAGGATGTGCCAAACCACGTGAAATTTACCCAAATCCACGGTTATGCTTTTGGATGGATAACCAAACTCCCTGCCAAAACGAAGCTTGGCAGGGAGTTCACTGATATTGAAATAAACGGGTACGCGGCTGCGCCTATGATTAAGGTTGCAAAGCCGGCTGCTGCGCCGGTGGTTTGTTTGCGAAAATCAGAATGGTTCTGCTGTCGGCCAGATAACCGACCGTCGTTTCCAGCTGCTCGGAAATGAACCGGACCGGAACGAACGCTTTGCCGTTTTGAATCAGCAATGGGGCATCATTTACGATGGTATTGCCGTTCACGTTCACTTGCCGGTGGCCAGCCGCCCATTGAATGACCTGATCGCCCTGAGAAATAATGACCTCTTCTGTGGCGGGATGCCAGTCCACGCTTGCGTTCAGATGCTCGGAAACAAAGCGCAGTGGAACGTAAGTCCTGCCTTTATCGATGAAAGGGGCAGCATCCAATGCATAGGGTTTTTCTCCGACGTATGCCGTGGTCGACCCTTCGGTCAACCTTTGAATACTGCCCTGCGGAGAACGTTTCTGCTCGCGAACGTTAAGCTGGTTCAGCATTTGCATGGTTTGGCTGCCGCTGGAAATGTCCAGGTAGTTATGCTGAATCGTCAATGGTGCAGACTCGATTTCATTGATCGGGACGAGAGAGCCTATGGCGGATGATGAGGCAGAAATATCCTGCACGCCATTCGTCAGTCCAGGGGATAGATTCAGCTTCGCAATCGGGCTCAGATCCCATATTCGATTATCTGCAAGCTTCAACGATTGCAATTTTTTCAGCGCTGCGAGCGGTCGGAGATCATAAATCTGGTTGGATTCCGCGTTCAACTCCTTCAGGCTGTTCAATGCCCCGAAGGCCTCGATTTGTTCGATCCGATTGTTGGATACGTCCAGCGACCGCAGGTTGGTCAAATGGGCGAGCGGTTCGGCATCAACGATATCATTGCCTGCGACGTTGAGTTGGAGCAGCGACTCCGGAAGCTCGGACAAGGAGCCGGATGATCCAATCCGGTTGTTCGCAACGTTAAGGGATTGCAATTTGGTAAGGCCGCTAATGGGCGAAAGGTCTGTGAGCTGATTGTTGGCAACCTCGACCCGTTTCAAATCATGCGCATGTTCCAGCGGCGCAATGCTCGTTATCCCGTTTCCGCTGGCGAAGAATGTATGTAGTCTCGGAAAAGCCCGAACAACGGCAATGGAAGTCACCGAATTGTTGCTGATGTACAGCCGTCCAAGGTTCTGCAATTCGCCAAGAGCATCAATCGATGTAATATAGTTGTTACGCACGTCGATTTCCCGCAATTTCGTCAGATGGGCAACCGGCGTGAGGTCACTCAATTCATTGCCGTACAAGCGCAGATGCGTCAGATTCGTTGCATACTCAAGCCCGGCGAGACTCTGGATCCCCATGTTGCTCAGGTCGACTACGGTCAATTGCTGAAGATCGGACGGGGTCAGGCTGGCATCGACGGGTTTATTCAAAATGAGCTTGAGCCCGGTTTCCAATGCGGAATCTTCCACAATACTATTCTTCTGCTCGGACATGGGGTAGGCCATCGCCTGTCCGGCTCCTCCGATCGAGAGGATCAATATGACAAATAAAAGAGCTATTCTTTTCATTGCATGAACTCCCTCCGCCTGAATTCAAGATTCGTTTAGCAAACACGCAAGGTCTATGTAAAAATCACTTCTTAGTTATTAACCAGGCTCCACGGAAAAGGAACAGCCCCGAAAAGCGTTCCGTCTTCTACATTTCTATTCTATACGAAACCAGCCCCTGCCTGCACACTTCTTGAACCTTGCCGCAAAAAAATGCGTTGCAGGCCTCATTCGCCGTAAATCGTCCATTATTCCATATAAGTTTTCCATAAATCCATTGAAAACGGTTGCGCATATATGTCACAATCATAGAGGAACATCATCTGTGCAAGCCATCTGGTAGTTCATAGGATCATTACGATTTGATATGGAGGGGAATCATCATGAGAACGATAAAGCTTGGAAGCAGCTCGCTTGAGGTGCCGGTTGTAGCCGTGGGCTGCATGCGAATCAATGCACTGAGCAGCAAGGAAGCGGAGCGTTTCGTCCACTCGGCCATCGAAGCGGGCGCGAACTTCTTTGATCATGCCGACATCTACGGGGCAGGGACGTGCGAAGAGATTTTTGCCGAAGCTGTCCAGATGAATCCCCAAGTGAGGGAAAATCTGATTCTCCAGTCCAAATGCGGCATTCGCAAGGGCATGTTCGACTTCTCCAAAGAACATATCCTGAATTCGGTGGACGGTATTTTGAAACGTCTCAAAACCGAATATCTCGATGTTTTGCTGCTGCATCGTCCCGATGCTCTGGTGGAGCCGGAGGAAGTGGCCGAAGCATTCGATCTGCTTGAGCGCGAAGGCAAAGTGCGCCATTTCGGGGTGTCCAACCAAAATCCGAACCAGATCGAACTGTTGAAAAAATATGTGAAACAACCGCTGGTTGCCAACCAGCTTCAATTGAGCATTACGAATACAACGATGATCTCCAGCGGGATCAACGTGAATATGGAAAATGACGCCGCCGTCAACCGCGATGGCAGCGTGCTGGATTATTGCCGTCTGCACGACATTACGATTCAGCCATGGTCCCCGTTCCAATACGGATTCTTCGAAGGCGTATTCCTTGGCAACGAGAAGTTCCCGGAGCTGAATGCCAAGATCGACGAAATTGCCGCGAAATACGATGTGACCAATACAACGATTGCCATTGCCTGGCTGCTGCGTCATCCGGCCAAAATGCAGCCGGTGACGGGAACGACGACCGTTAGCCGTTTGCAAGACTGCATCAAGGCCGGCGAGATCGATCTTACCCGTCAGGAATGGTATGACATTTATCGCGCAGCAGGCAACATTTTGCCGTAAGCGAGATTCGTGGATGGAGAATACTTGAATAACATGGGAAGCACGGGCATGTTTTGCTCGTGTTTTTCATTTGGTTTTGATATTGATTGCCGTAGTTTCCAGCCTATAAAATAGAATGAGAGATTTGTATATTTAAAAGGATTAAATTGTAATAAATACAAATTAGTTGAAAGGAAACTTATTGACCCTCGATCAATTCCTACATATAATTACTTTGAAATGTCGTTGATCCTGTTTATGGTTTTTATGAGAACCGCAAGTCGCGGTCTGTCTTCTTTAAATGTACGTCAATAGGCGTTTTGCTTACTTTGGAGGGTGGTGTTCGTTTGGAGTCGGCAACCACGATACGCGATCATTTGGAATCATACTTGAAAAGGGAACGGATGTCGATCAGTCTGTTTTCCGAGCTGTCAGGCATCAATTCAGGCACGCTTAGCAACATATTAAACAAAAACCGCCCGATCTCGATGCAGCAGCTGGACCGTATTACGGCGGCCATGCAGCTGGATGAGGGCTACTATTACGAACTGTACATCGAAGAGTGTTTCGTTCACTCCACGCCGGACTGGCGCAGGCTTGGTCCATTCCTCCATCGATGTGCAGAGTTGGACAAATTGAATTGCATTGAAGAGGTTATCCGGTTGATGATGGATAATCTGTCCTATATACCTTTGTTATTTGAAGTCGCAGAGGAGTTTTACGGTGGCGGAAAATTCAAAGCGGCCGTTCTTTTGTACGAAACGATTGCCGAAAGTGAAAAAATGCAGCATTCGGAACGGCTTGCACTCTGCCAATATCGCCTATTTAAGCTGGGCCTGGGCAAAGACCGCCAGAAGAACCTCATTATCGCTTCCAGGTTCGAGTATTACGTCGATCGATTGGATGAACGCTATCAACTGGATGCGCTGAACGAATTGATCAATGCGTTCGGAGCGCTGCACCGCTGGATGAAGGTCCAGGAATTGTCCGAAAAATTAAAGGTGAAGGCTAAGGTTCATTATGAACTGAATGGGAGAAACAAGCAGGAAGAAACGAAAAAACCGATTATTTTTTATATTTTATATTCCGATCTGGCTGCAGGAAGCGCGTTCTATCATCTTAAGGAGTACGACAGGGCGCTTGATTTCGTTTCTCGTTACGCAGACAGCAGTTGGGTGAAGCAGCCTGATGAGGAAGAACGAATCGTAATGCATCAATTCCAGGAATGGGCTGAGGGCAATCGCTATGTATATCAATTGATGGCCGGCCGTTTCGAGGTGCTGCCCGATTATGTAGGGTACATCTCCAACAGGGAAAATGAAGTCTTTCCGGCGCTTTGCGACATTGTGACGGCCGCCAACCGCTACGATATGAACATCGATTTCGTGCTTGAAAAGTTTAAATCACATTTGTCATATCAGGAGCAAAGCAACCGGATCGGCAAAGTGAGCAAACAGGTTACCGATGATCGCTATGTTCGTCTAATGGGAGGATTAGCTTCATATTATTTACGGAAGGACGATTTTATCAAAGGTTTACAGTATGCCTTGAATAGTATGAAGTTTGCTCTTGAAATTCATGATGGCCGGGGTATGCTTAAAAGTATCGGGTTGTTTGAACAGTATAGGGATTATGCGACCGATGAAGCAATGCAGCAATACAAAAATTTGATTAGTGAGGTGCAGAAACTCAATGATGAGGAAGTTTGCTTCGCTGATAGTCATGTTTAGCATTGTTATTGCCATTGTAGCTCCTGGTGCTCAATCTGATGGTCCTGATCGAGGTCTGACGACGTCCAATCCGGATATTATGCGCACCGCAGACCATGGATTCGGATCGTAAAAAACGTATGCCGGCAGAAAACGTCCTCAGCTTGCCAGGGGACGTTTTTTTCTTTTGTTGGAAGAATAAGTATGCGATATCCCGTACAATCTTGCGATCGACAGATTCCGTTAAAATGTGACAGAAGGAGGAGGTTATGGATTGTACGGAATTGAAATTGGAGATTGAACTTGCCAGGGAACTGCTGTACGTGAAGGAACGGGAGTACGGGAGTTTCCAGCATCCGGAAGTGATAAGGCAGTCTATAGTGCTGGACGAGCTGATGAATAAATATTATCGTGCCACGAAAAAAAGTCCAATCCATAAACCGCAGACGTAGCGAAAGAAATGGGCGCGTTTAAGAAAAAGGACTATTTACATCGTGGCTTCTTTGTAGTATGGTTAGTTACATGAGTAACTAACCGATTAACTTGGCCTGAATCAATAATTCAATGATGAAAGTTGGATTTGCATGAAATCGAATCTGGACGAATCACAGCCCATTTTTCATCAGATCGCCCTGATGATTATGGATGACATCGTAGAAGGCCGCTTAAAGGCTGAGGAACAGGTTCCTTCCACCAATGAGCTGTCGCGGTTTTACAATATCAACCCTGCTACGGCGCGGAAAGGGCTGCAGGCGTTAGCGGACAAAGGCATTATCTACAAACAGCGGGGACTGGGCATGTTCGTCGCAAAAGGAGCGCGGGATACTTTGCTTCAAGAACGAAGGCAGCATTTTTACGAGGAATACATTCAACCTTTGCTTGAGGAAGCCAAACGCATTCACATGAGTGAAGAAGCAATCATCGACCTGATCAAAGGCAAGAGCGATAAGGAGAGTGAGTCATGATACACGTGGAACAAGTGGAGTACGGTTACCAGGGAACGCCTGTTTTGAAGAACCTCACGCTGCGGGAAGACGAACCGGTCATCAGTGCATTGTGGGGGAGGAACGGCGCAGGGAAAACGACGCTGATGAGTTTGCTTGCAGGCCATCAGCGGCCGGAGCAGGGAACGATTCGGATCATGGGCCATGAGCCGTACGACAATTTGGCTGCACAGGAGAATCTGTGTTATGTCCAGGAGAATCATCCTTTCGGGAGAAACTGGAGCATGGTTGATTTGATGCGATACGGCCAGTATTTTCATCCCGAGTGGGATCAGGAGCTGGCAGAGCGACTGGTGGATATGTTTGAACTGCCGCTGAAGCGGAAAATTGCTAAATTTTCCAAAGGCATGAAAACAGCTGCCCAGATCATTCTTGGATTATCCAGCCGCGCAAATATTACGATTCTTGACGAGCCCACCAATGGCTTGGACGCTGAGAAGCGGAAGTTTTTCTATCGCGCTTTGCTGGAAACGTACGAGGATCAGCCGCGATTGATGCTGCTGTCGTCCCATCATATTGAGGAAATTCAGCCTTTATGCGAATCCTTGATCGTTCTTCATGGGGGCAACATATTGCTGCATCAATCCATGGAGGAAATGCGCGAGAGAGGTATTCTTCTAACAGGGGATATTAGCGCTATTGAACGAGTTGCAGCGGGCTCCCCTATCCTGGAATCATCCCGGCTGGGCAGCACGCACAAAGTCATGATCGACGCAGTGTACTCTGGAGCCTGGAAAGAAAAAGCCAGCGAATATGGGGTAACCATCGAAAAGGCGGCAATACAGGATTACCTGGTTAACGTAACCAGAAAGCATGAGGAGGTTCGTCCATGAATGTTGCAAAAGGCACAAATCGCATGATCATGGAAGACATGGTGTGGCATTATAAAATGTTTGCGTACATCACGCTTGCGCTGACGGCCATCTATCTTGCGATAGGATATATTTTCGGTGCTGCTTTCCCGACGACGCTTTTCGGCCCGATGTATGGAGGAATCATTGCATTTGCCATCGTGGGGATCGTTAACGTGTACCCGGTTGCGATTGGCATGGGGAGCACGCGGACTCAATTTCTTAAGTCGTTCTACTTGATCTCGGTCTGGATGGTTGTTGTCGCCATTACGACGTTAAACCTGATCTATCTGATTATGGATCTGCTTCATCAATACGGCTCGTTGGGCGTCACCTTTTATAGTGCTGGGGCTCTGTACGTAAAAGATTTTCACTTCTTTCCATACTTGTGGACTGATCTAATGGTTGGATTTTTCCTGCTGGGATTATCGTTATTTATAACTGTAGGCTGGCTCCGATTGGGGATGCGCAATTTTCTGATTTTGTTCTTTGGACTGAGTGTGGTCTTAACGCTTGTACTTACGCAGGTGGATTGGAGCTTATTTGTGGAATGGATCATGAAAGCCAATAAAACGGTATTGTTCATCGTGAGCGGCGTTTTGGGTCTAGGGCTGATGCTCGCGACCTATCCCATGATGAAGAATGCTCCGCTTGTGATGAAGGGGCGTAAAAGCTGACACTGGTAAATGGGACGTATAAAACGAATGCAGGAAATTGCCGTTAGATAAACATTGGATTCATAAAATATAAATGGAAATAAAGCAGTCCCTACCGGGCTGCTTATTTTCGCTTGATTTGCACATGGAGGACGGGATATCCGACTTTAGCGGTGCAATAAAAGTTCTTGTCCAAACCTTGAAAGTTCCTCCATCATGTGTTGGTAAGGATAAGGCCCGTAGCTGACGCGGGCAACGCCTAATTCACCAAGTTGAGCAGGTGTTGGCTTGCGTGAAGTCAGCATTATATTGACGGGCAGGGCACACTGCTCGCACAGCTTCCTGATGCAATCCGGATCTTGCAGTCCGGGCACGAACAATCCGTCCGCCCCGGCTTGTTCATAAGCGTAAGCCCGCTCTATGGCGTCTGCGACCCATTCACGATGACTAGCCGGGGGAGCTTGGAGAAAGACATCCGTGCGGGCATTGATGAACAGGGGCACACCGGTTTGATCGGCACCGTCCCGGGCTGCCTTTAATCGCAGATGCTGCTCTTGTATTGTATATAGGCCCTCCCCACCCGGAATTTGATCTTCCAGGTTAATGCCGATGGCACCGGATTCGACCGTATGCTGCACATTTTCGCTAATTTCTGACACAAACCTTCCATACCCTCCCTCAATATCGATCGTAACAGGCAGATCTACGCTTGCCGCGATCCTCTTCAGGTTGGCAATGACCAGTTCGAAAGGCAGTGCTTCACCATCCTGCGAGCCATGAGCTGCTGCAACAGACCAACTGCCGGTGGCTATAGCCTTGGCTCCGGCTGATTGAATGGCGACCGCGCTTCCGGCATCCCATACATTGACCAGGATAAGCGGATCTCCTTTGACGTGCATGCTGCGAAATGACAATGCTTGCTCTGCGGCGGAATTCATAAATGTGTTCTCTCCTTTGATGCTGCGTTTTTTGGAGTAGTGTGTTTTACGTTGGATTATGCTTGTCCCCGATCTATTCCTCGGATCGTTTCTTCCATCCGTTTTTCATGTTGGAGCAGCCAGCTTTTACGATTCAGCCCGCCCCCGTATCCACCCAAATCGCCGCTGGCGTTAATCACGCGATGGCATGGAATGACGATGGCCAGCTGGTTGGCTCCATTGGCTTGGGCGACGGCTCTGCATGCGGACGGTTTGCCCAACATGACGGCAATATCCTGATAGGAACGTGTTTCTCCTGATGGAATTGCGACCAGCTGCTCCCATACGCTTTTTTGAAATGGTGTTCCTAAACAGGACAACGGGGTGTGGAACTCGGTGCGGGTACCTTCAAAATACTCTTCGAGCTCTTTCTCGATCGACATAATGGGGCCGGTAACGCCGGGAACGATGGCGCGTTTCGTTCGCAGCCGCAATCGCTCCACTTCCCGTTCCAATCCCCGGCGATCCACGAACTCCAGCAGAACTAAGGCATCGTCATCGGCAATCGCCATCATGGGACCAAGCCGGGTATCCAGCCAGGCCGCCTTTAATACATGCTCGTCATCGATTTGTGTGGGTGGTGCGCCCATGATTCGGGAAAAGGCATCCCGAAAGCCGCTGCTCGATTCGTAACCCGTGGACAGCTGCGCATCGATCACGGGTCGCCCTGAACGAATGTTTTTCAGGGCAAGCCCCATACGGCGGGCGCGAGCATATTCCACGAAAGTCATGCCGAACCGCTTCTTGAACTGTCGCCTTGCCGTGGATTCATCTATGGATAGTTGTCTGAAATCCTCGGTTTTCCAACGTTTCTCCGGATTGTTCTCGACCGCTTCCACCAGCAGGCGGACAATGTCCGACACCTGGTTGGGATGGGATAACGGACGACAACGCTGGCATGGGCGATATGAGGCCAACAACGCTTGCTGCGCAGTATCGAAAAATTCGCAGTTCTCGAACTTGGGTTTGCGAGCCGGACAAGTGGGACGGCAGAACACGCCCGTCGTTTTGACGCCAACATAGAACAGTCCTTCGTATTCCGTATCCTTGGCCAGCAGGGCCTGATAATAAATTTTTTTCTTTTCGAAGTCGAGCATCGGGCTTTCACGTCCTTACCGGGAAGTTTGTATCTCGATTATACCCAAATATGATTTTTGCATCGCCGAAATTCAGGCACGGATTTTTTGTCGAGCGATTTGACGCTTCCTGTCGTTGTTTAGAATTTGTTGAGATGCAGATGGTATTATAGACCTATAAAAAGAAAATGGTTAGGTCCATGTGCCCTTGGGGATTCGATCCACGTTTATTAACGCCATTGTGAAACAAAGGTTTGGAGGTTGGTTGGATGATGAGATATTCCACGTATCAGAGCATTTACGAATCGGTAAACCCGGAAACGGCCCAATCTGGCATAGGCGATTTCAAAAAGAAATGGCCGCGTATGAAAATGCCCACAGTTTTGATAAAAAGCTTGATCGTTTTTTTGATCATCCTCATCGGATGCAGCACGGTATTGAATGTATTTGCTGGAGGCAAAGAGGACCGTCTGGCACTTGGAGGCAAACTCGTCGTATCTCAGGGCGACACGCTCTGGAATATTGCAGTGAAGTATAAGCCGGATGATATGGATACGCGAGATTACATTGAAGAAATCAAAGCATACAATGAACTGGTTTCCAGCTCCATTCAGGTTGGACAAGTTCTGACGTTACCCTGATCGAAACAGCATGAGCAATAAACTTACATATAGTCCAAATATACTACTGGTTATCCGAAAGATGGAGCATCATCGCCATTTTGCCGGATAGCCGGTTTTTTTGCGCGGAAAAGCTTATGTCTCTTCTGCTTACATATCAAGGAGCTTCATGAGGAATGATATGGGTATTGAATGAATATAGGGAACGTTTGGCTTGTTGCCACGACGAAAGGATTACAGACAGGATGGAGGAGCTTTAGATGAATAAAAGCAGGTTCAACATCAACGCACTTGGCGCGCTGATTCTGGGATCGACGTTGCTGGTCAGCGGATGCGGCGCCATAAACAATAAGGAGTCGGTGCAGGAACACGCGTATCCCCAATCGAAACAGCCCATCGAGCAAGCGGGTCCAAACTCGGTTCCGAATGCGGCTGCCAAAAACAAGAACCCGGAAGCGGTTGAAGAAGGACGGCTGTCTGCCAAGGCCAACGATTCGGAAGGAGTCGGCTCGTTGATGTCCATTGAACTTCATCAGACGGACGAACTGGCCAAACACAAGCGTTTCGAATTCACGGTCAGACAGGTGCCTGAAGGGTATACACTATCCGAACTGCGTTGGACATCCAACCAGATTACGGTCATCGATAATTACGGACAAGCGGTTCAGCACGCCAAAAGCGGCAAAGAGGGTTTTTATATTGACGAGAAGCGTCAGATCTCAGGCTTCCGATACACGGGCGAAATGAAAGGGGAGAGCGGAAAAGTGACCCTGGTTTATACGGATGGTCAAGGCAGCGATGAGGTCCGGGTCGAAACCGAAGTGGCATTGCCTCTTTAACGGCGGGAGCCTTATTCAGATGATTGCCAGTGTGTGATGTGCATCGTTCGGTCGTGCCAAAAGACGGTCGCTGTCGGCACATTCAAGGCGGTCAGGGAGGCCAAAAAGCTTCGAGATTGTACCGAAAAGCGCATGCAAAAAGCAGCCCGGCGGGCTGCTTTTGCTTTTATCATCAAGTCCGAACGTTGCTGATAAACGAGATATGATTTCACAACGCTACATGAAGTCAAAGAAATAACGAACGACATGGAACATGACCGGGGACGTATAGGTCAAGCTGTCGACCCGGCTAAGGTAACTCTTTTTCAATGCGTCGAATTTGGTGTCGTCGCCGATCAACAGGTCCCTTTTCAACACGGATACCGTCAAGCTGCCGAAAAATCCTGCGAGCGCGATCAGTATACCGATAAAAATGGAGAACTCCCAATTAAACGGTGTCATATATGGGTGAATAAAGTAAGATGCGGCCGTGGTCACAACGAAGGAGCAGAGGAACCCTTCCCAGGTCAAAAAAGGATTGGCGGTAGGCACCACTTTGCGTTTGCCCAAATAGAGAGAAGCCAAATAATGCACCACATCGTTCAGCTGCGTCAACACAACCAGAAACAATACGAGCTTGGAGCCGTATTCCGGCGTGGCAAAGGGAAAGTACGCAAGATGACTTAACCCGAACACCATCAGCATGAGGCCCCACTGGGTCGAGCTTACGCTGCGAAGGAAACCGACCGTGCCTTTGTTGATCAGCCTTGGCAGCGGCAGCACGAGAAAGACATACAGCGGAATAAATACGATAAACATGCCGTACCATCCGATGTAGATCCAGTAAAATTGCACCGGTATGGCCAGGTATGCCCATAGAAACAATCGGCGGTCCGCTTTGCGCGTGCGAATCATGGAGAAATACTCCTTGAGCGCAAAAAACGCCAGCACCATGAGCGATATTAGGGAGACAATGGGGTTGAACAATGTGGCGAGACAAAAAATAACGAACATGCCCCACCAGGTTTTGATTTTATTGCCGATGCCCGAGTAATCCTTGTCCGGTTGAAGTCGGGACACGGTTTTATAACCGATATGTACGAGTAGTAATGCTGAAAAGATGAGCGTAAGCGTAAAAAGCGTGCTATTCACTTGGCGATATCACCTGCTTGTCGGGATGTGAGATTCCATTATAGGGTTCCTATGTTATTATGAAGGAATACTCGACACTTGATAAGGGGTAATTTTGCGATGACACCGGATCGTTCGGTTTATATTTTGTTGACTAATACAGGTACTTTGTTTACCAAAATGATTCAGACTTACACGCGCGCACCCTATAATCATGCGTCCATTTCATTCAATCGGGAACTTTCCGAGTTATACAGCTTTGGGCGCAAACATCCAAACAATCCGCTCAGCGGCGGCTTTGTGAAAGAAGATATCCAGAAGGGCACGTTCAGCAAATTTCCGGACACGACTTGTGTCATTTATGAGCTGAAGGTGACCGAGCGCGAGGTGGAAAAAATGAAACGCGTGCTGCACATCTTCATCCGCAGCCGCCAGAAGTTCATGTACAATCTGCTCGGCGTCATTGGCATCACGCTTAAAGAACCGGTGGAGTTCAGCAACTCGTATTTCTGCTCGCAGTTTGTGGCTGAAATTTTGCAGCGATCGGGGATCAAGCTGTGGAACAAGCTGCCTGCATTGGTGACGCCGGATGATTTTCGTCAAAACGAGCGGCTGGAGTTGATCTATGAGGGGCTGCTGCGGGATTATAGACCGCGTAAAGATCAGGAGCATGCCGATCCCGGCTCAAAATGATGGAGCGCCAAAACTCGGAATAAGCCTTTCGGATCATCGAAGTTATACGTCAGCAAGAAAAACAGGATAAAAAATCTCGTTTTATTAAGGCGGCGATCACATGCCAACGATGTTCAACGCCTCCTCTGTCGCCTATTTGTGGACGGACGATGATGAACATTTGAAAGGAAGCCAAGGGCTGCATGTGGAGGTTTATGCGGATCGCGTCGTCGTGAAGGGCAGGGACTTCGTGAAAGGGAGCTGGATTGAGGGCGCTGATTTTACGGTGAACTATTTGAGGGACAGCAGACTTTGAACAAAAATCGCTCGTGATCATCATTTGGATCACATGGAATCGTGCGCACGAAGGGCCGGTGTCATAAAAAGTTCCACGTGAAACGTTGGATGAAGCGTGAATTGGGGAAAGTTGTAAAAGGGTACATATGCGTTCTATACTCAAAAGGTAGATAAAATTTTCCATGGATTGCTGCAAGTTGATCGTACCGATACATGTCGGAACACTACTCGATAGAGAGGATGTAGACGCGGAATGAGAAAACTTCAAGTGATGACCAGCTACGGGATTGTGGAGGGCAAAAATTCGCATGGAGCGAACGCATGGAAAGGCATTCCTTATGCCAAGCCGCCGGTGAATGAACTGCGTTTCAAAGCCCCGGTTCCTCCGGAATCATGGGAAGGCGTGCGCGAAGCCCGGTTTTACGGGCCGGAAAACATTCAGCCGCGCAGTTCTCACCTGAAAGAAGCTGAGGGAGCGATTCGGGAATCCGAGGATAGCCTGTATCTGAACGTTTGGGCTCCGGAAAAAGAAAGCGATCATCCCCTCCCGGTCATGGTGTGGATTCATGGCGGTGCCTTCGTTACCGGATCGGGCAGCTTGCCCGTATATGACGGCACGTCCTTGGCCGTACGAGGCGATTTGATCGTGGTCACGATCAATTATCGTCTTGGGGCGCTCGGATTTTTGCATATGTCGCCGCTCGGCGAATCGTACGCCACCAATGCGGGATTGCTGGATCAGGTCGCTGCGCTGCAATGGGTGCAGGATAACATTTCCGCTTTCGGAGGGGACCCGGCCAACGTTACCGTATTCGGTGAATCGGCGGGCAGCATGAGCATTGCTGCCCTGATGGCGATGCCTGCGGCCAAGGGCCTGTTCCGGCGCGCTATTATGGAAAGCGGCGCATCGCAGTTCATGCCTGCCGAGCAGGCTAACGCGGTGCGTGAAGGCGTGCTGAAGATGCTTGGCATCGGTGCGGACGAGCTGCACAAGCTGCAGGACATCCCGGCAGAACGGATCGTCGAAGCTGCCGAGAGGTTCAAAGAGCAAAGCGGTGTAGGAATGGCCTTGCTGTTTCAGCCGGTGCTGGATGGCGATACGCTTCCGCAACCTCCGCTTCAGGCCGTTGCCGCAGGGTCAGCCCGGGATATTTCGGTGCTGATCGGTACGACGCTCGATGAAGGTTCGCTGTTTATCCAGCCCGATACGCCATTTTCCGAGCAGATCGACATGGTGCGCGGAGTCGACTTCATGGCGCCGGACCTTGCCGATCGCAAGGCTATTGCTGACAGCTATCCCAAAACGGCGGACGGACAGGCACAGGCCATGACCGATATGTTCTTCTGGCGTTCATCGCTCCAATATGCTGCTGCCCAGCAGAAGCATGCATCGGTGTGGATGTATCGTTTTGATTGGGTCATGCCGGAGCACCCGCTTCTTAAAAAAGCGATTCACAGCATCGAAATGTTCTTTGTCTTCAATACGCTGCATGCATTGAAATTCATGAAGGCCGAGCCGGACGCGGCTGCCGCCGCGCTCGCGCTTCGGGTGCAGGATGCATGGATTGCTTTTGCCAAAACGGGTCAGCCTCAAGTAGCCGGCATGGAATGGCCGACGTATGAACAGGATCGTGCAACGATGATCTTTAATCACGAGATCAAGCTCGAACACGATCCGGAAGCGGAGAAACGCAAACGGTTGGGTGTGTAGGTGATTTGATCTTTAGAAAACGCTCTAATCAATCACAATAGGTCACTACGTGGTCAGAATCATCTTTCGATCGCTCTTGTCCTCATATAGCCGCAAATCAAATAAAGTATGATTAGCATGGAGTAAATGCGCAAAACGCCTCACGTCTTTACGACGGAGGCGTTTTTTACTCAAGTACACTATTTACGCGAAGGTTTCGTGCCGGACACTTCATCAAAATAGAAGTTGCGTTTACCCCGCGAGAAGAGGACGAGTATGAGATGGAAAGCCAGAACGATGCAGGCAAGCATGTACAGGCCATATATGCCGACCGATATCCACACCTGATAGGTTTCGGGGATATATGCATTTTGGATGACTGCATACTCGTTCATGATTCGGATCGCGCTAAGAATGAGCCAGGGAATATACAGTGCCAGCCATCTTTTGAACAACGTTTTGAAGGAAGGCTGCCCTGTGCTGATATTGACGTAACGGAAGCGCATAAATGCGGATCCTGGCGTTTTGCCACCCCGTGCCATTGGAACGAAAAAGAGCAGGATCATCATGGCTAGCGTTGTGTTGACGGCCCCGGTGACAACATTGCTGCCTGAAGCCAAATTGAATATGGAAAACAGGTTGGATAACAGCGCGATGACTGCCGCATCGATCATTAACGCAAGCAGCTGTGCTACCGGAAATACTTTATTCTGCTCGACAATCTGCTCGGTTTTGGCTTGAAGGCGCGCCCTGGAAGGGAACATGGCCAGCAAAATAGGCGCAATCAGGAAACCAAGCACGGCGCCGGACGAATTCAGCATCAGGTCATCGATATCGAACAGCCGATAAGGGCAGGCAAAGTAGCCATACAGACCCGTAATTTGCGTGAGTTCGAAAAATAGGGAGAGCCCGAATCCGGCGATCAGCGCCTTTTTCCAGTGGGATCGTTGCTGCATGAAATAACGGATATATACTCCGAGCGGCATGAGCAGAAATACGTTGAAAAGGGCCTGCAAAAAAGCTTTGCTGCGGATCATTGCCATATAACTGGACGGCTGCGACCAGTTCATCGGCGTTTCTTTGAACATGTCGCTGATAAAGGTGAACGGGATCAGGTTGTAATAAACGGCGTCCGCCGCCTGCTGTGCGCAATTGTTGCGGGTTTCGGGCATCGGCAGAATAACGAGGCAGTAGGCGGCAAGCATATAGAAAACAAACGAAAAACTGATCGCAAAGCGGGACCAGCTAAAAAAACCGTCCTTGCGATAACCGTAAATGAGCCAAGGAATCAACAAAAACATGGCAGCGATAAGAAAAATGAAAAAAGCGGTTTTAACGGGAAACACATAGGGTGTCATACAGGGAAGCTCCTTTTTCTGAAAAAATCATATATGTTCTGACTGCATGCTTACAATATTAACATGGAAAGTTGTTCCGGATCTCCATCATAAGCGGTTTACCTTAAATCAAGGAACGTGCCAACCTTAAATTTAGTTTAAACGATGAGCCAGATGGTCTTGTTCCCGGATGGCAAACACTCCTTCTTTCCATTAACCTTCGATCCAGAGGTAGAACAACGGCGCATATTCCCGTATACTTGCGAGGAAGCCATCATAGAAATGGAGAGCTAAATACATATGTCCAATTTGCCAAATTGCCCGCAATGCAAATCCGAGTATACGTACGAGGATGGTTTCATGCTGGTATGTCCCGAATGCGCACATGAATGGAATCCGGAATCCGAACAAACGGCCGGGAAGGAGGAAAAGGTCGTCCGCGACGCGAACGGCAATGTGCTTCAGGACGGGGATACCGTATCCGTCATTAAGGAACTAAAGGTGAAAGGCAGCTCGCTCGTCGTCAAAATGGGGACGAAAGTTAAAAACATCCGCCTGATCGAAGGCGACCATGACATCGACTGCAAGATCGACAGCCTCGGCGCAATGAAGCTGAAGTCGGAGTTTGTGAAAAAAATCTAGGCAGGATCAGCAGCTAAACAATCTGCGTGGTAGATCCTTGCAAAGCCCTCTGCGTACCTGAGCAGAGGGCACTTGTTTTTTTATCTCAAATCGTTTAGAGTAGTTATTAACGAAATGTTATTAGCTTACAATACGTTAGAAATAGATGAGCAGTAAATACGGAACATTAATCATAAGGGAGGAATTAGGCATGGAAATCGGAATCAGTACCTTTGTAGAAACATCGCCGGACGTCAAAACGGGAGAGGTGATCAGCCATGCGCAGCGCATTCGCGAAGTCGTGGAAGAGATCGTTCTTGCGGATGAGGTAGGCTTGGACGTATACGGAGTAGGCGAGCATCATCGCGTGGACTATGCGGCATCTTCTCCAGCCGTTATTTTGGCAGCGGCAGCATCCCAAACGAAACGTATTCGCCTGACAAGTGCAGTGACGGTATTGTCCTCGGATGACCCTGTGAGGGTGTATCAGGATTTTGCCACACTGGACGGCATTTCGAACGGGCGCGCGGAAATTATGGCCGGACGTGGTTCGTTCATCGAATCGTTCCCGCTGTTTGGTTATGACCTGAACGACTATGATGAACTGTTCGACGAGAAGTTGGATTTGCTCCTGAAACTGCGGGACTCCGAAAAAGTAACCTGGGAAGGCAAACATCGTCCTTCCTTCAACAACCTGGGCATCTATCCGCGCCCGGTACAAGAAAAACTGCCAGTCTGGATCGGCAGCGGCGGCAACCAGGAGTCGGTCGTGCGCGCAGGTTTGCTCGGATTGCCGCTTGTGCTGGCCATCATTGGCGGTCGCCCAACCCAATTCGCGCCACTGGTGCAGCTGTACAAGAAAGCGGCGGAACATGCCGGACATGACGCATCCAAGCTGACGGTCGCCTCGCACTCGCATGGTTTCATTGCCGATACGACGGAAGAGGCAGTAGAGAAGTTTTTCCCGCCAGCGCAAGCCGTCATGAACGTTCTTGGACGCGAGCGCGGTTGGGGACATTACAGTCGGGCGACCTTTGACGCCGCTCGTTCGCTTGAAGGCGCGTTGTATGTCGGAGATGTCGATACCGTAGCCGAAAAAATCATTTATTTGCGCAAACAAGTGGGCATTACCCGTTTCATGCTGCATACCCCGCTCGGCACGATGCCTCATGCCGATGTCATGAGAGCGATCGAACTGCTCGGCAAAGAAGTTGCGCCGAAAGTACGGACCGAAATCGCACGTTGGGAAGCGGAGCAAGCCCGAGCTTAACATAAACGCCAAAAGACGCTAACCGTGGTTACTCCATGGATAGCGTCTTTTTTGCAGTTATATTTGGTGATATCGAATTTGAAAAGGGCTTAGGGGCAATACCTATGTTGCAAGGCTCCATCTTTAAGCCAGAATGCCTTTGGCACGAGCTTCCTTAATCCAGGCAGGGAATTCGCCCAGCAGGCGGTCATACAATTCTTCATCGCTGATCCGTGAGATATCGTCCAATTCGAAAAAGTTGGCATTATCGATGAATCGGCCGGGCATGTCGTCCAGCTTCTGAAGAATGCCGTAATTGGCTCGCCCCAAGCCAACGAATTGCCAGAACAGATTTTTGGTAGAGCTTTCGGTGATCAACCGTGTGATTTTTCCTTTGTTGCCTACGCCCCCATCGCTGAAAAAGATAATATACGTTGGGATCTGCACATTGGGTTCCTCCACCGTATATTTGCGGATGACGTCTTCCATTACAGGAGGCTCATTGTTGGTTCCACCCTTGCTTCCCAAAGTATATGCGCGATTGATGTAGTTTTCATAATCCTGCGCGGTTACGCTCGGTGCACGCAAGAAGTCTTTGGCAAAAAACCAAACATCCAGTTCGCCGTTATCGTCAAAGGCTGCAGCAATGGCCAGAATGCGTTCGAACGCTTCTTGCACGGTTCCGTTGCGATACAGGTGGTACATGGAGCCGGAGGCGTCGAATACAACCGCTACGCGTGCCCGGATCGGTTCGGACTGCTTCTTCTGCAGGGACAAATTCACTTTTCGTTTAAGCAAATCGATTTTGGTCAGGTTTAACGGGGCTGGCTCAGGTTCGGCAGCAGGCGGTACAGGAGTCTCTGTGGCAGCAGCCACCTCTTGTCCGGGGTTGCCCTCAACTTCCACGCCGAACGATTCGGCCAGTGGTTTAAGTCCCCCGAAGAAGCCGCGTCCAATGGCGCGTACCTTGAATTCGCCGTTATGTTTGTAAACTTCGATGAAAATCAATGCCGTTTCGGCGGTTGCCTGGGTAATCTCATATGTAATTTGCTGTTGCCCTGCTTGTACAATGGCCCGGCAGTTGCGGACCTGAGCGAAAGTGCCGCCTTCATCCAGGGTAGCGGTGAAAACGCACTTTTCGACGGGGGCCTGGCGAAGTCTGTCAGTGTCGATTACAAAAGTAGTTTTGCGCGCCTCCATCTGTTGCAGCTCTACGCTGCGATGAGGGTCCGAGGTCTGGTTGTAAAATACAAAGTAGTCGTCGGAAGGAACATGGCCCCGCTCGTTGACCATGAAACAACTGACATCGAGCGTTGATGGCCCCGAATCGCATTGGATCGTTACTTGCAGTTGGGCGGCTGACGGAATGGCTGTGTTCTGCCCGGTGCTTAATGGAATGTTGGGGGATGACATCATATGCATTCTCCTTTTATAGGCTAGGTTGAAAAGGTTGGACTATTTAGATTCTCATACAGATGTTTCCATAAGTCAATGCGCCTGTATGAAGGGCGGAATGAACGAAGCGGGACTTGTGGTCGAACAAACCACATTGTGGTCCACCCTCTATCCCGAGGCGGATGAACGTCCTGCCGTCAATGAGCTGCAATGGATGCGGTATCTTCCGACACATGCAGTACTTTGACGTCTGTGTTAAATGGGAGATCCCTGATGAATGGATCTGATCCATTGCGTATTATCCCGATTCGTTCACATGATCGCCGGATGTTTAACTTTTTTTGGAATTTTTGCATCAATATCATTTACAACAATTACCTCTGCCTCCATAATAGAAATGAACGACATTTCGCCCATGAAAAAGGAGGAGATCGTATTATTAACCGCAAATTTGCGCAATGGATCGCCATACCGCTCATTTTGATTATGGTTACGCTTACGGGGTGCCAAGCCGTAGGTGGGGTTGACGTTGGTAAAGCCATTGAGAACAATGCAACAGTGAAATCCGCTGAATCCAATCAAACGCTGAACATAAAGCTCGAACCGGCATCCGAATGGATCGATTCGGACGATGACCTTGAGATGATAGAACTGATTAATTCGTTATCCCTGAATATTACGGATGCCAAATTGAAAGATTCCAAGACGGCCTCCATTGAGGGCGCGCTGAGCATTCAGGACAAAAAGCTGCCTTTCCATCTGTCGATGGACGAGTCGGCCATCGTGTTTGATGTAGATGGCGCGAAAAAGCCGCTCTACATATCGCTTGCAGGCAATGATGCCCTGCTCGGTTTGGATACGGCTGCGTTCGAGAAGCAAATCGAGGAGCTCTCTCCGAAAATGCTGGCATTTATGCTGAAACATCTGTCCAATCCAACAAACATTTCCGTGAATTCTGTACAGGAAAAGGTTCACGGGGAATCGCTCAGCCTTTCCAAACTGCACGTGGAGATTAACGGCGAAGAACTGCTGGCGCTGGTTAAGCCGTTCCTCACCAGTGTGGCGAAGGATGAAGAAGGACTCAAGAGTCTGATTGGCGACCTGTATGACGTATTCTATCCGGTGATTAAAGCCGTGAATACGGTGGAGGGCGCCGGAGATGACGCTTTTGCTGCGATCGTGCCCGAATCCCGCGATGCGGCAGTAACGGCAATGTACGGCATGGTAAAAGCAGGCTTGGATGAATTGCTCGCAAGTTACGATGAGGGGCTGAAGCAGCTTCTCGCGGACACGCCTGAACTGAAGACGGTGCTTGGCAAAGACACCGTACTGAAGCTGGACCTCTATCTGGACAGTGCGCAGAACATCCGCAAGCAAAGCCTTGACTTGAAAGTGGCGCTGCCGGCTTCCGAGTTCCTGCCGATTAAATCCGCGACATTGTCGAGCGTGAGCGAGATGTGGAACATTGGCGGAGCGGTTGCGGTCAATGCGGTCGATACAACGAACGGCGTGATCGATGTGGAAGATTCGGGCATTACGCCAGGCCAATTCCTGCGCAACTTCGAGTCGGATTCCGTCATCTATGACTTGCTCAAAAACGAAGCAGGTATTACAAGCAAAACGGTTATGCTCCAAACGGATGACGAATATTCGGGTGCAGTCGACGTTGACGGAGTCACGTTTGTTCCCGTTCGTTACCTGTCCGAGCAGTTGGATGCCGAAGTGAAGTGGACCAAAGGATCGGATCGAATCGTCGTCATCGACGACATTACCGGGAATGAGGTTATCTTGACTCTGAATTCGGATCAGGCAACCGTAGCGGGGAAAGAAGTGAGAATGACGGGATCTGCCTTTGTAGGCAGAGATGGTAAAACCTATGTGCCGCTCCAGTTTGCAGCCGAATCGCTTGGCGCAACAGTGACGGAGGACGATGCAGGTTGGCTTTGGATCGAACGCAAGTAAGATTTGATTTCATTTGAAATGATGTTCATGAAAGGGGATTTCGGAATATGCCGGATTTCTTGTAATGGCGATGAAGTGCACATTTAAAAAATTCCGTGGATTGGTCTACGGGATACGTGTGTCCTTTTTTACCCGTTACGAGGAACCTCGGCGTTTCTGAAACGATGAAACGAAGGGGGCACCTCGATTGGAGGTGCCTTTTTTGCGTCATCACCAAAATAATCCCCAGAGGTGTTTGTATATGAACCATCATTTGTTTATCCAGAGCAACCATATTTCGCTTCGTCCTTTTACCATGGAAGATCAAGCCGAGCTGTTGTGCCTGATTGCCCAACCGGAGATTACGAATGTTTTGCCCGAGTGGAAGATGACTGTCGAGCAACTGAAAGGCTTCCTGCAGTTTGTGATTGGGAGTTACGAGCAATTCGATCCGGGAGATGTGCGTGTAATGCTGGCAGTGATTCACAATGTGGATCAACGCGTGATCGGCTGGTGCGGCGTATTTCCCAACGACATGCTGGACGCTTCCGACCGTGAAGTCGCGTATGCGATTTCCCGTGATCATCGGAGAAAGGGATACATGACCGAGGCGGTTCGTGCCATCAGCCGACATCTGTTCGAGCATACGAGTTTGGAACGAATCGTAGGCATCGTCAAACCATTTAACATGGCCTCCCGCAAGGTGCTGGAGCACGCGGGCTTTCGATTGGTTTCACGCCGAAGGCTGGCCGATGGAGCGGATTATGATTATTTTGAACTGATCGGCAAGGAATCAGGCCAGACAGGCAATGATCAACCGCCAGCACGGGTACGTCTGCGCCGAGCGCAGATGGAAGACGCAGCCATGCTGACGGAGACTTGTACCCGTGCATTTGACCAAGCAATGAAAGAATGGTCCAAAGGGCCGGATGATCTGGACCCCAACCTGTGTCCGCCCGGCTATTCGTCGGTACACATGCATCGTTACGTCATTCGCGAGTGGGATTACTTTACGGTCGAACTGGGCGATTGCCTGATCGGGGGAGTGAGCGTACAGGTGTTGGGGCGTGCTTATGCGCGGCTCGACAAAATCTTTATCGATCCCGCGTGGCAGAGCCGGGGAGTCGGGGCTCAGGTCGTGAGACTTATTGAGGCCGCATATCCCGAGGTTGCGGTATGGAGGTTGGAGACGTACGGGCGGCAACCGAACAATCACCACTTTTACGAGAAGATGGGGTATGAGCGGTTATATAGCTCCAAGGATGAGTATGGGTATGAGAAACGTTTGCATCGGTCTGTTCCGAAACCCATGTTGGATGAAGGCTCCGTCGAATGGATACAGGCCCATTTGGAAGAGGGAAGAATCAGCAGCAGCAATCTGTCCCGCCTGCGCGTCACGGATTGCAATTTGAGCGGCAGCCGGTTTACGAATTTGAACATGACCGACATGCTGCTAGCAGATTTGCGTTTAAGCGGAAGCGTGGTGGAATGGGGTGCGCTGGATGGCATCCATTTTCGCGATACGCATCTTGGCGCAGAGAGAAGGCCCATGCAGTGGGAGCGCTGCGACCTTGCCGGTACTGTATTTCGGGATTGCGATCTGTCCGGCGTGCAGCTGGACGGATGCAGCGTGAAAGGCATGAAGATCGACGGGGTAGCTGTGGAGGATTTGCTGGCGGCTTATGAAAGATGCAAATCGGGCGAAAAAAACGATTAAAAAAAGAAGCCCGTTTCCGGCATGATGTCCGGGAGCGGGCTTTTCAATAGGATAAGATCCATTTGTTAAACGTGCTGCGGAACTCGCAGTGTTTTGCTGAAGCCGGTACTGCCGTCCGTGTATCCCATCACGCGATAAAACCGGTGCGCAGCCTGGCGCTCCTCGCGGTTGGCGCTGTTCAGGGACAGGGAGAATACACCCTGCTCCGCTGCCCATTGCTCAGCGGCTTGAATCAACCGGGTGCCGATGCCCGAACCTCTGAACTGATCATGCACGATCAGTGCCATGATGCGGCAATGGCGTCCGTTTTTTTCATACATATATGAGGTTTGCAGGCCGATCAGCCCAATGGCGCGTCCCCGCACTTCGGCGATCAGTGTCGTAAAGTTGGCGTCTGACGCAAGATGGCGGTAACGCTCGCTCATTTCGGCATAGGTGGTTGGATAACCAAGTTGATCCATGAGAATAACCATGTCCTGTATATCGTTTTCCGTACTGTGCCGTATGCTGACATCCAGACTCATGCCAATGCAGCCTCCTTCGCCCGTTGTTTCAACGATAAATCAATAATGGAATCTAGCAAACCCGCAAACGATAAACCGGCCGCTGCCGCGCTTTTGGGAAGCAAACTGTTGCTGGTAAGGCCAGGGAGGGTATTCACTTCAAGCACATAAGGGATGCCGTCCCTAATCAGCATATCGACGCGTGCATAGACGCTGCATTTTAAGGCCCGGTAACAGGCTAGAGCCGCCGCTTCCACGCGCTGATGCAGATCGGCCGGAAGTTCGATAACCTGTTCGACGGCCCCGCCGTCGCTGTATTTGGCTTCATAATCGAAGAACGTTGCGTTCGTGCGAATGGACAGGACCGGAAGCATACGGCCGTCAAGAATGGAGCAGGTGATCTCGTCGCCCTCGATATATTGCTCGATCATCACCGTTTCGTCCCAAGCCAGAGCTGCTTCTACCGCAGAGCGCAGTCCTGCTTCTTCACGCACGATCTGCGTGCCGATGCTGGAGCCGCCCGAATTGGGTTTGACGACGACCGGGTACGACAGCTGTTGTACCGAAGGCCCGGACAGTTCATCCAGGCTGCTCACTTGCAGCCATGCTCCGGTGGTTACGCCCGCATGTTGGATAATACGTTTGGACAAGTCTTTGTCCATGCATAGGCTGCTCGCGAGCACGCCGCATCCCGTATAGGGTACGCCGAGCGATTCGAGCGTGCCTTGTACGGTGCCGTCCTCCCCGTATTTTCCATGGAGAGCAAGCAAGGCCACATCCAAACCGGCTGCTTTGTCAATGAGATCGCGTTTGCTGTTAATCTCCACCGGGACGACCTCGTATTTTTGCCTGTCGAGATGGGCAATCATCTCCTTTCCGGTCAGCAGGGAAATATCCCGCTCCGAAGATGTTCCGCCCATAATCACGCCCACTTTCATGTAATGCCCTCCCTTATGATTTCGGGTGCACGTTCTGCACCCATGTCGGATCAGCGCCATTTGGCCGCTATTTCACCGATAATGCGAATGCCTTTGCGTATGTTTTCGTCGCTCACCCTGGAGAAGCCGAGACGCATGGTGTTCTGTCCCTGGCCTTCCTCCAAGTAAAAAGTATCGCCCGGCATAAAGGTAACCCCTTTTGCCTTGCATGCTTCCAGCAGTTCTCGCGTGCTGAACGCCTCAGGGAACTGAACGAACAAGTGAAGTCCGCCTTCCCCGGATATTCTGCACATGGGCAGATGCTGCTTAAGACAGCGCACGACCAGCTCGTATTTGCGTTTGTATTCGGTGCGTGCCCGTTTCAGGTATTTCTCGAAATGGCCATTGCTTAAATATTGATAAAGCAATGATTGATCCAGCGTCGAGGTATGGATGCTTCGCGCACGCTTCATGCTTTCCAAAAAGTCGATTAATGCTTGATCAGCGATTATCCAGCCTACTCGCAGCCCCGGAAACAGCACCTTCGAGAAGCTGCCCAGGTAGATCAGTCCAGAGCCTTTGCCAACACTTGTAATCAGCGGGGAAACGTGCGATCCGGAATAGCGCAGTTCTTCGTTGAACCCGTCTTCGATGACCGGCACCTTGTACTGGTTCATAAGCCGGATAATCTCGGCCCGCTTGGCCGGTGAGGTCACGATGCCGGTCGGATTGTGATAGGACGGGACGAGATAAGCCAGATCGTACGCATCCGAAGCCAGCTTGTTTTCCAATTGCTTTAAATTCAGCCCATCGGATTCCATATCGACGCCTGTGAGCTCAAACTGATGGAGCCTGAGATTTTTGATGGCCGTATGGTGCGTCGGATTTTCGCATAATGCCCGGCCGCTTCGTTTGCGCAAAGCGCTCAGCACAAGGTCAAAACCCTCGGTGAACCCGTTGGTGATCAAAATATCTTTGCCTTCCAAATCGACGCCTTTGTTTTCCATGTACCTGAGCAAATATTGCATCAGAGGGCGATAGCCTTTGGCATACCCGTAATTAAGCAGAACTTCCCCTTCCAGCGACATGCGGTCGAGAAAGGCCCGTTTCACGTTATGCAGGTCGAACAGCTTCTCGTCCGGGGCGATGCTGGTAAAGGAAATTTCGCCTCGCTCCGCCCCGGATCCATGCTTCATCAGGTCCAGCTGTTCAGCTTGAACGGCGTAGTCGCTGACACGGTCAGACCAGTCCGGTTCCCAGGGCGGCGTCTCCGTTTCCGGGGTCCCGATGGAAGGACTGACGTAGTTGCCCTTTCCTTTGACCGCATAGATCAGCCCTTCTTCCTCCAACTCGGCATAGGCGAGCAGGACGGTGCTGCGGCTCACTTTCATGAGGGTGCTTAGTTCACGGGTGGAGGGAAGCTTTTGCTTCGCCTGCAGGCCGCCTTTGAGCATCAACCGTTTCATGTAATCCTTGACTTGTATATATACAGGGCGGTCATCCGTCAACTGCAGATCGGAATACATCCCATCACTCCCTTAATGGTATCTTGCCATATTATAAACCCGCCAGAAAGAACCACGATACCTCCGATTCTGTGCCGGAGTGGTCCAGGTTATACAGGCACGACAAAAAGCCCTGGCTTCTGCCGGGCTGATGACGACTGCTTGCTTATTTCTAGAATTCTAACGCTATAAATTCCCACTTCTCGTTATCAGGCTACATGATCTGGATTCGATAGCTATCTGTCCCTCTGATTCGTGCTACATGGATGGCTATATTGAAACTTAAATCTTGCTTGCTAAGGGAATGTGGCATTGCTATGGTAAATCTATGGTACTACTACATTCGTTCTAATGGGTCTTCCAATTGTTGTCGAATGGATGGGAAATCTGAAAAACTATCACTGAACGACCGATATGCGCGCTTTTCACAGCGTTCAGTATGAAAAAGAGGGCCAACCTGGTTAGTTCAAATGAACGAAGTTGATAAAAAGACATGTGTCATAGTGCCCAATTTCTTCCTCATACCCCTATAGTACCACTTTAAATCAGGGAAGTTAACCACTATTTTGAAATTTTTGTCGCAAAAATTGAAATTAGCGTGAATTTTGACTCTTTATCCTATGAAATGACATGTTCGCGGCTACCGCTGGAATCGTAATTATGTATTTCTTTAGCTTTGTATTTTGGGGTTGTTTGGGATCCAGATTCCCTACTGACATGATACCCCCGATTGATTATCGACGACTGGCTGCTTTAACTTGCAAGGTGTTTTGATCCCAGTCTCATAGACGGGGATCAGTTTTCAAAAATCTTACCAGGTTTTTAGTACAAAGTCCTTCCCGGGCAAGCTTAAACTACTTGCCCTTTTGGCGGTCACAAAGTTATAAGCTTTGAGATGTGGGGCGGACAATCAGTTCATTAATGGTTACGTTAGTCGGCTGCTGGATTGCAAATAGTATCGTTCTCGCAATGTCGCTTGGGTCAAGTTGGCTCCATTCCTGGCTGCCCAATTTCTCCAATGCCGGATAAATGGAGTTATCGGTAATGGTACCGTAGAGCTCGGTCTCCACCGCACCGGGGGAGATGAGTGTTGTCCGAATATTTTGTGTGGATCCCAATTCGGTTCGCATACCTTCTGTTAAAATCCTTACAGCGTGCTTGGTCGCACTATAAATAGAGCTTGAAGGGAAGATGATATGTCCCGCAATGGACGAGAAATTAATGATATGTCCCTCATTACGTTCTTCCATATGTTTGTACACTGCCGCCATGCCATAGAGGACGCCCTTAATGTTCACATCGATCATTCTCTCCCATTCGTCGACTTTCAAATTTTTGAAGAACGAAAGAGGCATGATCCCCGCATTATTAATCAAAATGTCAATTTGTCCATAGACTTTAATCGTTTCATCCGCCAATGCTTCCAGATCAACACGCGAAGTGACGTCAGTCACCTTGTAGCTGGCTTCACCTCCAGCGTTACGGATTTCTTCTTGCAGCTGCTGCAATCGGTCTTCCCGGCGAGCGGCAAGCATGACTTTAATGTTGTGTTGAGCGAGAAGTTTCGCCGTGGCCGCTCCCATTCCGCTGCTTGCACCTGTAATGATTGCTACTTTTGTGTTCATATGTACTTCTCCTTTGTTCTTGGTTTAGCCACTCATCGTTGGCTTGCTTCAAGGTTATCAATTAGAGTTTAATATAAGTCAAGTCTCGAATATTAAATAATTTGAATAGGCGGAATTCCCATAAATTCGTGGTATTTTTGATGATACAGGACATAAAATGGAAATTTTAAGGGGATAAAAGCGCAAAATATATTAGAGCTTACTCTAATATAAGCACCAAAAAAGACGCGTCCCCATCGGGGAAACGCGCTCCATTTTAGAGTGAAATGCTGCAAACCAACATCTAGGGCAGCATCTTGGCCAATCCTTTTTCCTGCATGTCATAAAGTGCCAGTTTGTAATTGATTTGCTCCAAATATTTAATGGTTTCCGAGAGGTCCTTCTCCACTTTTTCCTTGTGCATAAGCATCATTTGTTTACGTATCTCAAGGGTGCTCTCGCCTTCTTGGTATAAATCCACGTATTTCCTGATCTCGGCAAGCGGCATGCCCGTCGCTCGCAGCGCCAAAATAAAATTCAGCCATTCCATACTCTCTTCGTCATACAATCGATTGCCACTCGAATCGCGCTTGACGTATGGCAGAATTCCTTCCCGTTCATAAAATCGAAGAGTATATGGGGTAATTCCGGTTTTCTCCGAAATTTCTTTAATCGTGGACATCGCTTTCTCCTCCAGTCATCAAAGTAAACTCTAACCTTTTTCCTTCATTCATTTCCATATTACTGGCATTAATAGCTGAGATTATTAAAGGGATTCTCCTTTAATGGCGAATTCAACAAACGTTCACCTTGGAGTTTACTGTATGGATTAATATGTATTCAATACAAAATTCACAGAACAATGAAGCCATGGAGGATGAAATCAGCGCGTCCCCCTTTCCTGTAAGCTTCTGATGCTGATGCCATCAGGTGTGTTATTTTTTCCATATATGGATTGACTGAGATGAAAAGAATATGATAATTTTATTGATAATGATTATCATTTTCGTTATGAATGATATCACAGTTTTATCGAATCTTCATACTCATCAAGCAGATCGAAAGGAGTGGCCACATGTTACTGGAGGATGGTTCGCGGTCAGACGGTTCCGTGCCTGCTGCCGGCCGCAGCCCCAAGACGGATCTTGCCAAGGTGAAAGCATATATGGATGAGCACTTCGACCGACCGCTGACGATTGCCGATCTGGCGCAGGAAGCCAGCATCAGCCCGAAATATTTCGTGGATCTGTTCAAAAAGACGTACGGGCAGAGTGCAATGGAGTATTTGACGGATCTCCGGATCAACCGGGCCAAACGTTATTTGAAGGAATCAGGCCACAAGCTGCGGGACATTGCGCTCAAGGTAGGGTATAGCGACGAGTTCTATTTCAGCCGGAAGTTCAAGAAAGAAGTGGGCGTGTCTCCTTCCGATTATGCCAAGACGGCTCGCAAACGGATAGCAATCTGCTCCTCCTGCGTGACGGGACAACTGCTTGCCCTGCAAATCATGCCTGTCGCCGCACCCATTGATCCCAAGTGGACGGCTTATTATTATAATGCGCATCGCACAGACATCGAGTGCCATCTTAAGCTGACAGACCCGTATACGAGCTGGCGGTTCGATGCCAATGTCGAAAGGTTGGTCCACATTCGTCCGGATGCTATTATCGGCACGGACCAGATCAGCGCGGCCGATCAGGACAAATTGAGGAAAATTGCGCCATGCTGCATCGTGCACAGAAACAACCCGGATTGGCGCGGCGAACTACGCACGATTGCCTCGTTCCTTGAGCGGGAGGAACAGGCCAAGCAATGGATTGAACTTTATGATTGCAGGGTGGGCCAGGCACGCGAAGCCGTACAAAAGGAGGTAGGCCGCGAAAAGGTCGCCGTCATCCGTGTTTACGGACAGTATTTATATTTCTATAGCAATCCCGGCATCCGAGAGGTGCTGTACCACGATCTTTGTTTAGATACATTCCCTGACGTAAGGGCAAACGCCCCTTTGACGCTAGAGCAGCTGGCAGAGCTGAATCCGGACCGGATTATGGTGATGGTGTGCCCCGAGGCGGCTTCACGTGCACATTGGCTCAGTTTGCAGCATGCTCCTGCATGGCGCGGGCTCAAGGCTGTGCGTCAGTATAAAGTACACCTGATCGCAGGCGACCCCTGGCTTGATTATTCTGCGGTCGGGGTGATGCGTATGCTGGAAGAAGCTCTGCTGATGTTTACGGGATATTGTCCAAATCGGCATCTGGATACCGTCCATGGCGATTCCCGGGCGACATGACATATAATCCTTCTATCTAAATGAGAATGTTTATCAAGGGGGATGTCCAATGTTTCAACAGAGAAAAAAATCCGTTCATCGGTCGGGTGCTCGCACCTTCTGCAGCACCCGAATCCTGATGTCGCTGGTGTTGATTTTAATGACAGGATTGCTTGCTGCTTGCGGTTCGGGTTCCGAGTCGGACGAGAACCGAAAGGAGCAGCAGACCGCGGAAGCAACCACCCCGGCATCGACGGAGACGGTTGTGGAGGAAGAACAGCCGGCAGAAAAGGCCAGCGAACGAACGGTGCAGGATGAACTGGGACATGATGTCGTAGTACCTGCCAAGGTGGAGCGTGTGTTTGCCCCCTATCTTGAAGACTCGCTGCTGACGCTCGGCGTCAAACCGGTAGCCCAATGGGCGGCAGGTACGCAGGGGCACGTTTATTTGCAGGACCAGTTAAGCGGGGTGCCAACCCTCGATTTCTCCAGCGGATTGCCTTCGCCGGAAGCGCTCATGGCGTACAATCCGGATTTCATCATTTTGCATACGGCCAACTATGCGGAGAACGGCGTTTATGAGAGCTATTCCAAAATCGCGCCGACCTACGTGTTCAACAATGCATCGGGCGATGTGGAAAAATCGCTGGAGATCATTGGTGACCTGCTGGGCAAGACGGCTGAAGCCAAGCAGGCCATCGAAACGTACCATGCCAAGGTGAATGCAGCCAAAGCCGAGATCGCCAAAGTGGCCGAAGGTAAAAAGGCGGCGATCATTCGGTTTGCTCCGCGCGGCATCAGCATGATGGGCGGAAACTATTTCAGCGGCTACGTTGTATATCAGCAGCTTGGTCTGGGTAAGCCTGCTTTGATCGAAACGGAGAACAGCGCGATTGTATCGACGGAAGTGCTGCCGGAAATCGATGCCGACTACATTTTCACCGTGGAACAAGGCGTGGGCAGCATGAAGGAAATGACCGATACCGCCGTCTGGAAGAGCATGCCTGCAGTCAAAGATGGAAAGGTGTACAACGTGGATCCTGCGCCATGGCTTGGCAGCGGGCTGATTGCGTACGGTCACGTCATTGACGACACGTTGAAAGCAGTCACACAGCAGTAACCATCAGGAGAGCTTAAGTTCGGATTGGTCCAAGAGATCTCGTGGACCTTAGCATCGCAAGGTATACAACCAATGGCCCCCACAGCAGAGGGAACGAAGGCATTTTCCGTTCTGTCTGCCTGTGGCCGGGCTTTTTTTCATGCAAGTAAAAGGCACGCATTTGAATCGATCGGATCAAGATATGGAGATAGTCAAAATCATTTCTGGATATCGTCCATGGGAGCTCCTGCATGACTCTCTTATAATTGGTAATGAGAATCAATCTCATATAAACGATCGTTGTCTTATATAAGCCGAATCACAAGGAGGAACCACCTGCAATGACGTTTCAACCCGACTCTTCCCTTACCGGAACCCTTAATCCGATTGCCCGCAGTACCATACTCGTACCGCGTTCCGAACAATGGACCATGACATCGCAATCCGGCAGGCATGCCTACCGAATCATGGTGCACCAACCGGCAGAACCGCCGCCGCCAAATGGTTATCCGGTCATTTATTTGCTTGATGCCAACTCCGTGTTCGGCACGATGGTTGAAGCGGTACGCATCCAAGGCCGCAGGCCGGAAAAGACCGGAGCCCTTCCTGCGATCGTCGTAGGCATCGGCTACGAGACGGCAGGTCCGTTTTCTCCGCATCGGTACTACGACTTCACGCCGCAGGCGACGACGGCGTACACCCACAAGTCGGATGGGACGCCCATTCCGGAACAGGGGGGCGCGGATGCGTTTCTGAATTTTATCGAGCAGGAGCTGAAGCCGGACATTGAGCAGCAGTACCGGATCGATCGCAACAGGCAGGCCATTTTCGGCCATTCGCTTGGCGGGCTTTTCGTGATCCATGCGTTGTTTACGAGGCCGGGTGCGTTTCGGTACTACATTGCAGGCAGTCCATCGCTCCATTGGAACCAAGAGGTGATGCAGTCGGAAGAGCGAAGGTTCGTTGAACGAATGAAGGAGGAGCCGGTCGACGCGAGGGTCTGGATCGGCATGGGGGAGCATGAGAAAACCCATCCCGCGCGAAACAACGACAAGGCCGCCAGCCTTGCCGACCGCTTATCCTCGTTAAAGCTTACGGGGCTGGAGATTAGATATACCGAGTTCGAGGATGAAAACCATGTTTCGGTGCTTCCGTTTCTGATTAGCCGTACGATCCGTTTTGCCTGCAGCCCGGAGAGGTGAGAATTGCGGCGGATGGAGAGTGGCGGAGGGATACACGCAAATGAAGGAACCGATATGAAGAGGGAACACGAGCAGGGATAAGGGCTGCAAATCAGAGCGGGAAGCTGAATCGATACAGAGAAATGGAGGATGTCTGGTGAGTTATACGGGAATCGAGGGCAAAGTGGTATTGGTTACCGGAGCAGCCCAAGGCATCGGTGAGGCCGTAGCCAAGGCGTTCGCTGCACAGGGAGCAGTCGTGGCGGCGGTTGACCTTCAGGCAGGACGGCTTGAGCTGTCGGTTACCGACCTGCGTGCTCAAGGCTGCCGGGCAGCCGCTTATCCAATGGATATCTCCGATCGTATGGCTGTGGAGAATGGCGTTGCTTGCATTGAAGAGGAGCTCGGGCCGATTGGCATGTTGGTGAATGCGGCGGGGATTTTGCACATGGGCAGAGTGGGCCAACTTAGCGATGAGGAGTGGTTGCGAACCTTTGAGGTGAATACGCATGGCGTATTTTACGTATCGCGCGCCGTTGTGGCCAGAATGGCTGCAAGGCGGGGCGGGAGCATCGTCACTGTCGGGTCCAACGCCGCTGCCGTACCGCGAATGCACATGTCGGCGTATGCGGCTTCGAAAGCGGCATCCACCCAGTTTACCAAGTGCCTTGCGTTGGAACATGCACGGGACCATATCCGCTGCAATGTGGTGTCGCCCGGCTCGACCGATACCGAGATGCAGCGTTTATTGTGGAAGGACGAGCATGGCGCAGAAGCGGCCATTGCCGGCTCGCTGGATGCGTATCGATTAGGCATTCCGCTGAACAGGCTGGCCGATCCGGCGGATATTGCCGATGCGGTGCTTTTCCTCTCATCCGACCAGGCCAGACATATCACGATGCATGACATGCGCATCGATGGAGGCGCCACACTTGGTGCTTGAAACCAAATCCAAGGAGATGATGAGAATGTCCAAAGCAAGTGCTGTTGCTGCGACTTCCGCGCTTCGCCTGTTGGAGCAATACGAAGAAGGAAAATCCTTTTTCTGGTCATCGCCGCTGCATACGATGCTGGCTCAAGGAGAATGGAAAAGGTTGTCTGATGCGCCTTCTTCGTCAATAGGGGGCAATGCTCTGGATACGGATGAACAGCCCAATCCCGGCTTGCGGTATGACGAGCCGATTCAAGGTCTGTTGCATCGGATTCAGGGGCTGCTGAACGAGGCGAAGCAGGCAGGGGGAGTAAACCCGGTTGCGGTTGGAGCCATCCCTTTCAATCCGCGGCGTGCTGACGTGGAACTGTATGTTCCCGAAAGCGTGCAGTGGGCGGAGCCGCCTGCAGACTCGGACCGCATGCGCGAGAGGCTGCCGGCAGCAGGGAATTGCAGCATTGAAGAAGAGCCGGCCGCGGCGGTCTATGAACAAAGCGTACGGAGCGTCCTGACCCGTCTGAATGCAGGAGAACTGAGCAAAATCGTTCTGGCACGCACCCTGTGCGTGACGTCGGAGACGCAGGTGGATACGCATCAACTGCTGCGTAACCTCTTTAGGGATAATGCGCATGGTTACACATTTGCCGTCCCGATGCGTAAATCGCAATTACTAAAAAGTATAGTAACAACGGATAATCGCGTCAATAGTGTGAGCGATAAAGACAAGCCACGGACGTTTCTCGGAGCAAGTCCGGAGCTTCTGGTCACCCGGACCGGAACGCGGGTGAGAGTCAATCCCTTGGCGGGTTCGGCTGCACGCAGTGGTGACCCGGAAGAAGATCGACGCCGTGCTGAAGCTTTGCTGGCGTCAGCCAAGGATCGTCACGAGCATGCCGTCGTCATTGATGCGGTTGCGGCTGCATTGCGCCCGCTGTGCAAAGAGCTGACCGTGCCTGAGGAGCCATCGCTCATTCAGACGAGTACCATGTGGCACCTCTCCACGGATATTTACGGAGAGCTTGCCGATGCGGCCACAACATCGTTGGAGCTGGCTTTTGTCCTTCATCCGACGCCGGCCATTTGCGGCACGCCCGTGGAAGATGCCCGCGCTGAAATTCAGGCACAAGAGCCGTTTGACCGGGGGCTGTTCACCGGAATGGTCGGCTGGTGCGACAGCAGGGGCGATGGCGAATGGGCCGTTGCGATCAGGTGTGCCGAAGTGCAAGGTTATCAGCTCCGGCTGTATGCAGGAGCTGGAATTGTCCCTGGCTCCACGCCGGAAGCAGAACTTGCGGAGACTGCGGCGAAATTTGGCACGATGCTGCGTGCGATGGGATTGCAATCAGCAGGAGCTACAAGGGAGGAATGAGCATGCTGCCAGGATTTCAGGGTTGGCCGGAGGAACTCGCGGAACAGTATCGCCAGGCGGGTTGCTGGGAAGGCATCACGTTTGGCGAGATGCTGCATCAGCGCGCGGCATTATATGGCAATCGGGTAGCCGTTATTGGCGACGATGGAGCGTTAACTTATGAAGGGTTGAATGAACGGGTGAATCGGCTCGCCGCAGGGTTTCATGCGATGGGTATTCGAAAGCAGGATCGGGTCATCGTGCAGCTTCCCAACATCACGGCTTTTATTGAAGTGATATTTGCGTTGTTTCGGTTGGGAGCATTGCCCGTATTTGCTCTTCCATTGCATCGGAAAAGCGAAATCGCATATTTTGCCCGCTTTGCCGAAGCGGAGGCATATGTCATTCCGGACATCGACAGCGGTTATGATTACCGCGGGCTGGCCGGAGAGGTTCAGACGGAGGTACCCGGGCTTCGGCATGTCATCGTTGCCGGAGAGGCCGGTCCATACACGGCGCTATCCGATCTGTACGTTGAACCGGTCGCTTTGCCGGAAGCGGAGCGGCCGCTCAGTTCCGATGTGGCCTTCCTGCAGTTGTCGGGCGGCAGTACGGGTTTGCCCAAGATGATCCCTCGCACGCACGACGATTACATCTACAGTCTGCGCAGAAGCGTGGAGGTGTGCGGTTTGAGCCCGGACAGCGTGTATTTGGCCGTACTGCCGGTCGCCCACAATTATCCGCTCAGCTCGCCGGGTATTCTGGGTACGATCTATGCCGGAGGCCGGATCGTGCTGTCCCGCGGCTCCAGTCCGGACGAGGCTTTTCCGCTGATTGACAGGCACCAAGTGACGATCACCGCCCTCGTGCCTCCCTTGGCGCTCGTATGGCTTAACGCCGCGTCCGCGAGAGGGAAGAGATTCCCTTCGCTGCAAGTACTGCAGGTGGGCGGAGCCAAGTTCAGCGCTGAAGTGGCAGGACGTGTGAAACCGGTGCTGGGATGTACCTTGCAGCAAGTGTTCGGCATGGCCGAAGGGCTGGTAAATTATACGCGGCTCGACGATCCCGAGGACGTCATTATCCATACCCAGGGCAAACCGATGTCGCCGTACGACGAGGTGAAAATCGTGGATGACGAGGACGTTGAGGTAGAACAGGGGCAATCCGGGCATTTGTTGGCACGGGGAGCTTACACGATACGCGGATATTACAAAGCCGAGGATCATAATGCCCGTTCTTTTACGGCGGACGGATTCTACCGGACCGGGGATATTGCCAGCTTTACGAAGGATGGATATCTCGTGGTCGAGGGACGCGCGAAGGACCAGATCAACCGTGGCGGCGACAAAGTGGCTGCGGAGGAAGTGGAAAATCACCTGCTGGCGCATGGAGGGGTTCACGACGCTGCCTTGGTAGCCATGCCTGACGATTATCTGGGCGAGCGCTCGTGCGCTTTTATCGTTCCGAACGGAGAAGATGGGGCCATGCCGACAGCGATAGAATTACGTTCATTCTTGCGTGAACGCGGGCTGGCTGCCTACAAAATTCCCGACCGCTTCGAATTCGTGAAGTCTTTCCCCAAGACGGGCGTAGGCAAAGTCAGCAAAAAGGCGCTGCGCGAGCGGTTATTGCACCCATCTTCCTTTGTCCAATCCTAAACGTTGGTCATGCGATCATGGATGGATGAATCCAAATTTATGCTGAAAAGAGGGATATTCATGGGACTACCAGTGATTAAGCCATATGCCATGCCTACTGAATCGGAGCTTCCTGTCAACAAGGTGGCCTGGACGCCGGATGCGAAACGCGCAGTGCTGCTGATTCATGACATGCAGCAATATTTCGTGGATGCTTTTACGGCCGGGGCTTCTCCCGTTACCGAATTGATCGAGCATATAACACAGCTTCGCTCGAAGTGTCACGAGCTCGGCATCCCTGTCGTGTATTCGGCCCAGCCTGGCGGACAGACGGCGGAGCAGCGCGGCTTGCAGCTCGATTTCTGGGGGGCGGGCATCGACGGCGGTCCGGTGCAAAAGCAGGTCATCGAACAGCTGGCGCCTGCTCCGCAGGATACGCTGATGACCAAGTGGCGTTATAGCGCTTTCCAGAAGACCGACTTGCTGGAATGGATGCAGGAGCAGGGGCGCGATCAGTTGATCATCTGCGGCATATATGCCCATATCGGCTGCCTGATGACGTCCTGCGAGGCATTCATGAAAGATATCCAGGCGTTTCTGGTGGCGGATGCGGTCGCCGATTTTTCCGCGGAGAAGCATCGCATGGCACTGACGTATGCTGCCGAGCGCTGCGCGGTCACGCTGACCACGCAGCAAGCGGCCGCTGCGCTGGGCTCATCCGCCGGCACGGTTTACGGTACCGGGGCGAGCAAGGGTAGCGGACAGAGCGGACTGGCAGGCGAGCCGCCCATTGCGAACGCCGAGGTTCTGGACGTACATGCGGCCGCATCGGCGACGCTGCATGAACTGCGGAGCCAGGTAGCGGAAATGCTGCAGGAGCAGCCGGAGCACCTTGGCGACCAAGACGACCTGATCCAGGTGTGGGGATTGGATTCGATTCGAATGATGAGCCTGGCCGAGCGCTTCCGCATGGCGGGCAGAGACGTGAGCTTCGTGGATTTGGCGGAAACCCCGACGCTGGCAGCATGGGCAAGCCTGATGAATGCGGGAGCGCCGCATAAAGTACTGCCGAACGGAGACTACTTTTGAGCCGGGCTGCGAAGCTCTCTCCCCGCCGCAATGCCATGATGCCGTTGTCCTCCGCCCAAGCCGGCATCTGGTATGCGCAGCAATTGCACCCGGATAATCCGATGTACAACACCGGCGAATACGTCGTGATTCAAGGGCATGTGGATGCCGCTTGTTTCGAGGCAAGCTTGCGTCAGGCGGTTGCCGAGGCCGAATCGCTGAACATGGTGTTTGGCGAAAATGAGCAGGGACCCTGGCAGGCGCCAAACGGCGGCTCAGAGGAATGGCCATTCCATGTCATCGACGTACGGAACGAACCGGAACCGAACGAGGCGGCATGGTCTTGGATGAAACGGGATATGGAACAGACCGTCAATCTCGCCGTCGGTCCGCTTTTCGGGGAGGCGCTCTTTCGCATCTCGGACGACTGTTATTACTGGTATCAGCGCGTGCACCATATCGCGATCGACGGTTATGGCGTCTCGCTCCTTGCACGGCGGGTGGCCCAGCTGTACACGGCAATGGTGGACGGCAGGGCAAACGATGAAGCCGTGCAGACTGGAATTTCTTTTGGCCCGCTATGCTCCGTTCTGGACGAGGATGCCGCCTATCATTCATCCGAAGCCAGGGAGCCGGACCGGCAGTTCTGGTTGGAACGGTTCGCCGATGCGCCGGACATCGTGAGTCTCGGCGAAGGCGCGCCGCGAACGGCCGACAGCTTCCTGCGCGAGAGTGCCGTGTTGTCCCACGCGGATCGCGAACGGTTGCAGTCCGCGGCTTCGCGGTACGGCGTAACCTGGCCGGATCTGCTCGTAGCCGCGGCCGCCGTCTACGTACACCGCATGACCGGGACGCAAGACGTCGTTCTGGCGCTGCCTGTCATGAGCCGTTTGGGAACGTCAGCTTTGCGGGTGCCCGGCATGGTGATGAACGTGCTGCCGCTTCGCCTGAACGTGGAGCCGGAACAACGGCTGGACAGTCTCTTGAAGCAGATCGTGCAGGAGATCCGCAACGTGCGCAAGCATCAGCGATATCGTCATCAGGACCTGCGCAGGGACCTGGGACTTCTCGGAGAACATCGCAGATTGTTCGGCCCGATGATCAACGTGATGCCTTTCCATCATGAGCTGAACTTTGCCGGGCAGCCCGGCATGATCCACAATCTATCGACAGGGCCCGTAGACGATCTGGCCATCCATGTGGTGGATCAGGGGCATGGTCATGGACTGCGCGTTGATATGGATGCCAATCCGTTGATCTATGGCAAGCAGGAGCTGCGGTCGCATCAGCTCCGATATTTACGCTTGCTCGACACCATTGTTCAAGAAAACGCCGCAGACCAGCCGGTCGGCAATCTGAATGTACTGCTTCCGGCAGAGCGGAAACAAGTGCTCGAAGGGTGGAATGCGACCGATCAGGGCGTTCCCCAGCTGCATTCGGCAGCCATGGTCGAGCAGCAGGTTCGCCGGACGCCTTCCGCGGAGGCCGTAACCTGCGAGGGCCATACGCTGACGTATGCCGAATTGAACGAACAGGCCAACCGTCTCGCACATGCGCTGATCCGCCGTTTCGGGGCTGGTCCGGAGAAAATCGTGGCTATTGCCCTTCCCCGATCGCTGAATGTGGTCGTAGCAATCCTGGCGGTTCATAAAACAGGGGCAGCTTATCTTCCGCTTGACCCGGATTATCCGATAGATCGGCTGAACTACATGTTGTCCGATGCCGAACCGGCATGCCTGATCACGGTGGAGCACAGTATGCCAGACCGTTTGCGCGATATGCAAGTGTCTGTCATGCGATTGGATGATCCCGCCGTTCAGGCCGAGCTGGAAGAGCAGCCCGACTGTAATCCCGAGCAGGAGGATCGGACAGCTCCGGCATCGTTGGAGAATCCGGCATACATCATTTATACCTCCGGTTCCACCGGCAAGCCGAAAGGCGTAGCCGTGACCCATCGGGGGTTGTCCAACCTGCTTCAGGACATGCGTGTTCGCCTGAAGGTAGGTCCTCATGATCGCTGGATGGGCGTTACCACGATTGCGTTCGACATCTCGGTCATGGAGGTGTTCCTGCCGCTGGTTACAGGCGCGCGGCTCGATTTGGCGCAAAAGGAAACGATTCTTGACCCGGCTGCCCTTGCCCGGCAAATGAGGGAGAAGGGAACGACCATCATGCAGGCAACCCCGACGTTATGGCAGTCGCTGGTGAACAGCCGTCCCGGACGATTTGACGGATTGACGGTCATTACCGGCGGCGAGGCGTTGACGGCCGAGCTGAAGCAAGCGTTGGAGGAGATGGGCTGCCAGGTTAACAACCAGTACGGCCCAACCGAAACGACGATCTACTCCACGGCAGGACGCATGAAGCCGGAGCATTCCGGCAAACCGTCGATCGGCGGTCCGGTCGGGAATACCCGCCTTTACGTGCTGGATCAGGGGCTGCAGCCAGTGGCGCCGGGCGTAGCCGGTGAATTGTACATCGCCGGAGATGGACTTGCTCGCGGTTATCTGGGCAGACCGGACCTGACGGCCGAACGCTTCGTTGCCGATCCGTACGGATTGCCGGGCAGCCGGATGTACCGTACGGGGGACCTGGCCAGATGGCTTCCCGATGGACAGATCGATTATTTGGGACGCGCGGATCATCAGATTAAAATTCGCGGCTTTCGCATCGAGCTTGGCGAGATCGAGTCGGTGATCGCAAGGATTCCGGGCATCGCCCAGGTCACGGTCATGGCGAGAGAGGATCAGCCCGGGCAGCGACGGCTGGCTGCCTATGTCGTTGCGGACGAGGCCTCCGGGCATGTGGAACTGACCGAGCTGCGCAGCCGCGTGGCCGAGGCATTGCCTGACTACATGGTACCGGCTGCATGGATGCAGCTGCCTGAAATGCCGCTGACGCCAAATAAAAAGATCGACCGCAAACGCCTGCCAATTCCATCCGTCCTGTCCCCATCCCAAGGCAGGGACGCGCGGACGCCGCAGGAGCAGATGATCTGCAGCCTGTTCGCGGAAGTGCTTGGCGTTGCCCGAGTCGGCATCGACGACGATTTCTTCGCGCTTGGCGGCCACTCCCTGCTTGCGGGAAGAGTGACGGCACGCGTGCGTGATATATTCGGCGTCGAGCTGAACATCGGCGTCCTGTTCGAGTCTCCGACGGCGGCCGCCCTGGCAAGAAGGCTAGATCATGCCCAGACGGCACGGCCATCCATTCAGCCGATTTCCCGGAAGGGCAGCATTCCGCTGTCTTTTGCGCAGCAAAGGTTGTGGTTCATGTATTGCCTGGAAGGCCCCAGCCCGACCTACAATATCCCGCTTGTGGCGCGGTTGTTGGGCGTTCTGAATGAAGCCGTCCTGCGTGCGTCGCTGCAGGACGTCATCGATCGGCATGAGCCGCTGCGAACGCTATATCCGCGACAACTGGGCGCAGCGAGCCAAAGCATTTTGCCGAAAACCGACGAGCGTACCCGCATTCGATTTGAGACCGTTTCGGCCAAGGAGGATATGCTGCCAGGTTTACTGCTGCAAGCCTCGCGTTACAGCTTCGAGCTGTCGGAGGAAACCTGCCTCCGCGCAACGCTATTCAAGATCGCTCCAAAGGAGCATGTGCTGCTGCTGCTGTTGCACCATATCGCAGGCGACGGCTGGTCGCTATCGCCGCTCTTGCGGGACGTATCCGAAGCATATCGGGCAAGGCTGCTGGGACATGCGCCGGCATGGAGCCCGCTGCGCATTCAATATGCCGATTATGCGGCATGGCAGGGCAGGCTGCTTGGCGACGAACAGCGTGCGGACAGCCTGATCGCGAGGCAGCTGGACTACTGGAAACATCATCTTGACGGTCTGCCGGAGCAGGTGACGCTGCCTACCGATTATGCCCGTCCGGTCGTATCCAGCTATGAGGGCGATACGGTTCCGTTTGCCATCGGCCCTGAGCTTCACGGCCAGCTCATGGCATTGGCACGCGAGAATAAGGTCAGCCTGTTCATGGTGCTGCATGCCGCCTTGAACGTGCTGCTGACCCGCATGGGTGCAGGCACGGATATCGTGATCGGAACGCCAATCGCCGGCAGGAACGACGATGCCCTCGACGAGGTGGTCGGCATGTTCATCAACACACTTGTCCTGCGTACCAGCACTCTGGGTGACCCAACGTTCCGCGAATTGCTGGAACGCGTGCGTACCGTGGATCTGGGGGCATACGAGCATCAGGATCTGCCGTTCGAGCGGCTGGTGGAAGTAATCAATCCTCCGCGTTCCCGCGCCAAACATCCGTTGTTCCAAATCATGCTGGTGCTCCAAAATACGCCGGACACCCCGCTTGATCTGCCGGGAGTTACGGCAGAAACGCTGGTGCATGGCGTTGGCGCATCCAAGTTCGATCTGACGGTCGAATTGACGGAGCAGCGCGGGCATGACGGCTCGCCAGCTGGCATATCGGGCGTGCTGGAGTATAGCACCGACCTGTTCCGCCGCTCCACGGCAGAAGAAATAGCTGTACGGTTGCGGCAAGTGCTGGATCATGCCGCATGGCACGCGGATGCGGCCATCGGCTCCTTCCCGGTGATCACACCGAAGGAGAGGGCTGCGCTCCAGCAAGAATGGGTGAGCCAAATCGATGAAACGGAGCAAGCAAAAGCGACCATTGCCGAACGTTTCGAGGTGCAGGCGGCCGCTCATCCGGACCATGTCGCGCTGATTCATGGGGAGCAGCACATCTCATACCAGGAGCTGAACGATCGTGCCAACCGGCTCGCGAGGCTTTTGATCGCCGAGGGCGTCGCTCCCGAGCAGATGGTTGCGCTCGCGCTGCCGCGGTCCATCCATATGGTGGTCGGCATTCTCGCCGTTCTGAAGGCAGGGGGCGCGTACCTCCCCCTTGATCCGAATTATCCGGAAGACCGGCTGATTCACATGCTGACCGACGCGAATCCCCGCGTCCTGATTGCCATCGGCGGGGTAAGGGCGCTGCTTCCGAACGTCGAGTCGGTGTCCTGCATTCTCATGGACGATGAGGAAACTGTTGAACGATTGAACGCCCAACCAGCTCGTAATGTGTCTGACGACGAGCGTAACGGCCGCATGTCGCCGTTCAGCCCGGCCTACATGATTTATACGTCGGGATCGACAGGCAAACCAAAAGGCGTGGTCATACCCCAGCACAATGTCATTCGGCTGTTGGATGCCACGCAGCATTGGTATCAATTCGATGCAAGCGATACGTGGACCCTGTTCCACTCCTATGCTTTTGATTTCTCCGTTTGGGAAATCTGGGGGCCTTTGTTGCACGGCGGACGCCTTGTCGTTGTTCCGCACGAAATCAGCCGCTCGCCCGCAGCATTCCTTCGTTTGCTCGCCGAAGAGCGGGTAACGGTGTTGAACCAGACGCCGTCCGCTTTCTATCAGCTGATGCAGGCGGATCGCGAGGAGCCTGCCATCGGAAGGGAGCTGTCGCTGCGTTACGTCATTTTCGGCGGCGAGGCGCTGGAACTGGGACGGCTGGACGATTGGTACGCACGCCATGCCGACGATGCGCCGAAGCTGATCAACATGTACGGCATTACCGAAACGACAGTACATGTGAGCTACAAGGAACTGCATCGGGGCAGCGCGGACGAAGGGGCAAGCAGCTGGATCGGTTGTGCGATTCCCGATCTGCGGGTGTACGTGCTGGATGAGCGGCTGCAACCGGTGCCGACCGGAGTCGCGGGTGAGATGTATGTAGCCGGAGCCGGCCTTGCGCGCGGATATTGGAACCGGCCCGAGTTGACTGCAGGGCGATTCATCGCGGATCCGTACGGACCGCCGGGAACCCGGATGTACCGGACGGGCGATCTGGCGAAACGCCTGCATGACGGTTCGCTCGATTATTTGGGCCGCGCGGATCAGCAGGTGAAAATTCGCGGTTTCCGGATCGAACTGGGCGAAATTGAGGCTGTACTGGCCCGTCATGCGAGCGTTGCTCAGGCAGCGGTCGTCGTGCGGGAGGATCAGCCTGGAGACAAGCGCCTCGTCGCGTATGTCGTGCCCGCAGCGGACAACGCATCGCCGCCGGAGTGGGCTGCGCTGCGTCGCCATGCATCGGCAAGTTTGCCGGACTACATGGTGCCGTCGGCAGTGGTTGTCATGCAGGCGATCCCGCTGACGCCGAACGGCAAGCTGGACCGCAAAGCCCTGCCGATGCCGGAGATGCAGCTCGCCGCGGGCGGCAGGGTACCGCGTAATCCGCAGGAGGAGATTCTTTGCGACCTGTTCGCCGAGGTATTGGGCCTTCGCGGTGTAAGCATCGACGACAGCTTCTTCGAACTGGGCGGGCATTCCCTGCTGGCCGTGCGTCTTATGAGCCGAATTCGGGAAGCGCTCGGCAAGGAGCCGGGCATCGGCATCCTGTTCGAAACGGCGACCGTGGCAGGTTTGGCGGAGCGGCTGAAAATGGATGGCGAATCGGGCACAGGTTCGCTTCAAGTGCTGCTGCCGCTCAGACCACATGGGGAGCAGTCGCCATTGTTCTGCATCCATCCTGCCGGGGGACTTAGCTGGTGTTATGCCGGGTTGATGAAGCATCTTGGCATGGATGTTCCGATTTACGGGTTACAGGCCCGCGGCATCGCCCAAGCCGAAGACCTGCCGGCCACGCTGGATGCGATGACGGCGGATTACATCCGCCACGTTCGTTCCATCCAGCCGCAAGGGCCATATCGCCTGTTGGGCTGGTCGCTGGGCGGCAATGTCGCCCACGCCATGGCCGTGCAGCTGCAGGCCGAGGGAGAGGAAGTCGAGCTGCTGGCCATGCTCGATTCGTATCCGAGCCATTACTTGCCGATCCGGGGCGAACCGGACGAGGAAGAGGCGCTGACCGCCTTGCTGGCACTGGGCGGATACGATCCGGACAGCATCGGCGATGCGCCGCTGGACATGTCTACGGCGATGCGCATATTGCGCAGCGAGGGCAGTGCGCTGGCCAGCCTCGACGAGGAAACGATCATGAAGCTGCGCAGGACATACGAAAATTCCGTGCGCATCCTGGGCGAATACAAGCCGTCGCGCTTCGATGGCGAGCTGCTTTTCTTCCGTTCCACCATCATTCCCGATTGGTTCGACCTCATCGATCCCGAGATGTGGAACGAATATGTCGGCGGCGGCATGGAGCGCCACGATATCGATTGCAGGCACAAGGACCTGTGCCAGCCCGGGCCGCTTACGGAGATATGCCGCACACTCGCGGCCAAACTCGATGCACTGGGCAAACGCAGCGACGGCTAAGTTCAGCCGAAGCGGATCTCCGCTCGCCCCTTGGACGGGCGGGGCAAAGCCTTGCGTTTTGAATCCGATCCATTTGCTTTTATACGCTTTAAAGGGGGATACACCTATGACGAACCCGTTTGAACGGGAGGATGGCAACTACGTGGTATTGATGAATGACGAGGGCCAGTATTCGCTCTGGCCGGCATCCATTGAGATTCCGGCGGGCTGGACGATGATGCTGGGCAAGGCCAAACGGCGGGTTTGCCTGGACTATATCGCCGAGCAGTGGACCGATCTGAAGCCGCTTAGCCTATGTGACGAACAGGGCGCGCCTGGTATGGTACACGAGGGTGCGAATTGAGAAGCGCGCCACGAGGAATTTGATTCGCTATCGGCAATGGAACGATTTGAAGTTCAATATGAACCAGGGGAACGATGCGCATATCAACGCACCAGTCCCTCAAGGATTTCTTCCATCGTTACAATCTCCGGTTGTTGCGGAAGCTCTCCCGCGGTCGAGCAGGCTGCCAGCATGTGATTGTCATCCAGACGCTGGCTGAAGAAGCGATACGCCCTGGTTTGGGGACAATGCCAATGCCCGGCTCCGTCGGGCAGGATGGAGAACGACTCCAGCGGCATGGACAACCCTGTGCCAACGGCTTTGATGTAGCTTTCTTTAAGCGTCCATAACCGGTAAAAGGCTTCCAGCCGAGCCGCTGCAGGCAATGTGGCCAAATAGCCGTTCTCTTCTTTAGAGAAAAAACGTTCCGCAATGTGCATGTCGATCGGCGCGATTTGCTCTACATCCACGCCAAGCGGAGCCCGGCCGCCTGAGATAAGTGCGATCCAGCTGCCGGAATGGGAAAGGTTGAACGGCACATCGCCATCCGGATCGCGGGTCAGCAGGGACGGTTTGCCGTAGGCATTCTGCGTGAAGGACAATTCATCCGGTCGCAGCCCAAGCTTTTGTCCCAGCGTGACCCTTGCGAGTACTTCCCCGAGTACTGAGCGGTACGCATCGACCCGATGCACGAAGCGGGCCGCTTTTTCCCGGCGTTCGGAAGAGACTTGAGAGAGAAGCAGGTTCCAATGTTCTTCGTTTAGTACCGCTGGGACAGAGAGAATATGCATGTTCATCGTCATTGTCATATGTCATCACCTAACGGTTGTATTCGGCATACGGAAGCGGCTTTCCTTTAAGGAAATGCCTTCCGTTTTACACGGCCTAAATTCTTTTTCACGGGTATTTTACCCGTTTGGAATGGATATAGGTTAGAATAGAAGAAGAATGCACGATTAGGAGATGTGAAATATGGCTAATGATGAAGTTATTTTGACGCAGGAAGGTTTGCAAAAGCTGGAGGACGAGCTGAGGGAATTGAAGACGGTCAAGCGCAAGGAATTGGCTGAGCGTCTGAAGCTTGCGATCAGTTACGGTGACCTGAAGGAGAATAGTGAGTATCATTCAGCCAAAGACGATCAGGCATTTATGGAAACTCGGATTTTGCAGTTGGAGAAGATGCTGACCAAGGCGCGGGTGGTTTCGGCCGACAACCTGAATTCGGACCGGGTGGGCATCGGTTCTACCGTGGTATTAAATGACATCGAGTTTAAGGAAAAACTGGAGTACCAACTGGTCGGTCCGGCAGAAGCGGACGTGGCGGACAACAAAATTTCCTATGAAAGCCCGCTCGGGAAGGAATTAATGGGCAAAGAAGTGGGAAGCGTCATTCACGTCAATGCGCCGATGGGCATCATCAAATACGAGCTGCTTGAAATCAAAACGGTATGACCTGACTTCTTGGGGGCAAACGACCATCTCTTTGGTTGTTCGCCCCTTCTTTATTGTGGTTTGGTTACATTCGCGGCAACTTGTTGTTTAAAGGCAAGGACATTGACCCACACTGCTTTTGAAGAGGGAACATAACGAGACTCCATATTGCTCTCCGAGAACGAAACACGATCCCGGAGGAAACGGATTGTATTTGACCATGTGGAAAAGAAAATGAGTCGCAAAAAGCGCATCATGGCCAAATTTGGTTAATCTGAATAGAGGGCAAGGCAGCATATTTTTGTGCCAAGTCATTGTAATAAAATAACATTTTGACTTATTTCGATTTTTTGAATGACCTGACACGGAGAGTAGTATATAATAACGAAATAAATTTAGGACAGGTGGAGTAGATACATGAATTTAGGTCATTCCAATTTGGATCCAAACAGCTCCGGCAAGGGAGAACGCTTCTCACGCGCAGGTTTCATCCTGGCTGCGATCGGCAGCTCGGTGGGTTTGGGAAATATGTGGAAGTTCCCTTATATCACGGGGGAAAACGGGGGAGCGGCATTTTTCCTGCTCTTTATCGTCTGTCTTCTGTTGATCGGTCTGCCCGTTCTGCTGGCTGAGCTTGCGATTGGACGCAGCGGCCGCGGAAGCGCCGCTACGGCTTTCATCAAGGCAGGCGGAGGCAAGGGATGGCTGGCTGCAGGATTGCTGCAGGTGCTGACGCCGTTCATCATCTTGTCGTTTTATCTCATCATTGCAGGTTGGACCCTGCATTACGCGGTAACATCCTTTAGCGGAGCCTTGTACAACAATCAGGACTTTGCCGGGCAATTCAGTTCCTTTATGGGCGGATACTTGCCGATCGTTTGGCAGCTCGTGTCTGTTCTCATTACCGGTTTGATCGTTGCCAAAGGGGTATCCGGCGGGATCGAGAAATTCAACAAAGTATTGATTCCGGCGATGCTGGTATTGTTGCTCGTGCTGATGGTTCGCGCATTGACATTGCCTGGAGCAGGAGCGGGAGCATCGTTCTTCCTGAACCCCGACTTCTCGCAATTAACGACCGAATCGGCGCTTGTGGCACTCGGACATGCCTTCTTCTCCCTGTCGCTGGGGATGGGGATCCTGGTCACATACGGCTCTTATGTAGACAAGAATCAATCCCTTGGAGCGGCTACCGTCGCCGTCGGCGCGGGTGACTTGTTATATGCCTTCATTGCAGGGCTGATTATCTTCCCGACGACGTTTTCGTTCGGCATTGCGCCTGACCAAGGGCCATCGCTCATCTTCATCGCTTTGCCTGCGGCTTTCTCGGCGATGCCGCTGGGTTTCTTGTTCGGCGGACTGTTCTTCGTGCTGCTGGCCATTGCGGCGTTGACTTCGGCTGTATCGCTGCTGGAGGTGCCGGTCAAATACTTTATGGAAAGACTGTCGTGGAGCCGCAGCCGCTCCGTTTGGGTGCTTTCCCTCGCTGTCTTTATCGTAGGCATTCCGGCCGCATTGTCGATGGGACTTATGCCGGAGCTGAAAATCAATGGCACGGACGTGTTCAGCTGGATGGACTTCGTTGCTTCCAACATCCTGCTGCCCATTGGCGGATTGCTGGTGACCATTTTTGCGGGTTACTTCTGGAAAAATGCAGCCGAAGCCTCCGGCCTGAACGCCGGCTGGTTCAAAGTATGGCTGTTCATGCTCCGGTATGTAGCGCCCGTTCTTGTGTTCCTGGTATTGCTGCATACGTCAGGCATCATTCATTTTTAAAACCAAGGGCGGGCAATTCGCCCGCACCCTGGACATGTATTGTTCAGTTTTACCAACCATAAAACCTCTTGGAAGAAAAGCGAAAGGCCTTGTGTTCCCTTTGCAATTTTGGGACAATAAGGTGTAGAGGTTTTTTGAGCGAAGCGCAGTCTGTCTCCATATTAGGAAGTTTATCGAAAGACGTTTGGCTTGCGGTTCATCAATAGACCATATGCTTTTGCGAAAAGAGGATAGCATAATGAACAAACCATCCATCTATGGATTAACTTTAGATCAATTGCGTTCCTGGCTGCCGGAGCATGGACAGAAGAAATCCCGTGCTTCCCGGATCTGGGAACATCTATATCAGGAGCGCTCTCGCGATTTTACGGATATGACCGATGTGCGCCAGGAGTGTCTTGACGTGCTGGCCGAGCATTTTACGATGAATTCGGTCAGCGAACACGTGAAGCAGGAGTCGGCCGACGGCACGGTCAAATTTCTGCTCCGCCTTTATGACGGCAATCTGATTGAAACGGTCTTGATGCGGCAAAAATACGGCTTGACCGTCTGCGTAACCACGCAGGTGGGTTGTAACATCGGCTGCAGCTTCTGCGCGAGCGGCCTGATCAAGAAAAGCCGGGACTTGTCTGCCGGAGAGATCGTTGAACAGGTCATGCACGTGCAGCGTCATCTGGATGCGGCCGGCAAAGGCGAACGCGTCACCAATATCGTGGTGATGGGCATCGGCGAGCCGTTCGACAACTTCCAGAACATGTCCGATTTTATCGAAGTGATCAAGGATCGGAAGGGTCTTGCGCTTGCGGCGAAACGCATTACCGTTTCCACAAGCGGACTGCCGGACAAAATCAAGGAGTTTGCCGACAGCAGCCTGCAGGTGAATCTGGCGATTTCATTGCATGCGCCGAACAACGAGCTGCGGACACGGATCATGAAGATCAACCGTGCGTTCCCGATTGAGCAGCTGATGGACGCCGTGGATTATTACCTGCAAACGACGAACAAACGCATCATGTTCGAATATATTTTGCTGCGCGATGTCAATGATCAACGCGAGCATGCGGCCGAGCTGGCCGAATTGCTTTCCAGCCGGAAGAGCATGGTGAGCGTGAACTTGATCCCGTACAACCCGGTCGATGAACACAGCCAGTATCAGCGAAGTACGGAGGAATCGATTCTCGGATTCTATGATACGCTGAAGAAAAACAACATCAATGCAACGGTGCGTATGGAGCACGGCACAGATATCGACGCCGCTTGCGGACAGCTGCGCAGCAAACAGATGAAAAAACAGCAGCCGGGTCAACTGGCGCTGGGGCAGTAGTGTCTGGGCGCATGCCAATGAAGCTGTGACTGCGGGCTTACTGCAAAGGCACTAAAGCGAATAAAACGCCTATGCACTCCACTTTGTAGAAGTAGGTGCATAGGCGTTTTTGCGTTATCTTTGGGCGTATTGTGGCGATTTCGCTCGCGAACAGCCCTAATTCAATGTTTTGGTCATGAGCAAGTGCGGAATGCCATCCTCCAGAAAAACGTCCGAAGCCGGGGCGTATCCAAGTCGTTCGTAGAAGCCGGAGGCCTGTACCTGAGCGTGAAGTTTCGCTTTGGCCAGCCCTTGATCCAAGGACATCTGTTCCAGCTTGTCGATAAGCACTCTTCCAAGACCGTGCTTGCGATATTCCATCATAACACAGATTCGCTCCAGCTTGGCCGTTTGCTCGACAACGCGCAGTCTGGCCGAGGCGGCAGGCTCCCCATCGACATGTACAAGGATGTGACGGGCTTCCGTATGAAGCGCATCGTACTGGTCGAACTCGTCTTCTGCCGGCACCCCTTGTTCTTCAACGAAAATGGCTTTGCGAATGGCAAAGCAGGCTTCCAATTGTTCCTGATTTTGAACTTCTGTCACCGTAGTATTCATGAAAATGTCCCCTTTGGTCGGTAATAACCCTTTTCGGCATGGTACACTGAACTTGTCCTGAAATATCAGCAAGAATCGACATCGGAGCGTATGCATCCTGATATTGCAAGTAAAACAACCGCTAAACGTGGTCTGTCTCCTGTGAGTTGCATCAATCGGATGTTTAGTTATAATATCAGCAAGAATCGACATCGGAGCTTATGCATCCTGATATTGCAAGTAAAACAACCGCTAAACGTGGTCTGTCTCCTGTGAGTTGCATCAATCAGATGTTTAGTTATAATATCAGCGAGAATCGACATCGGAGCTAAAGCATCCTGATATTGCAAGTAAAACAACCGCTAAACGTGGTCTGTCTCCTGTGAGTTGCATCAATCAGATGTTTTAGTTATAACACCAACTATGTTGCGAATGCAACAAAAAGCATAGAAGGGCGTGAATGAGCTTGAAAGAGGTCTTGCGCGAAATCGGCATGATTGCCCGCTGTCTCGATTCCATCAGCAACATCGAGTTTCAGCACCTGAACCTGTCCCGGGGGCAGTACCTTTATCTTTATCGCATCTGCGAAAATCCCGGCATTATCCCCAATCAGCTGGCCGAGCTGATCAAGGTTGACCGGACGACGGCTGCCCGGGCCATCAGTAAACTGGAGTCGGACGGTTTTATCGTCAAGAAGCCTCAGCAGGGCAATAAAAAGAACAAGCTGCTTTATCCCACCGAGGCGGGACTGGAAGCTTGGGAATTCATTCGCCGGGAAGGCGTGCATTCGGACCAGGTTACGCTTGCCGGATTTACGCCTGAAGAGATCGAAACAGCGGTCCGATTGCTGCGCCGGATGCGCCACAATATTGAAGTGGATTGGAAGTTCGTCAAGAAAGGCGGCCGAAGAGCCTACATGGATTCCACCGAATGAAGCCTACACATGCTGAATTACATCCCTTGGGCGTGCGCCGAACTTGTTTCGGGGATGCTCGTGATCAGAAGGCGGCACACGAGATTCAGAATCAGGAGGAAAGTATGAAACGTACATGGCGAATCTGGATTCCAGCATTGGTGGTGGCAACCGTTGTGCTGGTGGCGGTGATTTTTATGTTAAAGGAAAGATTCGTGATGAACGAAAACTCCCCCACGGCATCGTTTATCCAAAATCATATGACCAATCCCAATGGCACGTTGGCCTCTTATTTGCAGGACGCGCGTTCGGAGAATCCCGATATCGTCGCAGGACGTGAAGCACTGTCCGAGTCGATCGGCCTGTGGATGCAATATGCGGTGGCCAAAAATGATCAGGCCATGTTTGAGCAGAGTTATACATTGTTAAAAACGTATTTTCTCATGCCGCAAAAGTACATAGCCTGGAAGCTGGATGCGGATGGAACATCGCATGTGACGACCAATGCGCTTGGCGATGATTTCCGCATCGTGAATGCCTTGTTGGCCGCAGCCGACCAGTGGGCCGACGGGAGAGAGGACAAGCTGCAAACGGCAGCCGCCATCTCTCGGGTGTTGACGGAATCCGTGCAGCAGCATGGATACTATGTCGATTTCCATGATTTCTCCAATGGTTATTCGTCGGATCTATTAAGCCTGGTCTATGTGGATCTGCCTGCCCTGAAAGCGATGGAGTCGCATGAAATGCTGCAGCCGGGGACCTATGGCAAATACAAAAGCCTGCTTCAAAGCATGCCTGATGATGGCGTGTTTTATGCCAAAACCTTTGATCCATCGACCAAACAATTTGCATATAGCGATACGGTAAATTTGATTGACCAATTGATCATTGCCAACCATTTGATGGAGACCCCGCGCAAACCCGACAAACTGATCACTTTTCTGAAAAAGGAAATGAACCGGCTGCACTACCTTCCGGGCCAATACAACCGTACCCAGCGCACGCCTTCCGTTACTTATGAGTCGCCTGCCGTTTACGGTCTTGCCATCGAGCTAGCCATTCGGGCAGACGATCCCAAGTGGGCGAAGCAGCTGTACAAACAGATGGTGAAATTGCGGGATCAAGACTCCCGCTATCCGGGAGGATACGTTTCGGGCGGGAATACGCATATGTTTGATAACCTTGTCGCTTTGCTCGGGGAGACGAAAATGTATCATTTCTTGAAATAGTATATGAAAATAGTATATAAAAATTTTCATTTCAATTACGATTGTTTATGCTAGTATATAATTGTCAAACGGTGTCATAAATTAGCGAAATAACGTTTGGAAAAACGTCTGGAAAGAAGGGAACCATGAGAAACAAAGCGCCCATCCTTCGCATGGCTTGGGGTTATGCCATTTTGATCGGGTTAGCGGTCATTCAACAGCTGCTCGTTTATCTCAAGCTGTATCTCAATCAAAGCTACACTCTGATTGATGTTGTATTCAGCATCGCTGCCCTTGGCGCGCTGGTCGTTGGTTTCGTCATACCGGTAGGCGTCTCTGTCGTCATTGGATTTATTTATTTGGTGTCTTATTTTGTATGGCTTGTAACGTATGCCGATGTGAACGTCATCTCGTTTTCCTGGTGGCTGCTCATTCCGGCTAACGTGGCTGTGGCAGCCTTTATCAAGGTAGGGCTCGTACGCAGCGCACGCGTGATGGAGCGATTGCAGGAGCTGCAGGACCGCAATCCCGAGGTTGACCTCGATACGTCGCTGGGAAATCGCGAAGCTTTTGCCGATACGGTCATCAAACAGAGCAATTTGGCAAAGCGTTACTCGGACCAATACGGCTTCAGCATGGCCATGTTCAAAATCGAGTTTTTGTCGCTGGTACAGGAATCGCTCGGCTCCGTCCGTTATGCCCAATTTTTGCAGGAACTATCGAATACGATTCAGAAGCAGATCCGGTATGAGGATTATAAGTTTTATGTGGATCGCGGACGTTTCGTTATTTTATGTCCGATGACCAATGCGGACTTTTTGCCGGAGATGACAAAGCGAATCAGAGATGCCATGATGAACCTCCAGTTTATCGACAAAAAAGGAAACGAGCTGCAAACCGTGATCAAGTCCGGGGCATTGGTGTTCCAAAAAGAGCAGTTTGACAAGTACGAACATGTCGATGCGGTAATCGCCGCTCTTGAGCGCAATACGGAAACGGACCTTATTGGAGAATACATCTAGACTGAAGGGGAGGATCATCCATGGATTATGTATCCTGGTTTATCCCGCTTTGCATTGCGGTAAGCAGTTTTTTTATCATCTCGATCCTTATACTGACCGTGGCTACGCTGCGTTTCCGGGAACGGATCAACAGAAAATATGATCGGAGGAGAATGAATGGCTGATACCGTGTTACTGCTGTCCATTCTCAGCATCTGGATCTCAGTGACCGAAGCCATTATCATCATGGCCGGGGCCATTCGATTCATTCATCGCCAGGAAAAACAACCCATCGAAATTCCCGTGAATATGGATCACTTTCCAACGGTGTCGGTGTTGGTGCCCGCCCATAACGAAGGGCTTGTCATTGTGTCTACCGTGGAGCATATTCTACGTTTGAATTATCCTGAGCATAAGGTGCAGGTCATTGTCATTGCTGACAATTGCACGGACGATACGGCCGAACGCTTGAAAAAACTGAAGGCCAATACGAGCTATGCCGAGCGGGATTTCACGATTCTTGAGCGAACCGGCGCGGGCGGCAAATCCGGAGCGTTGAATGACGCTCTTCAAATGTCCACGGGCGAATGGATTTGCGTATATGATGCCGATGCCGCGCCTGAACGCAACGCATTGTTATTTCTGGTGCAAAAAGCGCTCGAAAACCCGGAGAAGCACGGCGCTGTTTTTGGCCGGAACAAAGCCCGCAATCGTGGACAGAACTTTCTCTCCCATTGTATCAATCTCGAGCTTGTGACCGTGCAGCGCGTCCACCATACCGGATTGTGGGAACTGTTCAAGCTGGGTACGATTCCCGGAACCAACTATATCATCAAATCCCAGTTGATCAGGGAAATCGGAGGCTGGGACCCGGACGCGATTACGGAGGATACGGCGGTTTCCTTCGATGTGCTCACGCGTGGGCAGCTTATCGCGCTGGCTCCGCGTGCCGAGGCTTATCAGCAGGAGCCGGAGCAGTTGCAGGTTTACATGAAACAGAGACAGCGTTGGTCCAAAGGCAACTACCAGGTGGTCATCGATAATGTGAAACACCTGTTTGACCGTACCAGTTGGAGAATCAAGCTGCACGTGCTTTATTATGCGGCAAGCTATTTTTGGTTCATGATCGCCATTCTCGTATCGGACATCATTTTTGTATCCAACATCATCTATCAGATTGTTGCGTTATTCAAACCTGATGTCGTCTCGCCGTTCCAGTTTGCCGGAGACGTGTACGTATATCTCGTGATTGCCTGGGCACTTATGTATTACATTTATGTTCTGCAAATCACGCTGGCGCTTTCGGCCGATATCGGGCAGTTGAACACACGGAATTTTATCGTGGCATGTATATCCTACTTCACGTACGCTCAGTTATTCCTGATCATCTCCGTGAAGGCATTTATCTCCCTGATCGGGGACAAAATTCTCCGCAGGGAAACAAAGTGGTACAAAACCCAGCGCTTTGGCTGATGTCGCTTGTTACACGTAAAGGACTGTTTTCCGGTTGGTTCCGGGGACGGTCTTTTTGCGTTAGGCGTACCATACTGCGCGACGTTTTGCACATTTACGGGAGAGGTATGCACAATTTGTGGGGATAACCGTTGAAAAGGGAACAGCCCCGATATCTATCCACATGTGGATAAATCATTCGGGGCATAACAAAGGCGTTTCTGCACAGGTTGTACACATCGTATGGATAAATGGCTTGGGTTACGATGGCTGCGCGGCACGCACATACACGCGTTCGCCGTGCCAGTCGACTTCTACCGGAGCTTCGAAAAAACGGGTCAGCACATCCACGTCCATCAGGTCTTTGGTGAGTCCGCGCTCCACCACCTCGCCCCTGCGCAGCAGCAGGCTGTGCCGAAAAGCCGGCAGAATCTCTTCCGTATGATGGGTGACATAAATAAGCGAAGGCGTATCTTCCCTGGCAGCCAATGCACTGATGCTGTTCAACAGCTGTTCCCTGGAGAACAGATCGAGGCCGTTGCACGGTTCGTCGAGAATCAGAATGCGCGGATTGGCCATCAGCGCGCGGGCGATAAGCAGCTTCTGCTTCTCTCCCTGCGAACAGGTGCGGTATTCGCGGTCCCAGAGATGCCCGCAGCCGAGCGTGTTCATCCAATGCTTGGCTTGATCGAGGTCATTATCATCCAACTTGTCGTACAGCCCGATCGTGGCGTGTTTGCCGCTGATCACGACGTATTGCGTACGATCGGTTCCGTGCAGCTTCTCCTGCAGGGAGGAGCTGACCCAGCCGATGGACTTTCGTAGTTGACGCAAGTCGACGTCTCCATACGTGTGCCCCAGCACCGAGATGCTGCCTTCGGTCGGCCACAAATAACCGGTAATCATGTTGAGTAGCGTTGTTTTGCCCGACCCGTTGAGGCCAAGCAGGGCCCAGTGCTCGCCATCGCCCACCTGCCAGGTCACATCGTTCAGCAAGGTGAGCGCCCCTCTTTTCCACGTTACATGCTGCACATCAATCATCATGTCAGTTACCCTTCTTTCCATTGACCTATTCCTCGATATCCTGAAAAATGCCGTCTTTGCGATCCATGCTTATATGTCAGCTTTTGTACATTGTAGACCGAATGCGCGCCAATGTTCAACCGCAATCAGGCGGTTGCCTGCTTTCCTTTGGGCAGAAAGATGGCGAATACGCCCAGCAGCGGCAGGAAAGAACACAACTGGATGACCCAAGCGACGCTGGTGGCATCCATCAGGGAGCCCAGCACGACGGACCCCAGTCCCGCCATGCCGAAGGAAAGTCCAAAAAACAGGCCGGATACCGTACCGATGTGATTTGGCAGCAGTTCTTGCGCGTAGACGATAATTACGCTAAATCCGGACATCAGGATGATGCCGATGCATGCGCAAAGCACCATGGCCCAGATCGGACCCGCATAGGGGAGCAGGATCGAGAAAGGGGCCGTGCCTGCAATGGAAAACCAGATCATCGGCTTACGTCCGAATCGGTCGGCCAAAGGACCGCCAATCAGAGTGCCGACCATGCCCGCAAATTGAAGGATAAACAGGCAAATCTGCGCCTGGGACAACGATACGCCGTAATGGTCGGCATAATAAAACGAATAATATCCCGTCATTCCTGCCAAATAGACGAACTTGGAGAAGAGGAGCAGGATCAGAATGCCCAGCGTAAAGGCAATGAACGTTTTGCTGTATACTGCAGAGCCTCCGGCCTGTTCCTGGCGCTTAACGGACCGCTTCGCTTCAAAGCTCGCCTGCTGCAGGGCCAGCCTGTCTTTGTACCACCGGCTGACATAGGTCTGAATCAGCATGCCCGCCAGGGCCAGACCAATAAGCCACAGGAAGCTGTGCTGCCCGCGCGGCAGGATCAGGTAAGCAACGACCAGTGGCGCCAAAGCTTGCCCGGTATTGCCTCCAACCTGAAAAATCGACTGGGCCAGCCCGCGTCCTTTGCCTGCTGCCATGTGCGCAACACGGGAAGATTCCGGATGGAGCACGGAAGAGCCTACGCCCAGCAGGGCTGCCGACACAAGCAGCATCCACAGTTCGGTGGATAGCGCGAATCCCAGCATGCCGAGCAGCGAGCAGAGCATGCCCCCAGGCAGCAGAATCGGCATCGGTTTGCGATCCGACATATAGCCGATCAACGGCTGCAGAACGGATGCGGTAATGTTCAGCATAAACGCGATCCATCCCATTTGCGCAAAGCTCAGCTGCAGCGTTTGCTGGAAGAGCGGGAACGATGCCGGAACGACCGTCTGCATCGCGTCGTTGAGCAGATGAGCGAAGCTTACGCCGGCCAGTGCCCAGTTTGCGGCGTGGTTCACTTGCAATTTCATGTAGGCCGTCTGGGCCATGGAAATCACCTCGGAGATTTTTCTACTCATCATAGAAGATCGCAAACGGTTTGTCTTTGCGAAAAGTGCTGGGAAAGTACGCACTTTTTGCTATAATGTCAGCAGGTGAGAACAATATGGAATTGAACATAATGATGAACGATCTGGAGCTATGGAAAGCTTCGGGCCGTTTTGCCAATGAACCGCATGTCCATGACGACTGGTATCAGGTCACGATGCCCGTGAGCGGAATATGCGATTTCGTTCAGGAACGCCGTGCCTATCAGCTCATTGCCGGAAAGGCCATTGTGGCGCATCCCCAAACCGAGCACTTTTTTCAGATGGATTCGGATACGAGCGTTATCGTCATCAAATTTCGCAGCCTTCCTGCGGCCGGTGGGAAGGATGGAGAACGGGAACATCGGCAGCAGGAGGTGAAGAGCCTGCATGTATTCGATACGCGGGAGATCAACACGTTGTTCAGAAGCTGTAGCGCCATTCTGCTGGAGGATGCACCGGAACCGCTTCAAATGCAGGAGCTTGAATTCAAGGTGCAAAGGTATCTGGACGATTTGTTGAAGGGGCGGGAGCATTCCCCCCGGGAAGAAGGATTGCTTTCGGCTAAGCCTGCGCGAGTGAACGGTTTTTTCCTGGGGACCGCAGACACACATTTGACCCGGGTGCTTGAATATATTCACGACAGTTATACATCCGGTGCAATGGACATTGATTCGATGGCTGCCGTTGCGCATCAGAGCAGGTATCATTTCATGCGTTCGTTCAAAGCGATGACCGGATCGACCCCGCATCAATATGTGTTGAGGCTGCGGGTGGAACAGGCTTCGATGTTATTGCGCCGAACGCAGGCAAAAGTGACGGATATTTGTGCGCAGTGCGGATTCTCAAGCATCGACCAATTTTATCGGGCCTTTCTGCGGCTCAAGGGTTTAACACCCACCGAATACCGGCGTCAGACGTAATGCCTGCTCTGTAGAAGGAGCGTAAGGCATTACGTTTTTTGTGATTTGAAGGGGCTAGTTGTACAAAAAAATAGTGGCTTCCGACGGATTTGTTTATTGCTAAATTGTGGAGGCTCTGCTATGATGGGTAAAATGTTATGTAAGCGTATTCATTTAAGGCAAAATTACAACGTTGTAATTATAAACATCCAGCATAATTTTTGTACGTATCCTATTAATTATGAGATATTCCATCTGGTTTATCTATACATTTGTTCGAAATTTCAAACGTTGTAATTTGTGAAGAGAAGGAGCTGATTCAAGGTGAAAAGACGGTGGGAGGCGCTGTTCAAGCTGATGCAACGCGACAAATACCTGCTGCTGATGTTCTCGCCCATCTTTCTGTATTACGTCGTGTTTATGTATGTTCCAATGCCCGGGGTTCTGCTGGCCTTCCGGAATTTTATGCCGGGTCAGGGCGTGTTCAGCGGAGAATGGGTGGGTCTGAAGTGGTTTGATCAATTCGTGCATTCCATCTATTTCTGGAGGCTGCTGCGGAATACGTTCCTGCTTGCTTTTCTCCCGCTTCTCTTCGGGTTTTCGATTCCGATCCTGTTCGCGATTTGCATTGTAGAAATCAAAAACCGGGTGTTCAAACGTTTCGCGCAGACCGTGACGTATCTTCCCCATTTCATCTCGACCGTGGTTGTCGCCGGCATGATCATCAACTTTCTCTCTCCGACCGATGGCATCGTCAACACGCTGATCATGAAGCTTGGCATGGATCCCGTCAATTTCATGATGGAGCCGGGGTGGTTCCGTACCATTTTCACCAGCTCGGACATCTGGCAGAGCTTCGGCTTCAGCTCAATCATCTATATCGCTGCCATCATGGGCATCGACTCCGAAATGTACGATTCCGGCAAAATCGACGGTGTCAACAAATTTCAGGAGCTGTGGCACCTGACGCTGCCGAGCATCAAACCCACGATTGTGATCCTGTTATTGCTGTCGTTGGGCGGCATCATGAATGTAGGCTTCGAAAAGGTGTACCTGCTCTACAATCCCGCTACATACGATACCGCTGATGTTCTCTCCACTTATGTTTACCGTATGGGAATTATCGGACAAAACTACGGATTTGCGACCGCCGTCGGCCTCTTCAACTCCATCGTGACGTTTATTCTCGTCCTGGCAGCCAATACGCTGACGCGACGATTGACCAAGATGTCCTTATGGTAAGCCCATCATTAAGAAGCTGCGAGAAACTTAGCGGTACTTGATTTCGTCGCAGTTTCTAACTTCAAAGGAGGCGAAACATGAAGATTTCCGCAAGCGACCGGTTATTTTACGTTCTGGTTCACATTTTGACCATTCTTGCCGTGGTGGTCACCCTGTATCCTTTTCTCTATGTGATCAGCATTTCGTTCAGTTCCGTCGATGCCATCGACAAACAGAAGGTGTTTCTGTTCCCCGTTGAATTTACGCTGTCCGGATACAAGATGGTGCTGCAATACCGTGAACTGTGGGTGTCCTTCTACAATACGGTCTGGTATACCGTGGTGGGCACGCTGCTTAATGTAGTGGCCACATGTCTGGCTGCATTTCCGTTATCCCGGCCGCAATTTTTTCTGCGCAGGAAACTTAACTTTTTCATCGCATTCACGATGTATTTCTCCGGTGGCCTGATTCCGGCATACATGCTGATTAACTCGCTGGGCCTGTATAACACCCGTTGGGTGATGGTACTGCCCGTGTTGGTCATTACTTTTAACGTTATGATCTGCCGCTCCGCACTGGAAGGCATTCCGAATGAAATATTCGAAAGCGCGAGTATTGACGGGGCCAATGAGATTACGATGCTGTACCGGCTGGCCGTGCCCATCATCAAGCCTACGTTGGCCGTGCTGGCACTGTATTATGCCGTGTTTCACTGGAACAATTTTTTTACCGCATTGCTTTATTTGGGGAAACAGGATATGCAGCCGCTCCAGATGTTTCTGCGCAGGGTGCTTGTCATGGCCTCCCCCGAGGTCATGCAGAAAATGGGCGGCGCGATGACCAGCAATGCACTGGCGGTATCCACCATCCAAGTGCGTTATGTATCCATTGTGGTCAGCATCGTTCCCATCGTCATGATCTACCCTTTTATCCAACGGTATTTCGTCAAGGGCATCACCCTTGGAGCCGTGAAAGGATAGCTTTACCCGCAAGCCATATCTAATCATGTGTTGTTCATGAAAAGGGAGGAGTCGACGGATGAAATTCAAAGGGGCAAGCAAAATCGCATTATCTGCATGGCTGGCGATCAGTTTGGCAGGCTGCAGCAGCGGGGGGACGGGAGGAAGCGCTGATGGAGGAGCTTCGGCGGAAGCAGAGTCGAGCTATAACTACACGGGAGCCGGCCCGGTGACCGACACGCCGGATGCCAGGCTGTCGATTCTGGCGACCAATGCCTGGACAACGAACGTGGACCTTTCCACAGCTGAAATCGTCAAAAAGATCGAAGGAAATGCCGGCGTCACGGTCGATTGGGACCTCATTCCGCCGCAAAACTACGCCGACGCGGTCAGCCCGCGGCTGGCGGCCGGATCGGACCTGCCGGATATCGTTTATTTGCCGGATCAGGACCAATTAATGAAGTATATCAATAGCGGCCTTTTTCTCCCGCTGGATGAGCTGTACGAGAAATACGGCGTCAATTTGAAGAAAATTTATGAAAAATCACCGTCCATTAAGGCAAGTCTGACCACGCCGGATGGTAAAATGTATTATGTGCCGCAGCAAACGCTGACCCGGAACTATATGCCATTATTCATGATCAACCAGCGGTGGCTGGGCAAGCTGAACCTGCAGGAGCCAACGACGTTGGACGAATTTACCGCCATGCTGCGCGCGTTCAAGGCTGGGGACCCGAATGGAAACGGCAAAGCCGATGAAATTCCGCTTTCCATGGAATCCAAGTTTATTCCGATGGCGTTTGGGCCGGCCTTTGGCCTCGATCTGTCCAACAACTTCTATGCCGATGATCAAGGCAAGGTGCATTTCAGCTATTACGAGCCGGCATACAAGGAGTATTTGGCGTATCTGAACGGTCTTTATAAAGAAGGACTGCTGACGGTTGATTATGCCAGCACGACGGGCGATCAGGTGACTTCCCGCATTTCGCAGGACGTGACCGGGGTGACGTTCAACTTCAGTTGGTACCAGTCGATGGTATACAGCCCGCTGTTCAAGGATTATGATCCCAAAGAGCCTGTATTCAAAGGCATCGCGCCGCTGAAGGGACCGCACGGGGATCAGTTCTACATTGGGCGCACGCCGGTGAGCGGCATCTTCGGCATTTCGAAAAACAGCAAAAATCCGGATCTCGCCTTCAAATTCCTCGATTACGGGGTCAGCGAGGAAGCCCAGACCATGTATACCTGGGGCATCAAAGACGATACGTATACGGAAGAGAATGGCGAGAAGAAATTCACGGACAAAGGCAAGGACAACGAATACATTCAGAAGCTGGGCATCGGTCCGGTGAATCTGCCGAACATTCAGTCCACCGACTCAGCCGATGCGGTTGTGCCGGAGTGGCACTCCAGCTTGGACAAAGAACTGGAGAAGTACGTGCATGAACCGTTCCCGTTTGTGTACGCGCTGCCGGACGAAGCCTCAATTGAAAGCACAACCATGCCTGACATTACTACGTATGTACAAGAGATGAATTTCAAATTCATCAGCGGTGAGCTGGGGCTGGATCAGTTCGACAGTTACATCGAAACGTTGAAAAACATGAACGTCGAGCAGGTCATTGCCGGAAGGCAGGCCCAATATGACCGCTACATGGCCGCACAAAAATAACCCTTTTGAGGTGTAGGACGTTTGATAACGATCAAGGACATTGCCAAATTGGCGGGGGTGAGCTACAGCACCGTATCCAAGGCGCTGAATGGCGACCCCCGTATCAAACATGAGACGAGACAGAAAGTGCTCGCTATCGCGGAGAAGCATCATTACCGCAAAAACATGCTTGCGAGCCAGCTTTCGACAGGCAGGAGCAGCATTATCGGCTTTGTATTGGACGAACTTAGCAATCCTTTGTTCTCTACAATCTCGGGGAATCTGCATGCGGAGCTGAAAAAGCGGGGGTATCAGATGATTCTCGTCGTAGCCGACGACGGTCTGGACATCTTCAGCCAGCTTCGTGTGGATGGATGCATTCTGTGGGATTTTGCACTGAACAACCGGGAGACGTTCTGGAAAGGTTTTGCTTCCCTGAACATGCCTTGCTTCGTGCTGGGCACGGATGAGACCCCCAATTCCCCCTACATTAAAATTGATCGCAAAGAGGGCATTTTCCGCGCGGTGGAACATTTGAAGGGATTGGGGCACCAGCGCATCGGATTTATCGGAAACTCCCAGCATATCAAGCTGGAGGGGTATCGCGAGGCCATGCAGCGCACCGGTCTGGCGTTCAATCCGGGCCATGTGCTGCCAGCCCACTCTTCCTGGGAAGACGGGTACTTTGCGATCCGCAAGCATGCGTTCGATTCGAATTCGCCAACGGCTTTCATCGGTCTGAACAACCTGGTGACTCGGGGGGCGCTGCGCGCGCTGCTCGAAGCGGGCTATAGCGTTCCGGGGGACGTTTCTCTTATTGGTTATGACGATCTGCCGGACATGCAGTATGCGGAAGTGGCGCTGACCACGATCGGCCCTCCGCTGGATGAACTGGCTGTGCAAGCAGCGGAGTTGATCGTAGCGTTGATCCGGGACGAAGAGGTGGATGTTCCGGTCGTGATCCAGCCCAGGCTGTACCATCGCAGCTCGGTGGGGCCATGCCTGGGATGAGGCTTCACTTTCAGGAACATGGCGTAGAAATGAAATGAAGGAGGATGAACGGATGGCGACGTTTCAGCCGATGGACGGATCAGGGAAGACGGCATACCGCTGCACGGTGGCCATGGACGGAAGCGGAGATTATCGCACTATTCAGTCGGCGTTAAATGCCATTCCGGCCGATGTTTCCGGGGAGGCGGTCATATCCATTAGAGCCGGGGTGTACAAAGAGAAGCTGACCATCGACAGGGAGGGCGTTCGCCTTGTCGGCGAAGGGGCGGATAACACGGTCATTACTTATGATGACTATGCGCTTAAACGTTTTCCGAACGGCGAGCTCTACCATACGTTCCATTCATATACCGTTTTGATTGCCGCGGACGATTTTATCGCAGAAGGCATTTCGTTCGTGAACGCGGCTGGCCCGGGCAAGCAGGTCGGTCAGGCCATCGCCGCTTACGTCGATGGAGACCGGGCCGCGTTCAGGCGCTGTCATTTCATCGGACATCAGGATACGCTCTTTACCGGACCGCTGCCGGAGCAGCCGATGGATCGCAGTTTTTTCGGCGGACCTCGCGATGGGCTGGAGCGGCGCAAGCTTCGTCAATATTACGAGGATTGTTACATCGAAGGGGACGTTGATTTCATTTTCGGTTCGGCGACGGCGTTGTTTCAAGGGTGTGAAATCTTCTCCAAGAACAGGTTTTCGGGCCAAGAGATGCCGCAGGGGGAAGTGAACGGTTGGATCACGGCGGCTTCCACGCCGGAGGGAGTCCGGTACGGCTATGTGTTCAGCAATTGCCGCCTTACCGGCGACGCTCCGCCCCGATCCGTTTATTTGGGTCGGCCATGGCGCAACGATGCCAAAACATGTTTTCTTCACTGCTGGATGGGCCCGCATCTAAGGCGTGAAGGATGGCATAATTGGAACAAAAGCGAGGCCGAGTCTACCGTGCTCTACGCCGAATATCAAAGCAGCGGACCCGGAGCAGCCGAGGCCGGAGAGCGTGTGCCCTGGGCCAAAGTGCTGAGCGACGAAGAGGCGGCAGAATATGCAGATGCCTTGGTTGTGGCAGGAGAGGATCATTGGCGGCCCTTTGCTCGGTAATTCGGTTATCGACGGATGCAGAAGGCCGGGGTGCGGGTTCTTTCACTGCGATATGGGTTGATGCGCCAAACAAGCCAATGGACTTCCCGAAAAGCGGGCAATCCATTGGCTTGTTTGGTCTAGCTGCTTGGTGTGATTGATTAGCTCGGATACAACATCTGTCGTGGTTTAGAAGTTGAAGTTATCCGGGTCGGGACCGACGCGAACATTTTCGTTCAACCCGGAGATGCGATCCATTTCTTCCTTCGTCAATTCGAAGTCGAAGATGGACGCATTTTCGATAATGCGGTGTTCCTTGGTGGACTTCGGAATGGTGACGACGCCGTTTTGCAGATCCCAGCGCAGAATGATCTGGGCCACGCTTTTTCCTTTGGCGGCCGCAATCTCGGTCAGGACCGGGTTATCCAGCAGTTGTCCCTGCATGAGCGGGGACCAGGCCTCAAGCTGAATGCCGTGTTGGTCGCAGAAGGCTTTGAGTTCTACCTGGGTCAGTCGGGGATGGTATTCGACCTGATTGACCATCGGTTTGATTTCCGCATCCTGCAGCAAGTCCTCCAAATGATGAATCTGGAAGTTGCTGACGCCGATGGCTTTGATGCGGCCGGCTTTGTACAGCTCCTCCATCGCTTTCCAGGCACCTTTATATTTGCCAGCTTTTGGCCAGTGGATCAGGTACAGATCCAGATATTCCAACCCCAGCTTGCTCATGGTTGCGTCAAAGGCAGCGAGCGTTTCCTCATATCCGAGATCAGCCGTCCATACTTTGGACGTAATGAATAATTCCTCACGCTTCACGTTGTATTCTTTCATCGCTTCGGCAATCGCCTGGCCGACGCCGGCTTCGTTGCCATAGATGGCGGCCGTATCCACGCTGCGGTAGCCGTGCTCGATGGCCTTTTTGACCGCTGCAATCAATTCGGAGCCCTCGTTTACCTGAAATACGCCCAGGCCGAACCAAGGCATACGAACGCCATTATGTAAGGTTACCGTCGATTGTAGATGTTGTGCTGTCATGGAATGACCTCCTCTGGATTGATATATCCAACCCTAAACAAAGGGATATGGATGAATAATTTAAATATGATCCGATTGAATCTATATAGATTGAATTGGACTCAATATATTATAATATAGTAAAATACGAAATTAAAGTTTATATAACATTGGAAGAGACTAGGGTACAGACCGCAGGTTTTCGTTCAGTGGATTTTTGTTCCCTGCAGATGCTATTATGAATTATTCTTTCGGTACTTATTCCACCGACGTTATATGATTGTTGGAACCGATTCTAATGCATTTCATCCAAGGAGCTGAGGAACGATGAATTACGAAATTTTGCATGAGGGTGCGTTTGCGATGCTTCGCGTTCGTCTGCAGCGCGGGGAACGATTCAAGGCGGAAAGCGGCGCTATGGTATCCATGACGCCGACGGTCGAATTGAAAGGTTCTGCGGAAGGCGGCATGCTCGCCGGTTTTGGCCGGATGCTTAGCGGAGAGAAGTTTTTCTTTCAGGAATTAACTGCAGTCGGCGGTCCCGCCGAAATTTTGCTTTCGCCCTCCAGCATAGGAAGCGTGGAAGCGGTCGAACTGGACGGCTCGTATTCCCTATATGTGCAGAAAGACGGCTTTCTCGCAGGCACGGAGGGCATTCAAGTCCACAGCAAGATGCAAAACCTGAAAAAGGGGCTATTTTCGGGCGAGGGCTTCTTTATCGTCGAGATCAGCGGCCGGGGCACGGTATTTCTGTCGTCATACGGGGCCATTCATGCCCTTCCATTGGCGGCGGGTGAGGAAGTGATCGTGGACAATGCCCATTTGGTGGCGTGGCCCCAGTACATGGACTACCGGATTGAAAAAGCTTCGCAAGGGTGGTTCTCCAGCGTAACCAGCGGGGAAGGCCTTGTATGCCGATTCCGCGGAGAAGGTATCGTCCTGATCCAGAGCCGAAATCCTCAAGGATTCGGGCAATGGGTGAAGCAGTTCATTCCTTCGCGTTAGGAAATGATGAATACGCATACGGTTTGCAACGGATTTCAATATCCAGGCGTTATTACACTACATGGACCCGGATCCAATCGCCAAGGCTTCTGCGCCCTAGTCTATGTGCCGAAGGATGGCACGAATGATGCTGAAAGCATGTTTTCATGGTGATGTTTTGATACGCGAACAGCGATGGCGGTCAGGCCCCAAGTTTCAATGATGGAGGAAGATGAGATGACAGGCTCACAGTTTAAAAATGCACAAGAAAGTCCCGGACACCTGCTGTGGCAAGTGACGACGATGTGGCAAAAGGAAATTCGCAGGGTGCTGGAGCCCATGAACCTGACGCAGCCCCAATTTGTATTGCTGCATGCCGTTTCATGGCTCAATGAACGGGATCACGAAGAAAAGGGAGTCACACAGGTTCAGATTGCCCAATTTGCCAATGTGGATGTTAACGTAACCTCGCAAGTACTGCGTACGCTTGAAAAAAGAGGGCTGATCACGCGGTCACGCCACCATACCGATACGCGTGCCAACATTATTCACACGACAGAGGCGGGAGCGAAGCTGGCGCTTGAGGCAATTCAGGTCGTAGAGGCCGCGGATCGGGAATTTTTTGGTCGGGTGGGCGAGCGCAGGAAAGAGTTCATGAAAACGTTGCAGCAATTCATCAATCATTCATCGTTCACCGAATCCTCCGAATAACTGATCGGCTCAATCATTAATGACGCGTGGTTGCATATCCGGGTTTCCTTATAGTGAAAAACCCCTTCTGGCCTGAAATGAGCCAGAAGGGGTTTTTCGGGTTGCCAAGTGTCATCCATCGATGCGATAGGTCGCGAACGGTTCGCCATGGCGGAAAGACTGGCTGAGTTGATCCAGCCCGTCCATCATTTCATCGGTGAGTTCCAATTCCAGGCTGCTCAGGTTATGCTCTAGCTGCTCGGTACGCGTAGCCCCGACGATGACGGTGGATACGGCCGGGCGGTTCAGCAGCCAGGCCAGGGAAAGGACGCTTGGCGAGCATCCGTATTCGGCGGCCTTTTCGCTGACCTGCTGGCCGAGCGTGATGTTCCGTTCCTGCAAAAAGCGGTTAAAGGAAGGGTCCGTATCCGCCCTTGAACCGACCGGCACGCCGGATTCGGAATTATATTTGCCGGTCAGGATACCACCGGCCAGCGGGAAGTACGGAATAATGCCTACGCCCTGATCCAGGCAAAGGGGAACGAGTTCCACTTCCGGCGTCCGGTCTGCCAGCGAATAGCTGGTTTGCGTGGAAATATAGCGTACGTATCCCTTCGATTCGCTCGTGGCCAGAGCTTTCATCAGCTCCCAGGCCGCGTAGTTTGAAGCCCCGATGTAGCGCACTTTGCCGGAAGTAACCATGTCGTCCAGCGTACGCAGCGTTTCATCCAAAGGCGTATATGGATCAAACGTATGGATCTGGTAGAGGTCTACATAATCGGTTTTCAGGCGGCGCAGGCTTTGTTCAAGCTCCTGCTGGAGGTGGAGACGGGAAGAGCCGCGTCCATGGGGGCCGTCATGCCGAGGCAAGCCCGCTTTGGTCGCGAGCACGGTTTGCTCTCTGCGGCCTTCCAGCGCCAGTCCGATGATGCGTTCCGATTCGGTTCCGGCATAGATGTTGGCGGTATCCACGAAATTGATGCCGCGATCCAGTGCGGCATGAATAATGCGAATGGAGGTCTGCTCGTCCGACCGTTTGCCGAAGGCATTGGTGCCCAGCCCGATGGCCGATACGCGCAGGCCGCTGTTTCCGAGACGTCGATATTGCATGGGTATCGCTCCTTTTTATGTCAACGGTTGTATAGCCGATTATAACTTATTTTGTTGAAAACACGTTACTATTGTAGTTAAATGATTCTATTAACGCGTATACAAAGGAGATATGATGGAAAACAGTATCGCAAGTCTAAGCCGGATGGACCGCAAAAAGAAGCCGCAAAAACCGAAGAAGTCATGGAAGAAACCCTTGCTGATCGCGTTCAGCGTTTTGATTTTATTGGGGGGCCTCGGATTCGTGTTTAGGAAAGATCTGGTCCTGCTGGGGTTTAAACTGTTCGCATCTGATACCGTTAAAGATGTGCTGGACGAGTCCTTCAAACCTGTGGGAGATGCGGAAGAAGAGCCTGTGGTGAAACATACCGACCCATTTTCCTTGCTGCTTTTAGGCATCGATCAGAGGGATAATGAACCAAGCCGTTCGGATACCATCATTTATTCTGTCGTGCGCCCGGAAGACAATAAGGTGTTGTTGTTATCCATTCCGCGAGACTCTTATACGGAAATCGTCGGCCGGGACGTGAAATCGAAGATCAACTCGGCATATGCCCACGGTGAAGCCAAAATGGCGATAGACACGGTGGAGCAGCTGCTGCAAAACAAGGTCGATTTCTATGCCGCGATCAATTTCAACGGTCTCAAGGATATCGTGGATGCCGTAGGTGGCGTGGAGCTGCCGATCAAAAAAGACATTGAAAACAAGTTAAAGTCCCACGAGAAGTTATTTGTGGCGGCGAACAAACCGATCTATAACGGGGAAGAGGCGCTCGGGTACGTCCGTTATCGCGAGGATTCGGATTTCAACCGGACGATGCGGCAGCGCATATTTCTGAGTGCATTCATGAATCGTGCGCTTGAAGTCAAAAATTTGACCAAAATCCCGGACGTCATCAAAATTGCCGGAAGCAATTTTACGACCAACATGAATTCGGACTTTATCATCGATTTTGCCGAGATGTTGTACATGAAGGACAGCATTCCTGCCATCAGCAATTATATGCTGAAAGGCGACGGGGCAATGCGAAGCGGTACATGGTACTATGACCTGTCGGAGAGTGATCTGGAGTATGCGAGAGGCATGATTGCCAGCTGGTTGGACCCGAATGCTGAAACCGTCATTGAACCGGAATCAACGGATGAAACCGGCGCGACGGATAAGAGCTAGAACGTAAGAAGCAACAAGCTCTTCATTATTTACATTATGAAAATAGGGAAGTACACGGAAGCCTAACGCGTTCCGTGTACTTTTTCGTTATGACATCAAGATGGCACGACAGATAAAGGCAGCTGAGAAGCCAGATGCCTCAGATCAAAATCCTCTGAGCTGTTATCTACGGCGATGAGATCAATATTTTCCCACATACATATATTCGCCTGTATTCCTTGGACAAAGGTATCCCAGTGTTCCAGTTTCCACTTGTCTCGCTCCAGGCCACGGCTTCTGATCCGCTGCTGAAGAACATCTGCATTCACATCAACTCGTAACACGACAGGAATAACCTCTTCCCAGCCATACTTGGAGATTAATCCATCAATGTAATCGCTTTTATGAAAATATCCAACAAAAGGCGCGTCAAGAATGACCGATCTGCCTAATTGCAGATTGTCGTTCGCCACGTTTAATAACGTTTCATACTCCAGATCCATAACAGTATCCCGGTAATAGGTGTTGCCGTCGCGCTCGTGAGGGGAGTAGCCGTGTGCTTCCAGAAGCTTTCCTGTGAAAGTGTTGCACACCACATCTTTATCCAGATAACAAAAATGGTGCTCGGCGGCAAGTTTTTTGCCGATCGTGGATTTGCCCGAGCCAGCGGAGCCGATCAGAAAAATCAGAACAGGTTTCATGAGGTTCCCCCCTAAAAAGATATACCCAGACCATTTAGATCATGGGTGTTTTTTGTGTTTTTTTGGTTCGTATATGCGAACCTGATTCGCGTTGGTGAACATTCGCTTCTAGAGTATACTGTTTTTCTCGGAAATACAATCCCTTTTGAGGAAAAAGGATAAACAAAAAAAGTTTTAAGAAAGCGGTTGAAATTTTCCGAGGGGCTGATCTATAATGAGGGCATCGTTCGGTGATGTGAAATAAGTTCACATATGCGAACTTCGACGTCGAAGAATTTGAAGGAGATAACATGGACAATATTCGCATGAATAAATCTGCGGAGCGTGTTGCAGATTTACTCGTTTTATTTGCCAAGAGTGGTACTCCGCTAACACTGAATGAAATTTGCAAACAGATGAACATGCCCAAAAGCAGCGGGTTCGAATTGGTGCAAACCTTGCTGCACAAAGGATTTATTGAAATGGATGATGCGCGTCTCAAAACATACCGCCTAGGTATAGCGGTGTTTGAGACAGGCATGGCTTATTTGTCCAACATGGGTGTTCCTCACATGGCCAGACCTTTGCTTCAAGAGCTGAATCGTCAGACGGGCAGCACGGCCTTTCTTGGCATTGAGGATAAGGGACGGATTGTCTACCTGGACAAAGCGGAGAGTTATTCGGTGATGCGGCCGACAGCCAAGCTGGGCTCCCGCCGATATATGCATACTACGGGTCTGGGCAAAGCGCTGCTTGCGGCCCTCCCGACAAGCAAGGTTTTGGAGATTTTGGGAGAAGGAGAGATCCCTTCGCGTACATCCTACTCCAAAGTAACCATTCCCGATATTTTGCAGGACATGCAGGAGATTCGCGAGCGTGGTTATTCTATCGATGACCGGGAGGATCATCTTGAGATGTATTGCATTGGCTCTGCTGTCTATGATCAGTGGGACGAACCTGTAGCTGCAATCAGTGTGGCCAGCATGTATTCCACCATGACCGCGGAACGTGAAGCAAACATTGTAAAGCTGGTCAAAGAAGCGGCATGGAAGCTTTCAGCTCAACTGGGTTACAGCGGTGATCGGTTATATCCGCGAACACAAGAGTAGGTCGAAGCGAACCCAAAACCCAATATACACATGGTATTACCAATAGACATATGGAATGAGGAGGGCACAGATATGTGGCGAAAGCTGAAGAATATGAACACAATTGCCGAAACCGGAATTGTACTGATCATTCGATCGGACAATGAGGAAGAAGCGCTATCTGTTGCAGAGGCGGCAATTGCAGGAGGCATTCGGGCACTGGAAATTACGATGAGTGTGCCGGGAGCTTTGGATGTGATCAAGGTTTTATCACGAAAATATTGTTCCAAAGGTATTCTGATCGGTGCAGGTACCATTTTGGATGGTGAAACGGCGCGAGCTGCCATATTGGCAGGGGCAGAGATGCTGGTCAGTCCTCAGCTTAATCCCGACATGATCAAGATAGCTAATCGTTACCAGGCGGTCACGGTCAGTGGTGCGTTCACGGCCAAGGAGATCGTGGAGACTCTTGAAGCAGGTGCAGATATCGTCAAGCTGTTCCCGGCAGAAGCTGTAGGGCCGCAATATGTAAAAGCGATATCTGCGCCGTTGCCTCAAGCCGCGATTGCCCCTACTGGCGGAGTAACACCGCAAAATGTCCATGAATGGATCGCTGCCGGTTGTGTTGGTGTTGGTGTGGGTAGTTATATCACCAAAGCCGCCAAGGATTCCGGTGATTACGGGCGAGTAACGAAGGCGGCTGAAGAGTTTCTGCAGGCAGTAGCGGCCGCGCGTTAATTAACTTCAAGCAAATACATTACCGTGCGAATGAGGTTCACAACGATCAGGGCAGAAATCATGCTGACCGTTGTGAACGCATAGGTACGGAATGCAAGCAATGCTGGAATTAACGAAAGTTTTAACACTGTTATGAAAACGCATACTTCAATGGCTGCTGCGTATTTTTGGAGAGCAGTAAGGCTTAGCTATAATCCTTTATTCCCATATTTATTCATTATATATAATTTAAGTTATTTGATATTTATAAGTTGAGGAGAGTGAGTTCAATGGCAACGTTAAAAACATCGCCATCCCCTGCCTCGGTACCTCAAGCTCCGAAAGTGGGTTTGAGATGGGGAATTATTCTGTTATTGCTGCTGGGTGCAGTTGTAAATTATTTGGACAGATCCAACCTTAGCATTGCTAATACAACCATTGCAGCAGAATTCGGGCTGTCTTCCACTCAGATGGGTTTGCTGTTGTCCGCCTTTCTATGGCCTTATGCATTGGCGAATTTGCCTGCCGGCTGGCTGGTGGACAAGTTTGGCCCCAAAAAGATGTTTGCATGGGCATCGGGACTGTGGTCTACTGCTACCATACTTAGTGCTTTCACCAACACCTATTCCCTGTTATACGCGATGCGGATGCTGCTTGGTGTATCCGAATCTCCTTTTTTCACTTCCGGCCTGAAGGTGACCGAGCGTTGGTTTGCCAAAAGTGAGCGGGGACTGCCTACTTCTATTATTAATACCGGTTCACAGATCGCCAACGCAATCGCACCGCCGCTGTTGACTGTTCTGATGTTAACCATGACATGGAGAGGTATGTTCATTTTTGTCGGCGTCATTGGTCTGATTATCATGCTGATCTGGCTCAAGGTATACCGTGATCCGACATTTGCCGAGAAGCAGATGATCAAAGGGCCGGAAGCTGTTGCAGACGAGAACCCGGGTACAGAGGGCAAAGCCGCTGTTGAAGCTCCCAAAGCAAACTGGGGTTCATTATTCAAACATAAAAGTACCTGGTTTATGATTGTCGGAAACTTTGGTATTATGTTTACCATCTGGGTATACCTGACATGGCTTCCGAGCTATCTGGAGAAGGAGCAGGGCTTTACGTTGAAAGAAACCGGCTGGATTGCATCCATTCCGTTCGTAGCCGGAATTATCGGAGTTCTGCTGGGCGGGTTGATCTCGGACTTTTTCATTCGTAAAGGGGTCAATGCTGTCACCTCACGCAAGGTTCCGATTGTTGGCGGAGCCATTCTGGCCGCAGCTTCGGTAGCACCTATACCGTTCATCGATAGTACGGTGGTGAGCATCGTATTGTTATCCGTGGGTTACTTTGCTTCGCAGCTGCCATCCGGCGTGATTTGGACGCTGGCCGCAGACATTGCTCCTGGTGAACAAGTAGCCTCCTTGGGTGCGATCCAGAACTTTGGCGGATTCCTGGGAGCTGCGCTTGCACCGATTGTAACCGGATACATTTTGGATACGACAGGCAGCTTTAATAATGTATTTTTACTGGGCGCAGGTCTGCTGCTCTTGGGTGCACTATCCTACGGGGTATTCTTGAAAAAACCTATCCCTAAAGCGGCTCACTAAAGCTGTTGAATGAAAAGATAAGTTCTATATAAATCAACATTGATTAAATAAGTAAGCATCAGCATATTCCTGGCGTTTGTTATTTCAAAAACCTGGAGTGCTGATGCTTTTTTATATGATAATCCGTCTATTAGTTGTGTGGGCTCTCCATGTCTATGGGATGGAAAGTTAGCATTAAAACCTCATTTTTTGACATGGATATAGTAAAATAAAGGAAAACATCATTTGACAAACAATGGAGGAAGTCCATGAGGGAATTTAAGGATCGGCTTCATCACGTCCATGAACAACAGAAGCAGCTGGTAAGGGAGTATAACGCCCTGCTGCAGGAGTATGAGTCCGATGATTTGATTCTGCAAAACGAACAGTTGAGGGAGAAGGATGAAGCCAACAGGCTTAGGTTAGAACAACTGGAAGCCAGAATGCGGAGCATGGAGGAAGAGAACGCCCGCTTGCGGATGGCGTTGTCGGAGCAAATGTTGGATGAGAAGCTCAACCTGATCCGGGTATCCCGTGAGAAGATGGAGACGTATTTTCACGGCAGGACGGCCGTGCACCGCGATCGTCTGGACGCTCACGAACACCGAACCAGGGCGCAATTAAACGGGCTGTATCATCACGCGGAGCGGGAGCTGCAGGAAGAAGCGGGCGAACTCACGGAGCGAATCGCTTATCTCGCTGCAGAGGTGAAGAGACGTATCGATGCGCGCAGGCAAACGTTGCTGGAAAGGGAGGAAGCGGTACGGCAGCAGATGGTACGGGGATACGAGCATATGGCGGAGGAAGAACTGAGCGAAGAAACGATTCAGCGGCGGATTCGCCAAAATCGGATGGAGATGCGAATCGGGCTGAGCTGGATCAACAAGGTAGCCATCCTGCTCATCATCCTTGGTGTAGGGGCCGCATTCCGATACTCGTATGCCACATGGTTTAACGACCACATGAAGGGGGCTGCCTTCTTTTTGCTTGGGCTGCTCATGCTTGGGGGCGGCGAGTGGTTGTTCCGGCGCAAACGGCAAACCTTTGCCATGGGCTTGCTCGGTGGAGGTATTTCGGTGCTGTTTGGTTCGATCTTCTACAGCTATTTCCTGTTGAGCATCATAGGGCTGTACCCGGCACTTGGACTATCCGTGCTGGTATCGGCCGCAGCAGTGCTGTTATCGCTGAGGTACCAATCCAGAACGATTTGTTCGCTCGGCCTGGTGGGCGGATATTTGCCGTTTTTCTCGTATTTGGGCTATTTCGGATTTCACGGGAACGCGGTGTATGCAGCGATGGTTTATTTGCTGCTGTTAAACGGCATTATTGCATGGGTATCGTTCGGTAAACGGTGGCCCGTCGTGCATTACATCAGCTTTTTGTTCAATACGCCATGCATGCTGATTCTGTTGTGGCTCTCGCCAAGCCATATCATGGCCATGGGCTATTCCATCTTGACGTTTGCCCTGTATCTGGGCATCACGCTGGCCTACCCGTTCAAACACAAGGTGAAATTGACCTGGTGGGATTTTGCTTTGCTGGCCCTGAATACGAGCATCAGTTGTCTGATGCTGTACCTGCTTTTCGGCGCGCAAGGCTGGGAAGACGCTCATGGTGTGCTGGCACTTGTATTTTGTCTCGTTTACTTCGGGCTGGCCCGATTCGTGCAGCGCAGCATGGTTCAAGAGAAACAGACTACGCTGCTGTTTTACGTGACCTCGTTAACCTTTGCCATTCTGATCATTCCGTTCCAGTTTGGAGCCAAATGGTTGTCCATGGGCTGGCTCATCGAAGGTGTCCTGCTCGTGACGTTCGGACATCTGAAACGGTTCAGAGCCGTGGAACGGGCCGGTTGGGGCGTGACATTGCTGTGTATCTTTACGTTTGTGTACTATGACGTACTGGCACAGTTCATTATCGGTGACAGGTCCTATTTCATGCTGAAATATTCGTGCGTCACGCTGGGGGCGATATGGATCACGGTGTATTACGCGCTGGCAGATCGTGGGGCGTTCTCTCGGGAAAAAAGGCGCTACGGCGCTTTCGAAGCCGGGGCGCTGGCTGCATTCAAATATGCCTCGCTTGTAAACCTTTGGTTCTATGTTCTGTACGAATCGAATGAGCTATATGTGCGTGCGGTGGATGCGTCGTTCGTGTTATACATGTTCTACAAGCTGATCCTGTTGGCCGCCCTGACGATTGCCCTTGCTTACGGATTGAACAAAGTGAAGCTGCTGCAGGATCGCTGGGTGCGGTATTATAGGAACTTTTTACACATTGTAGGCTGCTTTATGGCCCTGGCGGTGACGTTGACGATGCCGGCGCTTCAGCCGGATACGCAGCACCACACGGCAGCGGAAATCGTGGGATTGATCGTGCTCATCATTTTCAATACAGGTGTCTTTTTTGCAGGAAGGGATCTGCTGATATCGGGAATACGCGGACAGTTCAAAAGCATAGAGTGGTATCCCGTGATTGCCGGGGTGTACTTGCTGGGCATCATTACGGTATTTTTGACAGTACAATTCCAGTGGGGGGATGTGGGCCTGCTGTTCAGCCTAGTCTACCTGCTGCTGGCTATTCTGTACATTGCCTACGGTTTCCGCAGAAGATACGTGATGATTCGCCGTTTGGGGCTGGGGTTAACCTTGCTGTCTACCGGGAAAATGGTGTTCTACGATGTTAGCCTGTTGACTGCAGGCAGCAAAATCATCGCCTATTTCAGCTTTGGAGTGTTATTGCTCGGCATTTCCTACCTGTATCAGAAAGTGTCGAGCCGAATGGAAGAGGCCCAGCCGAACAAAGCAAAGCCTGATGGGGATGCTGCGCAGGGGCCGTCTGATCGCGACGGGGGAATTGCTCCTTAGTTTCTTCAGGCAGGCCGTGCCTCGTAAGTTATCAAACGAAATGGCGGAATGACATGATTCGGGTCCCCTGGCTGCCGTATGGCAGTCGATGGGGCCTGTTTCGTTTCCATGACATTAATGAAACGCTTTTTGCGCTTTTCGCGTTATAATAGAATGGAATGAAAGCATCTGGGCTGGTTTGACGCCAATGCGCCGATGGACGGGTTACTTGATCCAGGACGTTTCGGCAGCCGGAGTGATTTGGAGCGACTCGCCGTCATCTCCGTTCATGTGGGACAATACCGTTAACGTGATGGACAAGGCAAATGCCAGCAGCACATAGATCAAAACGTTCTTTTTTTTCATTTGGGGTACCTCTCTGGTGGATATGCTTGAGTTTGCGAATGCCAAAATGGAAAAGGCCTGAAGGGTGCCTGTATACACTATAAATATCGCAATGCGTGCAAACAATGGAACAAATCTGATGAAGCTGTCATTGGACAAGCCAGGCAGAGGAAAAGCCCTATTCAAAGGGGGAATCAGTCATGCGGGAGACGGCCAAAATCGTCATTCGCACGCCCGGCCAGGAGAGCGACGGTTCTTTCGCTTACGTTGCCAAGAACCGATCCATTACGGTGGGGCGATACACGGGTAGCGGCGAATCGGACCTATCCGTATACAATCAATTGATATCGAAATTGCACTGCCGGATTCATTACGATGGGCTGCATCAGTTGTGGATTGAGGATTTGGACAGTAAAAACGGAACCGAGCTGAACGGGCAGCGGCTCGTTCCTTTCGAGAAATATCCGTTTGCCGAAGGGGACAGCATCACGCTCGTGAACGGGCTCATCCAGCTTCGCGCCGAGAGCGACATCGAGGAAACGAGAGAATACCGGATCGCGGATTTGTTCGGCGAGGGTGTGCGGGTACACGATCATTTGCAGACGGTGCAGGTGGGCACGCTGGAGATTCCGCTGTCCAAAAAGGAATTCCAGTTGTTCAAGCTGCTGTACAGCCAGCTCGATCATTTTGTGACCCGGGAGCAGATCGTCAGCCAAGTATGGCCCGAGCGAAGCATCGTCGAGAGCGATCCGGTGGGGATCGACGAGATCAACTCGCTCATTTACCGGACGAACCGGAAGCTGGGAGAGCATTTCACGATCAAGTCGGTGTACAAAAAAGGCGTGTACATGAAATCGCATGTTCAAAATGCGATCGGCTGACGGAATAGGAATACATGCCGGGGAGGGTTTCCTTTGGCCATTCATTTTCTCCCGTGGATTATGGCTGTTATCGTGTTGCTCACGGTCATATCCATCGTACTTTATAGTTGGAAAAACGGCATTTCGCCCATGCCGACGTCCGGGGTGGTCCGAAGGGCGGTCATCCGGGAGGTCAATCGCATTCCGGGTTACGGCGATTTGATTGAGGCAGGCTCCGGCTGGGGGACGCTAAGCCTTGACGTCGTTCGGCATTGTCCGGGCAAACGGTTATTGGGCATCGAAAACTCGCTTGTGCCGCTATGGTCGTCCCGATTGCTGGCATTTCTGAGTATCCGGCTGCGCCGAATGCTTGGCCAGCGCCAGTCGCTGGAAGGGCGCCTCCGTTTCCTGCGGGGAGATATCTACAGCAGTTCCTACGAGCATGCCGACGGGGTTATTTGTTATTTGTTCCCTGGCGCGATGGAACGGCTGATGGACAAGTTCAGCAAGGAGCTTCCTCCGGGAGCGCGGGTGATCAGCGTCTGTTTTGCGCTGCCGGGCAAGAAGCCGCTGCGTACGATTACGTGCAGGGATGTGCAGCGCACCAAGGTATACGTGTATGTATTTTAAAAGGTTTGTTCGGGCTGATATTGGCCACAACATGGCCGCACAACGATCCGACAACGAAACAACCTAAGCCCATATTGGTGGACTTAGGTTGTTTTTTATCCTGTGCTGCCGGGAGGTGTGCTTACTTCTCGGAGCTTGTCGCGCTGTTATCCACGACGGTTCCCGTCGTTTCCGTCGTTCCGCCTTGAGTTTGGGTGCTGCTTCCCGGTCTGCCCATGCCGCGACCGCCACCGCCAAAGCCCATGCCCGATGGAGCAGTCGTTACGCCGGATTCATTGACCCAGGTAATGACACTGGACGTTTGGAATTCAACTACTTTGGTACCGCCCGAGTAAGTGCCGTCGGTGTACAGGCCGTCTGTTTCGGTTCCTGTCGATGTACCGCCCGTATAGAACGTGTACGTTCCGTTTTCTTTCAGATCCGGAGAGCTGATGACGACGGAGCGATAGGATTTGCTTGGTGCAAAGGTCATGATCGTATTGCCTTCACTGTCTTCCAGATGAACGAGCGTGCCTGCTTCTTGCGTATCGGTAAATGTCATCCCGATAGAATACTGGCTCGATGTGTCGCCAGGAGCTTGAGCCATGCCTGCGCTGCCTGCAGCGATGAGGAATCCGCCCGTCATTTCGAAGGTACCGTCATAGTCGAGTGGCCCATTACCGTCCGTTGTCGGGCCGTTCACGATAACTGTGCCGCCCGTCATCGTGATCGAACCGTTCGAATCCAGCCCGTCGCCGCCAGCATCAAGAGTCAGTGTACCGCCGGTGATGTTCAGCTCGTTATTGCTGTTTCCGCCGCCGCCAGGACCGCCGAAGCCTTGTGGAGCGCCGTTGTCTGTTGCGGAATCTGCTGTTGTTGTGCTGTCTGTTGCTTCTGTGGAAGCAGCGTCATCCGTGCTTGTGTCTGTAGAAGTATCTGTCGCGGCGTCCGTTGTCGCTGTAGCAACGGCTCCATCGCCAGATGCATTCACGCCGTCATCCGAAGCGATCAGATCGACGTCGCCGCCATTCATGTTAATGATGCTGCCTTCAAGGCCTTCATAACTCTTGTCGATGTCGATTGTACCGCCGTTAATGGTAAGGGTAAGGTCGGCATGGAGCCCGTCATCGCCAGTGAGGATGGATAGTTTGCCATCGTTCACGGTGACGTTGCCGTTACTGTGTACGGAATCATCCATCGCGTCGATGGTGAACGTACCGCCATTCACGACAATGTTGGTTCCTGCTTTGAGCGCCTTGGCGCTTGTACTTTCGGTTTCGGTGGTATCCGTCGTTTCCGTCGTGCTCGCATCGGTGGAGCTGCCAGTGGTGTCCGTTTTCATTGTGCTTTGGCTGGTTGGCGGCGCTGTTGGGACTGCCGTTGCCGAACCGCTGGAGCTGGTAGAAGCCGATCCCGATGAAGGTGTTCCGTAAGTCGAGCTGCCATCGCCCGAAGGTCTATCCGGAGGGGTCATGCCGTCGCCGAACCGTCCTCCACCAAAGCCGCCCCCGCCAGGGCCTTCTTCCACTTTCTCGGGTGCATTGGCGCTGCCGCCGCCGGTGACGATATTGAATGTACCGCCATCCGTGACAAGCATCGTCTCTGCTTGAATGCCGTCGTTGGCGCTGGTGATGTTGAATGTACCGCCTGCAATGGCTACGAATCCTTTGTCCGCATCCGTGTCATTGTTGGACTTAATACCGTCCCCGCCGGCATCCACGGTAATATTGCCGTCTTTGATAGCCAGCATGTCCTTACCTTTGATGCCGCTCCCTACCGATTTAACGTTAAATGTGCCGCTGACGATTTTCAGATCGTCTTTGCTCGTAATGCCTTCGTTGTAATTGCCTGTGACATTCAGCGTGCCCGTTCCGTTAAAGGTCAGGTCGCCTTTGCTGTAGACGGCTGCATCAGGCTCATCCGTGGCGTCGTCGGCATATACATACTCTTTGCCGTCGGACAAGGTGTTCACGGTGCCTTCCTGCAGCGTAATGACGGCTTTGCCCTTCGCTTCCTGAATGTAGATGGCAGAGCTGTCGTTGTCATGGATCGTTACGCCGTTCAACACGATGTGCACGGTCTCCTTGTCGGTCACATTGACGATGATCTGGCCGTCTGTCAGTTTGCCGCTCAGTACATAAGTTCCGGCTTCGGAGATCGTCACCGATCCGTTCGCTGCCTTGGCACCCGAACCGGTAATGGCTGCCGTCGTGCCGTTCAGTTTGATGGTTGTAGCATCGGATTCGCTCCAGCTTACATTGGTGTCATCCGCATCCAATGAGACGAGGTCGGCGAATTTAACGGAAGTTTGCTCATTGGCGGTAACCGATTTGGAAGCTGTCACCGCAGTTGATGTGGTTGCCGCGCTGGCGCTGGTATTGGTTGCTGCGGGGGCGCCGCATGCCGTAGCAATGGCGGCAATCATGACGACGGACCATAATTTGCTTCCTGCAATCCATGTTTTCTTATTCATACAATATCGTTCCCTTCATTATTAGAAATGTGTGGTGCTTAATATTCTGGCGTCGGGGCCATGTTCAGGGAGATGTCCAGGTTGCCGTTGCGTGTACGAACGGCGTCGAGGAATTCCTTTTGATTGACGTTTTGGCCGATGTGGACGAGGTAAACCAGTTCGTACAAGCTGCCAAGTTCGGTCGTTCTCACTTTGTTCAACTGATACTGCACATTGAATTGTTTGAAGACTTCGTCAAAAGCTTCTTCATAGCTCAGATTTTCGGGAATGGTGACTTTAAGCAATTTTTGCTGGCTCTTCTTGGCGCCGAATTTGAAGTGGCTCAGGACAAACATCAATACACACAAGATGATGGTGAACAGGACTGCATATCCGAATGCGCCTACGCCGCAAGCAAGACCGGAAGCCATGGTGAACAGGACGTAAGCAATGTCTTTCGGGTCGCCGGGCGCACTTCGGAACCGGATGATGGAGAAGGCGCCGGCCAAGCTGAAGGCGCGGGCTACGTTGCTGCCGATGAGCAGGATGATGATGGCGACGATGACGGGCAGCACGACCATGGTCAAGGTGAAGCTTTGCGAGTATGTGTTAGCGTTGGTCTTCATGTATGTGAGGCTGATGATGGCCCCCATCAGGATGGCCAGGCCAATCGTAAGTACGGCGCTGCTGAATGTCAGCGTGGTATCGGTCAGGGCGGAACTGAAAATGGAATCAAGCATATACTACACTCTCTCTTTCTCTGATCTTTTGATTTGGTTGCATGGCCGGATTGAAGTCCGTGCCTGGTACGAGCATGCGCTCGCCTTGGTAATTCAAGTTGGTGGTTCTCGCCAGTCGTTTGAACTCATTGCCGTATTTGGAGAACCCGACACGGTACAAGCCGTGCTCGGACAGCAGCTGCGACAGCCAGAACGGAACGGTTTTTTCCGCTTTGACCTCCATCAGCCATCGCCCATCCTCGACAAGCGGTTCGCCGTAATCTCCTTGCTCCAGTTTCAGGTCATATCGGCGGCTGCGGATGTTGGTATCAAAGGTGATCCGGAGATCGCGGCTGTTTTTGTCAAACAGCGCCTTGCGTTCATAAGCCAGATAAACTTTAGGCTCCAGGTCGTACAGGCGGAGGAAATATTTGATTTCTTCAACGACTTGTTTGTTCATGTAATCAGTCAGGTCAGGCGCCTGTCCGGTGCGGACGAATTCATAAGCCTCGTCCAGCTTCAACGCGGTGCGCCGTTTGTTCACCAGGCCGAACACTTTCTTTTTGATCTCCAGATATACCTTGGCATTCTGTTCGGGTACGCCGTAAGCCCGCAGCCTCAGCTTCTCTTTGTATTTCGGTTTGGAGAGGCTGGCACGGATCAGCGAATCCTGCGGCGTGTCGAAGTAGAGGTTGCTTATGGAGTAGAACTCGTGTTTTTTGTTGTACTCGTCCAGTTCCATATAGTGCAGCAAGTCGTTGTAGAAGGCTTCGTATTGCTCATCCGTCAGGAGATATTTGCTCTCGTACCGGTTGAATACTTCAATCGCCATTTCATGTCATTCCTTTCGCTGTGTTTTGTATGTTGTGGTGCATCGTGTCTTGCTGTTATGTCTGTATCTTAGAGCGCCAACCTTGAATGAATCTTAAATGGTTTTACATTCCGTTAACATTTCTTTACCTTCCTATAATAGTTGTGTGAAAAAAATTTGGAACAAGGGCCAAACCCGGTTATTGATAAGGGGGGAAGAGTCTCCGAATTAAGGTTGATTCAAGGTTGGAAGGATACAATGAGCAGGTATAATAGAAGAAAACATAGGAAACCAATTCACATGCAGAGGGATGGAAAGACGATGAGAATATTAATTGCGGAAGATGAGGTTCACCTGGCAGAAGCCGTGTCGCAAATATTGAAAAAACACAATTACTCCGTGGATATCGTACATGATGGAAGATCGGGTTTGGATAATGCGCTCAGCGGCATTTACGATCTGCTGCTGCTGGACATCATGATGCCGGAAATGGATGGCATTACCGTACTTAAGAAGCTGCGTGCAGAAGGAAATCATACTCCGGTCATTTTGCTGACGGCCAAAGGGGAAATTTCGGACAAGGTCGCCGGACTGGATCACGGCGCAGACGATTATATCGCCAAGCCGTTTGCGACAGAGGAGCTGCTGGCCCGAATTCGGGCGGCGCTGAGGCGGAAGGGCGAGGTAGTACCCGAGGATGCGTTGAAGTTTGGGGACATCGAACTGAACACCGCGCAGCTGAAGCTGAAGGTACAAGGCAAAGAGATCAAGCTGAACCTGAAGGAAAACGAGCTGCTCGAACTGCTGATTACCCGGAAGCAGGCGATTACGTCCAAGGAGCAGATCATCGAAAAGCTGTGGGGCTTCGACTCCGACGTGGAATATAACAATGTGGAAGTGTACATCTCCTTTTTGCGCAAAAAATTGACGTTTCTGCACTCTGAAGTTCGGATCAATACGATTCGGGGCGTAGGTTATGTGCTTGAGGAGACTTCCTGATGTTCCGGCAGCTTCGGAACCGATTCCTGGTCGTCAATCTGGTATCCATCTCCATCATGATGCTGGTTGCTTTCGCGACCATCTATGTGATCACGTATCAGAACGTGCAGCGGGATACGAACATGGAGCTGTACAAAGTATCCGACTTCTATCATGCGCCCAAAATGTCGCATAACGGACAGGGAAACAGCAGCTTGGGAGACATGCGTTCGCCGGGGTTCGGGGGAGGCCCCATGGACGACCCCAATTCTCCGCCTTCGCGTTCCTTGTCGTTCATGGTAAAGACGGACAGCCAGTGGAACATGACGGAGAAGCAGTCCAGATTCGAGGCGGAAGACAGCTTCTATGAAGAGGCGCTCGCGAAAGTCGACCGTTCCGAACGGTCGAGCCGGGCAGTCGGACAGTTTTCGCTGAACGGAACGGAGTGGGCGTACGTCGTCGATTCCGGCAGTGCAAGCAACATGATCGTATTTATGGACGTTACGGCGCAGCAAGGCATTCTGACGAACCTGGTTTATACATTTGCCATTGTAGGATTGGTGATGTTAATCGTCATTTTTTTCCTGAGTCGTTATTTTGCGAACCGGTCAATTGCCCCTGTAAGAGAAGCTTTCGATAAACAGAAGCAGTTCATTGCCGATGCATCCCATGAGTTGAAAACGCCGCTGGCCATCATTAATACCAATACCGACGTACTGCTGGCCAACAGCGAAGATACGATTGCCAACCAATCGAAATGGCTGCATTACATCAAATCGGAAACGGAACGGATGGCCGGGTTGACGAGCAACCTGCTGTACCTGACCGAAATGGATGATAGCCGAGCAAGCATGATCCATGCCCGCTTTAATCTGAGCGAGGTGGTGGAGACCGTGATTTTGACGATGGAGGCCGTTATTTTCGAAAAAAACATATCCCTTGATTACAGCGTCGAGCCTGAACTCATGGTGAATGGCAACAGCGAGCAGATCCAGCAGGTCATTCTCATTCTGCTCGATAATGCCGTGAAATACTCCGGTCCCCGGGGGGCGGTGAATCTGACGCTGAAAAAATACCATAATCACGGCGTTCAGCTTGCCGTGTCCAATACCGGTGAGGGGATCGCGCCAGAACATCTGGAGCGAATCTTCGACCGCTTCTATCGGACAGATGCTTCCAGGGCTCGAAAGCATGGTGGCCATGGACTCGGACTGGCCATTGCGCGTTCCATCGTAGAACAGCATCGGGGCGAAATCTTTGCCCGAAGCGTTGTGGGCGAAGGCGCTACTTTCTATGTCCGGTTGCCGCAATAAGCAGCACCATGGCGGCAAAATTGGCGAAGCAGGCATAATGCATGCCTGCTTGGGGCATGGCTATGCTACAATAACAGAAGGAAAAGAACCGAGGGAGTGGACAACATAACATGTCAGAATCAAATGCAATCAACGAGCAGGAAATGATGCAATATATCGCAGACAAAACGAAGGCCGGCCAAGCGGATATCGCGCTTGTCCTGAAGCATGAGCAGGAATATATCAACCGCGCCCATCAGAACGCCAAAGGCGACGTGGACATTGACGGCGACGATTTGGCCGACTACATTGTGGGCCGCAAGGATGTCAAACTGGACGAATTGACGGTGGAGAGCATTCTCGATGCCGAAATGGATTACCTGATCGAGAAAGGACACGCCGGATACGTGGATTAAGGAGCTGTGAGGAATTGGCGTGTTGAGGCCGTCGTCACATGCCCAAAAGAAAACGAAAGACCTGGATCACCACCGCGCGGGCGATGCTGATACAGGTCTTTTGGTTTGAGGGATTCCAGGCAAGCAGATCTATCTTATTATTTTATTGCCCCATCATCCCGCCATCGACGGTGTACAACGAGGCCGTTACATAAGAAGCTTCTTCGGACAGAAGGAAGTTCATGACGGCAGCCACTTCTTCCGGTTCGCCGTAACGTCCCATCGGAATGCTGGCTACTGTCGCATCTTGATAACCTTCCACGTCGCCGGAATTGGCTTCGATTTGGCGCATCATGCGTGTGTTGATTGTACCCGGCAGAACGGCGTTGACACGGATTCCAAACGATGCAAGCTCATTGGCTGCCGTACGAGTCAATCCGATGACCGCATGTTTGGACATGATGTATGGCGATACTGCCGGTGCGCCCATCAGGCCGGCGAGGGAAGACGTGTTCAGGATCGCGCCGGATTTTTGTTGTTTCATGACCGGAATGACATGCTGCAGTCCAAGGAACACGCCGCGTACGTTCACGTTGTACACGAGGTCGAGCGCTTCGACGCTCAGGTCTTCGATCAGGCCTGTAGGGCCTTCGATGCCTGCATTGTTGGCAAAGTAGTCGATGCGTCCGAACTTGTCAACCGCCTGTTTCACGTAGTTTTTAACGTCTTCTTCTTGGGATACGTTCGCTTTGACCGCGATGACATGTTCTTTGTCGAGTTGAAGTTCTTCAATCGTTTGTTGGATGGCTTCTTCGTTCAAGTCGACGAGAACCAGATTGATTTTGCGTTCGGCGAGACGACGTGCCAATTCTTTGCCGATGCCTCCGGCTGCTCCTGTGATGACGGCTGTTTGTGTATAGGATGTGCTCATGATTAAATCTCTCCTTGTGTATAAAATGGTTGGTGAGCCTATTGATGAATGGTACAAATGGTCATCTGTACTTCCTGTCTTAATGTTAAGATATACACAAAGTTGTGACAATAATCATTGACGATGAAAATGTCCGCTATCGTACATTCATGTAAGCGGTGTTCATTTAGGCTGCAATAATGGACAAAGGAGGCGAAAATGTTGATTATACACCATCCTCAGGATCGGAGGGCACGCAGGACGCAGGATGCAATTATCGCTGCGGCCGTGTCTTTGATTTTGGAAAAAGGGGTAGATGCGGTAACGATTCGCGATATTACGGAACGCGCAGATTATAATCGCGGCACGTTTTATTTGCATTTTCCGGGCAAACCCGAGCTGCTTGAGTTTATGTTGGAGGATTTCATGCAAGGCGTGGGGAGGGCATATGCCGAACCGTATATGAACTTGAAAGAGGTGGACATGACGGCTATGCTGCCTTCCACCATGCCTGTATTTGAATATATCGAGGCCCATCAGGACATCTTTCGGGCGCTCATGACGATGCATAACGACATGAATTCGCGACTGTGCAGCATGTTCAGAACGTATCTGACCAAGGATTTCGTGCTGGTGACCGAGGATAGCGAGCAGACGATCAACTATGACATCATGTTGAGCTATCTCGTTTCGGCTACTGTGGGCGTCATCATGCACTGGGCGGAGACGGGATTCAAATATTCGGCGCACTATATGGGAGAACAATTGACGGCTCTGATCAACATCAAACCGACCCGTCTGCTGATCGAGCCAGGGCAGAAGGGTCGGACGATTCACGAGCGCATATTGTCGGATTAATGAGCACGAGGGGAGTGAGGGCTATACCTTAACCTGTCATGGAGGACTCCGCGGAAGACTGCAGATGCAGCAATTGTTCGCGAACCTTCACGACTTCGCCGATGACGATCAGCGCCGGGTTGCTGATCTTTTCGGATACGGCCAGCATATGCAGGTCGGCCAGCGTACCGGTAATGACACGTTCGGCTGACGTGGTGCCTCGTTCGATCAACGCGGCCGGAGTGGAGCCGCTTTTGCCGTGCCGAAGCAGTTCCTGCTGAATATGGGGCAGCTGGCTTATTCCCATATAGATCGCCAGCGTATCGACGCCGTGCGCGAGCAGGTCCCATCGGACGGAAGAAGCTCTGCCATCGCTGCCCGTTCCGGTGATGCAGGCAAACGAAGAGGAGAGTCCGCGATGGGTGAGCGGGATTTGGGAGGACGCGGAGCTGCCCGTCGCCGAAGTGATGCCGGGCACGATCTCGTAATCGATGCCGGCTTGGGCGAGCGCCAGAGCCTCTTCGCCGCCGCGGCCAAAGACAAACGGATCGCCTCCCTTGAGGCGCACGACCCTTTTTCCTTCAAGGGCATGGGTTACCAGCATGCGCCCGATCATCTCCTGAGTCATGGAGTGCAAGCCGGGAGCTTTGCCGCAGTAGATGCGCAAGGCATCGTCCGGCGCTTCGGCGAGAAGCCGGTCATTTACCAAACGGTCATACAGGATGACATCGGCCCTTTGAATGCATTTCAGCGCTTTGACCGTAATCAGATCAGGATCGCCAGGGCCTGCCCCGATGATGCTGACGATCCCCCGGGAGCCTCGGTTGCTTTGGTTCATGAGCCATTCCTCCTTGATGAAATGTCGGCCATTACTTCCGACCATGCTGTCGCTTATCCTGCAATCGTAATGTAAATATCGCCGCTGCTGCTATCCACTTCGGTTTTGTACGTGTTCAGGCACCCATCGTCCGGTTCATATACTTTGCCGCTCCGCAGGTCGATTTTCCAGTCATGCAGCGGGCAGTGAACGGCCGTGCCGCATACCATGCCTTCCGATAACCTTCCGCCTTTATGGGGGCACCGATTCTCCACCGCATGCAGACTGCCATCGCTTAGCTTGAATACGGCGATTTCCGTATCGCGGATCATGAAGGTGCGAGCTCCCTTTTCCTCGATGTCCGCCAGATGTCCAATTCGCAATCGATCCATTGCTGTTCCTCCTTGTCTAGTGGGCTGCAGGCTGCACGTTGGCCAGCGGCGTGAAGTTTTTGCGCAGCTCGTCATTCTCGATAATTTCCTTCCAAGGATCAACGGTATGTCCCAGTGTCAGCTCCAGTCTTTCGATCAAGGCCAGCCGCACGTCCCGGTCCGCCAGCGCTTCCTTCACGTGGTCCAGTCCGACCCGCTCGATCCAGGCTGCCGTTCTTTCGTTCCAGCGAGCGTTCTCGCGGTAATATTGCAAGTAGGCATACGTCCATTCTTCCACTTCCAGATCGGTCTTCACCGTACATAACAGTTCGGCCGCGCGAACCTTGACGCCGCCATTGCCGCCGACATGGATTTCCCATGCGCCATCGATCGCCACGACGCCGAGATCCTTGATCGTGGCTTCCGCGCAGTTTCGCGGGCAGCCGGATACGGCCAGTTTAACTTTGGCCGGAGCCACCATTTTGTCGAGTTTCTTCTCCAGGCGGATGCCCATTTCGATGGAATCCTGCGTCCCGAAACGGCAGAAGGTGGAGCCTACGCATGTTTTGACCGTCCGCAGCGCTTTACCGTAACCGAAGCCGGAAGGCATATCGAGTTCCTCCCATATTTTCGGCAGGTTTTCCTTTTGCACGCCGAGCAGGTCGAGACGCTGCCCGCCCGTGAATTTGACCATCGGAACGTCGTATTTCTCGGCTACGGTGGCAATTTTAATCAGCTCTGCAGGAGAGGTGACGCCGCCATAGATACGTGGGATGACGGAGTATGTGCCGTCCTTTTGAATGTTGGCATGGTACCGCTCGTTCGTGAATTTCGATACCCGCTCGTCTTCATATTCGCCCGGCCAGATCATGCCGAGGTAATAATTGAGGGACGGACGGCATTTGGAACAGCCTTCAGGCTCGTTCCAGCCGAGCACGTTCATGACCTCTTTGACACTCTTGAGGCCCATCTCCTTGATGCTTGCGACAATCTCGTCACGATCGAGGGAGGTGCATCCGCAGATGCCTTCTTTCACCTGTTCACCGACGGCATCACCTGCAAAGTGTACGAGCAGCGATTCCACGATGGGCTTACACCCACCGCAGGAAGCGGAGGCTTTGGTACACGATTTGATTGCGCCAAGTGTATTGCAGCCTTTGTTCAGCACGGCATCGCCAATGGCCGCTTTGGTGACTCCGTTGCATCCGCAGACGATCTCGTCATCCGGCATGGCCGCCATGCGCTCGGCTGCGGACGGGCCACTGCCTGATCCGCCTCCAGCAGGCACGCCGAGCAGAATTTCCTTCTCGCGGCCGCCGATGTTCTCCCCGCTTTTGATGAGGGAGAAGAGGGAGGCGCCGTCGGTCGTATCGCCGAACAGTACGGCTCCGATCAGCCGGCCATCCTTGATCACCATCTTTTTGTAGACATTGTCCACGTCGTCCTGGATCCGGATGCTGCGGGTATCGGCCGAATCCTTGAATTGACCTGCCGAGAACACATCGACGCCGGACACCTTCAGCTTGGTGGAGGTCACCGACCCTTCGTAACCCTGGGTTGCCGCGCCGGCAAGCCGCTTCGCGAGCACCGTCCCTTGTTCGTATAAGGGAGCGACAAGTCCATAGGCGATGCCCCGGTGTTCTGCGCATTCGCCTACAGCCGAGATGCCCGGGATGCTGGTGTTCATGTAATCGTCGACGATGACGCCGCGATTCACCTCGATTCCTGCTTTGCGGGCAAGATCGATCTGCGGCCGAATGCCGACGGCCATGACTACAAGATCGGCTTCGAGGACCGATTGGTCAGTGAAACGCAGCGCTTTAACCCGTTTTTTGCCCGTAATTTCCTCGGTCTGTTTGTTTAACAGGAACTTCATGCCTTGTGCTTCCAGCTCCCGCTGCAGCATCAATCCTGCCGGAAGGTCGAGGTTCCGGTCCATCAAATGACCGTTGATATGAATCACGGTAACGTCCATCCCGAGATTCAGCAATCCGCGCGCCGCTTCCAGGCCCAATAGTCCGCCGCCAATGACGGCAGCTTTGCGGTAGCTTTGAGACGCTTGCATCATCGTTTCGCAATCCTTGATGTCACGGAAGCCGATGACGCCTTCTTTGTCGGAGCCCGGGATGGGCAGGATGAATGCTTGGGAACCGGTTGCCAGAATCAGTTCGTCATAACTCGCCCGCACGCCGGCTTGGGATAACACTTCCTTGCGATCGGCATCGATGTGAATGACAGGGTCGCCTGGATAGACGCGGATGCCATGTTCTTCGTACCAGCTCCAGTCGTTGATGACGATATCTTCAATGCTCGTTCCGCCGGCCAGTACGGAGGAGAGCATGATCCGGTTGTAATTGGGATGCGGCTCCGCGCCAAAAACGGTAATTTCGTAAGCGTGCGGTGCAAGCTTGAGGATATGTTCAATTGTGCGGATGCCCGCCATGCCATTGCCGACCAGCACCAGTTTTTTCATTGTACTCATGTCGATAACCCCCTTGGTCCATTCTGCGTGATTCCTGCAGCCTTGCCTGAAATAGAAAAAGCCTGTCATGCCCCGGAGGAGTGCGCATACATGCGCATCCCTTGACTCCGAGATTGCAAAACAGGCTTCTTTGCCGTTTTCACCAGCTACGCCGTTGTAACTGTGATCGATATCATATGGTGTTGTTATGGCTAACTATAGAATATCCATCTCAATATGTCAACATAGTTAACACAAAAAAGTAATTGAAATTTGAAGTTAATTATGTTTACATTGGGTGTATCAGTCGGTCGTTTGCTTCTATGAAGCGAGCTGCCTAGGCGTCAGAATCGGTCGTTGAACGAAAAGCTCGTCTCGAATTACATGAAGGCGATTGAAGTGAAAAGTGTCATTCGATGTGACATAAATTAACGATTGAAACGCTTACATTGCGATTTTGTGCAAATTTCCGATTAAGTAGTGGGAGGGATTGATCCGCCATGCGTTCTATATTGGTCATCCGTGTGTCGCCGCCTCCATTCGCCTCATCCGACATGATCCCTCCGACACCGGAGAAGTTGCTGGGGGCTAACGGGTATCATGTTCAGGTTACGAGCAATGAGCAAGATGCTCTCAAGTTGGCCGGCGAAGTGGATGCTTCTGTTCTACATTTACCTCTGACCGAGGCAGAACATTGGGCTGATTGCTTGGGAAAGGGCAAAACGGGAACACCGCTGCTCTGGTGGTGTGCACCCGATACGGTTTCGACATCCGCTGAGGTTTGCGAGGTCGGTGTTGCCTTCGATGGAATGCTCACCCCTTCCATGGCGGGGGCGGAGATTCATTGGACGCTCCACTTTGCTGCCAGGCATTATATGGAACGCAAGCAGTGGGAACGGGAACGCCAGCAGCTCCATTCCAGGCTGGAGGACCGGAAATGGATCGATATGGCCAAAGCCATTCTGTGTGAGATGAGGCATATCTCCGAATCGGAAGCCTATGATCAATTGCGCAGGAAAGCGATGGATGAACGGAAACGGATGGTGGATGTGGCTAAGGCAATCGTGAAGGCCCATCAGTTGCTTCAGTCTTAATTCGGAAGGGGGATTCATTGTGGATATGTCTGCCATACTTAGAGAGGTTGGACGGGGCAAACGGGGTGCGCGCGATTTGAACTACGAAGAAGCGTTTGCGGTTGCGGGTAAAATTTTGAATGGGGAAGTATCTCCGGTGCAGACAGCCGCCTTCCTGATGGCCGAGCGCATGAAAATGGAGAACGTGGAAGAGTTGGAGGCGTTTGTGCATGCCTGCCGTAACGGCGCGGAGCGAATGGCCGTCTTCGAAGACGGGCTGGATTGCGCAGGTCCGTATGACGGCCGAACCAAATCGTTCATGGCGACGTATCCGACCGCCTTTGTGCTTGCCGCTTCAGGGGCACGGGTCACGCTGCACGGCAGCGAGCCTTTGCCTCCCAAGTGGGGGGTGACTTTGCCGGTACTGCTGCGGGAAGCCGGGATTGATCCGCGGCAGATGGATCGCGAGGATGCAAGGGAAGCTGCGCTGCGGACCGGGGTCATGTATGTATCGTCCGAGGACTGGTGCGCGCCGCTGCGTAAGCTTAGACCGCTCCGGGAGGAATTGGGTTTCCGTACGGTGTTCAATACGGCGGAGAAGCTGATTGATTTCAACCACTCCCCTTATCTCGTGTTCGGCGTGTTCCATAATACGTTCCTGGACCGGATCGCCAAGCTTCTTACCCGATTCCGGTACCGCCGCGCTTATGTCGTTCAGGGCATGGAAGGCTCCGAGGACTTGTATATTGATCGGCCTACGCGGGTATACGGCGTGGAAAACGGGGAGATGCAGCTGGAGCTCGTGGACCCAGCGGCGTACGATTTGGATATCCCTGCACCCGAGCTGGCGTGGACGGCGAAGAAGCAGCTGGAGGTTGCCGAAGCGGTATTGAGCGGTGAAGCGCATGTTGCTTTTATCAACCAGGTTGCGCTTAATGGAGGCTTTCGCCTGTATGCGATGGGACGCGTCAGTTCCATCGAGGAAGGCATTTATACATGTCAGGGCTTGCTTGAGGATGGATCGGCATACCGCATTTATCGGCAGTGGTGCCTGGCTATGGGCGGGGAGCTGCCGGATCGCAGAACGCTGTCCACATATCCGGCTTCGACCACATAGGAAGCATTATTCCCAAGGGCAGCTAACGGTCAGGAAGTCGGCAAATTTGTTGCTCTCTTCCCGCCGCTGCCTTCTCATGACTGCCCGTACAGGAGCGGTTTCATATCGTTTTTTCTCCTCTTCCGTTTCCGGATTGATCCTGGGTACGATCAGCTTGCGTTTATTTTCGTCAAAGCCACAAAGGTAAGAAAGGCCGTTGCGGCGATTTTCTTTTCCCCTGTCTTCAGATCCTCGCGAATCACCTACACGAATATTTTCATCGAACTCCGGCCCGTCCAGGTTGCGAACAGATCCCAGCATTACCGAGTCCGACGATCGATCGGAAACAGGATGTCGACCGCTGAAGCTGCCGAATGCCTCGGTCTTCCGGAATTAGTCTATCCTGTCTTCGCCATTTGCGTAAGCGGTCCATTATTTGTGGAATCTGTCGCGGAATTGGCTTGGAGATTCCCCGGTCCAGCGTTTATACTGCCTGCTGAAATGAGCGATATTTTTATAGCCCAGTCTAGAGGAAATTTCCTTGATGGACGTCTCGGGATTCATGAGCAGCAACTTGGCCTTTTTGAGCATCAGCATAGACATGTACTGTCTCGGCGATAAGCCGAATGAACGGGTAAACATGCGATTGACTGAAGATGTGCTGTATCCGACGTCTTGTGCTATGGACTCAATCGTTTCATGGGTTCGAATTTCCCCCTCCTCACTGTCCATGTCGCCGACGATCTGCTCCAGCCTGGAGGCAACATAGGAAGCGGTGGGGGATATTTGCGACGAGATGCCGTGCCCTTCCTGAGACAGGACATGGCTGAGTGTTCCGAACAGCTCAAACAAGGCGGACAGGATTATCATGCGGGACTGGACGCTCACGCCGGCTCCCTCCAGCGTAAGCATAATCAGTTTGTCCAGTGCGGGACGAATCGCGTTGCTAAGCTCGCTGTCTGAGGCTGAGAAAGGACTGACCCTGGCACATAGCAGCTCTCTGAAATCCGGTTCATCTACATCAAAATGAATGCAGTAATAAGTCATGCCTCGGTGAGCGGCCGCATAGCTTTCGTGTTCCTCTCCCGGGATAAGGAGCAGCAGGTCGCCTGGCTGTTGTGTAAAATGCTGCCCATTCACTTTCATCTCTTGAGTACCGGATAAAACGAGGTTTACCTCGAAGAAGGGATGGGAGTGAACAGGATAGCTCCAATGATGATCTACGGTGCGGTAATGGGCAGCAAAGACACGGAAGGTTGAATTCATATCAGGCAGCATAAACTCAGTTCCTTTATATTCCTCTTTGTTCCCCCTATGATCTCTTATCACATTTTCTCTGCGTTCCATAATCGATGCACCTTCCAATAGGTCAGCAAACTTTTGCTTGATTTGGGTAAATAGTGACTTCTTCTGGATATGGGTAAGTATAAATAACTTTGCTATGATTACAGTATACTACTAAATTTTCACGGATTTCTGCCTGTTGAAGAAGAAGGGTAAATATAGTGCCAGCAGACAGGATTATCCGTAATGCAAAGGAGCAAAACGATGGCTGTTATTCAGAATCCGATCTTGACTGGGTTCAATCCGGATCCAAGCATTTGCCGTGCCGGGGAGGACTACTATATTGCAGTATCGACATTTGAATGGTTTCCGGGTGTAGGAATCTATCATTCAAGAGACCTGAAGAACTGGAGGCTCGTATCAAGGCCTTTAAATCGTCTAAGCCAGCTGAATATGATGGGAAATCCCGATTCAGGAGGCATTTGGGCGCCAGCATTGTCTTACCGTGACGGGAAGTTCTGGCTTATTTACACGGATGTTAAAGTGACGGAGGGACAGTGGAAAGATTCTCATAACTACCTGGTTACCTGTGACACCGTTGACGGAGAATGGTCTGAACCGATTTATTTGAACAGCTCAGGCTTTGATCCCTCCCTGTTCCACGACGAGGACGGCAGAAAGTACCTTGTCAATATGGTTTGGGATCAGCGTGTTGGAAATCACCCTTTCTACGGAATTGCTCTGCAGGAATTTGACCCGGTGCAGCAGAAGCTGGTGGGCAAAGCAGAGATTATCTTTAAAGGAACCAGTATCAAGCTGACAGAAGCTCCGCATTTGTACAAAATTGACGGTGTTTACTTCCTGCTCACTGCGGAAGGCGGAACGAAGTATGATCATTGCTCCACGCTGGCCCGTTCCCGAGATCTACGCGGACCTTATGAAGTGCATCCGGAGAATCCACTCATTTCGTCCTTTGCACATCCGAGGAATCCGCTGCAAAAGGCGGGGCACTCTTCCATCGTGCATACGCACACCGACGAGTGGTTCCTTGTCCATTTGACAGGAAGACCTCTTTCGAGAGAAGGACATCCGCTCCTTGATCCGAGAGGATACTGTCCGCTCGGACGTGAAACAGCGATTCAACGCCTTGAATGGAGAGACGGATGGCCTTACGTCGTCGGCGGCAACCAGCCTTCCCTTCAGATCGAAGGCCCGAATATGGAAGAGGTCAAGTGGGATCCTGACTTCCCGGAAAAAGACGATTTTGACAGCGAAGAGCTGAATCTGCATTTCCAAAGCCTGCGTATTCCGCTTGGCAGCTCGGTTCTCTCATTGACGGATCGCCCGGGGCATTTGAGATTGTACGGCAAAGAGTCCTTCTCGTCCAAGTTTACGCAGGCCTTCATCGCAAGACGCTGGCAGCATTTCCGCTTTACAGCAGAGACGAAAGTTGCGTTTAATCCAACGACTTTCCAGCAATCGGCAGGACTTGCAAACTACTACAATACCCAGAACTGGACCTCCTGCCAGATTACCTGGAATGAGGAAAAGGGAAGGGTGCTGGAGCTTGCAGTATGTGATAACTTCACGTTCTCCCAGCCTCTGCAGGGGCAGGAGATTGTTATCCCGGACGAAGCGGAGTACGTATACCTGCGTGTCGATGTGAAGTACGACATTTACGAGTATTCTTATTCTTGGGATGGCCGGAATTGGTCGACTATTCCAGTGCAGTTCCAATCTCACAAGCTGTCGGATGATTACATTCAAGGCGGCGGCTTCTTCACCGGCGCATTTGTGGGCATGCGTTCTCAAGACACATCAGGCCAAAGCCTGCCTGCCGATTTTGATTACTTCATCTACAAGAGCAACGAAGCGTAATCTAAACATGTGTTAAAAAAGCTCCGAGTCTCTCCGCAAAGGATTAATCCTGCGCAAGAGGTTCGGAGCTTCTTGTATTAATCGCATAAACAGCCTGTTCTACATCAGCCTTTTACGGCTCCGGCCGCCATTCCCTCAACAATCCGGTCGCTGAGGAACATGTAGGCAACGAGAATCGGCAGAATACTGATCATCAGCGTCGCACCGATGGCGCCCCAGTCGGTTGTGTACTGGCCGATAAAGTTCTGGACGCCAACGGTCAGTGTTTTATATTGATCGGAGCTGATAAACGTATTTACGAAGATGAATTCATTCCAGTTATAAATCATGTTGATGATTCCTGTTGTGGCAATAACAGAGCTTGTCATCGGAAGAACGATGCGGAAAAACATTCGGTTAACGCTGCACCCGTCGATTACGGCCGCTTCTTCGACCTCTTTAGGAAGCGCATAATAGAAGCCCAGCAGGATCATAATCGTAATCGGCATATTAAAGGCGACATAGGAGAGCACCAGTGAAAGCGGATGATCCGTCAGGCCGATCTTGTTAAACATGCTGAACAACGGAATTAATGTGGAATGGACAGGAATCATCATCGCGACCATAAACAGGCCGAGGACAAGAGAGCTGCCCTTCCATTTCATCCGGGTGATGGCAAAGGTCACTAGGCTTCCAAGCACCACGGTGATGATTGTTGCTGCCACGGTTATCCAAACACTGTTGAAAAAGTAAACATCAATATTGCCTGAGTTCCATACCTTTGCATAGTTTTCCCACTTCGGATTTGCCGGTAGAGACAGCGGAGGCAGGTTAAATACCTCCTGGTTATTTTTGAGCGAGAAGAGCAGCAGCCATACGAGTGGAAACAGCTGGAATGCTGCAACCCCGATCAATATAATGTATAGAAGCGAATATCCGGTCTTTTTTAGTATACCGGAACCGGATTGCGCAGATCCGCCAAGCCGGGCAGTGCTTTCCATCATGATGTGTTACCTCCTTATGAGTATTGAATCGTATCTTTGGTCGCTGTTAATTTACGAATGATCCAGGTCACGACAAGACAGATAATGAGCAGGAAAAAGCCGATGGCGCTGCCGTATCCGAAGTCGTAGGATTTAAATGCCTCGCTGTACATATAGGAGGCCATAACTTCACTTGAGCCGTTTGGCCCGCCGCCTGTCATGACGTAGATCAAGTCAAAATATTTAAGCGAACCCACAAGGGATAGCACGATGGTAACCTTAATGACTTCCATAATAAGCGGAAGCTTGATTCTAAGGGCAATCTGTATGCCTGTAGCGCCGTCGATTTTTGCCGCTTCTTCAAGCGATGTCGGGATGTTCTTCAGTGCAGAGTAGTAGATCAGAATATAGAAACCTGCATACTGCCATAGGATGGGAATAAAGAGCGCAATCAGTACAAGTGAAGGGTCTGCCAGCCATGCAGGAGGGTCCTCGAAGCCGATGGACGTCAGAAAGCTGTTAATAACCCCGTTTGTCGGATGGTACATCCGAAGCCACAGCTGTGCAATAGCAACAGAGGACAGCAGCATGGGGACGAGATAGATTTTGCGGAACAGATTAGCTCCCTTAATGCGACCCGCTACAACCATAGCCACAGCCAGATATATAATCAAGCTTAAGCCTGAGAAGAAAGCGAGCAAGAGGGAGTGCCAAGCGCTGCTCCAAAATACGCTGTCCTGCAGCAGCTCCTTATAGTGATCCAATCCGATAAATTTCATGGCGCCTATTCCGTTCCATTCATGCAGGCCGTAATATCCAGTTAACAGAATCGGGATATAAACGAGCACCAAAATTAACAGCAGGGATGGAAGGACGTAGAGTGCGATCATCTTCTTGTTAGACATTACCTTATCCATTTGAGTCAAACTCCTTTCCGTTCTGCATAATAAGCTGACCCGGTGCAAGAACCGGGCCAGCTCACCTGATTTTGATAGTTATTCTTGTTGGTTACTTCCCGGAAATAGCCTTGTCATGCTCGGCAGCGAAGTTTTCAGGAGTCACCGCTTTGCCAAACAATGCCTGAATTTGATTCAGATGGGTTTCAGCCGCTGATGCCTGCATCTGCACATCGGCATACAAAGTAATGCTGGTTGCTTTGTTCATTTCGTTGAACAAGTCAATATACAGCTGAGGGAGCTCAAGTGAAGCAGTGTCTACTTTAGTTGCCGGGATCACACCTGCGCCGGTAACAGATTGCTCACCCCATTTAGCTACAAAATACTCTACGAATTTCTTTGCTTCTTCTTTGACTTTGGAATTCTCAGATACGAACAATCCTACGCCGGGTCCGCCTACCCAGCTGTCAACGCTTCCTTTGCCGCCTTCGACTGCAGGGAATTTAAAGAAACCGACGCTGTCGCGGAATTCCTGAGGGATTTCCTCGTTCGTTGTAAAGTTAGGAAGCTCCCAAGTACTCATGATGTACATTGCTGCGTTTCCATTCAGGAACTCGGATTTGGCTTCTTCATTGGAAAGCCCGTTAAAGCCTTTAATAAAAGCGTTGCTGTCTACGAGTGACTGTACTTCAGCTGCCGCTTTGAGCAAGCCTTCATCGGAGAAGGAGCCTTCGCCGTTAATCGCTTTAGCAAGCGCCTCTTGTCCGCCAAAGCGTTCAGCAAGGAACATGTAAATGAGAGATCCTGTCCAGCGGTCCTTATTGCCGAGCGCAATGGGAGCAACACCGTTGTCGGTAAGAGTAGTAATAACCTGTTTCAATTCATCATACGATTGCGGTGTTTCCAGTCCATACTGTTCAAAAATAGCCTTGTTGTAGAAAACAGGGGTAATGTTAAACTCCAGCGGCAGACCGTATGTCTTGCCATCAATATTGAAGGCTTCCGTTGTTCCTTCTACAAATTTTCCGCTTAAATCACCGTCCAGCAGATCATCTAACGGAGTGAACAGTCCGCCTTCTACATAAGGGGCCATAAAGCCTGCAGCCCAGGTAATACCGACATCAGGCAATTCATTGGAAGCAGAGAGTACCTTCAGCTTGTTTTTATACTGTTCGTTGTCCAGCACTTCTGTCTTGATCGTTACATTCGGGTTTTCTGTCTGGTAATCTTGAATAATTTGATTTACGATTTTATTTTGTCCGGCAGATACACCCTCAGGCCACAGATGCATAAAGCTGATTGTTGTTTTATCGCCGTCCGAGACACCTTCATCTCCATTTGCGCTGCCATTGCTGCCGCTGCTGCCACAGCCGGCAAGCGCGATGGCGAAGCATAGCGTCATGATCATAAACGTCCACTTTTTACTAGATTTGAACACGTTTACATCCCCTTTGCTTATTGATCTTGGTCGGTTGTGAAACCGCTTTATCGACTCTAGTTGAATTGTAGCAAAGCTTTTGTAAGCGCATAACGTAACAGGCTTTGGGTGTAATACCACTTTTATTGGATTTTCTCCTCCGAGCTGGTTTGCAGATTCGCTCTATACCTGCCCGGGCTTACATTCTCCGCTGTTCGAAACACTTTCACAAAATATTTCGGAGTCTGGTATCCGACGAGCTCCGAAATCTCGTTAATGGAAAGTCTCGTATTCACGAGGAGCTCCTTGGCGCGTTGGAGTCTCTTGCGAGTCATATAATCGCTGAAGGTAAGGCCGGTTTGCTCCTTGAACAAGGAACTAAGATAGCTTGTATTCATATGAAGCACCCGGGACAGATCACGCAGGGATACCGGCTCGTTCAGATGCTGATCAAGGTAATCCATCGCTTCCCGAATCGATGTGCTGTACATACGATCCTCTTGAGCGGTCTCCATCAATTTTGGATCGACCAGCTTTTTCATCTGCTCTACTTGGTTCCGGTCCTCATAACGCTTAAGAGCCAGCTCCGCCGCCGCAACGAGCTTCTTCTTGTCGATCGGCTTGAGTAAATATTCGACTACACCGTATTTCAGCGCTCTTTGGGCGTAATCAAACTCGGCATGCCCTGAAATGACAATAACGACAGGAGGGGAGGGGGACGAATGGATTTGTTCAATCAAATCGAGCCCGCTGATTTCCGGCATGCGAATATCGGTAATGACAAGATGGGCATGATTCACCTGCAGCCATGCCAACGCTTCTACTGCACTCGATAAAATATGGATCGTGTGCTGTCCGGATGACCAAGATTCTAGCGTTTTCCGTATGCCTTCTCTGGTTCTTGGTTCATCATCCACAATGAGTATTGTCTTCATGATAAAAAGACCCTCCCGGTTCATTTGGTATCGTAAGTGCAATGACGGTTCCTTTTCCTGCTTGGCTCGTTATACGCATTTCAGGTTCCTTGGTGCTGTAGCTAAGCTTTAATCTTCCGTAGATGTTGGCAATGCCGATGCCCTTTCCTTTTGAAGAAGCCGAACGTCCTTCTTTCATGGCCGTGTATAGGGATTGAATCTTCTCGTCGTCCATTCCCGGTCCGCTGTCTTTGACTATAATCTGCGTATATCCCGGACGTTCTGATGGAGAAACCGTCAGCTCAATGCTCCCTGGGCCGACTTGCTGTTCAATTCCATGTAGAATGGCATTTTCGACAAGGGGCTGAATCAGCAGCTTGGGTATAGGAACAGATCGTAATGAAGGATCGCATGTGATACTCCAGGAGAGCCTGTCTCCCATCCGGATATTCATAATCGTCAAGTAACGCTCAGCATGCGTCAGCTCATGATCTATAGCCACCCACTCGTCCTCATCCCCCCGGTTAATGACATAGCGAAACAGACCGGACATCGCAATGACACTCTCAGCCAGCTCATCCTCTCCTTTTTCGTCGAGCGCCCAGTAGAAGGCATCCAGCGTGTTAAACAAGAAATGGGGGTTGATCTGAGACTGAAGCGCTTTAAGCTCTGTACGGCTTTGCAAAATTTCTTTTTGATACACGACCTCTACGAGCTCATTCATTCTGTCCACCATCTGATTGTATGTGTTGTTCAGTTCCCGTATTTCAAGTGTGGCAGAGGTAACTGTACTTGGCTTTAACGTCCCGAATTTGGAATTCCGCATCACCTTAATCAAGTTCAGAATGGGCTTCGTAATCATTGTAGATAGAAAAAAGGACAGGATGATGAACAGCAGGGCGCCTCCAATGCCTGAAACGATAATGACGGTTTGAAGCAGGCTGATGCCCTCTGCCTTGTAATCTGCCGGGGATAAAATGACCAGGTTCCAGCCTGTCTTTTCCGAAGGCTTCGTCACCGTGATATACGATTTACCGTCCAGCTGAATGGAAGATTGAAGCTGGTGCGCTTGAATATTCGCGCTGATGCCTGGCATGGGAGCGATCGAAATAGGCTTGCCGGCTCCGTCGAACAGATTCATGTACTCCAGCGGCCGATTGCTGTTGGATTGGGTATCGGTGAGCTGAAAGTAGCTTTTATCGATACGTACGACCAAATAACCGGCTGCCTCAAACGACTGGTTGATCAGTCTGATGTTGCGGATCGCAACGACACTGTGAGAATCCCGCGGATCAATGCCGAACCAGACCAGTCTGCCCTGTGCTCGATCTGCTTCATCCACTAGTCCGTGTTCTACGCGCTGATCCAGCTGCACATCATCCAGCGGCAGAAGTCTACGGTATTCCTTCGTGTAAATTTCGATGGAGCGGATGGAGGCTGCGTAAGCTTCCAGCTTGCGCACCTCTTCCTGCAGGTTTTGTCTCTCTGTAAAGCTGAGTGTCCTGCCTGCGGACTCCTGAGCCAAGTAAAGCTGGACAGAAGGATCCGTCGCGACTTGAGAGGTCCAGGTATCAATTTGGCTCACTAAAGCCTCCAGCTTGCCTGTTGTCTGAATAGCGGTCTGCTCAATGTGGCTTTCCGCATTGTTTCTAAGCAGAACGGAAACCTGCTGATACAGAATAAAAGCAATGGAGCCGAGAACAAGCATCATGACAAATAGGGACCCGATAAAAATTTGATTGCGAAGTGTGTTTAAATTACGGGAATCGATCATGAGGTTCACGTTTCCTTTCAATCTGTAAGTGCTTACATTTTGATTGTTAGCGGTCTTTTAGCTTCGATGTGACGTCAGCTGCACATTCTCAAATTCTAATTCGTTCTTCTTCGTTCGACAATACCTTCATCTTCCCGATGCTTGAAAAGGAAAAGTGCTTGAATGAAATGGGGAAATGTTCGAGCATTGAACAAAAGAGGGGCGTCCCTCAGTCATCGATGATGACTGAGGGACACCCCTTCGAAAAGGATAACAGCGATCGGAAAATAGTACTGCAATCGCAGTAGCCTGGTGTGGTTTATTTATGCGGTTTCTATATTATTAAGCCTTGGCTTTGAAAATGCCGGATGGTCCACCAACGGGCAGGAACGTTCGCCCGAAGTGGGCGTTCAGCACCGAAGCTCCCGTACCGTACAATGATACGATTCCGATGCACAGCTCGGCATAGGCTGCAATGGTATGGAAAATATGCGGGGCAATGCCGAAGGCGTCGAAGGTAAGGCCCAGGAACAGGAAATCGATCAGAATGAAAATGATCAGCAATACCTTGTTCGCTTCCACGGCGCCCAGCGTCATGAACAGGGTGAAGATCAAATATCCGGCAAAAGCGAATCCGAGCTGCTTGCCATCGGTTTGTTCCGCAAGAGTGGAGCCGAACACGCCCATTTTGATCAGCCAGTTTGCCCCCATCGCAAACCAGAAAAATGCGTATGCGCCAAAGGCCGTTGTACCGAAGGTGTTATTTCTTTTCGAATCTTGAATGCAAGCGAACAATTGCGCGAACGCGCCGAGGAAAATCGCCCATGGGATCGCGTAGCTAAGCCCTTCCGTGATGCCGAGCTTTTGGGAAGAGGCGACCAAAGTGACGATGGCCAGCCCGAATAATCCCATCGCGCTGGGATCGGCGTTTATGATTTTGACTTGAGTGCGTGAATCGGTTTGCATAGTTGTTGATAAGCCTCCAATGGTTCAAATCGGATGGTGCGAAGCATACATCCTTGAATGGTTTAATTTTGTATCCGCCGGGTCCGGACACACATTGCCCTATTGTAACTGAATGGTTGATGATTGAAAAGGACATTTATCGCTATGGCGGTGCTGATCCACTGAAACGGTTTTGAGCAAGAGTAATACATCAAAAAATCGGTTTTTTAATGGAAGAAGACGGAAAATTACATGTTCATTCCCTGGGAGAAAGGATAGTATCTAGAAAGTAATTTACTTTTGGTATGGGGAGGGAAGCGGGCGGGCCGATGCGGGGCCCGGAAATGACATAAATCAGAGAAGAAAAACGTTGGATACGACGTATTGCAAGCGCTTACTTGTTTAGTGGTTTCATCAATTTGTCTGTAATCATTCAATCATGAGATGACGAAAGGATGGGTATTGATGATCGCGAAGACGCGACGAATCGGCTTGATCTTGCTCATATGGGTGTTTACCATCTCCAGCATGGGCTGGGGGACGATGTTTGGCATGACAACGGTAAGTGCGGCTGCTTCCGAAGGGAATGCTGCCGATGCAATCTTTCATAAATACGACTTCGGTTCGGGAGGGACGGCAGACGGATATACGGCGGTTGACGCGAGCGCTGCTTATTCTGCCGGGGCGGGTTACGGCTTCACGGATCTGTCTAAAGTTACGGTACAGGATCGGGGCACGGAAGATCCGATCAAATCGGACTTTGCCTTGCTGGCCGAAGGGGCAGGCTTCAAGGTTGATTTGCCGAATGGCGATTACACCGTTTCCCTGGTGGCGGGCGACCCGCAAGGGAATACGGACATTGCCATCAAGGTGGAGAGCATGGATAAGGTGCTGCCCACGGCCAAAGCGGCTGGTGAATTTTTGGAGATGAGCTTCGACATTGCGCTGGTGGACGGGCAGATGAACTTTGAGTTCGCCGGAACGGCCGCCAAATTGAATGCGCTTACGATTGAAAGGTTGCCTGAGCGGGAGGCTGGGAGCAAACCGGTGCTGTACCTTGCGGGCGATTCCACCATGCAGACGTATGACCCGTACTGGAAACCTCAAGCCGGATACGGCCAGATGCTGCCATCGTTCTTCAGTGATGCCGTGGAGATCAAAAACCATTCCATCGGCGGACGCAGCTCCAAGTCATTTATTTTCCAAGGCAGGCTGGATGAAATTTTGCGCGCCATTCGTCCGGGCGATTACCTCCTGGTTCAATTCGGGCATAACGACGCAACGATCAGCGTTCCCGATCGCTACGCCTCACCCGCCGATTACAAAAACTACCTGAAAACTTACATAGACGGGGTGGAGCAGCGGGGTGCTACGCCAATTCTGGTGACGCCGATGGGACGCCGCGATTTCAACGCGGATACGGGCAAATTTAATGTGTCCTTCCCTGAATACGTGCAGGCGATGAAGGAAGTCGCGGCCGAGAAAAACGTGAAATTGATCGATCTCAGCGCGCTTAGCATCGCATATTACGATTCCATCGGGCCGGAGGCGACCTTGTCGGTATTCCTTCATGTGCCGGCGGGTATCTACCAGGCCTTCCCGAACGGCGCAACGGATAATACCCACTTCCAGGAATACGGAGCGATCCAGATCGCTAGGCTTGTTGCCAATGCCATCCGTGAGCTGGACCTTCCGTTGTCCGCCGCCGTCAAGGATGCGCAGGTTCCGGCCGAAGTGCCGGCCAAACCGCAGGATCTTAGAGCAGGCAGCATCAGCAACGCAGGGGCTGTGTTGAAATGGACGGCTGATGACGCCGCTGATATTTACAAAGTGTACCGGAAACTGGCATCCGAGCCGGAATCAGCCTACAAGCTGGCAGGAACGGCCACCGTGCCTACGCTTACGCTTAGCGGATTGGCCGAAGGACAATCCTACACCGTTCGAGTTACTGCCGTGAACGGACGCGGCGAATCGGAAGCTTCGGATGAAGTCGGCTTTACGACCAAATCGGCCAATTACCGTTATGATTTCGGCCCGGTTGGCTCGCCGGTAGCTGCAGGGTACACCGAGGTCAATCGGAATACGATTTATACGCCGGAACGGGGTTACGGCCTGACCTCTTCAGCCAATATGGCTGATCGGGACCGTGGCAGCGCCACCGATGACCTGCGCCGCGATTTCGTCATTTATTTCGGCGGGTCGTACGAATTCAAGGTGGATTTGCCGAACGGAACGTACTCGGTGAAGACGTATACGGGCGACTGGATCGGATCGGCCAGAACGAACGTCAACATCGAAGGCAAAGATTATGGTACCGTCTCCTCCGGCGCCCAAAATATTGCCGAAAAGGTGTTCAACCAAGTCACGGTTCAGGATGGACAGATGAATCTGGTGTTCAGCGGACAAACGGCGCATTTGAACGGAATCGAGATCACGCCCGTATTGACGGCTCCCGCAAACCTGAAGCTGGATGAATTGAACCTCGACGCCGATCCGATTACGGCTGCCCTTTCATGGGAAGCGGCGGCGGATGCGGCCGAGTACAAGGTGTATCGCCAATCCCGCGGAGCCTCCAAGGCCGAGCTGCTGGTTACGACGGCAGAGACCGTCTACGTGGACAACGAAGTGGAGCTGGGCGGAGAATATGTATACACGGTTACAGCCGTGGACAGCACAGGGACGGAATCGGTAACTTCCAATGCCTTGTCCGTATCGACCATTGATTCCACCGTCGACAAAGCCGAAGTGCCTTCCGGCTTAACGTTGCAGAACATTAACAAGAACGATGCCACCATCGGCTGGAATGAAGCTGCAGGCGCACGTTCATATCAGATTTATCGCGCGGCCAAGGCAGACGGACCTTACGACCTGATCGGTCGAACCAAAGAAACGACATATACGGATTCCACGATTCTGAGCACGATTCCTTATTACTACAAAGTCGCTTCCGTCAATGCGGGCGGCGTATCGGAGCTGTCGGCCGTCCTTGAGACGCCTGTCGCAACGAAGCTGGAACGCGAGATGGAGTATTTGGATCGCGCACCGGTAGCGGTTCGGACGGATAACGGCAACTATCTCGGCTGGCGCATGCTGGGCCTCGACCCTGAATCCATTGCATTCAACGTATATCGCGACGGAGAAAAGCTGAATGAGGAGCCGATCGCGAATAGCACGAACTATACCGATGCGGAAGGAACGGAGAATTCCAAATACCGCATTACAAGTGTGTTGAATGGCATTGAAAAAGCGGCGACCAAGGAGTTCGGCGTATGGCAGGAGCAGTATTTGCCGATACCGCTGCAGAAGCCAGCGGATGCCTATACGAAAGATGGTCAGCCATATACGTACCATGCTGGCGATGCCAGCGTGGGTGACCTGGACGGTGACGGAGAGTACGAGATCGTGCTGATGTGGTATCCATCTAACGCTAAAGACAACTCCCAGGCCGGATACACGGGCATCGTGTACATGGACGCTTACAAGCTGGACGGAACCAGGCTGTGGCGCATCGACATGGGGCGGAATATTCGCGCAGGGGCTCACTACTCTCCGTTCTTGGTATACGACTTTGACGGCGATGGCCGGGCAGAGCTGATGATGCGTACTGCCGACTGCACCGTCGACGGGCAGGGCAAGGTGATTGGCGACGCCGATGCCGACCACCGCAACAGCTCGGGGTATGTTTTGCTCGGCGACGAGTTCCTCACCGTGTTTGACGGCAAGACCGGAGCTGCTCTCGATACGGTGGACTATGATCCGCCGCGTGGGGACGTGGCTTCATGGGGAGACGGATACGGCAATCGCGTAGACCGCTTCCTGGCAGCGGTAGCTTATGTGGACGGGGAACGTCCAAGCGCCATGTTCAGCCGCGGTTATTATACGCGCACCGTGCTTGCAACCTATAACTTCCGCGACGGCAAACTCAGCCAGGTATGGCGTTTCGATTCCAATGATGACGGGCACGCGGAGTATGCCGGTCAAGGCAATCATAATTTGTCGGTTGCCGACGTCGACGGAGATGGCAAGGACGAAATTACGTTTGGTGCCATGGCGATCGATGATGACGGCAAACCGTTGTACAACACCAAGCTCGGCCACGGGGATGCCATGCATTTAAGCGATCTGGATCCGACGCGTTCGGGATTGGAAGTGTTCGGCGTGCACGAGAACAAAAGCTCGCAGTACGGAATGGAAATGCGCGATGCAGCGACAGGAGAAGTGCTTTGGGGCGTATTCACCGGCATGGATACCGGACGCGGTATGGCGGCAGACATCGATCCGAATTATCCGGGATCGGAAGTATGGGCTGCAACCATTACGAATGAACAGCATATCCCGATTACCGGTCTGTACAGTGCGCAGGGGGAACTGATCTCCGCGAACATTCCTTCTTCCACGAATTTCGGCATCTGGTGGGACGGGGACCTGTTGCGCGAGCTGCAGGACGGCATTCGAGTCGACAAATGGGACTACGAAAATCAAACCACGGTGAACCTGCTCACGGCTGCGGGATCAGCCTCCAATAACGGCACCAAAGCCAATCCGAGCTTGCAGGCTGACCTGTTCGGCGATTGGCGCGAGGAAGTGATGTGGCGCAGCGAGGACAGCTCGGAGCTCCGCATCTACACGACAACGGATGAGACGGACGTGAGAATTCGCACGCTGATGCATGATCCGGTGTATCGTCTTGGCGTAGCATGGCAAAATGTTGCCTATAACCAACCGCCGCATACGGGTTTTCATCTTGGCGTAGGCATGGAACAGCCTGCAGCACCGAGCATTCGCTATGTCGGTGAACCGCAAGCCCCCGAGGATACAACCCCTCCGGTCATTTCCGGACTGCCTGCAGAGAAAATGAAGGAAGATGAAGTATTGAAGGTGGACGTCCAAGCCGAAGATCCCGAATCGGGCATTACCCAACTGGTGCTGACCTGGGATGGGGAGCTGGTGAAACAGGGTGACGAAATCAGTCTGAAGGGTCTGGTCGGCAAACACAAGTTCACTGCACGAGCGGTGAATGGAGCCGGTCTGGCCACCGAATTGTCGGTCGAAGTGACGGTCGTGACTGCGGATCAGGCAGACGGGGCACCGGGAATGCCGGTGTTGTCCGATAATAACACGCATGGAGATGGCCTCGCTGATGGAAGTTATACGATCACGATGAACATGTGGTGGGGAAACAACGGTACCGAATACAAATTGTATGAGAACGGCGAGCTGATCGATACCCAGCAGCTTGCTGCGTCGACGCCATCGGCCCAGAAGGCGGTCACGGACATTTCAGGACGAGTCAACGGCACATATGTTTACACGTGTGAGCTGATAAATGCCAAAGGGACGACCGAATGTGCGCCGCTCACCGTGACGGTTACGGATGCATCGCCAGGCCAACCTGTGCTTTCATCCGACAATTGGGATGGCGACGGCAATTACATCATTACCATCAATATGTGGTGGGGCACCAATGCTACCTCATATCGCCTGTATGAGAACGGAGCAGAGATCGATGCACAGACGCTGACGGCAGCCACGCCTAATGCCCAAGAGGCGAAGGTGACGATCTCGGACAGAGCTCCGGGGGAATATGAGTATGTTGTGGAATGGATCAATGAAAGTGGATCGGTAAAGAGTGATGTCTTGAAGGTAACCGTCAGACCTTGAATAATCCAGATCACAAAGCGATAACGAATTGATCGGTTGGCAAATGAGGAGAAGCACCTCTCTGCAATCTGGGTCGGCCCATGCGGGTCGAATCTCGACAGAGGGGTGCTTTTTGGTCTACATGGACAAGAAATTCATTTTTCTTGCAAATGTGATGTCATAAAAAGCGACAAGTGGGTAATATTCACAGTATAGTCACATTGGAATTTGTGATCGTAATCCATCGGGTTATTACTCCATTTCTAGTATTTTGCAGCATTCGATTCATGTTGTACTAGAACACAATATATAGACGGCTATTAACGATGTGATCCCATATATGGCTATGAATGAGGGGGGATTTGGGGTTTTTCGTCATTATTTTTTGATATTATAGAGTCAAATTGTGCCTTAATGTGTTACTATATCCGTAAAGAATCTCAAAAAATGGGTGATGCAGCCGCACCCGAGCCGATGATGCCATATGTTAATCCAACTGAAGATTGACAGCAAAACCTAAACTATATCACAGTATTAAGGAGGTCTCGGGTGATGGTAATGAGTTTGGATCTGAAAAGTCAAATCGAAAAAGCGAGACATAACCTGCACATGCTGGTGGAACATAACAAAGGTGGGCTAGGGCATCCGGATGTCATTCGGCAGTCCATGGCATTGGACGAGCTGATCAACGAATATCATCGAAAACATGGAAGCAAGGCTGGGGTCAGGCCGATTTAATTTCTCATGCTAATCTTCTTTTTCATATAGCTTTATCCCCATGCGGACATGCAAATGGCCGGGAGCAGCAGGCAGCGATAGCGCTGTGCACTTCCGGTCAGGACATGTCCGCATTGTTTGTGGATGTGGCGGTCAATGCTGCAGAAGGCGTTTCGCTTCAAGGTACAGCACTTGAACGAATTTTTTGGTGTTGATCCTTGTTTGGGACAAGGATGGCTCGACGTTGTTTTGCAGCTCCAGCATTTTTTTGCGGATTTCGGTAAAATCAAAAAACTTTGATGCGTAGTTTTCGAACTTGGGATGGGTATAGTCTGTAAGCCCGAGCGAAACAACATGGCTGAGCGTTTGGAAAATGGCGCGGCGAACGCGTTGTTCGGCAGCCTTGATCTCCTTGTTGATCTCAGCGGGAGACGCGTCTGCTCCCAGTTTGCGCAAGGCAACGTTATGGAAAACATCCTTAAGGGAACATGTACGGGGATAGCTTATGCTCTTCCGTTTCGGTTTCCTCCAGAAACTCCAGCATGTCGAGCAGGTCTTTGCTGCCCGCTTCCCCCACCATGCCCATTTCCGATAACAGATGATGTCCCGCGGTCGTAATGTTTTTTTCGGCGGCCTGTCCGCTTTGGCGCTCAGACCCTTGAATCCCTGTCAATCCTTGAAGCGTGCGCTGGATTTCCTGAATCGACTGCTGCATTCTCAACCGCTCGTTGACAAGGCGGAGTACCGATACGATCTCCAGGCGGTTGAGCGGTTTAGTAATATAGTATTCAATGCCAAGCGAGTAAGCTTCCCCGATCATGCTTTTGGATTCGATTTGCGAAATCATGACGATTTTCCCGCCGAAACGGTTTCCAAGCGCGCGGATCGTCTGAATGCCATCACGCTGCGGCATAAGCAGATCGATCAGCAGGATGTCCACTTTGTTCAGCTCAAGCAGCTCCGCGTGTACGTGCATCCCGTCTTCGGATTCGCCGGCAATTTCACCCAGTCCTTCATCCTCTATAATATCACCGAGCATGGAACGGATTCCTTGATCGTCATCCACGATAAAATACCTCAACCTTCTTCCTCCTTTCTTGATCACAAGCGACCTATTTGCGAACGGCTTGCACAAAATCCGATGTCTTCCCATCCTATCTTTGCCCACAGTATGCCCCGTTTTGGCGGTGTGTCTCAGAAACATGCATACATTTCTGATGAGTGGCGGTCATTGCGCCTATCATCCTCATCGTGTCAAGTAAAGTCACAACATATGGCCGAATATCACTTTATAACAAAAATTTTGCCCATCACACGTAGATAAATGTCGATTTCGGTAGATGTTCCCGTACTATAAGTAACATCGTTACTTTAAGCATATGCGAAATGATGCAAACGGCAGTGCAGGATGTGTATATGAAAGCCCGAGAGCCGGGCAGATCGCCGATTCGAATGAATTATAGAAGATAAGGGGCAGTGCTGATGGAGCAAACAATACAAGATATCGTCATGTTTTTCAACGATTTTCTATGGTCCAAGTTATTGATTATTTTGTTGGTCGTGTGCGGGGTCTATTTTACCACGAGAACGAGATTCATGCAGTTTCGCATGATTGGAGACATGGTGAAGGTGCTTACCGAGCCGAAGAGCAAGAAGCCGGGCACCATATCGCCGTTTCAGGCGTTTTGCATCAGCATGGCTGCGCGCGTGGGCACGGGCAATATTACGGGCATTGCGTTGGCCATCGCTTTGGGTGGTCCGGGGGCGGTGTTCTGGATGTGGATCATCGCCATCATCGGTGCGGCTTCCAGTTTTGTGGAGAGCACGCTGGCCCAAATCTATAAAGTCCGGGACAACGGCGGTTTCCGGGGAGGACCGGCTTATTACATGGAACGGGGGTTGGGAAAACGCTGGATGGGTGCGCTGTTTGCCGTCCTGATCATTCTCTCGTTCGGTCTGGTGTTTAATGCGGTGCAGTCCAACACGATCACCGTTGCCTTTCAAAATTCGTTTGGCACGGATCGTCTGACGGTGGGCATCATCATGGCGGTAATATTCGCCGCGATCATCTGGGGCGGGGTCAAACGCATCGCCAAAGCTTCCGAATACATCGTCATCGTGCTTGCCGTGCTCTACATCGGCGTGGCTGCCTTCGTGGTGCTGTCGAACGTCACGGAACTGCCTGCAATGATTGCGTTGATCGTCAAAAATGCCTTCGGGTTCGAGCAAGTGGCGGGGGGGACGCTCGGTGCTGCCCTCATGAATGGCGTCAAACGCGGTTTGTTCTCGAATGAAGCGGGGATGGGGAGCGCGCCGAACGCTGCGGCAACGGCCGATACTTCGCACCCCGTCAAGCAGGGGCTCATTCAGGCGTTTGGCGTATTGACCGACACACTCATCATTTGCACAAGCACGGCCATGATCATCTTGATGTCCGGATTGTACGAAGGATCGAATTTGGGCGGAATTGAGCTTACCCAGGCGGCATTAAGCGTGCATATCGGATCATGGGCTTCCGGTTTTTTGGCTGTTATGGTGTTTCTGTTTGCTTTCAGTACGCTTATCGGCAATTATTATTACGGGGAGACGAACATCGAATTCCTGAAGTCCAATAAAGGATGGCTCTGGTTATACCGCGTTTGCGTCATTGCGATGGTCGTGTTTGGTGCCGTTGCCAAGGTGCAGCTGGTATGGGATTTGGCCGACTTGTTCATGGGGCTGATGGTTGTGGTGAATTTGATCGCAATCCTGATGCTGTCTAAAGTAACGTTTGAAGCGTTGAAGGATTACAAGAGGCAAAAGGCAGAAGGGCGGGACCCGGTCTTCACCCGCGACCGCATCCGCATTCCGGGCGAGGTTGAATGTTGGGAGCCGGAATCGCCATCTGCGGACAACAGTGATCGGAAGATGGTACTGCGCTCGTAGTGGCCTAGCGTGGTTGATTCATGCGTTTTCTATAAATTGAAATAAAGTAAACAAGACTTCCAGGAGATCCTACTTACGTAGTTTTCCTGGAAGTCCTGTTTGCATAACGGATTACTTGGCTTCAACCGTGTAGCTGATGAGTTGGTCTGCGAGCAGTTTCATGCGCTCCCCGGTTGCGTTCAACTTTTCGATCACATCCGTGAAAGACTGTACAAGCGTTGCTTGTTCTTGGGAAGAAGCCGCGATCTGCGATACCTCAACCTCCATTTGTTTGATGACATGCTGCACGTCTTTCAGGCTGGCATCGATATCCGTCGTGGCTTGTTTGGAATCGATCGAGAGCTTGCGGACTTCGGACGCCACAACGCCGAATCCTGCACCTGCTTCACCCACGCGGGCGGCTTCGATGGCGGCGTTCAAGCCAAGCAGGTTGGTCTGCTCCGAAATCTCTCGAATAAAGCCGGCGACTTTGTTGATCTGACTCGAATTTTGCACGGCCAGGCGTGTGTTCTCGAGAATTTGCTCGCTGGTCGCTTGCAATTCTTCGGCATGAGCGGCAACGTGCTGCACCATGTCCACCAGATGGCTGTTAATCGCTTGGTTTTCTTGGATAATGGCTTCAAGATGATTTTGATTGGACTGATCGTAGGATGCGGAGAACACGGCAACGACCTTATTTTCGTCGTCAAAAATCGGGATGCTGAGCACGTCCATTTCGAATCCGTACACTTCTGCCGGCACTTTGGTAAGCGAGGCTTCCCGACCATTCACCAAAGCGGAGAAGTTTTTGAAGTTATCGAGGAGCGGCTCGCCCGGCTTGAAACCAAGGCTGAACTTCTCGTTGGTGATCACGTCGACTACCTTTTCATGATCATATAATGAAAGGCCGACGGGTTCTCTAAGAATTCGGCTGATGTAAGGCAGGGATTTCGTAAGAGCTTCTATAATATTCATGGCTGATGTTCCTTTCCTGGCTGGAGTGATGTCTACAAAAGGTGAACAAACTGTATATATCATCGGATAAGAGTGCGCTATCATTAACTGTATTTTAGATAAATTTGTGAATGTTTAACGTAATATTTTCAGTGAAACATCCATTTATATCGTGGTGCTGGATATAAGTTCTAATAGTAACTATTTTTATATCAATATATTCCTATGTACATATATCAAAAACAGGACATGTGTCCATGACTGGCCTTCAAAAGATGACGCAGGAGGTTATTCGGTATGAAAGAAATATTGGACTTTCAACAGGTTCGTCGGCTTGCGAGAGAGCATGGTCTGGATCAGGTGTTGAATGAAGCTGCCCTTGGCGAGTTAAGGCTGTTGGAAGCTTCCAAGGGAGAAATCATTTGTTCCAAAGGCGAACGTCCCGATCGTCTGTATTTTCTCGTCGAAGGCAAGCTTAAGATTTATACGACGTCGCCTAACGGGAAATCGTTGCTGCTTCGTTTCTCCACTCCGCCTGCTTTGGTGGGCGATCTGGAGCTCGTTAATGGCAAGGAGGCCAAAAACACGGTGCAAACGGTGAGCAAAAGCTTGCTGCTTGGTATAAGCTACCATTTCCTGCAAAGCACGTATGCCAGCAATCCAAAATTTCTCCATTTCATGCTTGGCCATATAACCCACAAGCTTTATACGTTCTCCAATTTTTCGAGCCTGAACTTGTTATATCCGGTAGAAAGCCGCTTTGCCAGTTACATGTTATCCACGATGGAGCAAGGGGGACAAGTCAATGAGGAGATCCAGACCTCCCGTTTGACGGAGCTTGCCGATCTGTTAGGTACGAGCTACAGACATTTAAACCGCGTCATTTCGGATCTGTGCGAGCGGGACATCATCCGCAAAGAACAGAAAAAGATCGTGGTTCGGGATGTTGAGCAGCTGCGGGAAATCGCCGGGGGGAACATGTACGAATAATGGTCCGAAACGGATAAACGGGAGCAACGTGAGCGATGCCCATGCATAAAAGCACCCCCGATCGTTGCTGAGGGTGCTCTTTGCAGGTTGCGTTGACTTGCTAGCTGGCATGCGGCGTGAGGCGTGCACTGCCGAGAAAGTGAAGGACGTTGTTTACTTCGCGTCTTGTTCCTCGAACAGCTTCGCTATTTCAATAATAACCTTCGTTGCTTTAACCATATTGTCGACCGAGATGTATTCGAATTTGCCGTGATAGTTCTCTCCCCCGGTAAAGATGTTCGGCGTAGGCATGCCCATATAGGAGAGCTGCGATCCGTCCGTTCCGCCACGAATCGGACGAATGACGGGTTCGATGTCCAGCCGCGTCATCGCTTCATGGGCAATATCCACGATATGCTTCACAGGCTCGATCTTTTCCCGCATATTGAAATACTGGTCCTTGAGTTCGAGATTGACAATCTTTTCGCCATATTTGGTTTTCAGTTCGGCCACAATCGTTTGCATCGTGGATTTGCGGGCTTCAAAGCTGTTGCGGTCAAAGTCCCGGATAATGTAACTCATTCGGGTCTGCTCCACGTCTCCTTCAATCGATAACAAATGATAGAAACCTTCGTAGCCTTCCGTAAACTCGGGGGCCTCTTTGATCGGCAGACGGCTGTTCAGCTCCATCGCGATTTTGGCCGAGTTCACCATCTTGCCTTTTGCCGTTCCGGGGTGCACGTTGGTGCCGCGAATCGTAATTTTGGCGGCTGCGGCGTTAAAGCTCTCGTACTCCAATTCTCCAAGCGGACCGCCGTCGACCGTATATGCGTACTTGGCCCCGAATGCTGCCACATCGAAGCGGTGCGGTCCCCGACCGATCTCCTCGTCCGGCGTGAAGGCAACGCGGATCTTCCCGTGTTTGATCTCCGGATGCTCGATCAGATAAGCCATGGCCGTCATGATTTCGGCGATGCCTGCTTTGTTATCCGCGCCGAGCAGCGTGGTGCCGTCCGTCGTCATCAATGTATGCCCCTTGTATTCATGCAGCTCAGGGAACTCGGCGACGGACAGAACAACGTCCAATTCTTCATTAAGGACGATGTCTTGTCCATCGTAATTTTCAAGGATTTGCGGTTTGACGTTTTTGCCCGTAAAGTCAGTTGCGGTGTCCAGGTGGGCGAGAAAGCCGATGACCGGGATGTCCTTATCCGTGTTGGAAGGCAGCGTTGCCATGACATAACCGTTCTCGTCCATGGTGACGTCTTGCAGACCGATGGCTTTGCATTCTTCGACCAGATGTTTGCCGAGCTCCAATTGGCCTGGCGTGGAAGGGCAGGTTTCGCTATTTTCGTCGGATTGGGTGTCCATTTGGGCATAGGTGGTCAGTCTTTGGATTAAAATATCTTTCATCCGTATCACTCCTTCAGAACGGTTTGCAAATATCATACCATGTTTTGGATGGGGTTCGCGCGGGCCGGGTTAAGTATAAAAAGAGTAGAGCGGTAAAAAATGTCCGTACTTGTAATTATGCTGATCAGGCTCATAATAAGATATTGAATGACGAATGGGTTGTTTTCCGATCGTGTTTCAGGACATTGAAATAAATAACGATTTACTTAGGAGATGATGAGAAAATGACAGAATCTTTGTTTTCGCCATATCGCTTTAAGGGGCTCGAGTTGAATAATCGCGTGGTCATGGCACCGATGTGCCAGTACTCCGTAACGGCGAAAGACGGCATTCCCAACGATTGGCACCACGTTCACTACGTGAGCCGGGCGGTTGGGGGAACCGGCCTGATCGTCATTGAGATGACCGATGTGGAACCGGACGGGCGCATTACCGACAATGACCTGGGCATTTGGTCCGATGAGCATATTCCCGCTTTTGCCAAGCTTGTGAATGGAATGCATGCATATGGCTCCAAAGTGGCGATCCAGATCGCGCATGCAGGGCGAAAAGCAGAGGATGCCAAACAGCCGGTGGCTCCTTCCGTAGTGACGTTCCCTGGCGAAAACTTCAAGACTCCACGTGCGCTGAGCATGGAAGAGGTTCAGGCCATGGTGCAAAAATTCGCGGACGGCGTACGGCGAGCAGTTCAAGCGGGTGTAGACGCGATTGAGCTTCACGGGGCGCACGGATACCTGATCCACCAATTCCATTCCAAGCTGATGAATCATCGCGAGGACGAATACGGTAAAGATTTGTCGCGCTTCGGCTGCGAAATCATTCGTGCGGCTAAAAAGGTGATGCCGGATACCATGCCGCTTATTATGCGCATTTCCGCCGTGGAATACGCCGACGGAGGCTACGATATCGAACATACCCTCGACATTTCACGGACATATAAGGAAGCGGGCGTCGACATGTTCCACATCAGTTCCGGCGGCGAGGGCCCGTCTGGAACGCGGAAGCCGGGCAATTATCCCGGGTACCAGGTTCCGTTTGCCCGCCGTTTCCGAGATGAACTCGGCGTCCCGGTCATTGCCGTGGGTTTGCTGGATGACGCCTCCCTTGCTCAAGCTGTGATCGGCAACGGCGATGCCGACCTCGTGGCGGTAGGCAGAGGCATGCTGCGTGATCCGTATTGGGCCAACCATGCCGCACTGAAGTTGGGTGCGGACGTCAAGCAGGCAGCCATTGCGCAGCAATATACGCGTGGATACTGATTGAGGCCGGGCCGATGCATGGAGATGCCATGCACCGGCTTATTTGCATATTTGCACGATCCCCGGATATAGTGGTAGGAGCAACGTTTGAAACAAAGTGTACAGAGAACAATAACCTTGCCAAGGAGGCGAAGATATGGAATCATCAAGTGCATTGCCGGCAATCCGGCAACAACTCACGCTGCAGGCCCCTGCGGAGAAGGTATGGAATATCGTGTCCACGTCCGAAGGCATGGCTTCCTGGTTCATGCCCAGCAACTTGGAGCCTGTGGTGGGCCACAAGTTCATTTTGGAGGCAGGACCATTTGGCCAATCCCCTTGTGAGGTCACCGAAGTGCAGCCGCTGCATAAGCTCTCTTTTCGTTGGGGGAAAGATTGGACGCTGACCTTCGAGCTTGAAGCGCATGGGGAGAACACGGACTTCACGTTGATTCACGACGGCTGGGATGCGGACAAGCTGACCGAGTTTGGGCAGGCTCACGCCATCGTACGAGAGAAAATGTCTCAGGGCTGGACTGGAATTGTACAGAAGCTCGGTCGGGTCGTGGAAGGCCACGCCTGATTCCGATTAGAACGACAGCATGTCAAAAGCCGCAGCGATGCTCCGACGGAATGCCGGGAGAATCCTGTGGTTTTTGTATTTTATATGAACCTTAGACTTCGCGGCAGGGAGCTAACGAGGTTTATGAACGGATTATGGGCTTACGCCTTCTGCAGCGTTATCGAGTAAGGGGATGTAAATGTCCATGGTCTGCGCATCGCCGTAATGCCTTGATTCCAACGAGTAAGCTGTCATGTTCGGCTCCAACCCGCGTTGCCTCAGCTTTTCTGCCAACCATAAGAAGGTTTGATCGGTTTCAGCCCGGTCGGAGCCGCCCTGGTGGGTGTAAACGGCATATTCGCACGCAGGAAGGGTCAAGCCGACCATACCCTGCGGTATTTCGTGAAGGTGCGACACCTCCACCCCGGCCACGTAACGATATATCTTTGAACGGCTCAGCGTAACGCCCGTACTGTTCCCTGCTTGCTTTTGACGAACGATTTCATGCCGCCTGCGCTCCAGTTCCGACCATAACCTGGGGATCATGACCTTTGCCATATACACGGCTGTGAAGGGGGCTTGGAACTCGATGCCGACAATGTGGATCTCGGGACGTAATACGCGCCGGAATGGATCGGCGGCCGGCTGTATGGAATCGGTCATGATTACTTTTCGTGCAGCAGAGGGCAGCAAGGAATACCCTCCGGCCCTGCCGGCTTCTGCATACAAAGGTACCCCCATGCCGCTGAGCTCGTGCAAATACCGCAGCATAGTCCGATAGGATACGCCGAACTCGGAGGCCATGTCTTCCACGGTAAAGGTTCGTTTCTCATATACCCGCATCATCAGTTCGATCAAGCGCTGGGTTTTGGTCATGATACCGGTCGCTCCTTAAGAAGAAATGTTTTTTATTGTGACAGAATTTGTCATTATATTAGTATAAAATAGAGTCAGACTAGCGACAACAAAGACAGCATGCGTGAACAAGAACCAATGTTGAAAGGGTGAGGAGAACGATGAATCAGGTCAACGAAGCGATGCTTCTGCATAAGGATGCCGCGGTAGTCATCGGATTGAAGTGGGAGGGAACATTTGCGGAGGCGGGTGCCGGTGGCATTCGAGCTGTGCAGCTGGAATTCAAACGGCGATTGCCGGAAATTGAAGGTGTTCTCCATCCAAAGGAACTGCTAGGTCTGTCCTATCATATGACGGAAACTCATTTTTCGCATCTTGTCGCTGTCGAGGTTGAAGCGGAACAAGAGGCTTCGGTTCCCGAAGGCATGCTGCGCATGGATGTACCTGCACAGACCTATGCCAGATGCAGTCATGTCAAAGGACAGAGCATCGAGGCATCCTACAACCATATTTATGCCTGGATCGAGCAACAAGGCTTCAAAGCGTTGAACGAGCCGTTTACCCATTATGAGGTGTACCCGATGGATCAGGACCCGTACGATCCTGAACCTGAGTTTTCCATATTCATCCCCGTCAGCCAATAATTTTTTTGGCATACAGGTTGATTCCGCTTTATTCCTCCAGACCGCGTCGTTGCGGTCTTTTTTGCATTTGGTGAAGTTTAATGATGGCAAAAAAGTTGAAAATTCAGGAATTTTTAAGAAGTTGGACTACCCTTATTAAGCTATATGCCTTTTAATAGAGATTGAGATTATCGCAATACGTTATTGACGAAATAATTAAGGAGAAACGCAAAACATGACAGAAACGATCAAAAGAGAACGAATACCGGAGTTGAATCTGGTCCGCGCCATGGCCATTATCGGCGTTCTGTGCGTGCACTCGACTTCATATGCCACTGTTGACATGACGGAATCGGGATACTACTGGTTGTACAATTTCATTAACATTTTCATGAAGTATGGTACGCCTTCTTTTATTTTTCTGAGCAGCTTTGTGCTGTTCTATAACTATTATTCCCGTCCGCTCGACAAGAAGTTGATCGGTAACTTCTACAAGAAACGGTTCGTGTATATCTTGCTGCCTTATTTCCTGTTCTCCCTGTTCTACTTCGTGATTCTTCACGTTACGCATTATCAGGGGCGTCCGTTCGGGGAATCGGCCATCAGCTTCATCAGCAAGTTGTTTACGGGCAAAGCTTACACGCACTTGTACTTCGTGTTTATCAACATGCAGTTTTACCTGCTCTTTCCGTTGGTATTATGGCTGCTCAAGAAATATCCCGCCGTCGTTAAATGGTCCGTGCCGATCGGGCTGCTTATTCAATGGGCCTTCATCGTAAGCAACAAATACGGATTCCAGGTACCGAACAAAGGAAGCTGGGCATTCTCTTACTTCTCCTACTTCATGCTAGGAGCATTCATCGGGGTGTATTTTCCGAAGATCAAGCAGTGGTTTATCGTTAGCCGCGAAAATGCGACCACAGGCCGCGTAGCTTCATGGATTGCCTTATGGATTGTATGGATCGGGGCAGGTCTTGGCCATGTATACATCTACTATCTGCTTCGCATGAAAATAGCTACGTACAATACGCTGTATTATGAGCTGTTGTGGAATGTGCACACCTTTGCCTGCGCGCTGGTGCTCATCCAGATTTCTTACCTGCTGTACCGCAAGGGTCCGAAATTCCTCGTGAAGCCGCTGAGCTCGCTTGGGGCTTTGTCGTTCGGCATCTACCTGATTCATCCGTTCTTCCTGCTGGTCTATCGCGAGTTTCCGCCGCAAACGGGAACATCTTGGCTGGTGCATCTGTGGTATGCGGGAGGTTTCGGCATCGCACTCGTTGCCTCGTGGATCGTGGTAGCCCTGACAGCGAGGTTCATCCCGTTCGCTTGGGTCATTTTCGGAAATCTGCCGAAGCCCAAACCGCGTTTGGTACCTCAAAGCAATCCGGGACAGGTGGACGTTCGTTAACGTCTATCCTGCATGGAATAATAAACCGTATCCTTGTCGACCTTAGGGTTAGGGATACGGTTTTTTTGTTTACGCTTTGTACAGCCTTTTTTGAAAAAAATGAGAACAGGTGTTTCGTTCTGGTGTATAATGGGTAAGAAGGGTGTGGACATGAAACCAATTTTGGAAATAAGGTGATTCGAATGAAGACATGCGAACAATGCGGAAAAGCAGTCGAAGATATACTTGAGTATGTGGAACATATATTGCGCGAATGCGGACGAGCGCAGGGAAACGGAACGGAGAACGGTCCGGAAATCGCACAGGAGTGCTGGTATAAGGATTGCCGGAATTAGACCGTTCGGCAGGGCTTAACGATGCAATCTTAATCCGATCCGTCTTCGAAAAGCAGTCTGACTCCCTGAATGCCTCCGTTAGAGGTTTTCTTATCGGATGTGATACAATGGAAAGAAACCGGATTCATACGGAATCGAGGTGACATCATGGAGATGGGCACAGCCCCTTTCCGGAACAGCATGACAGAACATGAGGCCAGACAGACGAAAACATGTACATATTGCGGACATACCTACCCGTTGTCCGCTTTTCGGCGCAGAACCGGAAAAAGGGCTGGTGCCGGCTCCAGACGCGGGGCCTGCCGCAATTGTCGCCAACTTGGCGCGAATAAGGGTGAGCCGATGGCCGGGCTGGCAAGCGGACCGGCATGGTCAGGGCAGAGAAGTGTGGATGCCGCAGCGATTCAGGCTCGAGACGAAGGGCGAGCTTCATCTGAGACCAAGGATTTATCGGGCGCGTCCGGCATCGGCAAACCGCGAAAAAAACGTGCCAAAACCGCAGCTTTCGACAGTGCAACAGCTGCATCTCCGAAGCCTGCACGATCGCCGGTTATCACGGAAGGTCTCGCAACCGAACCCGATTCCGGGACGGCAAGCATACCTGCAGCTGCTGTTGCTGCTGATTCCGCAACCGTCAAACGAAAGCGGAGAAGGCGCAAACGCAAAAGCAAACGTCCGGAACTGCAGGCGATAGCCGAACAGTCTGCAGGGGATGAGGCAGGCACACGCCCGTTGGTCCGGGCGGAGAGCGGGCGTCAAGAAGCATCCCCCGCACGAAAGGAATCGGCAGATGCGAGTGACGTCAAACGTCCGGCAGCTGCCCATGCCAATCGCAACCGAAGTGCCGTCGCGGATGGTCGTCCGCGTCGCCATGCTGCGGCGAAACCTTCGGTATTGGACCCGGAAGACCCTTCGTTTTTGCGTACGAACAGGCAGGGCTTGGTACGCATGCGCGGCAAGACGGACAAGGGGCGGCGCTGGCATCAGGAAGTCGAGATGGAGCTTGCGGTAACGCTCGTGAAGGAGAAGGCCGCCGTCGTTGTCAATCGATATACGATTCGCCGATTGTTCAGCAACAAGGACTTCAAGCGATATATTCTGAATCGTGACAGATATACCTGTTATTTCTGTGGTTCCTATGGAGACACGATCGATCACCTTCTCCCTCGGGCCAAGGGCGGTCATACCACGCCGATGAACTGCGTGTGCGCCTGCAATCTGTGCAACCAGTCCAAGGCGGCGATGGATGCGGACGAGTTCATGCGCTCCGGCATACCCGAATGGAATGCAGCCCATCAGGAAGAGATGAACGCGATACAGGATGAGATGAACACGATAGAGGAAGAAATGAATGTGATCATGGAATGAGAAAAGGGCCATTAGGCTCTTTTTTTGTCTAAACAGCAAGTACATAAAAAAACGGTTCGCTAATGCCGGGCGTAAACACGCCGAGAAGCTAAAATTTCATCAAATTAACATCCATTCGGGACTGGCTTCTACGTTATACTTGGGTGAGCGCATTTATGAGAATCAACGCCTTCGAATAAAGGTTTGAATACTGACGGATGGAGGGAGAGCATGACTCTGACGACCTTGGACATCATGTCGTACATCACGGAAGAGAACATCCGGTTCTGGATGGAGAAGTTTCGCTCGCTCGGACCATTGCCGGGCATTTTGCTGACATTTATGAAGTCGTTCGTGCCGCCGTTGCCGACCTTGCTGATCGTGGGGATAAACGGAGCCGTGTACGGATTGTGGGCCGGATTCCTGTATTCATGGATCGGAATCGTGCTGGGCTGCACGGTGACGTTCCTGCTGGTCAGGGAAGTCGGCAAATCCAGGTTCGTGGAACGCTGGTCCAACAAACCGCGCGTACAGCGAAGCATGGTATGGATCCGGCGCAATGCCATGGGATATGTGTTTTTGCTAAGCATCTTCCCGGTGGGTCCGTTTGTCATCATTAATGTGGCTGCAGGTATCGCAAGAATGAGACTGGCCTCTTTTTTGGTGGCAGTCGGGCTGGGGAAAGCGATCATGATCTTCTGCGTGACATATATCGGTTCAAACGTGGAACAGTTCCTTGAGCATCCCGTGCGCTGGCTGGGCGTACTGCTGTTCATTGCGATTTCGCTGTGGGCCAGCCGCAAGCTGGAACGCCACTTTACCCGTTCTTCCGAACGCGAGGATGTAAGCAAGCTGGATCCACCGGCAGGCGAGTCGATTTCCTCCTGAGGGGATATCCCCTAAACAATGGAGGTCGCGCGCCATGCCGGCTGCTTGCGGCCTCTATCCCCGCAATTTGCCCCAATGCTCTACCAGCGGGCCCCCACTGCCGTACACGGGGTCGGTAAGAGGCAAGGGCACTTCCCGAATTTCATGCAGCACCGCTGGTCGTTCAGATCGTTCGCCAGTCTTAAGATTGTAGTTCATTCCTTCCGGATAAGCCCCGACGATGCGAAAGTCAGGGCTTTTTTCCATGCGTTTGTGGCCTGTTCCGGCAGGCAGCACGATGACATCCCCTGCTTCAACCCAAACGGGCTGCCCATGCTCTCCGCCGAGCAAGAGCTTTGCCGATCCTTGGATGACCGCAAGCGCTTCGTGCGTATTGCTATGGTAGTGGTGAAAATCAAATACGCCGTTGGTCCAGCTATTTCCCCAACCGTTCCTGTTCAGGAGATGTTCGGCTTCAACCGGTTGGGCTGCCCAAACATGCCGGTACAGCAGAACAGGCAAAATGGGATTGTTTGGAATGATCCCGTCATCCTTGAGATACAGGGTATCCACGTCAGCCTCTTTTGAGTTCATGTATGCATCACCTCACTAAGTATTACCCATTCCCGACGCTGCGGACAAAGAACCCTGAAAACGCATGAAAAAACGATACGAATTGTATCATTTTGAGGTATAATCATTGCATGTACGATTCAAGCATACAATGATGGCCTAGGAGGGATGAACTGGTGAACATTGTCATTACAGGTGCTTCTGGATTTGTTGGATTCAATCTCGCTCGTTATTTGGCGGAGCGGGGACATGGCCTTACTTTGATCGATCTCGATGATTATTGCCAGCGATTCTCCATGGGATCGAACAGTTCAACGATGCATCTTATCGCTCATAATCTGATAAGCGGCGGTTTGAAATGGCCTGAAAACACAGATTGCATCATTCATCTTGCGGCAATGCCTCATGTCGATTACTCGTACCACCGGCCCGTTGAAGTGTTTCAAAACAATACGGCAAGCACTCAGTCCGTTCTGCAGCACGCAGCCGATCATCGCATTCCGGTTATCCTTGCTTCTTCCGTTGAAGTGTATGGCGGGCAGCATGGGAAGGTATATCGCGAATCGGATGAGTATGCGCCGGTATCCCCTTATTCCGCCTCCAAGGTAGCCTGCGAAATGCTGGCTCAATCCTATGCCCAATGTTACGGGCTTTCCGTAAAAGTCTTTCGACTCACCAACCTCTACGGGCCGTGGCAATTGCCTGACCGGGTCGTGCCCCGCAACATGGCCAGAATGATCGCCGGCCTTCCTTTGGATATACAGGGTTCTGCCGTCCGGGATTTCCTGTATATAGAAGATGCGCTGCGTGCCATCGAATTGATTCTCCATCATGGGCGGGAGCGCCATGTCTACAATATTTCTTCGGGCGTGGGCACAACCATGCAAGAGATCGGACGGGAACTTCAAAATTTGAAACCGTCAGGACGGGTAAACCTGTCTGAAGAAGAGCCGACCAATTCCCGAGGGTCAAGCCTGGTTATCGATTCCGGCAAGCTGCGTGCCGAACTGGGCTGGGAGCCGCAAACGACGCTTGAAGAAGGTCTCGAGCGGACATTCGTTTGGTATGAAACACATAAGGATTGGGTGCGACAGTTCGCAAAGCAGTATGGTTGCTCCAGAGAGAACCGCGATTTTCTTGTGGATATGGCGAGATACGGAGTTGTTGCCGTCTGACAAAAGCAAAAAAGCCAGGGAAGGGTCGATGGATCCGAACGCCTTCCTTGGCTTTTTAACGTGTCCGCACCGTACTTACGGACGAAAAACGTGTAGTAACGGACCGGGATGCCCTCATCCTGTTGTTGGATGAATCGCAACGATTAGATATCGCCCTCTTGGCGAACGGTTAGTGATGTTTTTTTACATCGGCAATTTTGTCTTGGACCGCCCCTTTGGCTTTGTCCATCTTGCCTTCTGCCTGAAGGGATTTGTCATCCGTTGCATTGCCGACCTGGTCCTTGATCTCGCCCTTGGCTTTGTTCACGCCTGCCTTGATCTTGTCGCTAGCCGAATTGCTCATGTCGATCATCTCCTTCATCGGAAGTGTAGTCCTTTATTAACCGGGATGCGCATGTTTTAAACGCCGAGCGTGGAAACCTTTCTTCACTTCGTACGTCTTTTTGTTGAGAAAGCTGTCAGAAATCGATCCCTTCCGGAGTCAATCAAGTATAGGCACTGAATGGCGGTGCTTCTTCAACTTCAAGGGAGGATGGTATGATATGAATGCATATATCGGAAATGGAGCGTACTGCTACGCCAACTCGGCAGCCATGATGCTGGCGGCCAAGGGAGAGACCATTGAGCCGGGACTGCTCGAAGTGGCCAGTGGTTTCTCGCTGGGAGCGCATCTGATACCCAGTGGATTGCTCTTTTTTGACAATTGCTCCGAAACTCCGGATTCGGGCATCACGAGGGCGATGGAACTGCTGGGCTTCCGCGTGCAGCATCGGGTACAGGAGGAGGGCACTGCACTACCTCTGTATGAGCTAAGGGAGGCGCTGGATCAAGGCCCGGTTATGCTTGGGCCTCTGGATATGGGCAAACTGGTGTATAACCCGAACCATAACAATCTTGGCGGGTGCGACCATTATGTGCTGGCGCTGGAGATACGAGAGCATGAAGTCTGGCTCCATGACCCCGCAGGCTTTCCTTATGTCTGCCTGACACTGGAACAGCTGAACGAGGCATGGAAGGGAGGCGTATTTCCTTGGAGTCCGGGTGCCTATCGTTTTTGGTCAGGCCCTGAGCGGGTTGAGCAACTTGACGTCAAGGAACTGCATCAGCGCGTGCTGAGCTGGTTCAGGGAAACGATGCAAAATCAGTATCAGACCAAGGCCGCGGAATCCGGGCGGACAGGAAAACAGGCAATACTGCATAAGGCAAACCAGATCCGTGATGGCGCGATTGATATGGACGAATGGAGTCATTACGTATATTTTGCCCTGCCTGTCGGTGCGCGGCGGGCCCATGATTACGGCTCCTTTTTCAAAAATAATCATGGTCAGCTATCGGGCTTGAAGTACAAACAATCCCGACAGTTTGGCGAGTGTCAATCCCGCCTTGCTGCCCGTCACTGGCAAGCGGCGGCAGATGCGATGGAAGCACTGGCCGAGACGGAGGCTGCCATCGAAGAGGCTCTGCTTCAGCTGTAGCCTTGCTGTATCCAGTCTGAAACATGCATCTTGGGAAGGAGAGAATCGACGTGAACAAATCTACGCTGAAGCGATCCATGGATCATTTGGACAGGGAAGCGCATGCGCAGTGTACAGAATTATCCGTGCTTGAGGATATTGTTCTCATCAAGCAGGCGAAATCTGGCGATTCGGCTGCATTCGAAGAGCTGGTGCGACGTTACCGGGTCCGGCTATTCGGCTATGCGCGTTCCCTGGTGAGGGATGCATATCTCGCTGAGGATATTTTGCAGGAGTCGTTGATTCGGGCTTTTGTCTATCTGGAGCAGCTTCAGGATGCGGAACGGTTCTCGGCCTGGGTACAGCGCATCGTGCGAAATCAGGCGTACTCCCGGATGCGGCGGCAGGATCGGCAGAAGGAGTACAGTTTGTCGGCATTAACGGAGGCCTTCCTGCCCAATGAGGGCGCTCCCCCGCACTGTTGGAACAGGAACGGGAGGGGGGACGGGGCGAATTGCGATTCGTTTGTCATCACCAGCGGCGATGCCGACCCGGAGCAAAGGCTTGCAGAGCGCGAGCAGCTCAGACGGTTTCACGAACTGCTTCATGGACTGAGCGGCAAGGAACGCGGCGTCATGCATGCTTATCTTATGGAGGAGCGTTCACCGCAAGAGATTGCTGCCGCGTTGGACCTCACTCTCGCCAACACGTATCAGCTGTTGTCCCGGGGGCGCAAAAAGCTGGCTCAGCGCCATATCCGTCTTTCGTTAAACGATGTACTGGCCGAACGGGCGCCTTATGGCAGCAAACAGGTCATTTTGCGTGAGCCTGGGTTCTTTCGCAGCCCGCAATCCTGGAGCTCAGCCGCTGAAACGCTGCATGAAATGCTGCTGTACACCGGCTCAGCCTTGTCCTTGCCCACGGTGATGGGGATGAGCGGACTGGCATTTCGATTGACACTTTTCCCGCAGGATATCCATATCGCCGGTCCAACCGCATATAATTTCAAAGAAGTGCTATCGCGAGCCTTACGCTTCATGGGGTTTCCTTCACATTCCGTCGAGGGGGTGGGAACCGGAGCGGGACTCAATGCCAACCTGCTTGATCCGGCGCTGCGCGAAGGCAAAGCGAAGGAAAAAAGGCCCCTGGACCAGCGGTTGGCCAGTGCCGTTTCCTTGATCCACTACTCGATTGACCGTGGTGTTCCAGCCGTTGTCTGGGATTTGAATATTCCGGAGTTCGGGCTCATCTATGGATATAACAGTTCAAATCATACTTTATATGGCGCGGATTACATTCGTGCTGGCATTTATCCGGTCGACCATTTGGGGCGTGGATTGAACCAGGAAATTTTCGTGCTGGCGGCCGATGCCGCGGGCTCGAATGGAATTTTGGACGTAGGCGGGGCCCTGGAAGCTGCATTGGCTCACTACCGCGGAGAGGACCCTTATGCTTTGCAGGATACGGTTAGCGGTCTGGAGGCTTATGAAGCCTGGCGGAACGCTTTTCGCTGCGGGCGGATCGAACCCAATGGCAATGCCTATAATCTGGCCGTTCTGCAGGATGCGCGGTATTATGCGGCTGAATATCTCAAAACGCTATCCGAAAAGTGGGCGAGTGAACCAGAATATGCCGACTTCAGTGCCCTCTGCCTGGATGCAGAGGGAATCTACCGCACGATGACCGACAGGCTGGATGGGCTTGCAAGCCTGTTTCCTTTTCCTGAGGGCGGACGCCCGAATGACGAAATGAACGCGAATCAGGCGATGAGGCTGCTTGACCAGGTTGAGGCGCTTGAAAGGTCCGCCATCGCTGTATTGGAGAACATGGTGGCGGAATGGCGGGCGAAACAGCTGACGCAGGGACCTCGATTATTCATTTCATTGGCATAAGGATTGCACGCCGTGTCATTCCTTATTTCTGCCTGGAGAGACGTTGTTGGAAACTTCGAAGAATAAGCGGGCAAGGCGCGCTGCATAATAACCACAGTGACGCATTTCGTTGCATGAAAAACCATGATTTTGGAAGAAGGGCTTCTTATCAGGCTAAAAAAAATCGTGACCGATGTGATGCTTCGTACATATGGTCATGTAGGAGCTTGTCCTAATACCATATATGGTAGGGTGAAAGGCAGCATATGGAAGTAAATGGACCGCCCGGCGAGCCGCAATACTTGACAAAAAAATCGGATTTGTTACAATGTTCACAATATCTTCACAAGTGTAAAAAATTTCTTTTTCATGTTCATGTGCAAGAGGTGTAATATAAGGATATAGAGTTCGATTTCGGCCTGCTTGTCGTTTTGTGTGTCAACACTTGTTGTCCGCAATAGACCTATGTATTTTGCGTCCATCCACGTTTGGAGAGAAAGGATGCAAAATGCTGACCTAAATACAATGCATAATGTGAGAGTGGCCAAAGGGCTGCGCTCTTTCTATTGTGTGAAATTTGGTACATTGGTATTGTATCGTTTGTATTCCTGGTTCGGCTCTGATTGACAGGCATCATGAAAGTCGCGGACTTCTATCCCAAAGTAAAGGAGGACTTTCTCTTATGTCACAATCGCCTACTCAACAAGAGGTGCCGGTAACAGAAGGCGCCGACCAGCAACAGTCCCTGGACGTGCTGGATCAACTGATGAAGCCTGAGGTACAGGAGTCCCTTACCGTACTGGTAGAGAACCTGCCTAAACTGGCTGAAATGGTTACGGTAATGACCAAAGCTTACGATTTCGCACAAAGCATCGCCACGGACAAGGTTCTGATCAGCGATACGATGAGCGCAATGGGCGAATTCGCCAAGCCTGTAGTGAACACTGCAAAAGGTGTAGCTTCCGCTGCCATCGAAGCAGGAGATCGTGCACAAGTCGACCAATCGACGGTCGGTCTGTTCGGTATGCTTAAAATGCTGAAAGATCCAAACGTACAAAAATCGCTTCGTTTCGCTCAAGCTTTCCTGAGTGTTCTGAACGAGCGTCAACAACAGCGTTAAGATTAGAAAGAACGGAGGATGGATATGTCGAAGCAAATCTTGATCTTGGGCGGCGGCTACGGCGGTTTGTTGACTGCGCTGACTGCGCGCAAATACTTGACCCCGGAAGAAGCGACTATTACGGTCGTTAACCGTTTCCCTACGCACCAAATCATTACGGAGCTGCACCGTCTTGCGGCCGGAAGCATCGCCGAAAAGGCGGTTGCCCTTCCATTGGAGAAATTGCTGCGCGGCAAAGACGTGAACCTGAAAATCGATACGGTGGACAGCATCAAACCTGACGAGAAAAAAGTGCTGATGGCTAGCGGTTCCACATACTCTTACGATGCACTCGTCGTTGCCCTGGGCAGCGAAACGGCATTCTTCGGAATTCCTGGATTGCAAGAGCACAGCTTCACGCTCAAATCCGTTGACGACGCAAACCGCATCCGTGCACACGTTGAAGCGCGTCTGGATGCTTACAAACAATCCGGCAACAAAGCAGACGCTACGTTTGTTATCGGTGGCGGCGGCTTGACGGGTATCGAGCTTGTCGGCGAATTCGCTGACCTTCTGCCAGGCGTATGCCAAGAGAAAGGTATCGATTTCAAAGATATCTCCCTCTACACGGTCGAAGCAGGTCCTTCCATTCTGGCCGGTTTCCCGCCAGAGCTGGTTGAGCGTGCAAAAACAAGCTTGGAAAAACGCGGCGTAAACTTCATTATCGGCGTTGCGATCACCGAAATGAAAGAAAACGAAGTAATGCTGAAAGACGGCAGCTCCATTCCTACGAATACGCTTGTATGGACAGGCGGAGTCCAAGGTAATGCAGTTGTTGCCAACAGCGGAATCGAAGTGGATCGCGGCCGTGCGAAAGTTACGGAAGTTCTGCAATCCACATCCCACAAAGACGTGTTTGTTGCCGGCGACAGCGCAGTGGTCTTCCCTAGCGAAGGTGCTCGTCCTTACCCTCCAACAGCACAACTGGCTTGGCAAATGGGTGAAACCATCGGTCACAACCTGGGCGTAATGTTCAAAGGTGGCGCAATGGAAAGCTTCACGCCGGTATTCTCCGGAACACTGGGAAGCTTGGGTCGCAAAGACGCTGTCGGCATGATCGGCGGCAACCAGACTCGCCTGAAAGGCCTGCCTGCAACAATGATGAAAGAAGCAAGTAACATCCGTTACTTGTCCCATATTCACGGTTTGTTCGCACTGGCGTACTAATAACCGTAGCAATGCAACAGGGCGCTCTCCTCGGGAGCGCCTTTTTGATTATTTCGTCGTTGGTTCAAGTAGAAAGTGGGCGCTGTTCAGCGGTTATAAAAGCCACGGTTGGTTATGGTATATTAAGGCGTATATCACCATAACCGGAAGGAGCGTATTATGATGAACATATTGGTTATCGGAGCAAACGGACAGATCGGAAAACTGTTGGTAGAACTGCTGGCCAAAGAAGCAGCACACCGGGTTACCGCCATGGTTCGAAAAGCTGAACAAGCGGAATCGTTGAAACAGCTTGGCGCCCATGTCGTCATTGGCGATTTGGAGGGGAGCGTGGAAGAGCTTGCCGAAGCGATGAAGGATCACGATGCAGTCGTATTTACGGCAGGTTCTGGCGGTTCCACGGGAGCGGACAAAACGCTGCTGATCGACCTGGACGGAGCGGTGAAAACGATGGAAGCGGCGAAAGAACGCGGAATCAAACGATATATTATGGTCAGCGCATTTGGTGCGGATCAGCGGGAAAAATGGTCCCAGGCCATCAAGCCCTATTATGTGGCAAAGCACTATGCGGATCGGGCGTTGTTGGACAGTGAACTAAACTACACGATCATTCGCCCGGGCGGATTAAAGAATGAGCCGGGCACCGGCAAAGTGGCCGTTGGCACGGACTTGAAGCCGGGAAGCATCCCGCGCGAGGATGTTGCCCGCGTTATCGCGGCATCTTTGCAGGAAGAGAAGACGTATCGCAGGGCATTCGATCTTGTGGCCGGAAACGATGCCATTGAGGATGCATTGGGCAAGCTGTAGCACGCATATCGGATATGGGAGCTGGAAAGTGGATTAAGGGGGAAAGCTGCATGGATGAAGCCGTGCTGGTCATTGAAGACGAGCCGAAAATTGCGCGCCTGCTGGAAATTGAGCTGCAATATGAGGGATACCGCGTAGGAAAGGCTGGCAGCGGAACGGAAGGGTTGGAGAAATATGCAGGCGGTCAGTGGGATTTGATTCTGCTGGACATTATGCTGCCTGGTTTGAGCGGCATCGAGGTTTTGCGGCGCATCCGGGCAAAGGATGCATCGATTCCAATCTTGCTGCTGACCGCCAAGGATTCGGTGGAAGACAAGGTTTCCGGCCTTGACCTGGGGGCAAACGATTATATTACGAAGCCGTTCCGCATTGAGGAATTGCTTGCGAGAGTACGTGCGGCATTGAGGTTAAGCGCCGCGGCGGCATCGGCGGCGGCGGTTTCTTCGATGGGCGGACCAAATGAGGCGGGAAACGGCGGTCAGGTGTCAGATGCCGGAATGGCGGAGCCGGAGAGCGGATGGTTATCTGCGGCAGACCTGAAGCTGAACGAAGGAACCCGTGAAGTGCTGCGTAACGGCAAGCCGATCGAATTGACGCCGCGGGAGTTCGACCTGCTCGTATATTTGCTGCGCAACCAGCGCCAGGTGCTGACGCGCGAGCAGATCGTACAGTCCGTTTGGGGGTTTGACTATTACGGCGATACCAACGTGGTGGACGTCTATATCCGCTATGTGCGCAAAAAGGTGGATAACGGCTTCGCGCAGCCTTTGATCCATACCGTGCGTGGCGTGGGTTACGTGCTCAAGGAAACGATATGAGCCTGCGCAGCAAAATATACGGGTACTCTTCCGTCCTGTTCGCCGTGCTGCTAATCGCCGCGAATTTGTCGATCTATTATGTGTTTGAATGGATGTCCATGGATAATGAAATCAAACGAATCGAGGCCGAGGCCGAATCGATTGTGTCCGGGGTTCGCCAGTCGGCGGATGCGATTCCGCCGGACGATCTGCTTCGGGCTTATGCGCCGCTGAACGGCATGCTGCGAATCGTGAACGAGGACGGCACCAGTTCTCCACCGGTTACGACGTTTAACGAGGAGGAGCTGAGCAAGCAGCCCTACAAATACGAAAGCGCCAAAAAATCCGAATATATCCGCGTCGACCAGACCGGTTACGTGTGGGTGTCCGTGCCCTTGATTTGGCCGGACGGCAAAGTGGTCAACGTGCAGGTTACCGAGAGCATTGCGGATACGGAGAGTCGCCTTGCAGTGCTGCGCACGGTACTGATCGTCGTCACGGTTGTGGCGTTGATCCCGGCCATCGCAGCCAGCCGGATTCTGGCCAACCGAATGACCCGGCCGATTCAACAGATGACGAACACCATGAGCGATATTCAGTCGAGCGGCCAGTTTAAACGCCTGGTGCTGGGAGCGGGTTCAAAGGATGAACTGAACACGATGGGCCAGACGTTCAACCGAATGATGGATTTGCTGGAATCGAACTTTGAACGGCAGGAACGGTTCGTTTCCGATGCATCGCATGAGTTGAAGACCCCGCTTACCATTATCGAGAGCTATGCCAGCCTGCTGCAGCGGAGAGGCAAAGAGCAGCCGGAGGTGTTCGAGGAAGCGGTAGATGCCATCCTGTCGGAGGCGGTCCGCATGCGGGAAATGACCGAACAACTGCTGCAGCTGGCCAAGCAGCCCGAACAGTGGAATGTGCGGCTGGACAAGGTGAATGTTTCCCGACTGGTGCAGGAATCGGCCATGGCTTTTCGGGAGGCATACCATCGTAAAGTGACATGCGAAGCTCCAGACAACGTCTGGGCAGTTACGGATGAAAGCAAGCTGAAACAGCTTTTGTTCATCCTGTTGGATAATGCCCGCAAATATAGCGAGGATGACATTGCTGTCCGGCTCGAAGCAAGCAAAAGGGATTGCGTGATCCGAATCGTGGACCGGGGGATCGGCATCCGCGAAGAAGAATTGGACAAGGTATTTGACCGCTTCTATCGCGTCGAACAGTCCAGAACCCGCAGCGAAGGCATTAGCGGATCAGGGCTGGGCCTTTCGCTGGCGAAAGATATCGCCGAGGCGGTAGGTGCACGAATCGAGCTTGCAAGCCGTGTCGGCCGAGGCACTGAGGCGTCCATCGTTTTGCCGGCTGCAGCTCGGGAGGTCCCGTTCTCATGAATTTCTCATTCTTCCCTTTTATAATACCCATAGAGCACGGAAGGAGGACATGGAATGGAGGACGGGCATAACGGCTATAACAGCCACAACAGCCACAACAGCCATAACGATCATAATAGCCATAACGGTTATCTATCACAGCATTCCCGGATGAAGAAGCAAGATCAGATCCCGCAGGTTGGCGGACGTAAGGGCACTGTCGGGCTGCGTGCTCTAGGCTGGATCGTGGGGAGCCTCGTTGTGGCGGCAGTTGTTGTATGGACGGCTGTGTGGTGGCGACCTTGGGAATCCGGACGGGCAACGTTGACCGCCGAGGCAGCTGCGCAATCGGTACTGAAGCAGTACCCCGGGGAAATCGTCAGCTCCACGCTGAAAGACCGTACCTATATGATACAGCTTCGCTCCGAAACGGGACTGTATGACATTCAGCTGGATGCGGTAACGGGAACCGTGCAAGCCATCAAACGATTGGAAGCCGGCGAGCGATCGGAGGAGAAACCTCTGTTAAGCCGGGAGCAGGTCAAAACGGAGCTATCGAATCAGACCGTGGGACAATTGGAATCGCTGGAACTGATCGAGAAGGATGGCAGCCCCGTATACACGGCCGTGGTCCAAGCGGCAGACAACAGTCGTGCGGAATTGACGATCGACCCTTATGAAGGGAAGGTGCTGTCCTCGAAAAAACTGCAGCCGTCCGATCGGAAGTCGGATGGGGAGAGTGCGGCTCACATTTTGACCGAAAAGGAAGCCGAACGCAAAGCTTTGGCGAGGGTGCCTGGGGAGGTCGATGACATCGAACTGCGCAGCACCGACGACGGCATTGCTTATTACTTGGTAGACATCGATCTGGAAGACGGCCGTGAAGCTACGGTGCAGGTCAACGCCATCTCCGGCGACATCCGCTCGGTTACGTGGGATAAGGAAGACGATTGAGCGGGGCGCGAACCGGTTTGTCGTTTTCTCATCAAATTCTAATCTTGTTCTCCATGCTCTCTCATCCTTAAGGGTTAAGCTGTATTTGTAGACGAGATCAGAACATGACATGAGGAGATGATGGATGATGATGAACAAACGTAAACTTTGGATTGGCACGATATCGGCGGCAGTATTGTTGAGCGGAACGGCCGTAGCGGCGGCAAGCAGCGGCATCGGTGGACAATCCGCGCAGCAGGCGTCGAAGCCGACTTCGCAAGTGACGACTCAAACGGGCACGGAAACGCTGTTGACGGCAGCGCAGGCCAAAGCAGCAGCCTTGAAGGCGGTTGAAGGGAAAGTGGACGATGTGGACTTGGAGCGCAGAAACGGCCAAACGTTCTATGAGGTCGAAATCGACCGGAAAGGCAACGATGCGGTTGTGCGTTTGGATGCATACACCGGGAAAATTGTTGCCGTGCTTAATGACGACAATGACGACGATTACACAACAGGCACGGTTGCTGCGGGTTCCAAAGAAGTAAAGCTGACGGCAGCCCAAGCATCGAGCATCGCGTTGAAACAAGTGGGCGGCGGCAAAGTGACCAAAGTGGAGCTGGACCATGACGACGGCCGCTATGTGTACGAAGTCGAGCTGAGAACGGATCAGGGCGAGGCAGACGTCGATGTCGACGCCGACACGGGCAAAGTGTTGAAGTTCGATCAGGACTTCGATGATGAGGATTAAATCCAACGATATAATTTTATCTATAAAAGGCATTGCTGTGCCTGAACAGAGGAGGCGCTTCCGGGGAAGCGTCTTTTTGCTGTTCTACCGGCGCTGCAAAGCATGGATGGGGCACATTGTCGATCGTAGAAACTGCGGAGGAAAACGAATTGCGAACAATGTATCATTTTTTGAACACTTAAATGTGGTAAAATAGTGGGATTGCAGATAACAAATGGAAGGGAAGGAATACCGAATGAATAAACAACAAGTGCTTTCCATGGAAGGATTGCGCATGAGATATGGCGGGCGTTACGTGTTGAATGGCATTGATCTTGAGGTAAATCGGGGAGAAATGATCGGGTATATCGGTCCCAACGGCGCGGGAAAAAGCACCACCGTCAAAATCATGCTTGGTTTGGTTCAGGGGTTTTCGGGCAAGGTCCGCATCTTTGGCCAAGATATAGAGGATGGCAGCGTGGAATACAAACGCAGAATCGGTTACGTGCCGGAAGTGGCCGATCTGTATGAACAATTGACACCAGCGGAATATTTGACGTTTACCGGCGAGCTGTACGGCATTCCGTACGAGGAGGCCGACTATAAGGCGAAGCGGCTGATGGACTGTTTTGGACTGGAGAAATCCTATCATTCGCGCATCTCATCCTTCTCCAAAGGCATGCGGCAAAAGGTGCTGTTAATCTCGGCGCTGCTGCATGATCCGGATCTGCTGTTTCTGGATGAACCGCTCAGCGGGCTGGATGCCAACAGCGTCATGGTATTCAAGGAGATTATGGCTCAGCTCTCGGCCAAGGGTACGACGATCTTCTACTCCTCGCACATTATGGATGTGGTAGAGAAGATCAGCAGCCGCATCGTGCTCATTCAGGAAGGCCGCGTCATGGCGGACGGCACGTTCAGAGAGCTGCAGCAGCAGTCCAAGGAGGGCAGTCTGGAGGAAGTATTCAACCAGCTGACGGGTTTCAATGAACATAAGACGATTGCGGAGCGTTTCGTGTCCATTGTACAGGAGGTGGGCTGAATGGTGGAGAGACCGGACTTTCGCTCGTTGCAGATCTTGGACCGATTTCGCGGCCTGGTCGAACGCACGGGAGCCGATTACGACATGCTGCGTCTGATTTTGCAGGTGAAGTTCCAGATGGATGGACGCAGGGTGCCGACCATTTTGTCGGGGTCCAGGGCAGCCAAGGAAAACAAGGACGGCAATATGTACATTCGTTCCCTGTGGTTCTATGCGTTGATGGGCATCATTATGGTGCCTTTCATGATCTGGGATATGGGCCCCTACATCCTGTCCATGAGCATCGTGACGGCGATGCTGATGTTCATCATCATGACGTCGATGGTTTCCGATTTTTCCGCGGTGCTGCTGGATATCCGGGATCGCAACATCATTTTGACCAAACCGGTAAACGCCCGAACCGTGGGCTTGGCAAGAGCCATCCATGCAGGCGTGTATTTGCTGCTCCTGACCGGTTCCTTGACGGCCGCTCCGCTCGTTGCTGCGTTTGTCAAACATGGCATCATCTTTTTTGTCATCTTTCTGGTTGAGCTCATTCTGATGGTATCGCTTGTGCTCGTAAGCACATCCCTGGTCTATTTGTTCATGATGCGATTCCTGGACGGGGAAAGGCTCAGGGACATGATTAACACGGTTCAAATCGCATTGTCCATCAGCATCGCGGTAGGATATCAGCTCGTCATTCGCTCGTTCTCCATCATCGACACAGACATGGTGTATACCCCAGACTGGTGGCAGATGTTTCTCCCTCCGGTGTGGTATGCGTCTGCGTTTGAATGGTTGTTAGGCGGTGGCGGGAATGCTTGGATTTACGTCTTCACCGCGCTGGGCGTTCTTGTCCCGATGATCGGCATGTTTGCATACGTGAAGCTTATGCCGTCCTTTGAGCTTTATCTGGAGAAAATGGCCCATTCCGGGCAAACGTCGAAGCGCAAGCGTGGCCGTTGGGATCGGCGCATCGCGCAATTGTTGTGCCGCTCTAGGGAAGAACAGGCTTGCTTCCGCTTGTCAGCGAACATGATGCGGAACGAACGGGAATTCAAGCTCAAAGTATATCCTTCCATCGGCTTATCCTTTGTGCTGCCTTACGTGTTCTGGCTCACCTATTTGCAGTCGGAGTCGTGGGGCGAGCTAAGGCAAAGTTCGATGTTCTATACGATGTATATCATGTTGTTTCTAATTATGTCCGTCGTGCTCATGCTCAAATTTTCGGGGAACTACAAGGCATTCTGGAGCTTCCGTGCAGCCCCGCTGGCACATGACGGGGTATTGTACAGCGCGGCGCTGAAGGCGTTCGCCACCAACATGTTCCTGCCCATGTATCTGCTTAACGCCGTCGTGTTCGGCTGGACGTTCGGGTGGAGAATCGTCCCTGATCTCATAGTCATCCTGCTCACCGCGTTGGCGCTGATTCCGCCGTCCGGCAAGCTGCTGCTGAAGCAGCCTCCATTCTCCCAGTCCTTCAGCATGGCGCAGCAAAGTGATGGATGGATCATTCTCGCGTATTTGCCTGTCATTGGCCTGCTGTGGGGACTGCACGCATGGGTGCGTACTTTGCCTGCAGGCATTTGGATCTATCTCGCCATATTGCTTGTAGCCAATGTTGTGCTGTGGACGGTGCTTTATCGGCCAAGCTCCGGGATGGCTTCCGGACGGCAGCTTGAACCTCCCTCTTGGCGCTGAACGTCCATAATCTGCCGCGCGCATTGCGGCACTTTCATGCCTTCCGGGCAGATTTCGTCCATCCCGTTTAAAATTCGTGCTTTACGTCCAATGATGAAGATAAGGTGCGTCGAACGAAGATGCAGGCGAGAGAACGAATCGGAGTTGGAGCGAGGTTGTACTTTCTCGCATGCTGCCCGCCAGGTTCGGAAAAGAGAGGGATGTGCGATTGTTTAAAATATTGTTGTTCATTTTCGCGATACAGATCGTGTACGTGTCGGCATATACGCTGCGGATGATCCTGACGCTGAAAGGTCAAAAGTACATCGCAGCTCTGATCAGCATGGGCGAAATCGTCATTTACGTGTTGGGGCTCAATCTCGTGCTCAGTTATTTGAAGCAGCCTGCGGCGTTGATCGTCTATGCGGTGGGGTATGGACTTGGCGTGCTCTTGGGGGCATGGATCGAGGAGAAGATTGCATTGGGCTACGTCACGGTGAAGGTGATCTGCAACCAGATGGACGGAAGCCTGGCGAATGCGTTAAGAGATAAGGGATACGGAGTAACCTCATGGGTTGGCAGCGGCAGGGACGGGGACCGGCTGGTGATGGAGATTTTGGCTAAACGCAAAAACCAGAAGCTGCTCTACCAGACCATTTTGGCACTCGATCCGAAGGCGTTTGTCATCACAGTGGAACCGAAACAGTTCCATGGCGGATTCTGGACGCGTTCCATTAAGCGGTAAAGCTCAACAATCAACGAACCACGAATCCGGGGTGTCTTATTTGGCGGAAATCTGACGATTCCAGGGGGAGATGCGAAGCGTACTCGCGCTATGTTCATAAGAATGGCGCATGTATGCTTTGCTTCGCCCTCATTCGCGTTCCTGGGATGCATAAATCGTGTAGAGGCCCAAACCCCAAAATTCATGTATAAGGTGTGCAAAGACCATAAGCGTTTGCATCCCCATCCCTAACAGGATAAGGGCTCGTTACGACTAAGCGCGTGAATTCTGGAAAGGTTGGAATTGGAAGATGGCGGTTGAATGAGGTGGAAATTAGGATGGTGGTTTACCTTGTTGATGCTGAAGGCATTTCAGACTAGATCAAGGCAGGGTTAAACATGAAGGATGGGAGGTTGCTTTAGGTGGATCACAGCCGCTTTTCCGCCTCAAAAACATGAATGTGATCCAGAGATTATTGTCGTAACCGGTTTCCCGAATTACATTGGGAGCATGTCCGTGCGGTCCGGAAAGGGCTGGCGAACGAACACATTCCATTATGAATCGGGAGGCATCGTTCTATGAAAAACAAGATTCGTACGTTGTGCAGCGGAGCCCTGGCGCTTGCATTGGGTTTCACGCTTCTGGGTGCAGGCGGGTCGGATGTGAAGGCGGCGGGAAACGCCGACTATAATCTGACGGGCTTCTCCCAAGGCAATGCAGGCGGAGGCATCGTGAGCGAATCGGATACCGCCAAATACCGGAAGGTGTATACGGCGACCGATCTGCAGGCAGCGCTCAAGAAAGGGTCTGGCGTCAAGGTGGTCGAGATCATGAACGATCTCCATCTGGGTTGGAACGAAATTCCGAGCGCAGCGCAGACATCCCCGTTTGCCAAACATAACGATGCGCTGACCCATCCCGTGTTGAAGCAGACCGGCGTCAGCAAGGTGACGATCGACGGCTTTAACGGTCTAACTATTTTTTCGGCCAACGGGTCCAAGATCAAACATGCAGCATTCTCGATCAAACGCAGCTCCAATGTGGTCATTCGCAATCTGGAATTCGATGAATTATGGGAGTGGGACGAGTCGACCAAGGGCGATTACGACAAAAACGACTGGGATTACATTACGCTGGAAGAAAGCAGCGGCGTCTGGATCGATCACTGTACATTCAACAAAGCGTATGACGGTCTCGTGGATTCCAAAAAAGGAACGAGCGGCGTGACCATTTCCTGGTCTCTGTTCAAAGGCGACGACGGCAGCTCGAATAGCTGGGTTACGCAGCAGATCAACGAGCTCGAGGCAAACAAATCCGCCTACCCGATGTACAACTATCTTCGCAGCAGTACCGTGGGCCTGAGCAAAGCGGACATTATCGCCGTCGCTTCCTCGCAGAAAAAAGGGCATCTTGTGGGCTCGACCAGCCTTGAGGCGGCCAACGCAAATCTGTCCATGACGCTGCACCATAACCTGTACAAAGACATCCAGGACCGCATGCCGCGCCTGCGCGGCGGCAATGTGCACGCGTACAACATCATTATGGATGCAAGCGGAGCGCGTGCGGCCAAGGGCAAAATTACGTCAGCCATGGCCTCGGCCATTTCGTCCAAAGGGTATAAGTTCGACGTCACCAGCAATGGAGCGATTTCGACGGAAAGCGGTGCCGTGCTGGTGGAAAAATCAGTCATCAAGGACGTGGTATACCCGGTCCGCAACAATCAAACCGATCCGTCCGATGCAGCGTATACGGGCAAAATTCGGGTTGCCGACACGATCTATTCGCTGGACGGAAGTTCGTTCCGGGGCGACAGCGATGCCTCGGGCAGCCCGCTTGGCCCTGTCCCCGCAGCTATTAAGGCGTTTTCGTGGAACGGCTTCTCGTCTCTGCCTTACAGCTATTCGGTGGACGATCCATCCACGCTGAACGCGCGGCTCTCCGGTTCGAACGGAGCCGGTGCCGGCAAGCTTTCGTGGTCTAAGGAGAATTGGTTGAAGGTCGCCTACTAAACGGCAAAAGAGCCTGGCGAGAACGGTTTGCCAGACATGGCTGAGAAACGGTGAAGTTGAACGGCACTTTGCTTTGCCGAGTCAACGCCAAAACACCCCGGGAACGTTCGCGTTCGCGGGGTGTTTGTATTCGGTTGAACCGACGTGCAAAACTGTGCCTGCGCTCAAACCCATTCGGGGCTTGAACGATCGAGCAAACTGCGTAGGCTGACGCTTTGGGCAGCCGCGATTGAGGCATCCCGAGGAACGGGTGGGCGGTACAGTTCTTATAGCGGATGCTCCGCATTAGCGGGCGGCGTGCTGACGGAATCGCGGTAGATAATGTTCCCCTTGACCTGCACGCGTCCGAAGCTGCGGTTAGGCTGCTCGATTTTTTTCAAAATGGATTGTACGGCGGTTCGCGCCATATGTTCGACATCCACTTCCACTGTGGTGAGCTTTGGATCGGACAGCATAGCGTAAATATCGTTATCGAAGCCGACCACGGAACATTGATCCGGTACCCGAACCCCCATGGAGGTCAGCTTCTGCACCAGCAGGTGCGCTACCTGATCGCAGTTGCAGACAAAAGCGGTAGGCAGTTCCTCGGGCAGTTCGATCTCGACAAAGGTTCCCCTTTCGTCCCGATCGTTGAGCACCAGTTCCTGGTTTAGCGGAAGCCGGTGCTCCAGCAAGGATTTGTAATAGCCGAGGAAGCGGTCCTGAATGCTGCTGGTCGAATACAGATTGCCGACATAGGCGATTTGGCGATGGCCCTGCTGAACGAGGTAGTTGGTCAGCTCGTATGCGGCATAGAAATTGTCCGTGACCACCGAGTCGATATCCGCATGTTCGTCGTAAAAATCCAAAAATATTTTCGGCGCTTCCATCGACTGCACCAGCTCGATGTATTCTTTGCTGATCTGACCCAGCACGATGAACCCATCCACCTTGCTCTCGCTGTACAGCCGTGGAAGCGTCAATGCTTTTTCGTCGTGTTCGTTCAAAATATGGAGGATACCGTAGTAGCCCTGATCCTCCAGATGCTTCGTAATCCGTTGGAAGACACGGACATAGAACGATTGGTCGGGCCCGGTGAAGCGCTCGGGAATAATGACGCCGATGTTGTGCGTCAGGCCTTCCTTCATCGACCTTGCGGCAGCGTTGAAGCGGTAGCCCATTTCCACGGCCAGCGCCTTGATCTTCTCCTTCAACTCGTCGCTGACGCCTTCCTTATCGTTAAGTGCTTTCGAGACGGTCACACTGCTGACCCCGAGCCTGTCGGCGATATCCCGCATGGTGATGTTGTTCTTCAGCTTTGGTCGCCCCCTTCAAGCCGGTATAGGTCCAGTGTGCAGTCCTCCAATTACCGGTTTTCTTCATTTCGTTATGCATAGTAACAATCCATATCAGTATACATCGTTACTTGCGCGGAATAAAGAAATTCGAGGGTAAAGAAGGCCGTTCCTGGCCAGCGGAAGGATCGGTCTCTTCGGATGCGCTTCAGGTTGTTTGGAGCTGCAGCAGTTTTTCGTTCTGCGCGATAAGCTCGCCGCGCTGAATGGCGCAATCCAGGGAGCGATATGGATCGGCTGGCGTATTGAAGGTGTAATCGACCAGCTTATCCAACGTCGTCGTGGCCACATGGCAGCGGGTATCGCTGGATGCGTAATAAATGAATACCTCGTCCTTCTCGTTGACTACGGCGCCGTTGCAGAAGATGACGTTGGATACGTCGCCTACGCGCTCATCGTCATAAGGTGCGATGAAATGCCCGCCGGGTTTGGCGATCACTCGCGCTGGGTCCTCCAGGGCCGTCGCGAACGTGTACAGCACGTAACGCAGGCCTGCGGCCGTATTGCGCACCCCGTGAGCGATATGGATCCAACCGCGGTCGGTTTTGAGCGGAGCGGGCCCTTGACCGTTTTTCACCTCATAAACCGTGTGGTAGCGGCGTTCGTCCATGACGCGCTCTTCGTCGATCTTCGGATTAAGGATGTCATCGCACAATCCGAATGCGATACCGCCGCCGGTGCCTGTAGAGATGAATCCGTCCTGCGGTCGGGTATAGAACGCGTATTTGCCGTCCACGAATTCCGGGTGCAGCACCACGTTGCGCTGCTGCGGCGATTTCGTTTGAATGTTCGGCAGGCGCTCCCATGTGGCGAGATCCCGCGTCCGTACAAGTCCTGCCTGGGCTACGGCGCTGGACGTGTCCGATGCGGGCACGTCAGGGTCCTTGCGCTCCGAACAGTAAATGCCGTAGATCCAGCCGTCTTCATGCTTGACGAGCCGCATGTCGTACTGATTGGTTTCGTCCGCATCAATGTCGTTCCAGACCAGCGGGGCTCCCGTGAAACGGAATCCGTCGATGCCGTTATCGCTCTCGGCAAGCGCAAAGATGGATTTCCGGTCCAATCCTTCGGTTCGTACCACCAAGATATATTTTCCCTCGTGATAGATCGCGCCCGGATTCAAAGTGGCATTGATGCCGAGCCGTTCCATGAAATGCGGATTGGTCTGCTCATTCAGATCGAATCTCCAGTGCAGCGGTACGTGATGGCGCGTAACGACAGGATAGCGGTATCGATCGTATATGCCGTTGTAGAAAGAATCGCATTTCTCATTCGGACGGTTCAGCAGCAGTTCTTGTTGTTCGAGCATGTCATAATATTTCGGGTGTATCATCGTTATCCCATCCTCTCGATTAGTTCGATGCAAAATCGGCTGTTATGGTAAGGGCATTTCCATGGCCCGGCCATTTCGTGAAGGCTTGGCGTGCCGTCCGCGGCGACCGACCAGAACCATTCCCCGCCCGGACGCGAATCGACGATATGCTCCTTCGTGTATTTCCACAATCCGCTTACCTTCTCCAGAAACGAAGTATCCCCAGTGCGCTGATATGCATTGTAGAAACCGACCATCGCTTCGGCCTGAACCCACCAGATTCTCGTGTCGTCCACGCGGCCGTCTTCCCGCTCGTTGGCGAGCGAACCGTCCGGCTGGATCGCTTCGGCGGCAATGTTGTAGGCAATATCCTTCACCATCGAAGAATATTGGGGATGCTGATCCAGTCCAAGCACACGAAGGGTATCGTCGATCAGCCAGCTCGCCTCGATGTCATGTCCGTAGGATTGCAGGTCAATGATGGAATTCCACTGTTTATCAAAAAACACCCCCAGAAATGCGGTGTCCGGGTTGTACACATGTTCATGCAAAATGGCGAGCAAACGCTCCAGTGCAGCCTTCACCCTGGCATCCGGCCAGACGCGGTACAGGGTGGTGTACGCCTCCAGCACATGTATGTGCGTATTCATCGTATAGTCCGCGATGACCCCGTTTTCGCTTAACATTTCATTGGGCTGTTCGTTCCAGTGACGGTCGAACTGCTCCTTGTAGGCAGGCAGCTCCTTGTTCAGACCTTTGTCCTCGATCAGGTCGAACAGGGCCCGAGCCAACCCCAGCGCCGAGGTGTCTGCTGTCGCTCGGTAATACTCGCTGAGCGAGTAAACCCCGAATGCTTGCGCATATACATGTTTGCTGGTGTCGAGGGCTTTTCCGTCGGCCTCTACCATCCAGTACAGCCCGCCGTGCTCGGCATCGAGCAGATGATTGACGAGAAATCGGTAGGCGTGCTCCGCATGCTCGCGCCATTTCGCTTCGCCCGTCACGCGATATGCGGCTGCAAAGGACCATAGCTGGCGCGCGGTTGCAATCCCGCCTTTGGGGGCATCCTGATTCACGCGCAGGCCGTTGTCGACCCAGCCGTAGTATCCGCCGTGCTTGTCATCCTTAAGGGCGGACCAGAAAGGCAAAATTTTCTCTTCCCAGTGCGCTTTGATTTCGTGTTTGAGTTGTGCTGCCTCGATCATGAATGAGCGCTCCTTCAGATTTGGTATGAACGTATTTTAATTAAAACATAAAATAAAGTAATCGGTAACCTTAGTTTATTATATTATGGGGGAGAAGGTTGGATGTCAATGAGCCGTTATGCATTCCATCGAAAAGAAGCAATGTTTCTCTGTATTGACACGTAAGCGTTACCAATATAGAATTCATTTTGTAACCTAAACGATAACTTAATTTATAACTCGAAAGGGGTCGAAGCTTCATGAAGAAACCAAAAGGTTGGATGCTGCTGCTCACCATGCTGCTCATTACTTCATTGCTTGCAGCATGTTCGTCGGGAGGCGGGACTTCGGCAGGCGAAGAAATCAGCACGGACCCGGCCGACATCAAAGGCGAAATTACGGTATTGACGCAGCGGACGGATATCGTGGACACCGTATTCAAGGAGTACGCCGCAGAATTCAACAAGGAGTATCCGGATGTAAAGGTCAACTTTCAGGCATTGGCCGATTATGAGGGTCAGGTGAAGATCCGCATGAGCACGAAGGATTACGGTGATGTGCTCATGATTCCGACCAGTGTGCCGATTGCGGATATTCCTGATTTCTTCGAGCCGCTTGGCACGTACGACGAGCTGAAGGACAAATACACCGCCATCGAAGAACGCATGGTGGACGGCAAGGTGTACGGCATTCCGACGGTGATTACGTTCTCCGGCATCATTTATAACAAACAGGTCTTCAAGGATGCGGGCATTGCCGAATTGCCGAAAACGCCGGAGCAATTTCAGGCCGCTCTGCAAGTCATCAAAAACAACACCGATGCGATCCCGCTCTATACGAACTATGCATCAGGCTGGGCATTGACCCAATGGGAATCGGATTTGCCTACCGTGGCCGGCAGCATCGATTACGTGAATGTAGAACAGCCGAACACCGACGATAACTTCGTGCCAGGTCAGCCGCATTACGAGCTGTACAAGGTGCTGTATGATGCCGCCAAGAACGGTCTGATCGAGAAAGATCCGACAACAACCGATTGGGAGAGCTCCAAGGCGGATCTGGCGAATGGGAAAATCGCGACGATGGCGCTTGGCTCTTGGGCCATCACGCAGATTCAGGATCTTACCGACAAACCGGACGACATCGGATTTCTGCCGTTCCCGACCAATGCAAGCGAGGTCATCGTGCCGCTCTCCGCGGACTACAACATCGGCATGAACGTAAACAGCGAGAACAAACCGGCCGCCAAGGCATGGATCGACTGGTTCCTGGCCAAATCCAATTATGCCGTCGAGCAGGGCGGCGGCATGAGCGCCGACAAGAGCGCGGAACTGCCTCCGATTCTGAAGCAATACAGCGACGTGAAATTTTCGACGCTGACGCCGGCGAAGGAAGGGCAGGAAGGATTGATCGACAAAATCGACAACGAAGGCGAAATCGGCCTTTGGCAGCCGGACTTCAAGAAACGCATCATCGAAGCCGCCATCGGCAATCGCAGCGAAACCTATGATGACATCATGAAAGACCTGAACGACAAGTGGGTCAAAGCGCGTGCCGAAGTCGCAAAGTAAATCATCCGTCGGCGTTGCGATCCGGTGAGAGAGAAAAGGAGTTGTCTGGGAAACGGGGCCTGCCGGGTTCCGTTTGCCGGGTAGCGTACACCCGGATCGCAAGCCGTTTCAGTCTGGATCAGGAGTCGTGCGGCGGGCGGCATGTTCCCGAACGCCGTTCAATCGACGTTTTTGCAAATAGCGGAGATATCCGCTGGGAGGTGTGGAGAGCATGAAATACTTGAAGGTTTCCGATTGGGGCTATTCGGCTCAACGCAAACTGATTATTATCCTTTTTTCCATCGTGCCGTTGGCACTTTTGTTTACCTTCGCCTACTTGCCCGTGTTCAACATGTTCAAGTACAGCTTCACCGATTGGAACGGATACAGCAAGCGCATGGACTATGTCGGCTTCGAAAATTACGCGCGCATCTTCAGTGATCCGGAGTATTTCAAAGTATTCATCGTCAGTGCCTATTATTTCGTGGCTACGTTTGTGCAGATGGGGCTGGCTCTATATTTTGCCACCATTCTGAGCTTCAATTTGCGAGGCAAAAATTTGTTCAAGGGCGTGCTCTTTTTCCCGTACCTGCTGAACGGGGTGGCGATCGGATTCATCTTCCTGTTTTTCTTCAAGCCGGACGGCACGCTGGATACATTGCTGAACGCACTTGGCCTCGGTCAATATACGCAGCTGTGGCTCGGAAATCCGAACATCATCAACGTTTCGCTGGCGAGTGCGTCGGTGTGGAGATATATGGGCTTCAACTTCATTATTTTCCTTGGAGCGATCTCCTCCATTCAAAAAGATGTGTACGAAGCGGCTGATATTGACGGAGCCAATCGCTGGCAGCAGTTCCGGCATATCATCCTGCCGAGCATCGTCAAGATTTTGCAGCTTAATCTAATTTTGGCCATCAGCGGCGCCATTAGCGCGTTCGATATTCCATATATCATGACCGACGGCTCCAACGGAAGCATGACGTTTGTGATCCAGACGGTACATTTGGCCTTCAAATACGGCAAGCTGGGGCTGGCTTCGGCTATGGCGGTCGTGCTGCTGCTGATCGTCATCGTAGTAACGATGATCCAGCGCATCGCCATTAAAGGGGAGGACTGAACATGCAACAAGCCAAATATACGCTCGCGGGCATTTTCAAGTATGCCTCGCTCATCATCGCCGCATTGGTCGCTTTGATCCCGATTGTGGTCGTGCTGTTCGCTTCCTTCAAAACCAACGGAGAATACGCAACGAGCAGCCCGCTGGCCCCGCCGGAGAACTGGCTTAACTTCGCCAATTACACGAAGGCGTTCGTGGACGGCAACATGCTTACAGGTTTCAAAAACACGCTGATCATTCTGGTCATCTCCATCATTGGAGCAACGCTCACCGGTTCCATGATCGCCTACATTCTGGACCGTTTTAACTTTCGGGGCAAAAAGGTGATGCTGACCGCCTTTCTGCTGGCGACGCTCATTCCGAGCGTAACGACGCAAGTCGCCACCTTCCAGATTATCAATGCGCTGGAGCTGTTCAATACGCGCTGGGCGGCCATCGTCATGTATCTGGGCACCGACATTATTGCCGTATATATTTTCCTGCAATTTCTGGGTTCGATCTCCACGGCGCTGGACGAGTCGGCGATGCTGGACGGGGCGTCCTACTTCACCATTTACTGGAGAATCATTTTGCCGCTGCTCAAGCCGGCCATCGTGACCGTCATTATCGTCAAAGGGGTCAACATCTATAACGATTTCTACACGCCGTTCCTGTACATGCCCAAAACCGATTTGCAGGTCATCTCGACCGCTCTCTTCAAGTTCAAGGGCCCTTTCGGCTCCCAATGGGAGGTCATCAGCGCAGGCATCATGATCGCTATCATTCCTACCATGATTATTTTCCTGCTGCTGCAGAAATACATCTATAACGGCTTCACGCAAGGTTCGGTCAAATAGTCGGATCGATAATCATTTCACATGAAGGGAGATCAATACGATGACTGTCATCGAAAAGAAAGAAATTCGCATCGTCGGCGAGGCCTTGTCCAACATGCCATGGGAGGATAAACCGGAGGGCTTCGAGGGTCCGGTGTGGCGTCATTCCGCCAATCCGGTCATTCCGCGCAATCCGGCCAAGGGAGTAGCCCGCGTCTTCAACAGCGCGGTGGTGCCATACGAGGGCAAATTCATCGGCGTGTTCCGCGCCGAAACGATCAACGGCCGTCCGCACCTGCATCTGGGAAGAAGCGAAGACGGGTTGAGCTGGACGATCGAGGAGGAACGGATCGCCTTCGTGGACGAACAAGGCGAGCCCTTCATGCCGAATTATGCGTACGACCCGCGGCTGGTGAAGGTTGAGGACGCCTACTACATCATTTGGTGCACCGACTTTTATGGCGCTGCTCTCGGACTGGCCCGGACGGACGATTTCAAAACGTTTGTGCGGCTCGAAAATCCGATGCTGCCGTTCAATCGCAACGGCGTGCTGTTCCCGCGCAAAATCAACGATAACTATGTCATGCTGTCCAGGCCCAGCGACAGCGGGCATACGCCGTTCGGTGACATTTTCCTCAGTGAAAGTCCGGATCTGGTGTATTGGGGCAAACATCGCCATGTGATGAGCAAGGGGGGCCAAGGCTGGTGGCAATCGGTCAAAATCGGAGGCGGGCCTGCTCCGATCGAAACGTCGGAGGGCTGGCTGATGTTCTACCACGGCGTTACCGGCACGTGCAACGGCTTCGTGTACAGCATGGGTGCCGTCATCCTGGATCTGGATGAGCCGTCGAAGGTGAAGTACCGTTCGGCCAACTTTGTGCTGACCCCGGAGCAATGGTATGAGGAGCAGGGTTTTGTGGACAATGTGGTATTCCCGTGCGCCACGCTGCATGATGCGGAGTCCGGCAGGATCGCGATCTATTATGGCGCTGCAGATACGTATGTCGGCGTTGCGTATACAACGGTCGGCGAGATCGTGAACTACGTGATCGAAACCAACGAAGTGATTCCCGGGGATACAGAGGAAGGACGCCTGTAATTTCCCGAACGGATGCGGGGGGAGAGATTCTTGCTCCCGTTCCAGACGGGCAGGGATGATTGACCATGAAGGGGTGAGCAGCATGGGCGATATGCCTTTGGAACAACTAAAAGCCTACAGCGGAAGCAGTCCGAAGCCGGAGGACTTCGACGCCTATTGGGAGCGGGCGCTTGCGGAGCTGGAACGACAGCCGCTGGACTATGAACTGGTGCCGGCATCATTCCAATCGCCGGTGGCCGAATGCTTCCACCTATACTTTACAGGGGTGGGAGGTGCAAGGGTACATGCCAAGCTGGCACGTCCGATCCGATCGTCCGCCGACCAAGGGCCGGCGATGGCGATGTTTCACGGATACTCGTGCGACAGCGGCGACTGGTTCGACAAGGTCGCGTATGCGGCCCACGGCATGACGGTGCTGGCGCTGGATTGCCGGGGGCAGGGCGGCCTGTCGGAGGATAACCAGTCCGTGAAGGGGACGACCATTCGCGGGCAGATCATTCGCGGCCTGGACGATCCGGACCCGGATAAGCTGTACTACCGCCAGGTTTTCCTCGATACCGTACAGACGGTGCGCATTCTGATGGCGATGCCTGGCGTGGATGAAGGCCGCGTGGGCGTATACGGATGCTCGCAGGGAGGCGCGCTGGCCGCGGCCTGTGCCGCACTGGAACCGCGCGTGAAGCTGGCGGTGTCCGTCTATCCCTTTCTCTCCGACTACAAGCGCGCCTGGGAGCTGGGGGCATCCACATCAGCCTATGAGGAGCTCGTCTACTATTTCCGCTGGTTCGACCCGAACCATCTGCGGGAGGAAGAGGTGTTTCGCAGGCTGGGGTACATCGACATATCCAATCTGGCCGACCGTATTCGCGCAAGGGTGCTGTTCGTCACGGGGCTGGCCGATCCGGTCTGTCCGCCATCCACCCAGTTTGCGGCATACAACCGCATAGCTGCGGAGAAAGAGCTGCTGGTGTATCCCGAATACGGGCACGAATACTTGCCTGGACTATCCGACCGGACGCTAAAAGCTTTCCTTCAGTTATAGAAGATAGCGCATGCCAAACTAAAATGAGAAATGCGGCCTTTGTGGGGCCGCATTTTTTGCATGGGGCGAGTGCCGTCCGTCTGATGATGAAAAAATAAAAAAGCGGCGGCGGAGCCGGAGAGGCTACTTCAGCCGCTGCCCGAGCCGTTCTATTTTCCCGGCCCAGGACTGCCGGCGTTCCGCCGAGAGCTTGCCCACTTGGCCCACGGCGGTGATGCCGATCGGTTTGATGCCGCAGAAGCGGAGAATGGAGTTTTTCATCATGTTGTGGCCCGGCTGGCCTTGGATGAACTTGAAGTACCAGTGCGGTCCGTCCATCGTTGTAATCAGGCGGGCCGTGCGGCCTTTAAGCAGCTGTTCGGGCAAGGGGCTCCCCTTTTTATATTTGAAGCCGAATCCCGGCTGCAATATCCGGTCCAGAAACCCTTTCAGCAGCGCGGGTGGACCTCCCCACCAGATCGGATAGACAAACACGATGTGTTCTGCCCACTTGATGAGCTCCTGCGCTTCCAGGAGATCGGGTTCAAGCGGCATTTTGTCACGGTAACCTCCCGAAAGGTTGGGGTCAAACCGCATTTCGTTGAGATGAATGACGCGCACGTCGGCCCCGGCTGCCAAGGCGCCTTTGCGATAGGCTTCCGCCAGCGTGCCGTTAAAACTGTTCGTGACCGGGTTGGACTCGATGATCAATACGTTTTTCATGGGCAAACACTTCCCGTTCCATTATTTTAGTTAATGTTTACTAACCTTATAGGCATAAGAAAAGGCCATGAATGACCTGTTCTTTTGGTTATCATCCGAAATTCGGTTGGGCCGTCAGCATGGCTCCCAATCGCTGCGCCGCTTCAGCTGCGTATGGGGCAAGCTGCTGGGGCAGCTCGCCTTGCATGCTGGCCGTAGCCATGCTGGTTACGGCACCGATCAAGAGCACGGCGGTGAACCTTGCGTTCTGCTCCGGCAACTCGCCGGTCTGCATGCCTGCTTCGATCAAATCGGCGAGCGCGTCGAGCGGCTGGCGGTAATCGTCGCTGCTGCCCATGTCGGCAAAGATTTCGTGGTTCTGGGATATCAGCAGCAACCCGTAAGGGTCTTCATCGTGAAGCCGCAGCACGTCGGTGATGAGTTGGGTGAAACGCATCATAACCGGCCCTTCCTGCCGGACATATCCGTCAATCAAGGCGGTATACTCAGCGCAATATTGAGTGAACGCTTCGAGCGCGACGGCATCCTTGTTTTTGAAATGTTTATAGATCGCCGCGTCGGTCACCCCGGCAGCGTCTCCGATCTCTTTGACGGAAATGCCGTCAACGCCTTTGGTCGCAAAGAGCCGCATAGCCGCTCTCAGAATATCTTTCTTTTTGCTGTCAGCATGAGGTTTGTTTGTCATGGCTGTATAGTAAGTGATCGCTAACCAAAATGCAAGGGTTAAGATGGTTGGCTTATTCTTGCAGACAGGTAGGCGCTCAAAGTATGATGATTACAACTATGGCAGGACAGATCGGAATATGAACGGAAGGTGTGTCGGATGAACGAACATTTGCGAGTGAAGCAATGGGTTACAACCGAAGGGGAGCTGGACGAGCGGCATGTCAAGGGCCGGGAAACGCTGTACCAGGGATGGAACGGACGATGCGTCGAACGGTTCATCGGTGCGGATGGATGCAGTTATATTTTCAAACCGTTGACCCATCCTGACCAATATGGGAAAGAGCAGTGGGTGGCCGAACATGTGCTGCCCGCGTTGCCGCCGATCTACCCGCGCTTGATCGCGGCATCTTCGCCCGGTACCGCACCTGAACGAAGCTGGATCGTCTATGAAGACTTGGGCAGGCTGGTGCATGACTCCAGCGAGGAGACAATGATTGCGGCTGCGGCGCAGATAGCCCGATGGCATTCGCTGCCTGCAGCGCAGTGGGCCGGGCTTCCGCGCCATGGACATAAGCCTCCAATGGATCGCATGCTGGACGAGTTGTTGGAGCAAGGGCAAACGGTTAACGAGATGCTGGCGAATCTGGGCATTCACCTGACTGTGGATCAATGGAAACGCATCCCGGTCTGGATTCGTTTGTCATCGGCAGCATTATCGCCCGTCCTTTGCCATGGAGACCTTCATCCAGGCAACATTGCCGCTTCAGAGGGGCGGACCGTCATCATCGACTGGGAGCATGCCCATTTGAACAACCCGTTATGGGATGTCTACCATCTGATCGACTTGGCGCATCCGCTTTTTCCGCGCAGGGTGTCGCCCGAACTGCGGGAGCGTGTGCTGGAAGCGTATCTGGATGGACGTGAGCGGCATGGCGAGCGGGCAGAGCGGGTGAAGCGGTCTTCTTTCGTACAGTGGTATCATGCGTATGCCTTCGTATTTTCCATTTGGATGTTAAGGCTGATCGAAGGCGATTTGCGGCGGGAGCACTGCGTTTGGCCGGAGGACCAGCTGCGGAATCAATGGCGGGAGACGGCGGCAGCGTTGAACCAATGTGCGGCAGCGTTATTTGGCCAAACTACGGGCCCGCATGAACGTCCGGAACGCGAATAGAATGAGGGGGATGAGGTATGCATAAAGTAGGACTGATCATGCGTAAAATCCAATTCGCGGAGGCACAGGGCCCGCGCGTGTTTGCAGAGCGGCTGAAACAGATCGGACAGGAGCTGGGCGTGGAGATCGTCTTCATTTCGCCGGAGCGGCATGTGAGCGGATATGACTGGCTTCCGGGCTATGAGCATGAGAAGGGCGACTTGGTGAACTATGACGTCGTGCTCGACCAAATTTACAGTCAACATATCGAGCATGTCATTTATACCGTGTCCGGTTTTACCTTCCTGAACATGTTTTTGCCCAAAAGCGTGCTGTTCCCGCACAGTTTCCCCGACCCGGCGCTGACCGGATACGAAATGATGAAACCATTTTACACGATGGTGGACAAGGCGATTGTGCAGACCGATTTTCTAAAAAGAGAGCTGGATCGCCAATTCGGCGTACATGACGTCAACGTCATTCCGATCGGCTTCGACGAAGAGCTTGCACGCCGGCATTACGACCCGGATCAGGTCGTCCATAACCGGGTGCTCTGGATCGGCCGCGACGAGGCCAACCGGCGTCCCGACCTCGTATTGGACTATGCCCGGCAGAACCCGGACAAGGACGTATACATGGTATTCGGCGGCCGCCGTTATGAGGAGAGCATGAAAAAGTATGACATTCCGCTCAACGTGAAGCTGAAGTTTGCGTTGACGCAGGCCGAGGTGTTCACCCTGATGAACACGGCCAAGGTATATTGGAGCTGCTCGACCTTCGATACGTTCGCGATGCCGCTGACCGAAGCGATGGCCATGGGCAAGCTGGTTGTGAAACCGGAGCACGCCTGCTACGGCCACATTCGCGGCCCGCATGCCTTTGCAGGCAACGAAGCCAATTGGTTCGAGCTGGTCAATATGGCGGCAGCCTCGCCGCGCAAGGTATCGGAGGATAACCGGGAGTATGCGTTCGGCGCGTTCTCGCGCACGACCATGAAAGAGGGGTATCAGGCGTTTTTCTCGCAATGGCTGAACTAGCCAAGCGGGCCCCGCGGTACCGGTTTAAGGCAGGATCGCGAACAAGGAGGAGTACGTATGGGAGTGCTGATCTTATGGACGCTGCTGATGGTCGCGGTGCAACTGCTGATCGGATGGAGCATCTATCGTTTACAGGGTCGGAAGCTGACGTGGGTTCAGTTTGTTTTGCCCGGATTCGTGATCGTGGGCGGGGGTACCATCATTCTGATCAGTGCGCGCATCGGCGGCTGGAGCGGGCTTGGATACGGTTTGATGGGCATGTCCATTCTGGCTTCGGGACTGCTTTCCTTCGTGTCCGTGGTGATTGCGCTGGTTGTAACGCATCGGCGCAGAACAGGTCGCTGAAAAAATCGGGCTTGCAGTTCGCCATGATGCTATGATATATTGGCAATAATTATGACAAGGAGGTGAAGACAGGTGAATCACGAGATGGTCAACAACCGTATTAGCCAGCTGCCGATCGCTATGGCTGGCATTGTTCATACTTTTCCGTACAACGGGAGAAGTCTGTCCATTTTTGAATATACGGAAGTTAACCATAGCGAGAAGATGCCTGCCTTGACCTCATTCGGACGATAAGCGATAATTTGCGCTTGAATTCTGAAGGGCCGCGGAGCTAACCTCCTGCGGCTCTTTTTGTGTTGCGGTCGGGCTCTTCCATACCATAGGAGGAACCTAACAATGATGATGATTAGCGCGCAACAATTGACCCAATATTACGGAGCACATCTGGTGCTGGACGGCATTACGTTTGAAATCATGGAAGGAGACAAGGTTGCCCTGGTCGGCCGCAACGGCAGCGGCAAGACGACCTTGATGCGGCTGCTTGCCCGGCTGGCACAGCCCGATGAGGGACAACTGACCATAAAAAGGGATACGAAGATCGGCTACGTGGCCCAAATCCCTGAGGGACTGGACGATTACACGGTGCTCGATGTGCTGAGCCTCGGATTCCGCGAGCTGACGGACTGCCGTGCCCGCATGAAGGAACTGGAGCAGCAAATGTCCGACCCCGATTGCGCGGGGGATGCCGACCAGCTGGAGAAGCTGTTGAAACGGTACGCCTCGCTGCAGGAGCAGTTCGAGCGGCAAGGCGGATACGAGATGGATGCGCGAATCGACCAGATTGCAGACGGGCTGGACATTGCGAAGGAGCATTACGGCTGGACATTCGGCGACTTGTCCGGCGGGGAGCAGACCCGCGTCGTGCTGGCTTCCCAGCTGATCGTCAGGCCGGACCTGCTGCTGCTGGATGAGCCGACCAACCATCTGGATCTGGAGCGGGTCGAGTGGCTTGAGGAATTCCTCAAGGAGTACGACGGAACCATCGTTCTGATCTCCCATGACCGTTATTTCCTCGACCGGGTGGTGACGCGCACCATTGAGTTGGAAGACGGGGAAGCGCATGCGTCGGCAGGCGGTTATACGGATTACATGCAGGACAAGGAGCGTCGATTGCTGCAGCAGTTCGAGGAATTCAAGGAACAGCAGAAGGTGATCAAAAAGATGAAGGAGACGATCCGCCAGCTCGAAGAATGGGGCCGGATCGGCGGCAACGAGAAATTTTTCCGCCGCGCGGCTTCCATGCGCAAAGCGCTGGAGCGGATGGAGAAGGTGAAACGTCCCGTGCTGGAGCGCCGCAACGCCGACTTCGACATGCGCACGGAAGATCGGACAGGGCGGCGGGTAGCCGTGCTGGATGACGTGCAGAAATGTTATGGCAGCCGCAGCATCTTGAACGGCGTGTCCGGATTGCTTGAATACGGCGACAAAATCGCCTTGATCGGCCGCAACGGTTCCGGCAAAACGACGCTGTTCAAGCTGCTGCTCGGCGAGGAGCAGCCTAGTGCCGGCAAGCTGGAGTGGGGGGCGCGAGTGGACGTCGGATACCTAGCCCAGCAGGAAGAGCCGGCCGATCCGAAGCTCACCGTGCTGGAGCATTTCCGGTTGGAGGCAGGCGTCGAGGAAGGGGAGGCAAGAGGCATTCTGGCGCGATACCTGTTCTACGGAGCGGATGTCTTCCGTTCGGTAGGGCAGCTCTCCGGCGGCGAATGGACGCGGCTGCGGCTCGCTCTGCTTGTGCAGCGGAAGCCGAACGTGCTGCTGCTGGACGAACCGACCAACCATCTGGACATCGCGTCCCGGGAAGCGTTGGAAGATTCGCTCGCCGATTACGATGGGACCGTGCTGGCGATCTCGCATGACCGTTATTTCGTCAATCGTCTGGCATCGCGCGTATGGGAGCTGGAGAACGGGCGGATGACGGCCTACCTCGGCGACTTTGAAGCTTACCGCACGAAAAAGGCGGAGCAGCTGCACCGCCGGGCAGAAGCGGAGCATTCAGGCAAAGACGTTGGTGCGCGACCGGGGAAAACCGCCCGTAATGCGGAGCGGACCGCTGCCTCTCCCTCCGCATCCCGCTTGGATGCCGGTTCTGGCGCAGCTTCATCGCGCAGCGGAAAGCCCGAAATGACGGCCGAGCAGCTGGAACGGCAGATCGCCGCGCTGGAGGCGGAGATGCAGGAATTCGACCGGCAGATGGAATCCCTTGCGGATACCGAGGAGCTCGCCCGACTTTGGAGCGAGCGGGAGCGCTGTTCTTCCGAGCACAATGAGCTGCTGGCGCGTTGGGCCGAGTTGTAGACAGGTCCGATGCTGCCATCGGCAGCGAAATGACTGGAAAGCGATGGCGTCGCCATCGCTTTTTGTATGCAGTGGACGGATTCTAATGTACAGGACATTCCGAGCGATAATATAATCAAAAAATTTCGCTAAATGATATTGTGATTTCTTTAAACAGGCTTGGATCGGCATTTTCCTTGTCTATCGCAAGGGTGGGATTTTTTGAGTTCCATGGAGAAGTGTGTAACTTTTTTCTTGCTCATGCGTTAAATACGTTTGTAATTATTTTGAAACGGCTCCATCAGGGCTTACAGAAGGGAAGGACTCATTATTTATTACGCATTGACTTATCGGAACTGGTCGGATGAGAAGCGGATGGAAACGGGCGTATTGGAACAGTTGTCGCTATCCCGCGACGAGCTGTTCGTGCACAAGCTGGTCGACGCTACGCTGATGAAGAACAGGCTGTGGGCGCATCTCTCCAATGAATGCGAGGATGGTCGGGAGCATGCCGTCTACGTCGCGGACTACGAGAGCCAGAAACCTGAGGAGTATGGTGCGGCGATTGCGGACGCTGCCCTTGCCATGTGCAGGGTGTCCTCCACGTACGGTGCGGAATACATGCGCTGGGATGGAAGGGCTTTTCAGGAGTTCGATCCCGGTACCAACGTGTCGTACACGATGGAACTGGCGGAAGCGCTGCTGGACCATTACTTGGTTCGCCAAGGCGTTACCTATGAGATCGTGTATTCGGTATTGGATACGGATCGCAGGAAAGTCGTTATTTTCGTAAAGGAGGTTGATCTGTAATGGCAGACGAAGGTCGAAGCGATGCACCCAAAGCCGGATCGCGCGCGAAGCTGATCGCCTTCTCGCTGATGCTGGCCGTCCCGGCCGCATTGTCCGGCTGCAGCAGCGACGACGAATGCGATCCCGAATATGACACGGGTTGCGAATACGACTCCAGCAGCGGGCATTATTATTATGGAGGATCTTCCTCCAGCACCAGCAAATCGAGCGGCTACAGCAAATCCAGCTCAAGCTCCAAGTCCAAATCGAGCGGCTTCGGCAGCTTCTTTGGCGGTTCGGGGGGATAAGCGGCATGAGGCAGATTCATGAGCTGCCCTTCAGCCATGAGGAGGTATTTGCAGGCGAAGCGGGGCGCCACATTCCGTACCATCGCATGTACGGCAAGCAATATTGCGTGCCTGCGCTGACGGTGTACAACGAAGACGAGCTGCGGGAGCTGCGCGTTGCTGCCGAGGCTGTACAAGGTATTTACGGCAAAGTGCTGCGCTTCATCCAGCGCTACATGCCGGACAGCTTTCTGGTGCAGCAGTTGGGTATCCATCCCGGGCTTGTGCCGGCCGCCCGCATGGAGATGGTGCTTGGGGGAATTACCCGTCAGGACTGGATTATCGGCGAGGCTGGCTTCAAATGTATCGAAAACAATACGGATACGCCTACCGGCATTCCGGAAGCCGCCGTGCTTGAGGGCATTCTGGTCGGCATGGCGGACGGCAGCGCCGCTCTGGCCTCGCCTTCCGCAGATATGGACGAATGCATCCGCCTTTGCTTCCGCAGCTGGCTGGAGGAGTACGCGCGACGCGGGCTAACGGGAACGGTAACGTTTACGTCGTTCGGCGACCACCTGGAGGATCGCACCAACACGCAATATCTGATGGACAGGTGCCGGGAGGCCGGGTACGACGTGCATTACGCGCCGCTGGAAGAGCTGGAGATCGTTCCTGGCGAGGCGCTCTATCATCAGGGCCGCCGGATCGACCTGTTGTACCGGCTTTATCCGCTGGAATATCTGATCGATGATCGCGACGAAGAAACGGGTGTGGACATCGGCGCAGCTTTGCTGGAGCTGGTGCAGGAGGGTCGCCTCGGCCTGATGAACCCTGCCCAGCATGTGCTGATGCAGAGCAAGGGATTCATGGCGGCGATCTGGTCGCTCTACGAACGCAATGAGCAGACGCCGGAGTATTGCGGCTTCAGGCTGTTCGACGATGCGGAGCTGGCCGTGATCTCAAAATACCTGCTGCCGACGTATTTCGAATCCGGGCCTTTTGAGCTGCAATCGATCCCGTACGTGGCCAAAAGTTATTGGGGCCGCGAGGGGCGGGGCACCTCGTTGATCGGAGAGGAGCCTGCATCGGGAAGTGCCAATCGCGGAACAGAACACATCCCTTTCTTGCAGGAACGTCAGCAGGAGTGCATTGCAAGCAAAGGGGATGCCGCGGATGAAGACGATGCGGAAATCGCGGCGTATTATGATAACCAGCCCAAGATCTATCAGCAATTAGCCCCGATGGAACGGGCGCAAATGGCGACCGAAGACGGGCGGTACAGCGGTTATCTGCTGACAGGCGTATTTGTGATCGGCGGACGGTTTGCCGGCGTGCTGCCGCGGATCGGCGAGAAGGTGACCGGGGATATGGCCTATTATTGCGCCGCTTCGGTAAGCTTGGTGAAATGAACGGATGAATGATGAGGAGGATGAACGGCAATGGAAAATTTGGGAGTGAACCTGCTGAACGTGGCGATAGGCATCGGCATTTTGCTGGTGGTGCTGGTGTGCGGGTATTTTGCGTTCAGCAGACTGACCCGTTATAACGACAGCGAGGAGATCGCTAAAGGCAATGAGGCGGCGGGAATGTACATGGGAAGCAAGCTGCTCGGGCTGTGCATTATCGTGGGCATGGTGTCCTTCTCCACGCATTCCTGGCTGGATATGTTGATCTGGTCGGTATTGGGAATTATTATTCTGTGCTTGGTTTATATTATATTCGATTTCCTGACTCCGAAAATGCGCGTATGCGACGAAATTGCCAAGGGCAATATGGCCGTGGCTCAGCTGCTGCGTTCGATCATCATCGGCGTTTCCATCGTCATTGGCACTTTTTTGATGTAAAATGAACCAGAAAAGGTATGGTTGAACATCAAGGAAAGGAAGATTCAGCATGAGAAAAGTCATCATTGATACGGATACGGCAGGAGACGACACGATTGCGATCCTGACGGCATTGCATCATTTTCAGGTGGAGGGCATTACGATTACCGGCGGCAACGTGCAGTTCGACCAGGAAGTCGAAAATGCGCTTTACACCGTGCAGGTTGCAGGAAAAGGGGGCAAAGTTCCGGTCTACAAAGGCCATGAACGGCCGATGCTGGCATACGGCAAAGCCCAACATCGCACGGTAGAGGACGTCCATGGGGACGACGGCATGGGCGGCGCTCATTTCCCGAAAGCGGTGCAGCGTCCCGAGACCGGCCATGCGGTCGATTTCATCATCGAGAAGGTGCACGCGAACCCGGGCGAAATTTCGCTGCTGGCCATTGCGCCGCTGACGAACATCGCGATGGCGATCCAGAAGGACCCGACCATCGTACCGGAGATCGCCCACCTGTACATCATGGGCGGCACGAACAATGCGCTCGGCAACATTACGCCGGCGGCGGAATACAACTTCTACGTGGATCCCGAAGCGGCCAAAATCGTGCTGCATTCCGGCATTCCCATGACGATGGTCGGCTGGGAAATGTGCACCGAATATTCCGTCATGGATGACGATGATCATGCCGAAATCGCGGCGCTGGATACGGCAGGCAGCCAATTTTTCACGGCCATCAACAAGGTGGTCATGCAATTCAACAAGGCGGTACATAAGCTGAATGGAACGACGCATCCCGATACGCTGCTCATGGCTGTCGCTGCCGACGAATCGGTGATGACGAAGTCCGGCAAGTACTACGTCGACGTGGAAGCGGCAGGCGAGTTGACGCGCGGATACAGCGTCGTGGACATCAACGGGCGTTTCGGCAAAGAGCCGAACGTGCGCGTCTGCGAGGCGATCGATCGGCCGAAATTCAAGTCCATGCTGCTGGACGTGCTTTCCGCAATAAAATAACAAAAGCAGAAGAACCTATCCAATGCTGCGGCATTCGGGTAGGTTTTCCTTTTTTGAGGGAGAATCCGTTTGGTTTCAGGCTTGGTGCTGTGGTACAGTAGAGGCACACGTACGGCTGTTAACGATACATTGAGACGGTTGGATATATGGCTGAGTATAGCGATAGTATGGCAGGAGGAACATGACGATGCTTTTTTATTTTATAACGCTGCTGGTCACTCTGGTGGATCAGGGCACCAAATTGGCGGTGCGGATGTACATGGAGGTTGGCGAGAACATGCGGCTGGGGAACTCCGGCATGCAGCTGCACCATTACGAGAATAGCGGCATGGCAGGCAGCATGTTTCAGGGGAATGCCAGATTGTTCGGCATCATTGCCATTCTGTTCGTGGCAGGTGTGCTGTATTACCGGAAAAAGAGAGAAATTCGCGGCCTGCTGATGAATGCGGGGGCCGGGTTCATGGTTGGCGGCGCGCTGGGCAATGCCATCGACCGCTTCGTATATGGGAAGGTGACGGATTTTCTCGTCTTTCCTTCCGGACGCGGCATTCTCAATCTGGCGGACGTTGCGATCAACGTTGGCGTGGTGCTGCTGGTGTTGGGCATGCTCGTTCGCGCTTTCCGCAATTACCGCGAGAAGCGTTTGCGCAACTCGCTGCCGAAATTTTAATGGATCAAAACGCTGCGAGGGGCTGCTCCCGCAGCGTGTGAGGTTTGCTTTTGCATAGAAGCTGTTCAAACAAATACCGTGTTTCGTGGATGAGGGATTAAACCTTCTTTCACGGGACGCGGTTTTTTGTTATGCGTGAAAGGTCGCCCTCGTAAGGCATAATACGCTGCCGAATCCTGGACAGGGCTCCATGCCATTTGGTTCAAACGGATCGAAACCGTTTTAGATAAAAAGTAAAGGACCACCATGCTTGGAGTGCCTGCTTGGATTAAGGGTATGGTTATTTCACGTACGGAGTGGGTATATCTGTACATATATCAACAAGGCGAGGGAGGTACAACATGAGAAAGACGCTAACCAAATCGCTCGGAATCATGCTGCTATGCGGCGTCTTGGCTGCGTTATTGTCTGCCTGCACATCAAGCGGGGAGTCCGCCGGCGGCAAGGTGCAGCTTGAGTTTTTCCAGAACAAACCGGAAGCGAAGGGCACCTTCGACGAATTGATCAATGCGTTTAACGAGGCGCATCCCGATATTCAGGTTACCCAGATCAATCCGCCGGATGCAGAAACGGTGCTGAAGACGCGGGTCGTCAAAAACGACGTGCCCGACATTATGGCGATGGGTGCGACGGACACGTACTCGATTTTGGCCCAAAGCGGCATATTCGCCGACCTGACGAACAGCCCGCTGCTGGAAACGATCGATCCGAATTACATACAAATGCTTAAGGACGTCACGGGTATGGACAAGGTGACAGGCATCCCTTACGCAACCAACGCCAACGGCATCATGTACAACAAGACACTCTTCAAAGAAACGGGATTGGACGTTCCCAAAACGTGGGACGAGCTGATCGCGACCGCGCAAAAGATCAAGGATGCAGGAAAGATCCCGTTTTACTTTACGTATAAAGACGACTGGCAAACGAACCTGCCGTTCAACGCCCTGGCGCCGAACCTGGTGGGCATCGATTTTTTCCTGGAACGCCGGGAGAACAAGGTGACCTTTAAGGAAAAGTACCAGGAGGTGGCCGAGAAGCAGCTGAGGCTGATGAATTACGGCCATGGCGACAACTTCGGCAAGGGGTATTCCGACGGAAACAGGGCATTCGCGAACGGCGAGGCTTATATGTACATCCAGGGAACCTGGGCGATTTCCGAGATCCGCAAAGCCAATCCCAACGTCGACATCGGTTTCTTCCCCTTCCCGACGGGCAATGATCCGAGCCAAATCAAGCTGGTGAACGGCATCGATTCCCTGTTCACGATTTCGGCGGATACGCCGCATAAGGAGCAGGCCGAGCAATTTATTGCTTTTCTGCTGAAACCGGAAAACATCGGCAAATACATTGACGAGCAAACGCTCTTCTCCGCCGTAAAGGGCGTCAAGCAGGACGATCCGGCCGTGCAGGAGCTCATGCCATACATCGAGCAGGGCAAGGTCATCGATTTTGCGGACCACTACATTCCGGCTGCGGTGCAGCTGAATTCCATCGTGCAGTCCTTTTTGCAGAACCAAGACATCGACCGATATCTCGACACACTCGACAAAGAATGGGACAAGGTGGCGAACCGGCGTTAAGCCGGGATACGCTGCGTAAGGAGGATGGAGTATGAACAGACGTATCGCACCCTTTTACTGGATGACGGTCCCGGCGGTGGTATTGTTTTTTGTGTTCATGACGCTGCCGGCCCTCCAGGGGATCTATTATTCCTTCACGAACTATAACGGATTCGGCAAAAGCTACGATTTCGTCGGATTCAAAAATTATTTCTATCTTTTCCAGGACGACAATGTGGGCCATGCATACTGGTTCACGTTTAAGTTCGCGATCGTGGTCACGATCCTGACGAACGTCCTCAGCCTGCTGATTGCCCTCGGCCTGAATGCAAAGATCAAGTTCCGCAACTTTTTCCGGGGCATCTACTTTCTGCCGAACATTCTGAGCGTGCTGATCGTAGGTTACATATTCAATTACCTGTTTTCGAACGTGTTCCCGATCTGGGGCCAGAACCTGGGCATCAACGCATTATCGACGAATATTCTGGGCAGCGAAAGCATGGCTTGGATCGGGATCGTCATCGTGGCGGTATGGCAATCGGTCGCGCTCAACACGATTCTGTATTTAGCCGGACTGCAGACGATCCCGAGTACGCTATATGAGGCGTCCAACCTTGACGGTGCCGGGAAATGGCGCGAATTCTGGAGCATCACCTTCCCGCTGATTGCCCCGTTCTTCACGATCAATATGGTGCTGGCGATGAAAAACTCGCTCATGGTGTTCGACCAGATCGTCGCGCTCACGAACGGCGGACCAGGCCGGGCGACGCAGTCGATCTCGCACCTGATCTATACGGGAGGATTCGAAGGCGGCGAATACGCATATCAGTCAGCGAACTCGGTCATTTATTTCATCGTCATTGCGGTGATCTCGATTCTGCAAATCCGGTTCCTGCAAAGAAGGGAGATGGATCTGTGATGAGAACCCGCAATCGCACCAACTGGCCGGTCATGCTGATCGTGGCTGTCTGCACGCTGTTTATTCTCTTTCCGCTCTATATGACGGTGACCATTGCGCTCAAAAATCCGGAGCAAATGGCCCAATCGGTCTTTGCGTTTCCGACGGAGCTGCACTGGGAGAACTTCGCCAGCGCCATCGACATGACGAACTTCTTCCAAGCGTTCCGCAACAGTGCCATGGTGACGGCATCCACCGTCATTCTCACGCTGCTTACGAACTCGATGGTGGCTTACGCCATCGCGCGGAACATGGAGAAACGAAAATTTTTCAAAGGGCTGTATTACTACTTCGTCAGCGCGATGTTCATTCCGTTTCCGATTATCATGCTGCCGATCGTCAAACTGACGTCCTCGCTGGATATGACAAACCTGGTGGGCCTGACCTTCCTGCACACGGTTTATGGACTGGCATTCAACGTGTTCGTATATGTCGGTTACATTAAGTCCATTCCGGTGGCTTTGGAGGAAGCGGCATTCGTGGACGGTGCGACCACCTGGGGCACGTTCTGGCGGATCATCTTTCCGCTCATGGCGCCGATCAGCGCAACGGTGGGCATTCTGACCTGCCTGTCGACGTACAACGACTTCCTGCTGCCGCTGATCATTATCAGCGATCCCAAGCAATATACGCTGCCGCTCGTGCAATACGTGTTCCAAGGACAGTTCAACACCGACTTTAACCTGGCGTTTGCGTCATACCTGCTGGCGCTGCTGCCGATGATCATCATCTATCTGTTCGCGCAGAAATGGATCATCACCGGGGTTACGCAAGGGTCTGTAAAATAAATATATAGGCGTCGTTGGGAAAAACCGACGCTGTCAAAGCAAGCCTGGATGAGATGTGTCCAGGCTTTTTCTGCGCTTTTTCAAACATTTTCAATATTATTGAAATAAAAATATTTATTTTCGTAAAAGCGGATGCTTTTTCAGAAAGGTTGTGCTAATATACCCCTTGTTTGTATAAGTATCTTTAACTGTTGCAGCGTCGTCATTAGTGAAAGACCAACATTTCAACGGAATTAAAGAGGTGACATCATGAGTGCAGCCGTTACGGAGACCGGGACACCGCAGCAAGGCAAATCAATGAATCTGTTTGCGTTGACCTGGCCGATTTTTTTGGAAGTATTTTTGTTTATGCTGATGGGCACGGTCGATACGCTAATGATCAGTTCAGTGTCGGACAATGCGGTGTCGGGGATCGGGGCGTCCAACCAGATTATCTCGATCGCCATCCTGATTCTCGAAGTGATCGGTAACGGAGCAGCGATTGTTGTTGCCCAATATATCGGTTCGAAGAAATTTCTTGAAGCGTCCAAAATTACGGGCATGGCGATTACGCTTAACCTTCTGATCGGTTTAGTGCTGAGCGGAGCGTTCCTGCTGTTTGGCGGACTGCTGCTCGAAAAGATGAACGTGCAGGGCGAGGTGCTTGTGTACGCCAAGTCGTACATGCACATCGTCGGGGGGGCTATTTTCCTGCAGGCATTGATCAACTCGCTTGCCGCTATCATTCGTACGTACGGGTTTACGAAAGAAACGATGTACGTATCCGTTCTGATGAACGTAATGCACGTCATTCTGAACTACATCCTGATCTTCGGCCATTTCGGCGCTCCGGCGCTGGGCGTAGAGGGCGCGGCCATCTCGACGGTCATCAGCCGTTTTACGTGCCTGCTCCTGTTCTTCTGGCTGCTGTACCGGGTTACCGAAGTACGGGTTGAATTCAAGTTCTACCTGCAATTCACGAAAAACTATGTGGCGAAAATTTTGAAAATCGGCATTCCTTCTGCCGTAGAGCAGATCATGTACCATTCTTGCCAGCTCGTTTTCCTGTTTTACGCCACGTTTCTGGGTGCGGAAGCGCTGGCTTCCCGCCAATATGCGTCGAACATTTCATCGTACATTTACCTGTTCAGCATGGCGATTGGCATGGGTACGGCGATCATGGTCGGCCGGTTCGTCGGGGCAAAGGATCATGAGAGTGCCTACCAACGCGTTTGGAAAAGCGTAAAATGGGCAATGATCGCCACCATCGCGGTCGACTTGGTGGTCATCACCTTCCGTGTGCCGCTCGTGGGCATATTCACGGACAATCCGGAGGTCATCCGCATTGCGGCGCAGGTGATCCTGCTGAGCATTGTGCTGGAAACCGGGCGCACGACCAATATCGTCATCATTAACTCGCTGCGGGCTGCCGGGGATGCAAAGTTTCCGGTGTACATCGGTCTGGTCTCCATGGTGTGCCTGAGCTTGCCGCTCGGTTACCTGCTCGTATTCCAGCTTAACATGGGCCTTGCGGGGATCTGGCTGGCGATTGCCGCAGACGAGTGGACGCGAGCCTTCATCATGTTTTTCCGCTGGAAAAGCCGCAAATGGGAGAAGCATGGACTTGTGGACCATGACGAGGATGAAAATGTTCCGCAGACCGTTCCTGCCGTTTAGGACAGCGGACGCTGCGATAGTTAGCGATCAACCATCACCGATCAAGGGAATAACGTTCCTTTGGTCGGTTTTTTGTTGAGGGTGGAGCCCTGTTCCTTGTTTCATTTTCCGCAAAAATGATCAAAACGTGAAACGTGCCTTCCCGTATAGTAAGGATATGTAAGGGGGCTGTTACAAGCTTGAGCCGTTATAGCACCATGATCGGACAAAGTCTGTATTTGATCGAAACCCGGCTGCATGAGCCGCTCGGGCTTGAGGAGATTGCCGCTGAAGCGGGGCTGTCGCCGTACCATTATCACCGTGTATTCCGGAAGGAAGTAGGCATGACGGTAACGGATTACATTCGCCATCGCCGAATGAGCCAGGCGTCCACGCTGCTGAGAAGTACCGACATGGGCATTCTGGACATTTCGTTCGAGTGCGGATTCGAGAGTCAGGAAGCGTTCACCCGTGCGTTCAAAAAGATATACGGCATGCCGCCAGGGCGATTTCGCAAGCTGTTCGATCTGAAATTGTTCAAATTCAGAACCAGAGGAGGAGAAATAAGCATGAACCAATCAACGAAGGTAAAAGGCTGGATACTGACAGGCAGCAATCCGCAAAATTACGAGATGGGCATCGATCCGACCGTAGTCCACCAGGGAACATCGTCGGGATATTTAAAAGCGGTGACACCGATGGGGGATGGTGAATTTGCCACGATGATGCAGCAGTTCAAGGCGGACAAGTACATCGGCAAGCGGATGAAGCTTACGGGCTTCGTGAGGACCGAGAAGGTAGAGGGATTTGCGAGCCTGTGGATGCGCGTGGACAATCATGCGCAGGATGTGCTGCAGTTCGATAACATGCATGATCGTGCGATTCTCGGCACGCAGCCATGGAACCAGTATTGCATCGTGCTGGACGTGCCCGAAGGCAGCGCCGTCATATCGTTTGGCGTGATTCTGAGCGGCCCGGGCAAGGTATGGGTGGACAGCTTCCGCTTCGAGGAGGTCGATCCGAGCACACCGCTTACGCACATGAGTATGGAGTACGAGATGCTGGATGAACCGACGAATTTGTCTTTTGAGGAATAGGGATAGAATTCGTACATGTATGCAATACATGCGGGCATTCGGTTGCAACGAGGGTCATGAAGTCCTTTACGTCGAACGCAGCGCGGCATCGGTTTATCTGCTTATTCAGAGTCTTTCCGAGTATCGGAGAGGCTCTTTTTCCATGCCAATGATTAGAAATGGGAGGATCAACGTAAATTACAAGCAGGTCCTTACTGCCCGCGGCGTCGACCATTGTCCCGCAAAATGGAAAATCCCTTTTCGGGGAGGAACGACCGGTATTGTTGGCGAATCCGCAGCTCCTTGTTAACATAGATGCAGAAAGCGTTTGATGACATCGCAGCAAAGGATGATATGGATATGAACAAAAGAGTGCTTGTGGTCGATGATGAATCCAGCATCGTCAGTGCCATTTCTTATGCGCTGCGGCGCGAAGGGTATGAGGTGGAAACGGCAAATGACGGGGAAGAGGCGCTCCTTAAAGTCGCTTCATTCCACCCGCGGGTCATGATTCTGGACGTGATGATGCCCAAACTGGACGGGTATGGCGTATGCCGCAGGCTGGAGGATCGGGAGGATATCGGCATCATCCTGCTTACTGTCAAAAACGACATCGTCGACAAGATCGTCGGTCTGGAGATGGGCGCCGACGATTATATGACCAAGCCGTTCGAAATTCGGGAATTGCTTGCCCGCGTGAAGGCGTTGATGCGTCGTGTGGAGAAGAGTGCCGCTCCTGCTCCGGCAGAGGATGCAAAACAGGTTCTTATTAACGGCAACCTGCGCATTCACGTGGCGCATCGCACCGTGACGCTGGGTGGGGAACGGGTAGAGCTCACGCCGAAGGAATTCGATCTGCTCGCCATCCTGATGTCCCATCCGGAACGCGTTTATACGCGGGACGACCTGCTTGACCAGGTGTGGGGAATGGAGTACGCGGGCGGAACCCGGACGGTGGACATCCATATCCAGCGGCTGCGCAAAAAGATCGGCGATACGGATCAACGCAAGCTGCAAACCGTCTACGGCATCGGATACAAGGCGTCCGCACCGGAAGCGGGCGGAGCATCATGAGAGCCGGCATCAAGCTGAAGTTTAGCGGTTTTCTGGCCGTGCTTCTGATCTTGACGGTAGTTGTGCTGAGTTATCTGGTGCTGCGCGGCATCGAGCGTAATCAGCAGGCCCAGATCGAGGGCATTTTGTCGCAGCAGACGCGTTTGGTCAATTTGAACGTAAGGCAATCTTATTATACGGAAGCGGTCCGGATGGAGCCGTCGGCTTTTCTGCAGCAGAGCGGCCGCAGGCTCGCCCAGGAGCTGGCCAATTCAACCGGGCTGCCCATTACCCTATATGACCTGAATGCGCGGCAAGTCGGTTCATCCATCATGGCCGGGGATCGCGCAGATGCCGGGGAACTGTTGAGCTATGCTTTGAACAATAAAATCGCTTATCACGAGCAGGGAGATACGATGCTGTACGTAGCGCCGCTCGACGGCCCGGAAGGCCAGATGGGCGCCGTGCAGATCCAGTATTCCGTCGCAAGCTACCATGAGTTCTACGCCCGAATCCGGCAGTTGTTCATATGGGCAGGAATCGTGGTCGTGGCGCTCAGCTTCGGCTTGGGTTACTTGTTCTACAACCGGTTCGCCGTAGCGATCACAAGGCTGAAGTCGTCAGCCGATTCCATTCGGGAAGGGAACTATATCTCCGCATCGCCGGTGAATCGCAAGGACGAATTGGGGGATCTGGGCCAGGGGATCTATTACATGAGCACGTCCATCCAGCAAAATATCGCGGATATGGACGAGGAGCAACGCAAGCTCAAGCTGGCCATCGAGAAGCTGCAGGCGCTGGAACAGCAGCAGAAGCAGTATATCGGCAACATCAGCCATGAGTTCAAGACGCCGCTAACCTCCATTAAGGCGTATGTCGAGCTGTTGGATATGTACAAGGACGATCCCCAACTGTTGGACGACGCAACGAACAACATCGGCAAAGAAACCGAGCGGTTGTACGAAATGGTGGAAAAGGTGCTGCACCTGTCCGCGCTCGAAAAATACGATTTCGAGAACCAGGCAGAAGATGTGGAAATTCGTGCACTGCTTGAAGATGCCTGCGGCCGGATGCGCGGCAAGGCGGAGAAGTTCGTCTTGCGCATGGAGCTGGACGTACAGCCTGCAACGATCCGCAGCGATCGGGAGAGCCTGATGCACATTTTCATCAATCTGCTGGATAATGCGATCAAATATAACGAGCCCGGCGGGGTAATCCGGATCGACGGCGGGCCGCGAATCAAGAAACGTGAGGCGGTCATTCGCATTTTCAACTCGGGAGCCCCCATTCCGGAGGAGGCGCGCGAGAAAATTTTCGAGCCGTTTTATACGGTCAACAAAGACAGGGCAAGGCAATCCGGGGGCACAGGGCTCGGGCTATCCCTCGTCAAACAGTTTGTCGAGAAGCAGGGCGGTGCGATCCGGCTGTTGCCGAATGGCGACCAGAACGAGGAAGGGACGACCTTTGAATTGGTTTTTCCGTTGGCGGACGCAAGTTTACAAGTTGGAAACAACTCGGATTAACTTTCGAAGTATCGGACAGGTATGCTTGGTCCTAGAAAAGCAAATCAGGGGGGGACATCATGGATTGGAAGAAGGCGGCCTTGGGCACGCTTGGGGCGATGGCGCTGTTGTCGGCAACGGCATGCGGGGCGGGAACGTCGGGCGGCAGCACGAATGTTGGCTCGGGAACGGACATTACGGTTAAAGACAATACGAATACATCGGTATATCAGAGCTTCAAACTGGAGAAGATCGACAAGCTGCAAAATATGCGCGGGGTGGCGTGGCTGAACAATGAACTGATTTTGACGGATAAAGAGAACAAATCCTTAAAACCGGTCAACGTCGAAGGGCAGCAGCGTTATCCGCACAATCTGTACATGTACGATTTGGCGAAGGCCAGCGATACGCCGGTGAAAGAAAGCGAAGTGAGCTTGGGTGCACCGCTGGTGTCGCCGGACAGTCAGCATGTATTCTACCGTGAGCCTCAGGAGGCGACAGGCAAAGGGTTCATTTTGAACCTGCACAGCGGAGAGACGGTGCCAACAGGGGATGATGAAGGTTTTGTAGGCGAAGGAGCGTGGCTGGACAACGATCACGTCGTATTTCCGAACATGAAGGGCCAGCTGATTTCGGCGAGCGTGAACGGGGATACCAAAGTGCTGGTGGAGACGGGAAGCTTCAATACACGCAGCATTGCGGCTTCGGGCAGCCTCGTGTATTACATTACGGGTGAGGATGGCCAGTTGAATTCGGTGGATACGGCGACGGGTGAAGTGAAGCAGCTGCTGAAAAGCGTGGAATGGGTGATCCCGTCCACGGATGGCTCAAGGCTCGCCATCGTGAAAAAAACCGCCGACACGAAACGGGCGCTGGTGCTTACTGACCTGGAAGGCAATGAGAAGGCTACGCTTGCGCGCGGCACACAAATTTTCGGCACAAGCTGGTCCGGCGATGATTCGAAGATCGCCTATACGATCAATTCGGACAACGACAACGAGAAAGGACTGTTCGTGTCCAACACGGAATCCGGAGAGCAATTCCAGATTTCCGCCGACATGGACAACGTCTCCGATCCGCTGAGCTGGAGTCCGGAGGGCAATCGGATTCTGCTGTCTCAGTCCGTGCTCGAAAATGATTCGTACCGTTTCGTCACCTCGATCATTACGATTTCGGAGTGATTGGGCGGCCCATGCAGAAGAGCCTTGTGTTTCGATTGGATTGACATCGAAACACGAGGCTCTTTTCCGGTTTGGGGCATCAGCCCGTTATGGGAGATTGATCTGCATCAATACGTTCAGCGCTTCTGCCCGAGTGGCGTTTGCCACCGGGGCAAATTCGTTATTACTTCTGCCTGACAGGAGGCCGTCTCGTTGCATGGAGGCAACGGCCGTCCTTGCCCATGCCGGGATGCTTGCATCGTCCGCGAACGTAGTCGCTGTATTCCCTGACGTTTCGGCGCCCAATACATTGGTCACAATTACGGCCATCTCAGCCCGAGTGATCGGGTCTTGCGGGCGGAACGCGCCGCTTGCGTCGCCTTGGATGTAGCCCAGGCTTCCGGCTTGTGCTACGGCAGATTGCGCCCACGACCCAATCTCCTCGTTATCCGTGAAATGTGCCGTGGCGTCATCAGATTGGAGCTGTAGACGGTTCATCAGCATAACGACGAATTCCGCCCGGGTCACGGCCTTTCCGGGTTTGAAGCTGCCATCGCTGTAACCCATGACGATTCCTTCGCGCACGGCTTGAATGATGATATTTTCTGCCCAATGTCCCTTGATATCCCGGAACGATGCGGGTTCTGGTTGTTCGGGCTGGGCGACGGCAAATACAGCGAATTTGGTGAAATGATCCACATTGACCTGAATGCGCGAGCCCTGAGTGCTTGAAGCTCCCGCAGGCGTCCATATCTTCTGCCGTTCGTCGAAATACATGATTTCTGCCCGTTCATTGCTTGCCAGCAAAGCGGTGTCGAATGCCATGTCCAGGTTTACGGGCACGCCGAAATGATCGGGGGAGTCCTTCAGAAGTTCGTACACGGGACTCAGCAAACGCTTCTGATTGGTCAGCAAAGCCTCCGGATCGGCAAGCTTGTTGATGGATATGACCATTGCCTGCGGCGAGGCACCTTTGGGAATATTCATCGTTATTGCTGGTCCGAGGCTGATCCGCCCTGGCTGCCCTGCGGCAAGAGTCAGGCGTCCATCGGTGGAGACGGCTGCGTCGGAGGAACTTTGGGTGGAAACGGAGCCGGAGCTGCCCGAACTACCCGAACTGCTCGAACCGCCGAAACCGCCAGAACTGTCCGAATTGCCCGAACCGCCAGAACTGCCGGAACCGCCGGAACCGCTGCTGCCTCCGCCTTCAGATCCTCCACCGGACCCCCCGCCAGTATTTTCCGCGGGAATTGCTGCCCATTTGGCGTACAGCGTCAGGTTGTCGGTGATCGGCATATTGTCGAAGTCAAACGCCTGCGTCAGTTCCGAATCGGTGAACCAACCAGAAAAGGTATACCCGGTGCGGGAAGGCGCGTCGGGTCGATGAGCCAAGTCGTTGTAATCGACCTGCTGTCCGCCGACCGCCGAGCCGCCGTTGGTGTTGAACTGCACGTTGAAGGAGCGGACTGTCCATTTGGCGTACAACGTCAGGTTGTCGGTGATCGGCATATTGTCGAAATCAAACGCCTGCGTCAGTTCCGAATCGGTGAACCAACCGGCAAAGGTGTACCCAGTGCGGGAAGGCGCGTCGGGTCGATGAGCCAATGCGTTGTAATCGACCTGCTGTCCGTCGACCGCCGAGCCGCCGTTGGTGTTGAACTGCACGTTGAAGGAGCGGACTGTCCATTTGGCGTACAGCGTCAGGTCGCTGGTAATCGGCATATTGTCAAAATCAAACGCCTGCGTCAGTTCCGAATCGGTGAACCAACCGGCAAAGGTGTACCCGGTGCGGGAAGGCGCGTCGGGTCGATGAGCCAAGTCGTTGTAATCGACCTGCTGTCCGTCGACCGCCGAGCCGCCGTTGGTGTTGAACTGCACGTTGAAGGAGCGGATTGTCCATTTGGCGTACAGCGTAAGGTTATCGGTGATCGACATATTGTCGAAATCAAACGCCTGCGTCAGTTCCGAATCGGTGAACCAACCGGCAAAGGTATACCCGTTTCGGGAAGGCGCGTCGGGCTCCGCCAACCTGCTCGCATAGCGAACGCTTTGGGCAGGGGTACTTGTACCCCCGCTGCTGACAAAGGTGACGGTTCGCGGCGCATAGTATTTGAACGCGACTGTCGTTGTGTTACCTGCGGCGTCGGTTACGACCAGGACATGTGTTCCTTCACGGCTTACCGTTCCACCGCTGGCAAATGGAGAACCGTCCAGCGTGGCAGTCCCCTCGTTAAAGGCAATGGTTGGCGCTGTCTCATAGACGGCATCATCAGCAACCCCTATGACGACAGGAGGGGTGCTGTCGATGACAAAATGCACGGTTGTGGTGCCGGCATTGTTGGTGACCGTCAAGGTGTAGCTGCCCTCACCGGTGATGGAGGTACCGCTTGTAAAAGGAGAACCGTTTAACAGTGCGGTGCCGCCGTCAAACGCAGGCGCAACCGGACCGTTGTAAGTCGTTTGGTCATTCACTCCGCTAATGACCGGTTTATTTGTCGCGGTAACGGTGATCGTGACTGTTGCCGCGTTGCTGTCGCCTATGCTGCCGCTGCCAATATACTGGAAACGGTCACTGCCGGAAAAACCGGCATTCGGCGTATATATAAATGCTCCGTTCGAATCGAATGTAATGGTCCCGTTCGTTGGGGATTCGTGCAGTCTTGCCGTTGAAACGTTGATATCGTTGGCCAGAATCCCTGGTGACGCTACGGTTAGAGTCGTGCCCTCATTGGTTACGTATTGGTCGTTATTGGCCAACGCCCGATTACCGATCGGGGAAGCGCCCACCTTCGAAATATAATAAATGATGCCTGACGGGTCGCCGGTGAGGTCGGGAATATTGAACCCAGTCATTCCATCCCCGCCGTACCGGTTTCCGAGCAGGTCGAATAGAGCCCGATTCGCATCGATCGTCAACTGCGTTCCATCGGCTTGAAGCCATTCCGAATTGCTCACTTGCACGGGCATCGGAATGATTTCGCCCATATATTCGTCCCCTGTTCCGCCGGTTAAAGGGGAGTAGGTACTATTTGTGAAAATCGCATAATGAAGCGGGGGTTGCTCATTGTTCGGCAAATTAGGAAGCTGGAACGTAGTTTCTCCATCTCCGCCGTATTTCTTGCCGATCAGGGAATAGAGCGATGGGAAACTAGCAATTTCTAAGGTCTGCCCTTCTGCCGTCAGCCAGCCGGAAGGCGAATAATAGTAAGGGAACAGGCGAACTTCGCCCAGAACGGCATTGGCTATGCCGCTTCCTTCTTCTCTGTATGGAAAAGTGCCGGTTGTGGCGATATAATATCTGGTCCCTCCCGGAGCGTGTTCGGACAAATTTGGTAAAACAAATGTCTGATTGTCACCCGCGCCGTAATTGGCTCCCAGCAATGAAAACAAATCGTGGTTGGAGGAAATTGGAAGTAGTTGGCCTTCGGCAGGCACCCATCCGTTAGGCGCAGCATCGTAGGGGAACAGCCTGATTTCTCCAAGAAGAGGTTCTGCTGCCGCCGCGTGGGCACGAGGGGTGACGGGAAGGACCGATGAAAGCCCGCTTATGGAAAGCAGAAAGACAAGCGACAGCATGCCCGCTCTTTTGATTCGTTGTGCGATCACAAAAGTTCACTCCATTTTCTCGATGAATGTGTTAATCCTGACTGACTAATGCAAATATTCGGTGCTGCGAAACCATTGGGCTCTCTTGTTTTGAGTTCAGTGTAATGAATTCGCCCTCAAAAATGAATGAAATTTTAATTATTCCATCTCTGATATATTTATCGGTTGCAGCGAATCAAATGAAGAGACCCCATCGAATCGTATTTGTCACTTCCATAACTTGCATCCCTTTCTATACATTAATATTGACTAAGGTATTGCGCTCCGATAAACTAAAGGGCAGGAATACAGGTCGAAGCTAAGGACAGCAGTTCGAGACATGGTTTCGGGCGGCTGTTTCTTTTTCTTTTTCATCATATAAAAACAGGAACAGGTGATACACATGTGCAAGAGCGCGTACCGCGTGCTTTTATATTATAAGTTCGTGAAGATCGATGACGCCGAGGCGTTGACACAGGAACATCTGCAATACTGCAAGGATCTGGGCGTCAAGGGCCGCATCCTGATTGCCTCCGAAGGCATCAACGGCACCGTGTCCGGAACATGGGAACAAACCGAGCAATACATGAAGGACATGCATGCCAATCCGCTGTTCAGCGACATGGTGTTCAAGATCGATGAAGTCGAAGAGCATGCGTTCAAAAAAATCTTTGTTCGCCACAAGGCGGAGCTGGTGACTTTCCGCGTGGACCAAGAGCTGGACCCGAACGAAATCAGCGGCAAACGCCTCTCGCCGAAGGAATTCTACGAGCATTTGCAGCGCGATGACGTCATCGTCATCGATGGCCGCAATGACTACGAATACGAAATCGGCCATTTCCGCGGTGCCATCCGTCCCGATGTCGAGTCGTTCCGCGAATTTCCGGAGTGGATTCGGGAGAATCTGGGCGACATGAAAGACAAAAAGATCATTACGTACTGCACTGGCGGCATTCGCTGCGAGAAGCTGACCGGCTTCATGATCAACGAAGGGTTCCAGGACGTGGCACAGCTGGAGGGCGGTATCGTAACCTATGGTAAGGACCCTGAGGTGCAGGGCCGTCTGTTCGATGGCAAATGCTATGTGTTCGACGAACGCATCTCCGTGCCGATTAACCGTACGGATGAAGATATCGTTATCGCAAGCTGTTACCACTGCGGAACGACGCATGACCGATATATCAACTGTCCAACCTGCAATCTGCAGCACGTATGCTGCGAGGATTGCGAAGAGACGCATAACCGCTTTTGCTCGGATGCCTGCCGGGAGGCAGCGCCCGTACACGCATAAGCCTGAGAGCAGGTGCTGCACGTGAAGCATGAAAATGAAATGACGACGCGTGAACGGATTTTGTTCATGCTGAAACGGCAAGGCACGTTAACCGCCAGGGAAATGACGGCGGAGCTGGGTTTGACCGGCATGGCGATTCGCCGCCATCTGTCGGCGCTTGAGCAGGACGGCCTGATCGAGGTGCGCGAAGCGAGGGCGACGGCTGGCCGTCCTTCCTCCGTGTACCATTTGACGACGCGAGGCGACGGTTTTTTTCCGAAATCCTACCCGGCGCTTACGCTGGAATTGCTGGAAGAGCTGAACGAATCGGTTGGCGGCGATATCATCGGCACGCTGTTCGAGAACCGGCGCGACAAGCTGCTGCGCAGCGGGATGCCGCAGATGGAAGGCCGGGACCTGGCCGGACGAGTCGAGGAACTGGCGCGCATTCAAAACGCAAACGGTTATATGGCCGATTCTTCTGCGGAAGAAGACGGCACGTACGTTATCACCGAATTGAACTGCCCGATCGTACAGGTGGCCAGCGTGCACAAGCAGGCCTGCCGCTGCGAGCTGGAGCTGTTCCGTTCGCTGCTGCAAGCGGATGTGGAACGAACGGAATGCTACGCCGACGGCGGCAAGAAATGCACCTATCGGGTACGTGAGGCGTCGGGAGAATAAAACGAACAACGGGGACTGTTTTTGTCCGGGGCGTTCCCCTCTTGTAGTAAGCCGTGTAGAACTGGCTTTCACATAGAGGGGGTGCTGCCGGAATGCAGTCCTTTTTGTATGGACGGAGCGTGGCCCTTATGGGGATTGAAACTTGCGGGCAGCTTCCTGTTAATCGGCCAAGCGTTTGCAATTTAGCTGTAACGAACCTGAGGCGTCTTATTTCGGGTGAATTTCGCTAGTTTTTGGTTACGAATCTCAGGCACGCTATTCACCATCGTGTCGTCTATATCTCTCATGTTGCCTACAATAAGGTGTCTGAGGTTCGTTAGGGGGAGGGGGAGAGAGCCCATCAATCTCTTTACATGCACTAAATGATGTATTTAGCTGTCCGTAGATTTGTACGGATGGCTTTTTGGTGTGTCATGTTTCCTCTCACGTGTGAGCGAAAAAACAAAATTGGAAGCGCATCAACCATTGACGGGAAAGAGGACTCACCTTAATATTAGGGAAACACAAAATTCACACACGGGCCATGGACTTCAGTCGCATGCGAAAAGTCTGCATTTGTCTACTTTTGTCGATCAAAGCAACAATGCGTTGAAGCGTTCGTTTTGTCCCGCCTTGTCGCATCACTCGGTTGATCGCGACAAGGCTCACAAATTTGAGAAGGTAGAGAGGGGTTATCACATGAAAAAAAAGTTCTGGATGTCTCTGATGATGGCTGCAACCATGATCGTCGCCGCAGGCTGCGGCAACAATGGCAGTAGTTCGAATACCGCTTCCGAGGGAACGGGCAATGCCAGCGAAGGAAGCACCGAGAAATCGTACCGCATCGCCATTTCGCAAATCGTGGAGCATCCGTCGCTCGACGCGACTCGTGAAGGATTCATCGCTGCATTGAAGGACGCGGGAATCGAAGAGAACAAAAACCTGACGATCGATTACAATAACGCGCAGGGTGACTCCACCAACAACCTGTCCATCGCGCAGAAGATTGCCGGCGACTCGAAAAATGATCTCGTGCTGGGGATCGCCACGCCGTCTGCATTGGCATTGGCCCAACAAGTCAAAGATAAACCGCTGCTGTTTGCTGCGGTAACCGATCCGCTGGGAGCCAAACTGGTCACGGATCTGGACAAGCCGGGCAGCAACGTGACAGGCGCTTCCGACACGAACCCGGAAGCGATCGTGCAATTGGCCGATTTCATCGCGAAATACATGACTGACATCAAAACGGTAGGTTTGGTCATCAACGAAGGGGAACCCAACGCCGTCGTTATGGCAAACAATGCGGAGAAGGCGTTGTCCAAGCACGGCATCAAGCTGGTGAAGGCGGCCGTAACAAACACGTCCGAGGTTAAACAAGCTACCGATTCGCTCGTGGGCAAAGTGGATGCGTTCTACATCACGCTGGACAACTCCGTCGTTAGTGCGGTGGATACGATGATCCAAACCGCAAACCAGAACAAAATTCCGTTCTTCTCCAGTGACCGCGATACGGTCGAAAAAGGCGCATTTGCCACCGTTGGTTTCAAATACTACGATCACGGCTACCAGGTTGGCGAGATGGCTGCCGACATTCTGAAGAACGGTACCAACCCGGGCGAAATGAAAGTAACCGTGCCGGACAAACTGGACCTGATCCTGAATCTGAAAGCGGCTGAAGCGCAAGGCATCACGGTAACGGACGAAATGAAAGCCGAAGTGAAGGACCAGGCAGCAAACATCATTCAATAACCGGACGGAACTTGCTCCGGAGGGTCAGATACGAGGCGGACGCTCAGACGGGTTCGCCTCCCTTTTTTCGACAAGTTTCACAGGGAAACAACGGTAGAGCCGAGTATCCGGAATCGGTAATTGCCATTCGGTGACAACGCTAAGTTGGGTGAAATTTGCATTGACAGATGTTTCGGTTACAGATGGGAGGAAGCAATATGTTCAGTATCAGCTGGGGTTCCATTGAAGGGGCGATTGAGCTCGGGTTGTTATACTCGCTTATGGCGCTTGGCGTATACATTACCTTTCGGATTCTTGATTTTCCCGATCTTACGGTAGACGGCAGCTTCACGACAGGAGGGGCCGTGGCGGCCGTGATGATTTCCAATGGCTATTCGTCATGGGTGGCTTGCCTGGTGGCTATGGTTTGCGGAATGATTGCCGGGGCCTGCACGGGCTTGCTGCATACCAAGGGCAAGATTAACGGATTGTTATCGGGGATTTTGATGATGATTGCCCTGTATTCCATCAATATGCGCATTTTGGGCGGTGCCCCGAACAAATCCATCATGGGCATCGACAATCCGTTTTCGGGCGAGCATGTCATGGTCATTATCATCATTGTCGTTTTGGTATTCAAGATCATGCTGGACTTGTTCATGAAAACGGACATCGGACTCGCACTGCGGGCAACCGGCGACAATAAACGCATGATTCGCAGCTTTGGCGCAAACACCGACGTGACAACGATCATTGGCGTCAGCTTGTCCAATGGGCTGGTTGCGCTGTCCGGAGCGTTTATCGCGCAGCAATCCGGTTTTGCCGACATTACGATGGGAATTGGCATGATCGTCATCGGCTTGGCCTCGGTCATTATCGGTGAAGCGATCCTGGGGGCGCGCACTATTTTCTGGGCTACCCTTGCCGCGGTTGTGGGCTCGATTATTTATCGCGTCGTGGTTGCCTTGGCGCTGCAGGTCGATTGGTTCGATACGTCCGATCTGAAGCTGATCACCGCCGTCATCGTGATCATCGCATTGGTCATTCCGACGATGCGCCGTTCAATGAAGCAAAAGCGGCTCGCCCGCATGCGTACCCAAGAACTGATGCAGGGATCCGGTCAGCAGATGAAGGGGGGCATGTGACATGCTGGAGATTTCACAAGTAACGAAGCTGTTCAATCCGGGTACGACCGACGAGAAGACCGCGCTGGTTGGCGTGAACCTGACGATGAAACCCGGCGATTTCGTCACGGTGATCGGCAGTAACGGCGCAGGGAAATCGACCTTGATGAATATCATCTCGGGTGTCATGAAGCCCGATACGGGAGATGTGCGAATCAACGAACGCTCCATCAAACATTTGCCGGAGCATCGTCGCAGCAGCTGGATCGGCCGGGTGTTCCAGGACCCGATGGCAGGAACCGCTCCGCATATGACGATCGAGGAAAACATGGCGATGGCCTATAAACGGGGAAAAGGGCGTGGACTCAGCTTCGGCGTCACCCGGGCCAAACGCGAGCTGTTCAACGCGCAGCTGGTGAAGCTGGGCATCGGTCTGGACAAACGCCCGAACGCCAAAGTAGGGCTGTTGTCCGGCGGCGAGCGTCAAGCGCTCAGCCTGCTGATGGCGACGTTTACCCAGCCGCAAATTTTGCTGCTGGATGAACATACGGCGGCTCTGGACCCGGCCCGTGCCGAACTGATTACGGAGCTGACCGAAACGCTGGTGCGCGAGATGCGGCTGACCACCTTGATGGTGACCCACAACATGGAGCAGGCCATTCGTCTTGGCAACCGCCTGATCATGATGGATAAGGGCCGCATCATTCTGGATGTAAGCGAAGAGCGCAAGCGCACGCTGACCGTACCCGAGCTGCTGGGCGAATTCGAGCGGATCAGCGGCAAAACGCTGGCCGATGACCGCGTGGTGCTGGGTTAATCCCAAAAACGCAACAATCAAAAATGATGCCGATTGCAGCACTGCTGCAGCGGTGATTCCCCCTTTTGCATTTCTGCAAAAGGGGTTTTTGTGCAGACTGTGCGATGCACGGCTATAATGGAGTATACATTTTATGAAAATCCCTATGGGATGACGGCATATATTAGGAGGCGCTGTGCATGTCATTGCAATTTGACGAAGGATCATATACCGTAACGCGCCGTACCGAATCCATTCGCCTGTTGGCCAAGGAGTTTGCGCTGCTCCGCTTTCTCTACGAAAACAAGGAAAAGGCGTTTACGCGCAGCCAGCTGCTTGACCGGGTATGGCCGCTGGAGTATCCAGTGGAGCGCACCGTGGACGACCATGTCTATCGCCTGCGTAAAAGGTTAAGGGACTGGGAAGAGGTGATGATCGAAACCGTGCGCGGTTACGGCTACAGATTGACGATCCGTATGCCTGTTCATGCCATGCCTGCCAATCCTTCCGAAGCGGATCAGGAGCTGCGCGAAGCCGTTCATGGCCTGTTTCGCAAATATCATCTGTTCGGCCAGGGAAAATCCATGTTGACGCTGATCGAACAGCAGGATGTGCTCGGCATCCAAATCGACCCGTTCTACCGGCTGTATATCCGCTTTGTGCAAGGGGATCTGGAATGGCTGATCACCACGAAGGAAATTCCGTTTGAGGATCGCCTGTACTGGCTGCTTATCTTCATGCATGCCTTGACGGAACCCAAGGAAACTCTACGGCTATATGAAAAAGCATTAAACTCACATGCTTTGTCGGCAGATCAGCAGCGGGAGCTGCGCATTCTCAACATTGTTGAAGTTTATGCGGAAACAGGACTGTATGGGCGCGCAAGATCGCAATTGGTCGAAACGTACGAAGTGATGGAACGGGACGGCCTGGTGAACTTCAGGCTGCCGGTTGCGTTAGCACGGCTCTATGTCGAGCTGTGGGGCGGGAGTGAGGATGCCGTGGAACCGTTGATTGCGTCGTTGCGTGCCAGTTTGAAGGAAGCTCCGTATTTGCGAGAGGTCGGACGATTTCAGGTCATGGAAGGCCTTTGGTTGCTGAGACAGGGCAGGCTGCGCGAGGCGGAGCCAAGGCTGGATGACGGATTGGACGTGTTGAAAATGTCGCTGAATGCGCCGTTGGTCCTGAATTCGGCTTCGCAGATTCTGCTGTTTATGGATCATCATCACATTGAGGGCCGTTTGCGGCGAAAATACAAGATCGTATCCGAAGAAATCGCCAAACACTATGAAGTTCCGGTCTATAGACAACAAATGCTGGATGAAGTCCGCACATTTTTATCCTCTTTTTCCCCGGGCCAAGGCCTCTGATATTCCTCTGATATTGCTCCTATATGATCACAGTTATAAGAGATGCAGCCGTCCAGGCTGCTGGACTGGATCAGGAGGAGACTAACATGACAACAATACCTGAAGAAAAGCATGCCGCCCATTCATCGGCGTCGGCACCCCAAGGCAGCTTGTGGAAAAATATACGATTCGTGCGGTTGTTCCTGGCCTACGCACTGGCCACGTTCGGCGACTGGTTCGACGCACTCGCCATCCAGGTCATGATTGCTTACCGCTGGGGAGCAGATCCGCTGATTATTGCTCTGGTTCCCGTATGCATGGCCATTCCGGGCATCCTGTTCGGTTCGATTGCAGGCACGCTGGCCGACCGGTGGCCGAAGGTGAACATCATGCTGATTTGCGATGCGGCGAACGTGCTGCTGACCGTGGGCATTCTGTTCGCGCCAGGGCCGGGCTGGCTGCTCCCATTGCTCGGTGCGAGAGCGATGATGGGCGTGTTCCACATTCCTGCACAGCAGGCATTGACACGCCAAGTCGTACCGGAAAAACACCTGCTGCAGGCCACCTCGATGAACGGCTTTGTTGCCCAATGCTCCAAGGTGGCAGGGCCATTGCTCGGTGCCGTGATTTTGGCGGCATTTTCGCCGCAAACCTGCATTGTCGTCAATGCCTGCAGCCGCCTGCTTTCAGGGATGGTCTTGTGGCCGTTAAGGCGTTTGACGGAGGAGGAGAAGTCTACGGATGTCGACCAAGCGGCTGGGAACGATCAAACACGGCAGGCATCGTGGATAACGCAGTGGAAGGAAGGATGGATTTTTTTGCGCAGCAAACCGGCGGTATTCCGGACGATTTGGTTTGGCTGCACAGGACTGTTGGCCATTCTTATGATCGATTATCAATTCGCCACCCTCTTTCGAAGCATCAAGCCGGACAACGAGGTGCTGGTCGGCTGGCTCGGAGCTTCCGCAGGCGCAGGTGCCGTAGCCATCATCATGGTGCTCAATCGTTTGTCACGCATTAGTTACGGTTGGGGGCTTGGGGGAGGTTTTCTGTTGATCGGTGCGGGGATCGCCGGACTTGGCTGGCTGGAACCGTCTACGCATGAAGGGTGGATCATCTTCTGGGGAATATGCATCGGTCTCGGCAACGGCTTGTCCATGGTGACCATGAATTATTTGCTGCAAAAGGAAAGCCCGCCGGACATGGTGGGCAGAGTATTCGGCATTCAGAATTCCATGTCGAGCATCGTGCTAGTCGCTGCCCCGCTTGCAGGAGGTGTTCTGATTCAGGCTGCCGGCCCTGGTTTGACCTTTGTCTACATTGGGGCAGCAACGTTTCTCATTGGGTTGGTTGGGGTTGTGCTGCAGCGACTGTTATGGGGTGCAACGGGTAATCAGCCGGTTCGATTTCCTGATATCCAAGATTAAATTTTTATAAATTGTGTGACCGCCATCACTTTTTTTTGTGGACATGCCAAAGTTTGTGATAATTGTCACATGTGCAAATTTAGCGATCTGGCACAATAACGTTCATTAGGACGTGTTTGGCAGGGTGAGGCAAAGGAGACAAACCGATGCCAAACGCGAAAATTTTGCATGTGAACAGAAAGAAGGGGTAAGTTATGGATCCGATTATGCTATCGCGTATCCAATATGCGCTTACGACGATCTTCCACTTTTTCTTTGTGCCGCTGTCCATCGGTTTGGTGCTGCTGGTCGCAATCATGGAGACGTTGTACGTCGTCAAAGGCAAGGAAATTTACAAGACGATGGCCAAATTTTGGGGCAAGCTGTTCCTGATCAATTTCGCCGTCGGGGTAGTTACGGGCATTCTGCAGGAATTCCAGTTCGGCATGAACTGGTCCGAGTATTCCCGCTTTGTGGGCGACGTGTTCGGCGCACCGCTCGCCATTGAAGCATTGCTGGCATTTTTCATGGAATCGACGTTTATCGGATTATGGATTTTCGGGTGGGAGCGCTTGTCCAAAAAGGTGCATCTGGCCTGCATCTGGCTGGTGTTTACCGGTACGTTCCTGTCCGCGCTGTGGATTTTGGCGGCGAATTCCTTCATGCAGCATCCTGTCGGATTCACGATCAACAACGGCCGGGCCGAGATGAACGATTTCTTCGCCTTGATTACCAATGGGCAGCTGCTGGTCGAATTCCCGCATACGATCTTCGGGGCTTTGATGACAGGAGCTTTTGTCGTGACCGGGATCAGTGCGTTTAAGCTGATGAAAAAGCAGGATGTGGACGTGTTCCGCAGATCGTTCCATATCGGCATCGTCGTGGCGCTGGTTTCTTCGATCGGGGTAGCATTCTCCGGTCACTTCCAGGCGCAGTACCTGGTCGAAACACAGCCGATGAAGATGGCTGCCAGCGAAGGAACGTGGACGACGACGGATGATCCTGCCCCATGGACAGTGGTTGCCTTTATCGATCCGGACAAGCAGGAAAACTCGGGCGAACTCAAAATTCCCGGGCTGCTGAGTTACCTGTCTTACAGCAAGTTTTCCGGCAGCGTAACGGGTATGAAGGAGCTGCAGGCCGAGTATGAACAGAAGTACGGACCTGGCGATTACATTCCGCCTGTGCGCACGACGTTCTGGAGCTTCCGCATCATGATTGCTGCAGGCGGGTTGATGATCCTGCTTGCGCTGTACGGCTGTTACCTGGCACTTCGCCGGAAACTGGAAGGTGCCCGCCCTTGGTTCATGAAATCGATGATTTTTGCGATTTCGTTGCCGTTTATCGCCAACACGGCCGGCTGGATCATGACCGAGGTGGGCCGGCAGCCGTGGACGGTCTTCGGTTACATGACGACGGAAGCCGGGGTATCGCCCAATGTGACGGCAGGACAGATTTTGTTCTCGACGATTGCTTTTACGGCAGCCTATACGATTCTCGGCATCGTGATGGTCTACCTGTTCGTTCGCAAAATCAAAGCAGGGCCTTACGCGGTCGACCAATCGGAGGAACAGGATGAATCGGCCGATCCGTTCGGCATGGATGGGGGTTATTCAGTTGTCACTAAGTGAACTGTGGTTTGTGCTGATTGCCGTGTTGTTTATCGGCTTTTTCTTTCTGGAAGGCTTTGATTTCGGCGTGGGCATGTCGACAGGACTGATCGCGCGGACAGACCGGGAACGACGGACGATGATCAATTCGATCGGACCGTTCTGGGATGGGAACGAGGTGTGGCTGCTGACGGCGGGCGGTGCGATGTTTGCCGCTTTCCCGCACTGGTATGCGACCTTGTTCAGCGGATTTTACCTGCCGCTGGTCGTGGTGCTGCTTGCCCTGATCGGACGGGGAGTGGCGTTTGAATTCCGCAGCAAGATGAAACACCAGCGCTGGCGCAAGACATGGGACATTATCATTGTTGTCTCCAGCGCCCTGCTGCCGTTCCTGTTCGGCGTAGTATTCGCAACGCTGATGAAGGGATTGCCGATTGACGGTGACATGCAGCTTCGGGCAGGTTTCCTGGATATCGTAAACCCGTACACCGTGGTAGGCGGACTTGCCGTAACGATGCTATGCCTGGTGCACGGTCTGTTGTTTGCTTCGCTCCGCACGGTCGGACCGCTCCGGGAACGCGCGCTGCACATGGCCCGCAAACTGATGCTGCCGCTGGCAGTCGTTCTTGCGCTTTATGCCGCATTGACCTATTTCATGACGGACATGTTTGACGTCCGCGGATGGGCGCTTTGGATTCTGGTGGCGCTTGGTGCCGCTGCCCTCGCCGCCGCTGCCTATTTTGTGCGGCAGCAGCGCGAGGGATGGGCTTTCGGCATGACGGGTGCCGTCATTGCGATTTTGTTTGCCTCCGTGTTTGTCGGATTGTTCCCTAGAGTCATGATCAGTTCGTTAGGAGAAGCGTTCAACCTCACGGTACATAATGCATCGTCGGGCGCTTATTCCTTGAAGGTCATGACCATCGTTGCCTGCACGCTGCTGCCGTTTGTGCTGGGATATCAGATCTGGAGCTATTACATTTTCCGCAAACGCTTGAACGAGCAGCATCACCTGGAGTACTGAGATGGGAAGGGGGTTGCTGAAGCTGCCGGGCGTGCGCCCTGTGCTGGCACTAGCATCGGCGTTGGTGCTGCTGCAGGCCATGGCCATCATCATGCAGGCCAAATGGCTGGCCCAGGCCATCACCGCTTTATTTGAAGGTGCTGCCGTATCGTCGCAGTATCCTGTACTGCTGCTGTTCCTGGCCGCATTTGCCGCCCGTTACGCGATCTCCTTCTGGTTGCAGTTGATCGTGTCGCGATATGCAGAGAAGACGGGAACCGACTTGCGCAGGCAGATGGTGGAGCAATGGTTCCGGCTCGGGCCGCGTTTTGCCAAGACGGAAGGAACGGGCCATTTGGTCACGCTGGCGCGGGAAGGGACAACGCAGTACAAAACGTATTTGGAGCTGTTTATCCCCCGCATGCTGGGCATGGGACTTGTTCCATTGGTCATATTGTTGTATGTGTTCAAGCTGGATGTGATGTCCGGGATGATTCTGGCCGTAACGCTGCCCATCCTGATCGGTTTTCTCATTCTGCTCGGTTTGGCGGCGCAGCGGAAAATCGACTTGCAGTTCAAGTCCTACAAGGCGCTGGCAAACCATTTCGTGGATACGCTCCGCGGCCTGGAGACGCTTAAAACGCTTGGACAAAGCGGCAGGCACGCCGGGACGATCATGCGGGTGAGCGAGCGCTACCGCAAAGCGACGATGTCTACGCTGCGGATGGCGTTCCTGTCTTCGTTCGCGCTGGATTTCTTCACGATGCTGTCGGTCGCTTCGGTGGCGGTCAGCCTTGGGCTGCGCCTGACAGAAGGAAGCATACTGTTGGCTCCGGCGCTGACGGTGCTTATTTTGGCACCCGAGTACTTTTTGCCTGTGCGCATGCTGGGAGCGGATTATCATGCAACGCTGGACGGCAAAGAGGCCGGAGAAGCGATTCGCGACATGATCTTGAAGGGGGAATCTGCCGAGCAGAAGCAGAAGGAGGCTTATATCTACGCATTAAACCATCAGCCGGCATCTGACACTATGGATGAAGGGGATGCGGCATTGCCGGTATGGGATACAGCCAGCAGGTTGGCATTAAGGGATGTACAGGTCAGCCATCAGGACGGTGGACCAACATCCTTGAAGGACGTGACTTTCCAGGTTACCGGCATGGGCAAGGTCGGAATCATCGGCGCGAGCGGGGCGGGCAAATCCACCCTCGTTGACGTGCTGGGAGGTTTCGTGCTGCCGACTTCCGGGCAGATGCTGTACAACGGCCGCCCGTTGTCTCTGGAGATGACAGAGGCCTGGAGGCGGCAGACGGCGGCCATTCCGCAGCATCCGCATATTTTCAGCGGCAGTCTGGCAGACAACGTGCGTTTTTATAGGCCCGACGCTTCAAATGAAGAGGTGTGGAGCGCCATTCAGGCTGCCGGATTAAGCCATCTGGTTTCGACCTTGCCAAGGGGAATCGACGAGCTGATTGGAGCCGGGGGCAGACAGCTTAGCGGCGGGCAGGAGCAGCGCGTGGCGCTGGCACGGGCTTTAATTAGCAAACGCCCTGTGCTTTTGCTGGATGAGCCAACAGCACATCTCGATGTCGAGACGGAATACGAGCTGAAATCGACAATGCTGCCATTGTTCAAGGAAAAACTGGTGTTTCTGGCGACCCACCGACTGCATTGGATGCCGCATATGGATCGCATTATCGTCATGGAGAACGGCACCGTGGCCGAGACGGGAACGCATGAACAATTGCTGGCCCAAAAAGGCGTATATTATGAGATGGTTCAGGCTCAGATGGAGGCGGTGTAACATGCAAGGTAGATATGAAGGGGAGGCAATGGAAGGCAAAGCGCCACGGCGTGGCTGGATTGCTCCCCATGCGTTCCGGCATCGCTGGCGCTTCGTGCTCGTTATAGCGCTCGGCACGCTTGCTGCGCTGTGCGCGGTTATGCTGCTGTTCACCTCCGGCTATCTGATCTCCAAGTCTGCCCTTCGTCCGGAAAACATCTTGATGGTGTATGTGCCGATTGTAGGCGTGCGTGCATTCGGCATCTTTCGGGCGGTATTCCGGTATGCCGAACGTCTCGCCGGTCATGATGCGGTATTGCGCGTGCTTGCCGAGCAACGCGTGAAACTGTACCGCATCCTTGAACCGCAAGCCTTGTTCCTGCGTTCCCGCATGCGGGCCGGGGATGTACTGGGCGCATTGGCGGATGATGTGGAACGGCTGCAGGACATCTACCTGCGCACCGTATTCCCGGCGGTTACCTCGCTGATTCTCTATGCGGCAGCCGTGGCGGCGTTTGGCAGCATGGACCCGGGATTCGCGCTTTGGATCGGTCTGTATCTGCTGGTTTTGGTAGGCATCCTGCCCGCCTTGTCCCTTAAGATGACATGGAAGCTGCATGTGCGGATGAAACGGGAAAACGCCAACCTGTACACCCGCTTAACGGACGGCGTATTGGGACTGGGCGACTGGATGGCCAGTGGACGCGTACGCGAATTCGTCCTGCAGCAGGAGGCGGAGGAAGGGCGGGCCGATGAGGTTCGCGGCAAATTGCAGCAATGGACGCGCTGGCGCGACCTGCTTGCCCAGTGCGTTATCGGCCTGACGGTCTGCTCCGTCACCATCTGGGCAGGCGGACAAGCCTTTGCCGGGCATGTCCCGGCAGTGATGATCGCGGCCTTTGCGCTGGTCGTGTTTCCGCTTGCGGAAGCGGTACTGCCCGTGTCCGAAGCGGTCCAGCATATCCCGAGGTATCGGGAATCGCTGGACCGCTTGCGGCGGTTGGAAGGTACCGAGGGCGAACAAGGGCAGCAGAAGGAAGCCGAGCCCCGCCTGGAGCGCATGTCGCCGAATCCTGCCGAGCCAAGCCTGGAACGGCTGTCTAACCATCGCATCCGCATCCGGATTCATCCGAAGCACAAAGCGGATATCCGCCTGGACCGCGTCAGCTTTCGCTACGGCCAGGATGACGAGGACGCGGTGCATGAACTCACGCTTCATCTGCCGCAAGGCAAGCGACTGGCGATCCTTGGGCGGAGCGGCGGCGGCAAATCGACGCTGCTTAAACTTATTCAAGGCGCGCTTGAACCATCCGCCGGAAAAGTGTTATTCAACGAACAGCCTGTACAGTCCCTCGGCGAGAGCCTGCCTGAGGTGATTTCCATATTAAACCAGCATCCGCATCTGTTTGATACGACGGTTGCGAACAATTTGCGGATCGGCCGTCCGGACGCGACAGACGAACAACTGCGCCGCGTTGCAGCCCAAGTAGGGCTTGCCGACCTCATTCAGTCGCTGCCCCTGGGTTACGAAACGCCGATGCTGGAGACGGGCCAACGATTCTCGGGTGGTGAGCGGCAACGGATCGCGCTGGCGCGGGTTCTGCTTCGTGATACGCCCGTTGTCATCCTCGACGAACCGACGGTAGGGCTTGATCCGATGACGGAACGCGCGCTGATGCGCACGATGCTGGAAAGCATGCAGGGCAAAACGATGATCTGGGTGACCCATCACCTGATGGGCGCCGAACAGATGGATGAGCTGATCTTTATGGAGAACGGGCGAATTGCGATGCGGGGCTCTCACGAACAGCTGCTGGCGAAGGAAGAACGATATCGTCGCTTGGTGGAACTGGATCGACCGGGATGGACGGGAAACGCTAAACGGGAGCCTTGGGCACAGACCTGGCAAAAGCCCGAGCCGCTTTTCAATCGGAAGATATAAGCGATGATCTGCATGAAGCCTTTTTGTGAAGCCTTCTTGAAGTCCCTTTAATGACGCAAAAACGCAGCAAAGCCCGCTTCCTTTATGGAATGCGGGCTTTGCTTGTACCGGGATCAGCGAATACGGTGGGATATTCGCGCCGGCCTGTTTTTGCAATGGGATCGAATCAGAAAAACTTCTCCAATTGTTGGGCGATTTCCTCATTGGAATTGCCAACGGTCGTTTGATACTGCGGCTTCTCGAACAAGGCCTGAATCTGCTCAGGGTACTCCTGCTCGATGTTCACGAGTGCAATCGATTCGTTGAATTTAGCCGGATGAGCAGTGGCCAAGGTCACGTTGATTTCATCCCGGCTGCCGCAATGCTCGGCGGCCACAACGCCGCAAGAAGTATGCGGGTCAAGCAGGTAGCCCGTGCCGGCATGAATTTCGGCGATTTTATCGAGGCACTCCTGATTTTTAACGCCATAAGCCGCAAAATCGCGCTGAACGATGGCCAGTTTGTCCTCAGGGATGACCACTTTGCCTTCGTTTTTGAATTGGTCCATCAGCGCAACAACCGCGGAGGCATCCTCTTGGTACAGATAGTACAGGTAACGCTCGAAGTTGCTTGCCACCTGAATGTCCATCGACGGGCTATGCGTGCTGCGGAATGCGCCAGGCTGATAGACGCCTTCGCTGACGAAGCGTTCCAGAATGTTGTTTTCATTCGTAGCCAGGATGAGTTTGCCGATCGGCAGTCCCATCCGTTTAGCCAGGTAACCCGCGAAAATGTCGCCGAAATTGCCTGTCGGCACACTAAAGTTAATCGTAGCTCCGTTCGCCTTGTTCAGACGGAAGTATGCGTAGAAATAATACACGGTTTGTGCCAAAATACGGGCGATGTTAATGGAATTGATGGCACGCAAGTGATAACGATGCTTGAAATCAACGTCTGCGAACAGTTCCTTGATAATGCGCTGGCAGTCGTCGAAGTTGCCGTCCACGGACAGGTTGAGCACATTGTCGCTGTGAACGGTCGTCATTTGCAGCTCCTGCACTTTGCTGACTTTGCCGTGCGGATGCAGGATACAGATCCGGATGCCTTCCTTGCCGCTTACGCCTTCAATGGCGGAAGCGCCGGTATCACCCGAAGTAGCGCCGAGTATGTTGACTTTGATGTCGCGTTTGCGGGAGACGTAAGCGTACAGGTTGCCAAGGAATTGCAGAGCAACGTCCTTGAAGGCAAATGTAGGCCCATGGAACAGTTCCAACACGTATTCGTTGTCTTGCAAGTGCCGCACTGGCGTTACTTCCGGATGACGGAACGTGCCATAGCTGTCGTCTACCAGTCTCCGAAGGTCGTCCTTCGGAATGTCGTCACCAATGTATAGCGAGAACACTTCCGTAGCGAGCTCCTGATAGCTGAGCGACTGCCAGGATTGAAGTGTTTCGGATGATAATTGTGGTATGGCCGTCGGTACGAGCAGGCCGCCGTCGTCGGCAAGCCCCATCAAAATGGAGTCCACAAAACCGATGCCGCCGACATTTCCCCGTGTGCTAATAAATTCCATAGTCATCCCCTCAAGTTACTGAAATTTTTTGCTATTATACCAGATGTGAGAGGGAATCCCTATCTTTTTAGCCCAAGTTTGGCTAAAAATTTTTTTATAGCAACGCGGTGATGCTTTTATGAAGCTGAGGATTTAGCCGTTTGCGGTCCTGCTGTGCGGCGATTAACCAGCACGATGCTGAACAAAATCAGGACCAGGCCGGCAATCAGATTCAGGCTGACGCTCTCGCCGAACATGAGCACGCTGGTCAGGATGGAGACCAGCGGAATCAGGAAGGTGAACGAACCGACCTTGCTGGCTTCGCCGGAGCCGAGCAGTTTGAAATACAGCAACCATCCCAGCGCGATGACCAGCAGTGCAATGAACAATGTGTCCAGCATGAACGGAATCGTCCAGCGCACCGAGGCCCAGCTCTCAGTGATGCTTCCCGTAGCCGTCAACACGATGCCTCCGGCCAATACCGACGTTGCCGTCATCCATAGCCCGTCGACGCGAGCCGCATTTTTTTTCATATAAATCGCGCCGAGGGCCCAGCTAATGGCAGAGGCCAGCGCCAACGCGATGCCCGCTGCCGAGACGTTGCCCGTGATGCCTCCGATGCTGATCGTGGCGACCCCTGCGAAGCCGAGCACCAGTCCGACGATTTTGATGGCATTCATCGACTCGCCCAGCCATAGCCAGGCTCCAATGCCAATCAGCACGGGCTGCAGGAAAACGATGGAGGAGAACAGGCCTGCCGGCGCATGGGCCAAACCAACGGTCTGAAAACCGTAGTAAAACACGATGTTCAGTAGTGCGGACAGGGCATACACGGGCCAGTTCTCCTTTAGCCGCAGCATGCGCAGCCGCGGAAGGGCGATGAGCACGAGAATGACGCCCCCGATCAGCAGGCGGAAGCCTGCAAACAGAAGCGGAGGCATAAAGATTAACCCATACTTCGTGAGCGGCCAGTTCCAGCCCCACAGGAGGACAAGAATGCCGAGATATACGTTCGTTTTGAAACGGGAAAGCTGCATGTGAATCCCTCCTTTCCTTAATTGCACCTGACACGGACGCATGAAGTCACGATGTATCGTCCTGATGGATGATACTGTATACTACATGGTACAATATAAACACCCATGATTGAAATGCATGTTATTCATAAGGAGTATAACCATATTGTTATGAATAGAGCACAATTGGAATTATTCGTTCAAGTAGCCGAAACCGGCAGCTTCACCCGGGCCGGGGAAAAGCTGAACATCACGCAACCTGCCGTCAGCCGGTCCATCTCCGCATTGGAGAACGAGCTGGGCGTCAGGCTGATGATCCGCGACCGCCGCCAAGGACTGATGCTGACCGATATCGGCAGCCGCCTGCTTGTCCAGAGCCGCGTCATTTTGAAGCAGTTTGAACAGATGGAACAATTGGTCGCTGCCGAGAAAGGGTTGGAAATCGGCAAGATTCGCATCGGATCGTTCCCAATGACGTCTACGCACCTGCTGCCACGCGTCATTCGCGACATTCGCGAACGTTACCCGGGCATTGAATTCGACTTGCGTGAAGGAACGGTAAACGACATTAGGGAGTGGCTGGACCAACGCGAAATCGATGTCGGCCTGATTATTGCATCGGAGCAGGGGGAATTCGAGAGCATTCCGCTGCTTGAAGAAGAGATGCAGCTTGTGTGCAGAGATGACCATGCGCTGGCAAGCGAAACCGTACTGTCTATCCGCCAGCTTGAAGGCGTGGCTTTCATTATCTGCAACGGCGGTTACGAGGTGCCGATCTATGACATCTTCCGGCGCAGCAAGGCAGGACTGAACGTCAGTTTCACGGTCCATAACGTCAACGCTTGCCTGAACATGGTTCAGGAGGGGCTCGGCGTGGCATTGCTGCCGACCATGCTGCTCGCCGGGCTGCCGGCAGGACTGAAGGCCATTAAGCTGGAGCCTAAAATCTACCGTGAGGTAGACCTGGCCTTGCCTTCGTTTGCCGAAGCATCCAGTGCGACGAAATTGTTCGTAGAAACCGTGCAGCGGCTGTATGGAAGGTCTGGTCGCAGCGGCAGCAACAACGTCATTCAAAACGGCCTGATGTAAACTGAAGAAGGCGGTGGGTGCAGCGACAAGTTCATATGAAAGCCAAAAGGAACGATTCCCTGCGGGAATCGTTCCTTTCTGCATGCTTCAGGTTGCCAAGCCACACGCTCTAACATCGACTGAATATTGCAAAGTCTGGCAGACGCCGGGATGGACATCTTCTATCGCTCGACGAGCAGCAGAATGATCGATGAAAGGCAAAGGCATGTGCTGATCAGATAGAGCACGCCTACGACCTGTTTATGGCTCAAGCCTGCCCGAAGCAGACGATAGTGGGCTTGGCTGGCATCGGCCTGGTAGATCGCTTTTCCTTGCAGGAAACGTTTGACCACGACAAAGATGTTGTCAAAGATCGGTACGCCAAGCGCAAGGATCGGAATAAAGAGCGACAGCATCGTTGCTTGCTTGAATGCTCCGTCAAGAGCGATGACTGCCAGGATGAAACCTAGGAAGGTTGCACCCGCATCACCCATGAAGACTTTCGCAGGCGGCTTGTTGTATTTCAGATAACCAACCGTGACGCCTACCAGTACGATGGACATCAGGGCTGAATCAGCCTGTCCTTTCGCCAGCGCTACGACGAACAGCGTGACCGCAGAAATGGCCGAAAGTCCGCCAGCCAGCCCGTCCATACCGTCGGAAAAGTTAATGACGGTAGTTACGCCGAAAATCCATAGAATGGTCAGGATGAACTGCAGCCAGACCGGGAGCATGATATACTCGGACGTCAGCGGATTAACGAATCCCGTAAAAGCGATGCCTGAGGCAAAAACGAGCACCGCCGCGGAAATCTGGATAATCATTTTGGGCAGCGCTGGAAAGTCCTTGCCCTTCGTTTTATACCAATCGTCGATGGTGCCGATCGTCAGAAGCAGCATCCCGCCGACGAACAGGGCGGCCGTTTCCATAGACAACTGTTTGGTGAACAAAATATATGTAAGAAAAAATCCTGTAAATATCGCATAGCTTGCCGTCAGCGGAATGGGCTGCCTGTGGAGTTTGCGCTCCACGTCCTCGCGGGGCTTGTCCACGAAATCAAGACGGTGGGCAAGACGCCCAAGCGGAGGAATGAGCAGAACCACGACAGCAAATGACAACAGAAATGCAGCTAAATATAACATAACTTTGCTTGTTTCACTCCCATCTCCATATTTCCCCTATTATACGAGTTCGGCAGGAAGTCTGTCGATGTCATTATTGTCATTATTGCCCGGAAGCTCTTGTCGCCATCGTGGTAAGTTCAGGAAAGCCAGGCTCCGAAATACGATTTCACAGCTTCTTCACTGTACCGGTCATTCCCTTGCCAGGTCGAGGCAAAACGGAAATCGCTTGAACCACCTCTTCCGATGCGCGGTGTATCTGTCTCGGCTAAAATGCCGGCTGCGCTCCAAATTTCCAGAATGGCATCGCGCTCATATTGGTTGGACGGGAAGATGGTTTTCCACCGCTTCTCCAGCTTGCGAGCACCCTCACCAGGCTCACAGGCATATATCGTTTCCAGCATGCCGCGCAGGATGGCGATATCGGCATCGGTTACTTCATAGGTATCTTCGTCAGTTAACAGCAGCTCCAAATCCATCAGGCAGTATAACAGCAGATCATGGCGCACCCCGCCCCACCGTATGCGTTCAAAATTCAGGACGTTCAAGTCCTGAGCGACGTACTCGCGATCGGAACGCAGCCGTTGGAAGTTGCAGTCTCCACATGCGCTGGAATTGGCGTGAAGCGCCGGACGCTCGCCGTAGGTATGCAGCGGCAAAGGCGCCGTCAGGGCCCAACTGGAGAGCGCGCTGCGAAGGTGTACTTTTCGCGTGGACAGGCTGTGCAGAAATGCGATGGCCGCCTGTTCCTTGATGTTGTGTTCCTGGTGCATGGAGTGCAGCCGCTGAACGATTTCATCATGCGAAATGGTGAGAGGGTCGAACATGACGCCTTTGCTTCTGGCATACTCGAAGTCTTCCCCCGTAAAAGGAGTCTGCGGCGATTTCCATCCACCGTTTCCCCAGAAGAAACTTTGCAATATTTTGAGTGCTTTTTTGTCCATGAAATCCATTCTCCCATCATATATAGAATAAGGTCTCCAAGCGAGATGAGATACCATAGAAAAAAGAAAACCGACAACCCTCCCGATACCGGAGGGCTGCCGGATTCTACGCCCTGATCACGGGAACGCTGCCGTTGCTGTGATCAGGCGATGCTTATTGCCGTGCAGCCTTGTTCTGGAAAGCGGCGATGTCCGCGTACTCTTCATCGAATTTGCGCGAGATGCGGATGAAGATCGGCAGCAGCTCGCGGTAGACACGCACGCTGTCCGGGTCCGGCTTGTGCCGGTGGGTCGAACCGATCATGCCCGATACGGCGCTCAGCGAATCGATGCGGCCCAGCGCATACAGGCCGAGTACGGCTGCGCCCAGGCAGGAGCTCTCGATGCTTTCCGGAATGATGACATCCTGATCGAAGATGTCGGCCATCATCTGCCGCCACAGCTCGGAGCGTGCAAAGCCGCCCGTAGCCTGGATTTTGGCGGGGCGTCCGATTTTTTCCTCGATGGCCAACATCACCGTGTACAGGTTGAAGAGCACGCCTTCGAGCGCCGCGCGGATCATATGCTCCTTTTTGTGATGCAGCGTCAGGCCGAAGAAGGAGCCGCGCGCATTCGGATTCCAGAGTGGGGCGCGTTCTCCCGTCATGTAAGGGTGGAACAGCAAGCCTTCGGAACCCAGAGGCACGTTTTCGGCAACCCGGGTAAGCACTTCGTACGGATCGATGCCGAGCCGTTTGGCCGTCTCCACCTCCGATGCGGCGAATTCGTCGCGAATCCAGCGGAAGATCACGCCGCCGTTGTTGACCGGACCGCCGATCACCCATGCATTCTCGGTGAGTGCGTAACAGAAAAAGCGTCCCTTCGGATCGGTTACGGGTTTGTCCACGACCGTACGGATGGCGCCGCTGGTGCCGATCGTGACCGCGACCACGCCCGGATCGATGGCGTTGACCCCGAGATTGGAGAGTACGCCGTCGCTTGCTCCGATCACGAAAGGAGTCGTTTCGGCAATTCCCATCGCCTTGGCGTGTTCCGGATTCAACCCTTGTTTGATCACATGGGTTGTCGGCACGAGCTTGGACAGGTGTTCAGGCGTAATGCCCGCGACATGGAGCGCTTCTTCGTCCCAATCCAGCTTCTCCAGGTTCATCATTCCGGTAGCCGATGCCATGGAATGGTCGATGACGTAGTCGGAGAACAGCTGGTAGAATACATATTCTTTCATGGAAACCAGTTTGTGCGTCCGTTTGAACGACTCGGGCTCTTCCCGGGTGAACCACATGATTTTGGTCAAAGGCGACATCGGGTGAATCGGCGTCCCGGTCCGCAAATATATTTCGTGGCCGTTCATATCGGCTTTGAGCGCTTCCGTCCATTCGGCGCTACGGTTGTCCGCCCATGTCATGGCTCGCATTAGCGGCTTGCCATGCTCATCTACGGGCAAAATGCTGTGCATCGCCGAACTGAATGACACCAGCATGACCTCGCCCGGCTGAATGCCTGCAGTGGAGGTGGCCTGTTTGACCGAAGCCAAGACGGCGTTGAAAATGTCGTCCGCATCCTGCTCCGCAATGGCAGGCGTAGGCGTGTATAGCGGATAATCGACACTGCCCTGAGCCACGATCGTTCCGTTTTGTTCGAACAGGACGGCCTTGGTGGAGGTAGTGCCGATATCCACGCCGATCATATAACGTGAAGAAGCCATGGTTGCTATCCCTCTTTTCTGAAACGTCTGGTGGGTACTCTGCCATCAAGCATATCAGAATTCAGGGACGGATCAAAATTACCCGTATCTGGAATTTAAATTAATCTTTTACTGCCCCGGCTGCGATATCCGAGATGAACTGGCGGCTGATGAACAGGAACATGACGATGAGCGGAATGACTGCCAGCAGCGTGCCGGCGATAACCATGGCATAGTCCGTGTTGTATAGCCCGTTCAGTTGGGATAACGCAATCTGCAGCGTGTACTTTCGTTCGTCGGTCAGGACGATAAGCGGCCACAAATAGTCGTTCCATACGCCGATGAACGTGAAGGCGCCGAGGAAAGCAAAGGCAGGTCGCAAGATCGGCAGGGCAACGTTCCAGTATAGTCGGAAGAATCCGCATCCGTCGATCCGACCCGCGTCGAGCAGGTCGCTTGGAATCGACTCGGTCGCATACTGCCGGATCCAGAATATGCCGAAGGCGTTGACCATGCCCGGAATGATCAATGCTTTGAACGAGCCGACCCAGCCGAAGGTAGCCATCAACACGAACGATGGAACGAGCGACAGCTGCGAAGGTACCATCATCGTGGCGAGCAGCACAACGAAGAGCCACTTTCTGCCGGGGAATTCAAACTTTGCAAAGGCAAAACCGGCAAGGGAATCGAAGAACAGCACCAGCAGCGTGACCGTGGCTGCGACGAGAAACGTGTTTACAAAAGCTCCCCAGAAGTCGATTTGCTGCATCACCCGGGTGATGTTGTTCCATAGCTCCCCGCCGAACCAGAGCCTGGGCGGAAAAGCATAAATGTCGGACGTGGTTCGGGTAGACATGACGACCAGCCAGTAGAACGGAAACATCGAAATGATCATGCCTGCGGCCAAGCCGATATAAAGCACGAACGATTTGAGGTGTTTGGATGCCATGAGCGCTCCTCCTTGTCACATCAGGATGACTTGCCTTGAACGAGCTTCCAGTTCACGATCGAGAACAGCGCGATGATCAGGAACATGCCCCACCCGACGGCAGCGCCGTATCCGAAATAGTTGTTGATGAACGATTCCCGGTACAAATAAAGCACGATCGTCATTCCGGCAGCGCCTGATCCGCCGTCATTGCCCACCAGAATTTGCGGTTCCGTAAACAGCTGCATGCCGCCGATGGTCGACGTGATGACTGTGAACAGAATGACGGGCCGCAGCATCGGGATCGTAATTCGGAAAAAGGACTGCACGCCCGAAGCCCCGTCAATGCGGGCAGCTTCGTACAGCGTTTGGGGAATGCTCTGGAGACCGGCCAGGTAAATGACGGCATTATACCCGGTCCAGCGCCAGACGACCATGGAAGAAATCGCAACCTTGATGCCCCATGGCGCATTCAGCCATTCCACGACCGGAAGGCCGACCGATTGCAGCAAATAATTGAGGAAGCCGTAATTGTTGGCAAACAAGGCCCCGAAAATAATGGCAACGGCCACGATGGACGTGACGTTGGGCAGGAAATAGCCGACGCGGAAGAGGGTACGGAATTTCACAAACGGTGCATGCAGCAGGAAGGCTATAATCAGGGCAAAGAAGAGCATCGGAATCGTCGAGTAGATCCAGATGGCAAAGGTGTTCCCCACCGCCTGCCAGAACTCGGCATCGGTTAACATGTATTTGAAATTGTTCAGTCCGTTATAGGTCATGATGCCGATGCCATCCCACTTGTGGAAGGCAAGATATAATGAAAATCCGATCGGAAAGAGTCCGAAGACGGCAAACAGAATATAAAACGGCGAAATAGCTACATATAACGAGCGGTTTTCCCAGATGCGGGACAGGAGAGGTTTCTGACGATCCAGATCGGGGCGTGCGCCGGCTTGATCCGGAGTAAGGCGCGGTTCAGTTACGGCCATGGGAATTTCCTCCTTTGCGGGTCATCCTTGCATGGGCGGTGCCATTCATACAACCTAACGCTGCAGCTCGCGGTCGACGCGCTGCACCGTATCATTCCATACTTGCTGCGGATTGGCATTCTGCTTGGCGATATCGTTCAGGCGCCGCGTAATGATGCCATGCACGGAAGGATACCTTTCGCCAAAGAAGGCAATCGGGACGTGTTGTGCCGATTCGGCAAATACGCTTCCGGTAGCTTGCCCGCCAAAGAAAGGCTCTTCCTCTTTCATGGAAGGCGAATCGAATACGCTTGGCGCGGACGGGAACAGGTTCAACGTCTGGTATTGTTCCAATTGGTTTTCCGGATTTTGCAGCCAGCGAATCAGTTCAAAAGCTTCCTGCGGATGTTCGCTGGATTTAAGAATGGACAAAAAGGATCCGCCATTGTTGCCATCTCCGCCCGGCGCACGGGCTACCCTCCATTTGCCGGACGTATCCGGGGCGGCCTCCTGCAGCACTTGCTTCATCCATACAGCGCCCACGAAGGAGGCGATTTCCCCGTTGTTCATGGCTGCGTTCCAGCCGGGAGTCCACCCGTCGGCATTGGCCAGCAGTCCCTTTTCCTTGAAGGATATCGCGGTATCCCAGCTCGTCTTGACCAGAGGCGAATCCAGGCCAAGGAACGTTCCGTCCGGCTGGAAGTAGCGGTCCGTGCCTTGAGACAACACTTGATTGTAAACGCTACCAATATTGTCGGTCAGAAACACTTTGCCTCCGAACGCATTCTTGAGCTTCTCGCCGGCCGCTGCATAAGCTTCCCAGCTGTTGATCTGACGGGATACTTCATCCGGATCGGACGGCAGTCCGGCTTCCCGGAACAGGTCTTCGCGATAGAACAGGGCGGTTGGTCCCGTATCCATCGGGAATCCGATCATTTGTCCGCTTGGCGTCACGCCTTGTTTCCACTTCCACTCCAGATATTGGTCTTCAATGTCTCCCGCGCCGAGATCATACAGGTTATAGAAACGGTCCTCACTCGGAAAGAGCTCCATGATCCAGTCGTTCAACGCAACGATATCCGGTTCGCCGGAACGGGCTGCAAGCGTGGTTTTGAGTTTGGCTTTGAAGTCGCCCCCGATTTTTTGGGCCGTTAGTTGAATGTTGGGGAACTGCTCCTGTGCCTTGGCTAACAGCTTGTCGTCAATGGAACGGTTCCAATACCACAATGTAAGCGCTACCTTTTTGCTGGTCGCTGAATCGTCCTGCCCTGGCCAAATGGAACACCCGCCCAATAGCAGAACGCATGCCATGAATGCGGCGACCCAGCAAGCTCTTTTTCGGCGGATCATATGCACTACCCCCTTAAGGTTAAGATGCCAACGTGAAGTAAAGTGGATTTTGCCGACTACACCATCATTGTATGAGCAGTTTCTAAACTCATAACCAATATTCCTGAAACGAATCACAAATTTGTGTCCATGATTTAGTTATAGATTTGTCAGTTACTTTAAAAACAAAAGTTACTTGACACCATCTAATTTTTATTTTAAACTTGCTTACATAAAGTAACTAATGATGATGACAATGATATATATCACTGCATATGCCTATTCAAGTGGTCCGCTTGCCCGGACGCGAATCATAAAATAGCTTTAGAACGCATAGCGGGAGGAACCTTTCGATGATAAATTCGCATACTATACAATTGCTCGCCCCGAAAATACAGACTATTCCAAGTGGAAAAGAATTTATATACTTGGTCGGCCCCATCAAGCTTCCGGTGAATCTGGATGGCGAAACACGCACCTTCCAATGGTACAGCTGGATGAAGGCGGAGAAAGAGATGGACAGCCGCGAACTGATCGAATCACTGGCGGCGGCTGAACTGGCGGAACGTCAACAATCCAGCGTGCTTGTTTACGGCGATTTCGCCCAAGCCGCGGAAGCGCTCATTCGGATGCACAGCATTTGCCATACCGGCGACATTTTTGGCAGCAAGCGCTGCGACTGCGGCTTCCAACTGGAGCAGTCCATGAAGATGATTGCCGCTCACGGCGCTGGAGCTTTGTTCTACTTGGCGAACCATGAGGGCCGCGGCATCGGTTTGTTCAGCAAAGCCATGGCTTATCTGCTGCAGGAAGAAGGCATGGACACCGTAGATGCCAACCTTCAGCTTGGATTCACGGACGATGCACGCAATTACGATGACGCCATCGCCGTGCTGCGCGCACTGCGTCCAGAGCCGGTTACTCTGATCACCAACAACCCTCGCAAGCTGGCTGCCTTGCAGGAGGCTGGACTGAACGTTGGCGGACGTGTTCCGCTTTGGGGGGACCGTTCGGCGTATAACGAGAAATATTTGCAAACCAAGGTCAATCGTTCCGGCCACCTTTCGGAAAGTGATGTTTGGGATGTGGCAGCAAGTTCTCTTCCGCATGCCCAGGCGTAACGAAAGAGCCAAGAAGCATTCGCCGCAGATCATTGTTTGTTCGACCCGCCTGATGCCTGATGAATAGACTGCGAATTTATTCGTATAAACAACAATGGGGAGCCAGTCACGAATTGACTGGTTCTTTCTTCATGCACGGAATACTTAAAATTTGAAATAATTTCTCGTATTCGAAAATCTTGCTGACCGACAGTTGTCAATTATACAATGGAACCATCCGAATCATGTAAGGGGGAGCTCCATGCCATTTGAGGGACAATGCATGTTACCGGCGGCCAAAAACATGAAGCAGTTCGAAGCGATCATCGCAGGGCCGTACCGATACAGCATTCTGCTGGATACCCATATCGGCCAGCTTCAGAGCATTTTGAACGAGGCTCGGCGGCGGGACAAAAACATGCTGCTGCATGCCGACCTGGTGCAAGGTCTCAAAAACGATGAATTCGCGGCAGAGTTCCTATGTCAGCAGATCCGTCCGGCAGGATTGATCTCGACGCGGGCGAGCGTGATTCAGAAAGCGAAGCAAAGAGGGATCACTGCGATTCAGAGGGTGTTTCTGCTGGATACGAATGCACTGGAAAAAAGCTATCAGCTGCTCGACAAAACGCGGCCCGATTACATCGAGGTGCTGCCCGGCGTCATTCCGCATATCATTACCGAGGTGTATGAACACACAGGGATACCGATTATAGCGGGCGGTTTGATCCGTTCCGTACAGGAGGTCGAGCAGGCTCTTCATGCCGGAGCTCAAGCGGTAACGACGTCCAATGACGATCTGATCCGACACTATGGGAAAACGCTTACAAAGTAACCCGGCGTGAAATCGCAATGAACAGTGCTGTGAACATAACGAATGCGTGCAGGAGGGGATGCAAGGATGGATCAATATATTATGGCCCTTGACCAAGGGACCACCAGCTCAAGGGCAATTTTGTTTAATCGAAACGGGGAGATCGTGCACACGGCACAGCAGGAATTTCCGCAGTATTTTCCAAAGCCGGGGTGGGTGGAGCAGAATGCCAACGAAATCTGGAGCTCCATTCTGGCCGTCATGGCTTCCTGCCTGGCGGAGAGCGGCGTTAAGCCGGCGCAAATTGCCGGCATCGGCATTACCAATCAGCGCGAAACCGTGGTGGTCTGGGACAAGGAAAGCGGGCGTCCCATCTACAATGCCGTCGTCTGGCAGTCGCGCCAAACGGCGGGAATTTGCGAGGAGCTTAAGTCCAAAGGGCTGGACGACGTATTCCATCGCAAAACAGGGCTGCTCATAGATCCTTATTTTTCGGGAACGAAAGTACGTTGGATCCTGGATCATGTGGAAGGTGCGCGGGAACGCGCCGAGCGCGGAGAATTGCTGTTCGGTACGATCGACAGCTGGCTGATCTGGAAGCTAAGCGGGGGGACGCATGTGACCGATATGTCCAATGCTTCCCGTACGCTGATGTACAACATTTACGAGTTGAAATGGGACGAAGAGCTGCTGGCCATTCTCGATATTCCGCAAGCGATGCTGCCGGAAGTGAGGGGATCCTCCGAAGTATATGCCCAGACGACGGAATATCATTTCTTCGGCCACCGGGTTCCGATCGCGGGCGCGGCCGGAGACCAGCAAGCCGCATTGTTCGGTCAAGGCTGCTATACGCGGGGGAGCATGAAAAATACGTACGGAACCGGCTGCTTCATGCTGATGAATACGGGCAAAGAGCCGGTTCAATCGGAGCATGGGCTGATTACCACGATTGCCTGGGGCATCGACGGCGGAGTGGAGTATGCGCTCGAGGGCAGCATCTTCGTTGCAGGCTCGGCGATTCAATGGCTCCGGGACGGCTTGCGGATGCTGCGTTCGTCGCGTGACAGCGAGGACTACGCAGCACGCGTCCCATCGACGGATGGCGTGTACATGGTGCCGGCTTTTGTGGGGCTCGGAAGTCCATATTGGGACAGCGAGGTCAAAGGTGCGGTATTCGGCCTGACGCGCGGCACGACCAAGGAGCATTTCATACGGGCGACGCTGGAGGCGCTGGCCTACCAGACCCGGGATGTCCTTGAGGCTATGGAATCGGACTCGGGTATCGAGGTGGGGGCCTTGCGCGTGGACGGCGGGGCAGCGGCCAACGATTTTCTCATGCAGTTCCAGAGCGACATTCTGGGCATGCCGGTAGAGCGTCCTGCAGTGAACGAAACGACGGCATTGGGAGCGGCTTATCTTGCCGGTCTTGCGGTTGGTTACTGGAAGAGCAGAACCGAGCTGAGCAATCATGAAAATACGGAGCGTTTGTTCCGTCCGAGCATGCCGGAGGAAAGAAGAACGGAGTTATACAAGGGTTGGCAGCGGGCAGTCCGGGCGGCAATGGCGTTTAAATAGACCCGGCGGGCCTTGTTGTGGATATTTGTACTTTATCGACAAAGATATACAATAGCTGTGATTAAATGGTGGAAAATCATTCAAAAGAGGCAGGTTTAATTTTCCTGGTCCGCAGAATTGGGGTAACCATAATAAGGGAAATAAAAGGGTATGTGGGTCATATTGAAATTACACCCTATAGCAAAAGGTGGATTCAAAAATTTTTTGAATAATGTGTCATTTCAGGCCTTCACGCCGCCCAAATTGTGTGGTAGGATTAAGGCACAAGTTAAAAAATGATGTCTGGAGATCGGGAGAGACCACGTAACGCTCAGCTATCGCTGCGGCGCATGACGTGGTCTTTTTTTTGTCCTTTTGCGGAGAAAATGAATGGAAATCAGTGGAGGCGATTCGGATGACTGCAACGTTCTCGGCCGGAAAACGAACCGATGTATTACATGAAATGGCGAATGCACATTTTGACATACTGATTATCGGAGGAGGCATCACCGGAGCCGGCATCGCGCTGGATGCCGCATCGCGCGGACTGAAGACGGCTTTGGTGGAGATGCAGGATTTCGCTGCCGGAACCTCCAGCCGCTCGACCAAGCTGATTCATGGCGGACTTCGTTATTTAAAGCAATTCGAAGTAAAAATGGTTGCCGAAGTCGGGCGTGAGCGAGCCGTCGTTTATGAAAACGGACCCCATGTGACGACGCCGGAACCCATGCTTCTGCCCATTTATAAAACCGGAACGTTCGGTCGGCTGAGCACCTCCATCGGTTTGATGGTTTACGACCGCCTGGCGGGCGTGAAGTACAGCGAACGCCGCCGTATGCTGAATGCCCGTGCCGTCTCGGATATGGAGCCGCTGCTTCGTAGGCAGGAGCTTCTGGGCGGCGGCCTATACGTGGAATATCGGACGGACGATGCCCGCCTTACGATCGAAGTGATGAAAGAGGCGGTGAGCCGCGGAGCTCAAGCCATCAACTATGTGAAGGCCGATGGCTTCATTAAGAAGGACGGCAAAGTCGTTGGCATTCAGGCGACCGATCAGTTGGATGGACGAACCTGCATGCTGCATGCCGACAAGGTGATAAACGCTTCGGGACCATGGGTGGACCGTCTGCGCGAGTTGGACGGTTCCCGCCAAGGGAAGACGCTGCAGCTCACCAAGGGCATTCATCTGGTGTTTGACGGCAAGCGTTTTCCGCTCAGGCAGGCGGTATATTTCGATACGCCCGACGGGCGCATGGTTTTTGCCGTCCCGCGGGATGGGAAAACCTATGTAGGAACGACGGACACGGTATATAAGGATGACCCGGCTCATCCGCTCATCGACGATTCCGACCGGGAGTATGTGTTGGAGGCGATCCGGAACATGTTTCCGGACGTGCGTGTTACGGCGGAAGACGTGGAGTCGGCCTGGGCAGGCGTGCGCCCGCTGATTCATGAGGAAGGAAAGGGTCCCTCCGAGATTTCCCGCAAAGACGAAGTGTGGGTGTCCCGCTCGGGATTGATTACGATTGCAGGCGGCAAGCTTACCGGTTATCGGAAAATGGCCGAAATGGTCGTTGATCTGGCGGCCCGCCAACTGGAAGAGGAAACAGGCCGGTCCGCAGGCCCGTGCATTACGAAGCGGCTGCCCATTTCCGGCGGAGACGTCGGCGGGTCGGCAGGATATGCTGTTTATGCGGAGCGCAAAATCAAAGACGGCGTAGCGTTGGGGCTGGAGCGAGCCGTCGCGGAAAGGCTGGTCCGCACCTATGGCTCCAACGTGGATCGGCTTTATGCACGTTTGTCTGGTCTGCGGGGCAGATCAGAGGTGCACGGCATGCCGATCGAACTTTTCTTGATGGCAAGCTATGCCATGGAGGAAGAGATGGCAGCGACGCCGGCGGACTTCTGGGTACGGCGCACAGGGGCTCTCTTTTTCCGGATCGGGGAAGTTCGCCAATGGAAGGGCGCTGTCGCCGCATACATGAGCCAAGCGTTGCAATGGACGGAAGAACAGGCCTCGCATTACGGCGAAGAATTGGACCGATTGTTGTCCGATGTTTCGTTTCGGCGTTAAGGAAGGATTTAGCGAATGGGGGTCGAATGGAACATGTAAGCGTATAACATGGAGAGGGGACTGCAGCGATGACTTTACAGATTGGCATAATCGGCACAGGCTGGTTCAGCAAGGTGCATGCAGATATATTGACCCGGATGGAGGGTGTGCGCGTGGCTGCCGTTCTTGGCACATCACTGGAAAAGGCGGAAGCCATGGCCAACGTCTACGATGCTGGCGGGTATGAAGAGTTGGGACATATGTTGGATGGACAGAAGCTGGATGCGGTCTATATTTGCGTGCCTCCGATGTCCCACGGTGCGATTGAATTGGAATTGATTCGCCGCGGCATCCCGTTCCTGGTCGAGAAACCGCTGAGCACGGGATTGGATGTGCCGCAGCAGGTGCTTGGCGAAATCAGAAAGACGAATATGTTGACATCGGTGGGATACCATTTCCGTTACCAAGGGGCTGCACAGGTGCTGCGGGAAGCGATGCAGAATCAAAAAGTGGGCATGGCCCTTGGCCGCTGGATGGGCGGCATGCCGGGAGTAGCCTGGTGGCGTCGCCAGGATGGATCGGGTGGTCAGTTCGTGGAGCAGACTACCCATATCGTGGACCTGCTGCGCTTCTGCGCGGGCGAGGTGACAGAGGTATACGCGGCCGCTGCGCAGCGAGTCATGCACGAGACTCACGAAAATGTCACCGTGGACGATGTGGCCAATGTCACGCTCCAATTGCAAAGCGGCGCCATCGCAAGCATTGCGAACACCTGCCTGCTCCCGGACGGAGAAGGCGGAGCGGGGCTGCAATTCTACACGGCTAGCGGCGTGTGGGACTGGACGCCTGATCGGCTTCTGCTGCCCGTTGCGGCGCCGCATCCGATGGCCGGCCATGAGATTCCGGCGGGAGCCAATCCGTACGAACGGGAAAATGAAGCGTTCATTCATGCGCTTCGCACCGGCGACCGCTCACGCATTTTGTCCGACTACGAAGACGCTTATCGGACGCAGGAAATCACTGTGGCGGCGCAGGTTTCGCTCGAGTCCGGCCTGCCTGTAAAGCTCCACGTCCGCTAACTCTCCATTCGATAAACGAAAACGCCTGATTCTGAACCGACCCGCAAGGGTCAGCCAGAATCAGGCGTTTTGTGTTAAAGCATGTTGTTTTTGTCGGCAGGCAGCCATAAAGCCTATTTCTTGAGCCACTCCGATGACCAGCCATAAATTTGATTGATGACAGGTTCGATGGCTTTGCCTTTTGGGGTCAGTTCATATTCGACGCGGGGAGGAATCTCCGGATACATGTGCCGCGAGACGATGCCCTCCATCTCCATTTCCTTCAGGCGTTCGGATAATAGTCGGCCGCTGATGGCCATCTCGGCTTCCAATTCGGTAAACCGTTTCGGGCCGGACAGTAGTTGATACATGATCAGCAGCACCCACTTTTTGCCGATAATATCCATGGCCTGAGTGATCAGGCAAGGGCTGGGCGGCGCTTTTTTTCTCAGCTTCAATCTATTCACCTCAATTCCGGTAAAGACATATCCATATTTGTATATATAAAGAGCTTGGCTTTCTGTCACTCGAACCGTGGTAAGGGGACAAGCAAGTCAATAAAGAGTTACTACAATTATTACTGTAACATACCTTTTGTATGTATTATACACCATTCCGCAAAAAATTACTTGATTAAATAATGTTATTATTATATACTCGCTTCATAAAAGTAAGTAAATAATAAAAATATAACAATGTATTAAATAATACCAACTAAACTATCGATACTAGAAATTCGTTTTAAAAATAAAGCTGTTTGCTCAGCTATTACATAGATTCTTTTTAATATGCATTTCGTTGGCAGGATGCTTTCGAACATTCAAATATAATGCGTCAGGAGTGAATGGAAATGAAAATGTTGGGTTATACTGCGCTGGTTATTTTGGCAGGGGTGTTCGTGATGACGGGGTTCAACAAGGTAAGCGGATCGGAGATGATGGTGCAGACCTTCGAAGGATTTTCATATCCGGCTTGGACGATGTATCTCATCGGTGCAGTCGAGCTGCTGAGCGCCGTGGGCCTGCTTATCCCGCGTACACGCATGGTTGCGGCCGGTTTGTTGACTTTTATCCTGATTGGGGCTGTGGGCACCCATCTGATATATGGCCAATATGCGGCCTTAGGGTTCCCTGCAATTCTGCTTGTGGCGAATATCATTGTGCTGCTGATCGGAATGCGCCAAATGGAGGAAGAGGAGCTCGACGCTTTTCAGGCGATCTCATAATATGACTTTACACTGAAAAAGAGGAACGCCCGAATCCGCGGCAATCCTCTTTTTTTGGCTTGATGCAAAAAAAGAAGAACCCGCATGTTATTCAGGGTTCTCTTGCAACGGGATTCCGGTCACCCGGAAGTCTCCATATGTTTTTGATGTCGCGATTATAGCAGTTTCTTTAATTGGGAGACGCGTCCTTGGCTGATGCCAAGCTTCTCTGCAATTTGCTGCTGGGCCAGGCCGGGATGCTGTTCAACGATTTCTCTCATTTGCTGCAGCATGCGGGCCGTTTTGGGCCGCAGGTCCGGATACTCGTTGCCGGCTTTCTCGTCCGAATCGGATGAAGCGGCTCGGGCGGATTCGGAAGCAGGACGCTCCGCGGATGCAGGAGATTTTTTCGGTTGAGGAACGAACCATTCGGGAGTGTCTTCCGGGTGTTTTAATTGAGTTGCACAGGTCCGGCAGATGAATTGCTCTTTGAAATACATTTCTGTATCCAGGTTTCCGCAAAACACACACAATGTCGATTTGTACTTTCTTAAAATCAACTCTTTCCCTTCAATGAAAAATTCAAGAGGATCGCCGATATGGATTTCCATCGTATCCCGCATTTCTTTGGGAAGGACAATTCGTCCAAGGCGGTCCAGAGATCTCTTCATTCCGGTTCTTTTCATCGCATCTCCCCCGCAATATTAACTTTGAAAACCTGTCCTTATTGTAAGGAAGAAAGGGCTTTATTACAACAATTATATTTCAAAAAAAAGGGATAATTCCATCTATTATATTACGGAAAAATAAGCTTGGAGAGCAGGGGGGCCACTGCCAAGGTGAATAAGGCGGCGAGCACCATGGAGATGCTGGAGATGGTGCCCGTCAGCGAGCTGAATTCGAACGCTTTGGACGTTCCTGTGCCGTGGGCCCCGGTCCCAAGCAGCGTGCCGCGGGCAATTTCGCCTTCGATGCGCAGCATTTTTACGATGGACGGGCCGATGGTGGCGCCGAGCAAGCCGGTCATGATGACAAATACGGCCGTAACGGCCGGAATGCCGCCGATGGTGGCCGAGACGTTCATCGCAATCGGCGTGGTGATCGATCTCGGAATCAGGCTGTGCACAAGCCCGGCGTCGAGGTGCAGCAGCTTGGCCAGCAGGGCCGAGGACAACACCGCGACCACGGAGCCCGTCATGACGCTGAAGACGATCTCCGAGACGTGTTTTTTGAGCACATGGAAAAACGTATATAACGGAACGGCGAAGGCAACGGTAGCCGGTTGAAGCAAAAGGCTCAGCCATTTGCCGCCCATGCTGTACGTTTCATAATTGGTGCCTGTAGCGATGAGCACCAGCGTGACAATCAACGGTGTGATGAGCAGCGGTGACAAATATACTTTGGGCAGACTGCGGTACATGCGTTTGGCGATCCAGTAAATGCCGACCGTGAGCAGCAAGCAAAGAAATCCGATCATCCCGTATGACGCTCCTTTCTTTTGGCGATTCGGCTGGCGACGAGACCCGTGCAGGCCATCACCAGAAACGTGCTTAACAGCACGATGAACAAAATTTGCAATCCGTCCTGTTCCAGCATCGGCACGTAATTCATGATGCCTACGGCCGACGGAATGAAAAACAGCAGCAGCTCGCCCAGGAGCCAGCCCGCGCCAACCTCGATCCAGCGCAGCTTCACGACGCCGGCCTGGAGCAGAAGGAACAGGATCACCATGCCGAGGATCGATCCCGGGACGGGCAGATGGAGAACTCGGGCCAATTGGTCCATCCCGAGCGAGAACACCATGAGCAGCGCAACCTGCACGATGCCAATGCCCCATTTTTTCACGGTAAACCCTCCTTTGAATATGTGAATGAAGAACATGTTTGTTATGAAAAATGAAAGTAATAAAGCTTTGTCATTTCAAATTTTACAGCGACATCTTTCATGAGTAAAATGCATATTAAGAATATTTATCATTCCATTTATCTATGGAAGGGGTGGGCATATTACGATGGATATTCGCCATTTGCAATATTTTCTCGAGGTAGCGAGACAGCAGAGCTTCACCAAGGCGGCAGAAGTGCTGTTCATCACACAGCCCACGATCAGCAAAACGGTAAAAAGCCTGGAGGACGAGCTCGGCGTGACCTTGTTCGATCGTTACGGCAAAAGGGTGGAGTTGACCGATGCGGGCCATGTGTTTTTTCGTCAGGCGCAGGAAATCGAAAAGTCGTTCCGCAGCTTGTCGTCGGAATTGGACGATCTGATGAACCTGAAGAAGGGACATTTGCGCATCGGTCTGCCACCGATGGTGGGATCCAGCTTTTTCCCGATGATTATTGGCGAGTTCCACAAGGCATTTCCCCAAGTGACCATCGAGCTGTTCGAAGATGGCGCGAAAAAAGTGGAGGCCGACGTGATCAGCGGTGCGCTGGATATCGGCGTGGCGGTGCTGCCCACGGTGGACGAGGTGCTCGATCACTTCGTATTCGTGGAGGAAAAGCTGAACCTGCTCGTACATCCTTCCCATCCGCTTGCCGACAAGGGGACGGTTGCGCTGCGCGAACTGGAGCATGATGCTTTCGTGCTGTTCAGGGAGGACTTCGCGCTGCACGACCGGATTATCGCTGCCTGCCAGGGAGCGGGATTCCAGCCGCGCGTCGTCTATGAGAGCTCGCAGTGGGACCTGCTTAGTTCGATGGTGGCTGCCAATTTGGGCGTGGCGCTGCTGCCGGAAACGATCTGCCGCGAGGTGGACCATATGCGCGTGCGGATCATGTCCGTGGAAGAGCCCGTCATTCCTTGGCAGCTGGGCATGATCTGGCGCAAAGATCGTTATCTTTCGTTTGCCGCGAGGGAGTGGATTTCGTTTACGCAGTCGAAGCTGAAATGATTAGGAATATCACGGTTTCATTGGTAAAATGAAATCAGACTATGGTGGAGGTGTTTGTTCGATGAAACTGCGGGTATCCGCTGTGCAATACCATTTGGAAACGATCGGCTCGTTCGAGCAATTTGCTGCTCAGTCCGAGCATTACATACGGGCAGCCAGCGAATTCGGCACTGAATTCGTGCTGTTTCCCGAGTTTTTTACCACGCAGTTAATGTCCATCGGGGATGAGCAGGGGAACGCACTGACCATTGAGGACTTGCCGGATTTCACGGACCAGTATGAACAGTTGTTTACGTCGCTGGCGGCGAAGTATGGCATGCACCTCATCGGGGGAACACATGTCATCCGCCGTGAAGGCAAGCTGTACAACACGGCTCACCTGTTCTATCCGGACGGCCGCATCGCGCGCCAAGCCAAAATCCACATTACACCTACGGAAGTGGATGAATGGAACATGGCGCCTGGCGAAGGGCTTGAGGTGTTCGACACGGATAAAGGCCGGATTGCGATGCTGACTTGTTATGATATTGAATTTCCGGAAATCGTACGCATGGCGAAGGCGAAAGGGGCTGACGTCATTTTCTGCCCATCCTGCACGGATGACCGTCATGGCTTCTATCGCGTCCGTTATACGAGCCACGCGCGTGCGGTGGAGAACCAGGTCTATGTTGTACTCACCGGAACGGTGGGCAGCCTGAAAACGGTTGACTTCATGCGGGCCAATTATGGTCAAGCCGCGATTATTACGCCGAACGACGTGCCGTTTCCGCCGCGCGGCATTTTGGCCGAAGGGGAAATCAATGACGACATGCTCGTAACGGCTGACCTTGATTTGGATCTGCTGTATGAGGTGCGCGAACGCGGTTCGGTTACCACATGGCGCGACCGTCGTACCGATCTGTACACCGATTGGAAATAAACGTGCTTCGATTATGGCAGAAAGGGGGTTCAGCGATGGCTCAGCATGGCTTGTATCGGAAAGAGATGTACATTGCCGGCCCGGATCGGAACGGCAGACTGGCCAAGGCCGTCATTCGCAGCTATGCCGCAGCCGACTTCGACGAGCTGATCCGCATTCAGGCGGAGAGTTTCCCGCCGCCATACCCGGAGGAGCTGCTGTGGAACCATGAGCAGCTCACCAGCCACATTGCGCATTATCCTCACGGAGCCATATGTATCGAAGTGGATGGCGAGCTGGCAGGATCAATGACGTCGCTGCGCATGAACTGGGACCCTGATCACCCGGCGGAGCATACCTGGGCCGAAGTGACGGATGACGGTTATATTCGCAATCATCAGCCGGATGGCAATACGTTATATATCGTCGATCTGTGCGTTCGTCCCAAGTATCGCAAATGGGGGCTGGCCCAGCTTATGATGCAGGCGATGTACCATCTGGTGATCGCTCAAGGGATGGACCGCTTGCTGGGCGCAGGCCGGATGCCGGGGTATCATCTCGTTGCCGGACAGATGTCGGCAGAAGCGTACCTGGAGAGCGTAACCGCGGGAGAGCTTCGCGATCCGGTCGTCTCGTTCCTTTTGCGCTGCGGGCGAATGCCCGTAGGCGTTGCGGCGGACTATTTGGACGACGAGGAGTCCTGCAACTATGCCGCCCTGATGGAGTGGCGCAATCCGTTCAAGTAACGTGCGGCAAAGTACTTTTAAGTCAACGATTCTTGGTTGAATTGGACATTTATACGATAACGATCGGAAGATGTTTCTGACCAAGCAGTGGCTCCGTTTAACAATCATTCATTCAAAATCATGCAAATGATAAGGAGGCCGTCATCATGGAATATCAACGAATTACATCGATTGAAGACCCGCTGTTCGCCCAGATGCACAACCTGATGAAGGAGATTTTCCCGCCTGAGGAAGTGCTGGACTTCCCGCTGTGGAAGGAACCGCTGGAAGACCCGGGCATCCGCGTATTCGTGGCGGTTCATGAAGGACAGGTTGTAGGTGCGACCGAATATCGCTATTACGAGGACTGGAACGTGGCCATGACCGACTTCACGATCATCGGCCGCGAAGGACTTGGCATTGGCGCATTTCTGGCCAACCACCGGAAGCGTGACCTGCAGGCACTCGCTGCAGCGAACGGCAAAGAGCTGTTCGGCATGTTTGCCGAAATCTACAACCCGTACCTGAGCCAGGATCATTCGTTCGGCGGCATTAAACCGATGGACCCTTACGTACGCCGCGAGGTGCTGTCGCACCTCGGATACAAACGGATCGACTTTCCGTATGTTCATCCGTCCTGGCAGGGAGACGGCGAAGCGGTGGGAGGATTGGATCTATGCTTCATGCCTGGCGACGAGGAGCTGGCCGAGCTCCCGGCTAGCCTGGTGTACGATTTCCTGAACCGGTACTATGCCGTACTGCCGAACAAACCGCAGGAATGGCTGGACATGGCGGCCAAGCTGTCGGAACGGGATACGGTGTCCCTGCTGCCGTTGTAATTCATTGTATGAGACGATGAGCAACATAGAGTAACCGTTCTTAACACAAAATAGCCCGCAGAGCAGTCCGTCACCGGACCCGCGTCTGCGGGCTTTCGACATTTCATGAATATATAAACCGCAAAAAACAAACACACGTTAACGAAGAGGCAGAACCAATCTGGAGAAGCAAAGCGTTCTAAAAGCTTTCTGAAAGAAAGCTGCATCGGAAGCATAGGCTTATCACCGGATTTTCCCCTTAGAAAAGGGGAATCCAAAAAATTTGGGGATAACAGCGATCGGAAGATGGTACTGCACTCGCAGTGCCCTAGTGTGAATGATTAGTGCGGTTTATATAGATTGAATAATGGCGTTATTGATCTTGATTTCGGTCCGGGAGCTGGCTCAGATAACTATTGGACAAATGAATGAGTTCCAGTGCCCGTTCATATTGTTCTTTGGTGATGTACGGCGTGGAAGCTGCCGATGAGTTCTCGTCCTGAGCAGTCTCTGCCTGTTGTCCCTCTGTTTGATCCTCCGCTTTTACGGTATCAGCAGCATGAACGTCTTTAGTGTTACCTTCCTCAGCATTGCCATTCACCATCGCCGGAGTGGCTTCATCTTGTGCGGAGTCATCCGCGGCCGGTTTCAGCGCAAGCATGTTTCTCGCCGCAGCTTCTTCCAAAGAATAATGGGTGCCGTCCCCATACCCGGTTTTCGGAATAAACAATGACGCATCGTTCAGCACCGATCCGGAAGGCAAATAATAACGCTCCGGCAGCAGGTTGCCGCCTTCCCTCAGCAGATCTTGCCCGAAGTGCAGCTGATTCTCCAAGGACAAACCCGTCAGTCCGGCGATCGTTGGCAGAATGTCGACCTGGCCGCCGATCTGTCCGAGCTGTGTTCCCGGCGCCACGCCCGGCGAAGAGATGATCAGCGGAATGTTGATCATGTCCGCAGACGTATATTCGCGGCCGTAGATCTCTTTCATGAGCGCTTTGTCGTCTTTGTCGAGCGAGTAGATCGGAAGGCCGAGGTGATCGCCGTATACGACGAGCAGGCTGTTATCCCACAATCCGCGCTGCTTCAGTCCCTCGATGAAAGTCCCCACAGCCTTGTCTGCATAATGCTGGGACACCAGGTAGTTGCCGGGCAGCGTATTTTTGAATCGTTCGGGAAGGGTCATATCGACCTTTCGTTCAGGCAATTCATAAGGATGGTGCGCCGACATAGAGATGACCTGTGCGTAAAAAGGAGATCCTGACGCTTGCATTTCTTCCAGTTTATCCAGCGTTTTGGCGTATAACACCTCATCTGATGCGGAGAAAGCAACCGTGTCCTCCGTTCCGAAATATTTCAAATCATAATAATGGTCGAATCCTAGCGCTTGATACAGCTGATCCCGGTTCCAGAAATGAACGTCATTGGTGTGGAACGTCGCCGTCTGGTAACCGTTTGCCCCCATCAGTCTGGGCAGGCTGGGCAGTTCTTTACTGGCATAGACTGTTGAAGCGGCTCCGTTTGGGGGAATATAAAACGACGTATTCACCACAAATTCGGCATCCGACGTATTTCCCTGTCCCACCTGTTGGTAGAAATTCGGGAAATACAGGCTTTTCCGTGCCAATTCGTTCAAATTCGGAGTCACTTCCTGCCCATCCACTTCCAGTCCGATCAGGAAGTTCTGGAATGACTCCAACTGCAGCACGATGACATTACGACCTTTGGCTGCGCCGGCTTCCACGACGGCAGGCACGCTCGTTGTCTGCTTGAGCTCGTTCACGGCGTTCTGGTCGATCGCCTCCAGCGGGACGGGTTTTTTCGGCCGATCCGCCAGAATCGTAAATGCCTCATACCCGAGAATACCCATCTGTTCAGCCTGGATAAGCTCGTTCATGCTAGCCCGATTGGGATAAATGTTGAGCAAGCAAACGACTAAGGAGAGCACGAGAATGACGGACGCAATCCGTCTCCGGGTACGCTTCTCAAGCGGAATGCGCCCGGGGAGTTCAAGGCCTCCATGCCGGATGCGACGACGGATCAGGATGCCTCCGATGACGATAATATCGGTGAAAATAAACAGATAATACGGATCAAGCAGGGAGAACATGCTGCTCTTCACCGCAGTGACCTGGTTGACTTGCGCCAGGGCATGGTAATTGACGATGACCCCGTAATATTTGTAATACATAATGGCTGCAAAAAAAATGCCGGACAGGAGCAAATCCAATCCGAGGTACGCCCACATGCGCCGTTTAGCCGCAAACCATTCGATCAGGCAGAAGCAGATCCAGATGAGCGGCAATTCGGTCAACAAGGGCTTCCATACCGGAATATCGTCGAAGATCACGATCCAGGCGAGAGAGCTCTTGATCATCATGATCACGGTGAATAAGATGAACGGTCCGCTTAGAAACCGGCCGAGTGAGCTGCGTGACAAAATACCGCCTTCCCTTCCGTTGTTTCATTTACAATTATTATGCTATGTTCAGGCGAGCCGTGTCAAAAAGCACCAAGCATCATCCTGAAACGAATCGAAACGACCCATCTTTGCGGGGTTGGTCAGGAAACGACCAGGTATTGAATAGAGGTACATGAGCTTCTCCCCCTTATTGTGCATTTCTTTATGGTTTACTACTCAAGATAGCTTATGGTAACGCTGATCCAAACCCGGTTTGATGGCTCCTGGCGGACATGGGTGCTGCATTTAAATATGTCCGTAAACATGAAATCAGCCAGTATTTCATGGTAAAGTATAGGGACTATATACGGAACGGGTGATCGCATGACAACTGAAATTCGAATACCGGTAAGACCGTTGGTGGAATATGTATACCGGAGCGGAAGCATTCGTCCCGGCTTTCGTACCAATGCCTCGATGCATGAAGGAACGCGCATTCACCAGCGGGTGCAGAAGGATTATGCGGAGGAAGACCTGAAGGAGGTGTTCCTGGAGGCGAAGCTGCAATACGGCGATTTGGTCTACGTCATCGAAGGGCGCTGCGACGGCTTGATCCGCCTGGATGGGCAGCTGACCGTGGATGAGATCAAATCAACGGCAGGCAATCTGGACGATCTGGGGGAGGGTGCTCCCGTGCATTGGGCTCAAGCCATCATGTACGCTTACATGATAGCCGTCCAGCAGGATGAGCCGCGTATGCAGGTACAGCTTACTTACGTGCATTCGATGAGCAACGAGGAGCGCCGCATGCGGCGCATGCTGGAGCGGGAAGAGCTGGAGCAGTTCGCTGCCGAGGTCATCGCGGGTTACGCGCCGTATGCGGAAATGATGGTTGCCCATGAGCAGAAACGGGATGAGACGGTTCGCGGGCTTGGTTTTCCTTTTCAAAAGTATCGGGAGGGACAGCGAAAGCTGGCCGGGGCGGTATACCAGACGATTCGCGAGGGCAAGGGGTTGATGGCCAAGGCTCCCACAGGGATCGGCAAAACGATGTCCGTCCTCTTCCCGACGGTCAAGGCGATCGGGGAAGGCGAGGCAGGCAGGCTGTTTTATTTGACCGCCAGAACGACGACGCGTGCTACTGCGGAAGAGGCGTTTGCGCGCATGCAGGCACAGGGTCTTCACATGCATGTCATCAGCCTGACCGCCAAGGATAAAATTTGCTTCAAGGAAGAGGAAGCATGCGACGCCGGGCAATGCGGGATGTGCGAAGGCTATTATGACCGGATCAACGGTGCGGTGCTGGACATGCTGGAACACGAGACGTTGATGACGCGCCCGGTGATCGAGCAGTATGCCCGCAAACATCGGGTATGCCCGTTCGAATTCTCGCTGGATGCCGCGTATGCGGCCGATGCGGTGATTTGCGACTACAACTATATTTTCGACCCCCGGATTTCCCTGAAACGCATGCTGGAAGAGCAGAAACGCAAGACGGTTCTGCTCGTGGACGAGGCCCACAATCTGGTGGACCGCGGCAGGATGATGTTTTCGGCCGAACTGGCGAAGTCCGCGTTCTTTGATACCCAGAGCACGTTCAAAGCGCTTGAGGGCAGCTTGCCTGCAGCGAAAGGCATCGCCAGCACGGCGGGTGCGGTGGACAAATACATGGGTACGATTCGCTCGCACGGCGAAAACGCGGGCGAACTGCTGAAAAAGGAGCCTCCCGAAGAGCTGTTCGACCTGCTGGAACCCTTCGTCATGGCAGCGGAGCAGTGCCTGCTTGAGGGTGGAGCGCAGGACGAAGAGGCTCAGGCGCTGCTGCTGGACGCATATTTTGCGTCGCAAAACTTCCTGCGGATCGGCAAGTTGTATGATGAGCGATTCATCACGTATGCCGAATGCGAGCGCAGCGAGGTGCGAATCAGGCTGTTCTGCCTGGACCCTTCGGTGCTGCTGCGTCAGACGGCCAAAGGTTTTCGCTCGGTCGTTCATTTCTCGGCCACGCTGTCGCCGATGGGGTATTACCGCGACATGCTGGGCGCGGGCGAGGACGACTACACGCTGCGGGTACCTTCGCCTTTCCGGCCGGAACAGCTCGACGTCAGGCTGATGCCGCTGTCCGTGCGCTATAAGGACCGGGAGCGCTCCCGAAGACCGATTGCGGGAATGCTGCGACAGCTGGCCGCGGAATGGCCGCGGGGCAATTTACTCGTGTTCTTTCCTTCCTATCCGTACATGCGCGAAGTGTACGACACGTTCATGGAACAACCGGGCAATGTCGACGTCACCATGCAGCGGCAGGGCATGAGCGAGGAGGAGCGTGACCAGTTCCTGAATGCTTTCCAGCCTGATCCGGAACGTACCCGCATCGGCTTCGCCGTTCAAGGCGGTGTTTTTTCCGAAGGCGTCGATCTGCCGGGCGACCGCTTGAACGGCGTCGTTGTAGTGGGTGCGGGTTTGCCGCAGATCGGACTGGAAAACAACGTGCTTCGCGATTATTTTAATGAAACGGGACGCAATGGCTTTAATTACGCCTATATTTTCCCTGGCATGAACAAGGTGCTGCAGGCTGGCGGCAGGCTGATCCGTACGGAGGAAGACACCGGCGTACTGGTTCTCATCGATGACCGGTTTACGCAGGAGCCTTACCGTTCCCTGCTTCCGGAGGAGTGGCAGCATTTCACGCGCATAGCCCCTTCTGCAACTAATTTCTCTTCCAATGATTAAACCATGGGCCGAAAAGGGTATTACTTGGTTAGTTGACAACACGTAGAACTACCGAGCGAGCCGTTTTGCGGTCGGCTTCTGAAGCAATCCCAGGGAGGTTGGTTTATGAAGAGAAATCATACGATGATGCAGTTTTTCGAATGGCATCTGTCCGCAGACGGAAACCACTGGAAAAGGTTGGCCGAGCTGGCCCCCGAGCTGAAGGCGAAGGGAATCGACACGGTGTGGATTCCGCCCGTGACCAAAGCCATATCCAATACGGACACGGGATACGGCGTATACGACCTGTACGATCTTGGCGAATTCGACCAGAAGGGAAGCGTGCGCACGAAATACGGCAGCAAGCAGGAGCTGGTTGATGCCATCGCGGAGTGCCAAAAGAACGGCATCGCCGTTTATGTCGACCTGGTCATGAACCACAAGGCAGGAGCGGACGAAACGGAAGTGTTCAAAGTGATCGAGGTCGATCCGAACGACCGGACGAAGGAAATTTCCAAGCCGTTCGAGATTGAGGGGTGGACCAAGTTCACTTTTCCGGGGCGCGGGGACACGTATTCCTCTTTCAAATGGAACTACGAGCATTTCAACGGCACCGATTACGATGCCAAAGGGAGACGAAGCGGGGTGTTCCGCATTGCCGGGGAGAACAAAACCTGGAACAAAAACGTCGATCGGGAGTTCGGCAACTACGATTATTTAATGTTTGCGAACATCGACTACAACCATCCCGACGTCCGGCGTGAAATGCTGAACTGGGGCCATTGGCTGATCGACACGATTCAGTGCGACGGCTTCCGGCTGGACGCCATCAAACATATCAACCATGAATTCATCCGGGAATTTGCCGGAGAGATGATCCGCAAACGCGGGCAGGATTTTTATATTGTCGGCGAGTTCTGGCACCCGAGTCTGGATGCCTGCCGCAAATTTCTGGATACTGTCGATTACCGGATCGACCTGTTCGACGTATCGCTGCACTACAAGCTGCATGAGGCGTCCCTTCAGGGCCGCAACTTCAATTTATCCTCCATTTTTAACGATACGCTGGTGCAGACGCATCCTACCCATGCCGTTACGTTCGTGGACAACCATGATTCCCAGCCTCACGAAGCGCTGGAATCGTGGGTGGCGGACTGGTTCAAACCGAGCGCTTATGCACTGATCCTGCTGCGTAAGGATGGATATCCGGTTGTGTTTTATGGCGACTATTACGGGATTGGCGGTCCTGAACCGGTGAAAGGCAAAAAGGACATTCTGGATCGTTTGCTGTATGCACGAACCAACAAAGCGTACGGGGAGCAGGTCGATTATTTCGATCATCCGAACACCATCGGCTGGGTAAGAAGGGGAGCGAAGGAGTTCGAGGGCTCCGGCTGCGCGGTGGTTATCTCCAACGGGGACGATGGCGAAAAACGCATGTGCGTAGGGCAGCACCATGCCGGCGAAACGTGGACCGATCTGACACTGAGCCGAAAAGAACAGATTAAGATCGGTCAGGACGGATGGGCCAGTTTCCCCGTTAACGGTGGTGGGCTGTCCGTGTGGGCACTGCCCGACGCGGCTGCGGGTCAGTCTTCGTCTTAATTCCTAATACAAAGCAAGCGGGCACTGTTTCCTGACTGAGTCGGTCTGGGACGGTGCCTTTTTGGATTAAACAAGGCAAATTACAGAGCCGCCCAAGCCGATAATATGACTATGTCAGTGGGGGGCATTTCGGATCGATTCTAATCGGTCTTCCCATGGGTGTTATTTAGGTTTTAAAATGACGATTAGGGAGAAAAGGAGACAGAACAATGACAGTATACGACAAAGCAAAATACCATTATGACGGTGACTTTCCGGCGGAATTGTCCCATGATCAGGCTTATGTGCATATTGGTTTTTTCCTGGGGTGGTTGGTCGATCAGGGACTGTGCAGCAACGAGTTCTTGGATAAATACCGCACCGATGTGGAGGCATTCAAAGCCAGAAAGCTCCTGAGCTCGCAGCTGTGCCGAAAAACGGGGGGTGTACTTGCGGCAGATATGTTGAACGATGAAGGGAATGCTTTTGCCGAGCGTGGGTATGAAAGTTATCTGAGCGACTACCTCTTTTTCGTGAACCATGATGACGCAGAATCGGTCTACCATGTGCCGGACACGTGGGAAAATTACGAGATGATTCGAGAGCAGTTGGATATTTCATATGAAATGTGGCGTGAAAGAAGACAGGGTTGATCCTTTAAAAGTACGCAGCGACTCGTATGCCCTGAACTCCGAGAGCTTGATCTGGAGCAGTTGATCGCCAAGCAGCGGATAGGTTTCAAACAGGTCAATCGGAAGGATACACGCTGCCGGCCGGCAACGGCTAACAGCGGTTCCCTTCCGTTCCCGCTCAAGAGACGTATGAGAACCGCTTTGGCGCGCCGTTGCGTGTTACCCGTTTCAGAAGGGCGCTTTACCCTCTCAGTACAAAGCTTTGAAGCTGTCCGGCCATTTGCAGGTCATGCGCCTGATTGAATGCTGCCCTTTTGCCGGCATCCGCATATTCGTCATGGTAATGCATCAGCACCGTTTTCTGCCGGATCTCGGCTGGCAGCTGCTGCAGATCCTGCAGCGAGGTATGGGATTTAATCACCAGATCGTGCATGTGGCATTCGTGGAAAATCAGCTGCACTTCATCGGCCGTCGCAATCAGCCTGTCCTGATCCAATGTGCTGTCGCCGCTGTAATCAAAGTATCCGCGGGCCAGCAGGCCGTTGCTTATCATGCCCGGCACATGCGCTGTCCGGAACGTTTCGAAGGTGACTCCGCCCAGCTCGAACGTGCCGCCGTCCGGCAGCGGAACGATGTCGTAATAATCATGCAGCGTACGCTCCCCATCCGTCGTATGACGCATGCCGGGAGACAAGATGCTCCATAACGGGTCTACCAATGCTTCGTGGATGTACAGGCGCGGTTTGCGTCCGCTTACGATTTGGGAATAATAACCGAGCAGCTGGACGCCGTTGATATGGTCCTCATGCAGGTGCGTGATAAACACATTTTCGATATCGGTTAAAGGAAAGCCGTATTCTTTCAGCGCCCTGGCGTTCGATTCGGGAAAATCGATGACGAGATGCGTGCCGCCGAATTCGGCCAGCATGCTGTTGTGGTGCTGCTCGAAGCTAAACATGTCCCCCGTGCCGAGAAACGTAACCTTCATCTGTGTCATAACCCTTGATCATCTCCTCTGGATATGAATCTTCAAAACGGCATAAACAGGATAAATTCAGTATACCTTGTCTTTCGGTGGTGTGCCTAAATCAACCTTTTTTGAAATCGTTATCATTTTGTATTGAACTTTCGGGGCAAACAGTGTAGCGTAAAAATGGGAATGAACCCATGTGAACGTAAACTCACCCAAAGGGAGCGTGCGAGGCGAATGAAATCTTTTTTGGATGAACAGTTTTTGCTGCACAACGAAACCGCGGTAAGGTTATACGAGGATTATGCCAAGGATATGCCGATCATCGACTACCACTGCCATCTCAGCCCGCAGGAAATCTACGAAAACAAAACGTTTGCCAACATTACTGAAGCGTGGTTGTACGGCGATCATTATAAATGGCGGCTCATGCGAGCGAACGGCATCGAGGAGAAATACGTGACGGGTGGAGAAGGCGTGACCGATTACGATCGTTTTCTCGCGTATGCCCGGACCGTGCCGATGATGATCGGCAATCCGCTCTATGCCTGGTCGCATCTGGAGCTGCAGCGTTATTTCGGCGTATACGAAATTTTGAATGAGCAGAGCGCCCCGGCGATCTGGGAAAAGGTCAACGCCAAACTGAACGGTCCCGGATTCGGCGCGCGTGACCTGATCACGAAATCGAACGTCTCCGTAGTATGCACCACGGACGATCCGTGCGATTCGTTGGAGTACCATCTGCAAATCAAGGAGATCGAGGGCTTCAATACAAAGGTGCTGCCTTCGTTTCGTCCGGATAAAGGGCTTGAGCTTAACCGCGACACGTTCGTAGACTGGGTAGGCAAACTTTCGCAAGCCTCCGGCACGGCCATTTCCGATTACGATTCGTTCTTGTCCGCCCTGGAATCGCGGGTAGAGTTCTTCCACTCCGTGGGGGGACGCGTATCCGACCATGCCTTGGATTATGTGCCTTACGGTGTGGCGACCCGAGAGGAAGCCGCAGCGATCTTTGCCAAGGCGCTTGCAGGCCATAAGGTCAGCCGGGAAGACGAGGACAAATACAAAACGGTGACGCTGACCTTCCTGGGCAAACTTTACGCCGAGCGCGGCTGGGTCATGCAGTTCCATATCAACGCGGCACGCAACAACAACCGGCGCATGTTCGAACGGTTGGGACCGGATACGGGCTACGACTCCGTAAACGATGCGCCGTTATCTGCGGCCGTGATCGGACTGCTCGATGCGCTCGACCAGCAGAACGCGCTGCCGAAGACGATTCTGTATTCCCTGAATCCGCGCGACAACGAGGTGCTTGCAGCCATCGTCGGCAGCTTCCAGGGCGACGGCGTTCCGGGCAAAATTCAGCTGGGTGCCGCATGGTGGTTCAACGACACCAAAGACGGCATGCTCGCCCAGATGCGAGCGCTGGCGAACGTGGGTCTGCTCAGCCGTTTCGTCGGCATGCTGACCGATTCGCGCAGTTTCTTGTCCTACACGCGGCATGAGTATTTCCGCCGTCTCGTCTGTAACCTGATCGGCGAGTGGGCCGAGCAGGGCGAAGCCCCGCATGATATGGAGCTGCTCGGACGGATGGTGCAAGGCATTGCCCATAACAATGCCGAGCAATACTTCCCGTTCTCCTCGGCTCGCGAAACGATAACGGCTTCGCGCTAATCCTAAAGGAACTTAAAAAACCGCCCCTTTGCGGAGATTGTATGCAGACATCTCGCAGAATGGGGCGGTTTTTATTTTGAAACGGCTGCTTAGCAAGCCATTCACTGCTTGGCATACTTTCTGCGAGGAGAAAAGATGAACAGAAAGGCCGCATAAATCACGGCAAAAATGATGAATTCCAACGTATTTTTATATAAGGCGCTTGATAAGTTGGCGGTGAGATGGAGAAACAGTACGCGCGAGATTACATAAGCGATCAGAAGTAAAATGATGTTTTTCAGCATAGCTAGGTCCTTTCTGTAAGCTCTTCTTTAATTAGACTGGTATCTTTGCATAGCACAAAAATGGGAATTTTAAATCTGATTAAAGGTTATCACAGCAGCCCAGGTATGTAGATTATTCCTTATGAATACGACCGCTAAACGATCGTTTGACATTCGGACTTCATGATAATATACTTAGTACACCTAATTAATTTGATGGCTATTTATTATGTGATCTATTTAATAGATGCCCTAAGAAGGAGGGAGAACATATGACGGGTCTGGATCCGGTTGCCCGCAAACTGCTGTATTCCATCATGCAATTCAACAAAGGCAAATGGCGGCAGCACAAGCCTCACGGGCGAAATCACAACGAAATCATGGTGCTGGCTTGTTTGCTGCACGGGGCGCATCCCGGTGAACGCATCGATTGGAGAGACAATCCGCCTGATTTCGACAGCGGTCCCGAACCTAATCCGCGCGGACTGAAGGTGTCGGAAATCAGTGCGCTGCTTCGCGTGAAGTCGCCTACGATCACGCCGGTGATTCGCGGCTTGGAAGACGAAGGACTGGTTGAGCGGACGATGGATGAGGAGGATCGGCGCGCCGTACGCATCACGATCACGGAAGCGGGTCGTAAGATTATCCAGGCGGCGCATGAAGAACGAATGGAGATTTTCAACAAACTCGTCGCACATTTGGGGGAGGAAGACAGCTTGCAATTGGCCGAATTGTTGACCAAGGTGTACAGCTTTTTCGATACATTGAAGTCCGTTCAGACGGAACAGTCCAACGACCAAGGAGATGATAAGTCATGATGAAATTGTTTCGCATGCTGAAGCCGTATCGGATCCCCATATTTTTTATCGTCGGGTTGGTGCTGCTGCAGTCGCTTGCTGAACTGTACCTGCCGACCCTGATGGCGGACATTGTGAACGATGGTATCGTCAAAGGCGACGTGCCTTATATCTGGAAAATCGGAGGCTGGATGCTGGTCATTGCCATCGGTGGAACCGCAGCCTCCGTAACGGCGAGCTACCTTTCCTCCAAGACGGCTGGCGGCTTTGCCAAACAGCTGCGCAGCAGGGTGTTCCGCCATGTCGAGAACTTCTCGCTGCAGGAATTCGACAAGTTGGGTACGGCATCGCTCATTACCCGTACCACCAATGACATCACGCAGGTGCAGAACGTGTTGACCATGATGCTGCGCATGATGATCATGGCGCCGCTCATGAGCATCGGCGGCATTTTCATGGCCATTTCCCAGGATGCCAAGCTGTCTACGATCTTCCTGGTCGTGTTGCCCGTGCTGGCCGGAGCCATCGCGCTGATCGGTGCCAAGGGATTGCCGCTGTTCAAGCAAATCCAGAAAAAGCTGGATCGGTTGAACCTGGTGCTGCGGGAGCAGTTAACCGGCATCCGGGTCGTACGTTCCTTTAACCGCGGGGAACATGAACGCCAACGTTTCAACAACGCAAATACCGATCTGAGAGACATCTCCATTAAGGTAAACGTCTTGATGGCTACGCTGATGCCTGTCATGATGCTGGTCATGAATTTCTCCATGATTGCCATCTTGTTCTTTGGCGGGCAGCGCATCGACAGCGGAAGCATGGATATCGGTTCGTTGATTGCCTTTGTCCAATACGCGATGCAGATTATGTTCTCGCTGATTATGGTATCCATCATTTTCGTCATGATTCCGCGGGCTTCGGCTTCCGCAGAGCGGATCAACGAGGTATTGGAAATGCAGCCGGAATTGGAAGATCCGTCGCAGCCGCGCAGCATGGGCTCAGAGCAGGGCACCATCGAGTTTGACAACGTGACCTTCCGTTATCCGGGAGCAGAGAATGCGGCATTGTCGGGCATTTCGTTTACGGCTCGTCCAGGTGAAACAACGGCGATTATCGGTGGTACCGGGTCAGGCAAAACGACGCTGCTCAGTCTCATTCCCCGGTTTTATGATGTGACAGAGGGGCATGTCCGTGTGAATGGCACGGATGTGCGCGAACTCACGCAGGAGCAGCTGAGATCCAAAATCGGCTTTGTTCCGCAAAAGGCGGTTCTGTTTACCGGAACGATTGCGGAAAACATCCGTCACGGCAAAGAGGACGCTTCGATGGAGGAAGTGGAGCATGCAGCCCGGATCGCCCAGGCCGAGAACTTTATTTCCGAAATGAAGGATGGCTACGAAAGCCTGATTGCCCAAGGCGGGAATAACGTTTCGGGGGGACAAAAGCAGCGTTTGTCCATCGCTCGCGCACTTGTACGTCGTCCGGAAATTTACATTTTCGACGACAGCTTCTCGGCGCTTGATTTCAAAACGGATGCCCGGCTTCGCGCAGCCTTGAAATCAGAGACGAAAGAGGCTGCGGTCATTATCGTGGCCCAACGCGTAAGCACCGTGATGGATGCAGACCGCATCCTCGTCATGGACGAAGGTAAAATCGTAGGTTCAGGAACGCATCAGGAACTGCTGGAGAACAATGAAGTGTACCGTGAAATTGTATCTTCCCAGCTGACAGAGGAGGAGATCGCATGAGTGAACGTCCATCGAACAATGCACGTCCTGCGGCAGGACCGAGGCACCCCGGCCCGGGTCCCGGCATGGGCATGCGTCCTCCGGGTGAAAAGGCCAAAGACTTCAAGGGTACGATGCGTCGGCTGATCCAATATCTTAAACCTCATCGCTACCGGCTTCTTGGCGTGCTCGTTACAGCGATTCTGAGCACCGTGTTCGGCATCATCAGCCCGAAGGTCATGGCGGAAGGAACGGATATTTTGGCCCAGGGCGCGATTGCGATTATGACAGGAATTCAGGGCGGTGGCGTTGATTTTCCTGCCTTGATGAAAGTGTTGTATTTGCTGCTTGGTTTGTATCTGTTCAGTGCAGCCTTTATGTATGTTCAACAATATCTGATGGCTGGCGTCGCTCAACGTGTGGTGTACGATATGCGCGAACAGATTAGTGCAAAGATCGGCCGTTTGCCGCTCAAATACTTCGACTCCCGCACGCATGGGGAAACGTTGAGCCGTGCAACCAATGACGTGGACAACATCAGTAATACGCTTCAACAAAGTTTGGCCCAGTTCATTACATCGGTTGTGACGGTGGTCGGCGTCATTATCATGATGCTGACGATCAGCCCATGGATGACGTTGATCACGGTACTGACGCTGCCGCTGAGCATGATCGTCGTCGTTGCGGTGGCATCCCGTTCCCAGAAACACTTTGCCGGCCAGCAAAAATCGCTCGGCGAATTGAATGGTCATGTGGAGGAAATGTACACAGGCCACAAAGTCGTCAAAGCGTTCGGACGGGAAGAGCAGTCTGTGGCGCAGTTCGAAAAAATCAATGAAGAATTGTACGCTTCCGGTTGGAAGGCTCAGTTCATTTCGGGTATCATCATGCCGCTCATGAGTTTTGTAGGTAACCTGGGATATGTATTGATCTGTGTGGTGGGCGGCATTTTCGTCACCCGCGGTTCGATTTCCATCGGGGACATTTTGGCCTTTACGCAATATTCGCGACAATTCACGCAGCCGATCAACCAGATCGCGAACATCTCGAACATCATCCAATCCACGATTGCTTCGGCAGAGCGGGTGTTCGAGCTGTTGGACGAAGAGGAAGAGGTTCCGGAAACCAGCCAACCTGCGCAGCTGAAACAGCCTAGAGGCGCGGTCACGTTCCAGGGCGTGAACTTCGGCTACAAAGCCGATGCGCCGCTCATCCGCAACATGAACATCGATGTCGCGCCAGGGCAGACGGTGGCCATCGTGGGACCGACCGGCGCCGGGAAAACGACGCTGATCAATCTCCTGATGCGTTTCTACGAAATCCAGGATGGGCGCATCGCTATTGACGGCGTGGACATTCGCGACATGGAACGCGGCCAGCTGCGCAGCATGTTCGGCATGGTGCTTCAGGATACGTGGCTGTTCAACGGCACGATCCGTGACAACATTGCCTACGGCAAAGAGGGGGCCACGGAAGACGATATTGTGCGTGCCGCGGTTGCCGCGCATGCCGACCACTTTATCCGCACGCTGCCGGATGGATATGACACGGTGCTGAACGAGGACGCATCGAACATCTCCCAAGGGCAGAAGCAGCTGCTGACCATTGCAAGAGCGATTCTCGCGAATCCGTCCATCCTGATTCTGGACGAAGCAACGAGCAGCGTCGATACGCGCACCGAGGTATTCATCCAGAAAGCGATGAACGATCTGATGAAGGACCGCACCAGCTTTGTCATTGCCCACCGTTTGTCTACGATTCGCGGAGCGGACCTGATTCTGGTGATGGACCACGGGAACGTGATCGAGCAGGGCAACCACGAAGCGTTGATGGAAAAACAGGGCTTCTACGCCGATCTGTACAACAGCCAGTTTGCGGAGGAACAACCGCAAGCGGTGTAGAGCCAGGCATACACTGCAAGCAACATCAAAAAAACCGAGGTCGGAATTACGCCGATCTCGGTTTTTTTCTTTTTCAGAGTTCGATGGAAGTACATATCAGGCACGTACATAGCGTTCGCGGAACTCTTCTTCCAACATGCTCATCAGAATGGCGTCGTGATACCGATGATTGTAGAACAGCACATCCCTTCTCACGCCCTCGCGCTTAAAACCGAGCTTCTCATACGTACGAATAGCCCGATCGTTGAACGCATAAACTTCAAGCTCGATCCGGTGCAGATTGCAGATGCCGAAGCCGTAGTCCAGCAGGAGCTTCATGGCTTCGGTTCCGTAGCCTTTGCCCTGATGCGCCGCACTGTCGATGGCGATGCGGATGTGGCCGCTCCGGTTTTTGGCATGCATATCCATCAAGGCGATCTCGCCGATCATTTCGTCGGTACCCTGCAGGCAGATGAGAAGCATGATTCGGGAGCTGTCCTGCGAAGCCTCCTCCACGAATCGTTCCACCTGCTGATGGGTAAAGCTGCCCTGCGTGCCGGTCAGCCTGCGCATTTCCTCGTCGAACAGACTAGGGAAATACGCATCCACATCGGTCGGTTCAAATGGACGCAGATAGATGCGCTCCGTCTCAAGCAGACGTGGAATGCGCGCTTTCGTTGGTTTTGTATCGGTCATTGCTGATCCCCTCCACTATGCAAGGTTCGGTTTGATTCGGGTAACACCGATTATAGACTATTGTTATACATTTGAAAATATAGCGTTTTGTTCATCTTCTACAGAAGAAGTTGATCGACAGGAAAAGAGTGCATTATAAGTCTCCCCGGATTAGTATCGAGCGGGGTGTGCCAGGGATAACGACACGGGCGAAGGGCTGGGGAGGGATTCACGCTTGTTGAGCGGCTCCCTCCAGAAACAGGTTCACCAGCTCCCGTGCCAGGTCGGCAATATTCTCGTGCATGCTGCGAACGTCCTCGCGGTTGGCCAGCATCAGCAGGGAGGTAAAAGCCTGTGCCAGCAGCAGCGGATTGCTCCGGCGCAAATAACCGATCTGCATTTCCCGCTCAAAGTGGGTGGCCAGCACTTGGAAAATGCGCGTTTCGGCCTCGCGGATTTGCTGCAGTTGGTCCGGATCGAGGTACGTTTCCGCCTCTCGCATCATCGTTTCCGTATCGACATGGGAGCGCTGCATTTTGGCTTCAGCGATGCTTTCCAGCCGTTCACGCAGCGTACCGGGAGCATCCAGTCGAAGGGCGGTCTGCTCCATGCCCATGGCCATCATATGGGTGATGGCCACGGTGAACAGGCCGGGTTTGCTGGAGAAATGGTAATAGATCGACGCTTTCGTCACGCCGCATAAGGATGCGATCTGTTGTAAAGAGACCGGTTCATAGCCGTATTCCATAAACAACCGGGACGCAGTCGCCAATATTTTCGTGCGGGCAGATGCCTGTTCCGCATTTGCCTTTGGCCTGCCCGGCGTACGGGCAGGATTTGATTTTTTGCTCATGGAGATACCTCTTTCCATGGGATTATGCATCATTAGATTGTACATGTTCCGGACGGTAAAGTATAGGCAACGGCGTTCACAAAAATATCAATTGCATAATTAACCTTCCGGTATATATAATTAATTCGATTGTACGATGACCGACGGTTCATTTCTATGATTTTTCACACATACGGTCATACGCTGCTGAAATAAAGGAGATGAAACAAACATGCAGGAAGGTTCAGGCTACGGCCGTTTTGTTGCGGGCAAACGAAGTAAATGGATCACCTTGGTGGTATGGATTGTTGTAGCTGTGCTGCTAGGGGTTATATGGCCGGCAGTAGGCGATCGTGAAACAAACAACGCACAGGATCTGGACGAATCGAAGCCTTCGGTGCAGGCAGCTGCCGTTGCCGGGCGGGAATTTCCGGGCGGGCAAGGACTGCCCGCATTGATTGTGTGGCATCAAGCCGGCGGCCTGACGGATCGGCAGATTGAACAGATTCAGGCATTGACCGAGCGGCTGGACCAGGACCCGGTGGAACAGCAGCAAACCGTCGTTCCGCTGTATCAACTGCCGCCGCAGGCGATCAAAGGGCAGTTGTCTGAAGACGGCAGCACACTCGTAATGCCGCTGTTTTTCAATGAGACGGCAGACTCCGGTCAGCTCAAGGAAGGCATTAAAGGGCTGGAACGGAAAACCGAGGATATTTTCGGCAGCAACCCATTCACGGTGGCCGTTGACGATTCGAATGGAACGCTGAGTGCACGCGTGACCGGCCCGGTTGGCATCTCGATCGATGCGAGCGGCCTGTTTGCGTCGGCGGACGTGTCGCTGCTCATCGCTACGGTACTTCTTGTGCTCGTGCTGCTGCTTCTGATCTACCGTTCGCCAGTGCTCGCGATCATTCCGATTATTGCGGTAGGTTTCGCCTATATGGTAACCAGCCCGATTTTGGGCTTCATGGCCGACAAAGGCTGGATTACGGTGGACGCGCAGTCCATCTCGATCATGACCGTGCTGCTGTTCGGCGCAGGTACGGATTATTGTCTGTTCCTTATTTCAAGGTTCCGCCAAATCCTGTACCATGAACCAGACAAACGAAAAGCACTCTTCCAAGCCATCACCGGTTCTTCCGGCGCGATTGCGATGAGCGGGTTCACGGTTGTGGCGGCGCTGCTGGTGCTGCTGTTGGCCGAATACGGGGCATACCAACGTTTTGCCGTTCCTTTCAGTCTGTCCATCTTCATTATGTTTATCGCAAGCCTGATGCTGGTACCGGCGCTGCTGGCCATCTTTGGGCGGGGTTCGTTCTATCCGTTCGTTCCGCGCACGCATGAGATGGAGGCCGAACGGGCCCGCAAAAAAGGCAAACCGGCTCCAGCACCGCGCAAAATCCGGGAAAGCTGGATCGGCCGCACAGTGATCACGAAGCCTTGGACGGTTCTGATCGTCACACTGGTGCTCCTGGGGGGGCTTGCATCCTTCTCCAGTCAAATCAAATTCACGTATGACTTGTTGTCCTCCTTCCCGGAAGACGTGCCTTCCCGCGAAGGTTTTACGATCATCGGCGAACAATTTTCGCAAGGGGAGCTTGCTCCGGCGAAGGTGATCGTCGATGCCGGAGGCAAAAATACGGAATTGAAGCAGCGGCTGGAGGCCCTTGATTACGTGAGCAAGGTTGGCGAACCGCAGCAAGGGGCCGAGAACGCCAACATGACGGGGTACGACGTCGAATTCAATCTGAATCCGTATTCGATGGAAGCCATGCAGCATATTCCGGATCTCCGGGCAACTGCGGAACAGGCACTGACCGACGCCGGAGTCGACGGTTCGTCCAGCCGCGTATGGATCCACGGCCAGACGGCAGAGCAATATGACATCGAAACGGCCGGTGAACGCGATGCACGCATCATCATTCCGGTCGTCATCGGCATGATTACGCTGTTGCTGCTGTTATACCTGCGTTCAGTCGTGGCTACGGCGTACCTGATCCTGACGGTGGTTCTGTCCTATTTCTCGGCCCTGGGGCTGGGCTGGCTAATCATTCATTACGGCCTAGGCGCAGATGCCATTCAGGGCGCAATCCCGCTGTATTCGTTCGTTTTCCTGGTGGCGCTCGGCGAGGACTACAACATTTTCATGATTTCGAGCATCTGGCAAAAACGCAAAACGATGCCTCTTCGCCAGGCGATCAAGGAAGGCGTGGGAGAGACCGGGTCAGTGATCACGTCCGCCGGGCTTATTCTGGCCGGCACGTTTGCCGTGCTTGCAACGCTTCCGATTCAGGTGCTGGTGCAGTTCGGCATCATTACCGCAGCGGGCGTGCTGCTGGATACGTTCCTCGTAAGGCCTTTCCTGGTCCCTGCGATTACGACGCTGCTCGGCAAATGGTCCTTCTGGCCCGGCAGGTACGTTCCCGTACCCGAGAAAACACGCGAGAAGCAGACCGAGTCCGTCTAAGGTTTACGCGCGCATGGGTTTTGGGACATAATAGAGGTAACGTCGGCTAGGGCGGACGGACCTGTTCAACATCAATGGGATACCAGAGGAAGGATGAAAAACAAGCAATGACCAACAAGTTGAATGTTTACTTTAACCATGACGGCGGCGTGGACGACCTCGTTTCGTTGTTTATGCTTTTGCAAATGGACAATGTACACGTAACCGGGGTATCGGTAATTCCGGCAGACGGATATCTGGAGCCGGCGACCGATGCGAGCCGCAAAATCATCGACCGTTTCGGTTCGTATGAGATCGAAGTTTCGAAATCCAATTCCAGAGGGAAAAACCCGTTCCCTGCGGCGTGGAGATTGCACTCATTTTATGTAGATGCATTGCCGATTCTGAACGAATCCGGAAAGATGGAAGCACCGCTGTCCACCATTCCTGCCCATAAACATTTGATTGAAAAAGTACGCAATACGGAAGGCAAGACGCTCCTGCTCTTTACCGGCCCGCTGACCGACCTGGCACGCGCTTTGGATGAAGCACCGGACATCGAAGAGAAAATCGAGAAGCTCGTATGGATGGGCGGCACATTCGAAAAAGGGAACGTCGAGGAGCCTGAACACGACGGCACCGCGGAATGGAACGTCTTCTGGGATCCGGAGGCAGCTTACCGCGTATGGGAGAGCAGCATCCAGATCGACCTGGTGGCACTGGAAAGCACGAACAAAGTGCCGCTGACGCCAGCCGTGCGCAAACGCTGGGCTTCCGAACGCCGCTATGAAGGCGTGGATTTCATCGGCAACTGTTATGCAGGATGTCCGCCGCTTGTGTACAGCGAGACGAACTCCACGTACTATCTGTGGGACGTGTTAACAACGGCTTCCGTGGGACGCGAAGATATCGTGAAGAAAAAAACGGTCAACTGCGTCGTGATTCCGGATGGTCCGAGCCAAGGCCGTACGGTAGAGCAAGCGGACGGACGTCCGGTACAGCTCGTCTATGACACGGACCCTGAAGCATTCTTCACATACATGACCGACCTGGGCAAAAAGGCTGCTCCGCAGCGTTATTAATTACTGCGCTGCCACAGCGCACCATGTCGTGACATTCATAAAAGAAAGCCGCTACAGACCGGAGTTTTATTCCGGTGCTGTTTGCGGCTTTTTTTAAAATTGAGTCGGTCTGCGCTTGCTGCCGTATTACATGGTTCCGCCGCCTTGCCGAACGGAAGGGGGGATTTTCTCCGGTCCCTGGTTGATATAGCGGTTAATGAACGTGCCGATTTTGGCTTCGTCATATGCGGGCAAGTTCATCGTTTTGGTCCAGGCGGTGACGACGAACTCGCTCCCTTCCGGAATATCTTGGTTGGGCACGGCGAGAATGCCGGAACCAGCCTTGCGGAAGTTGGCGAAATATTTGAGATGTTCCTTGATCATCTCGCTTGCGTCTTCACGGTAATAAATAATGATATCCCCATGCTCCAGATTATGGACGAGATAAGGATACCCCGGAAAATCGGTATAGAATCCAAACTTGATGTCATGAGGATTGTGCGGTCCCGAAGTGGGTATGTTCATCTCGTATGAAATAGGATCTTCCGTATGCTTTGCGCCATAATAAGCATCGTTAGTGACTTCGATATCGGCGTTTGCGTCCAGATCGGAAACGTCGTATTTCGTATTCGCTCCTTGAAGAGCGTATACCCCCATCAAAATTAGCGATGCCGCCAGTGTAATATGGGCTGCCAGTCGGATGGAACGGCTTTTTTTCTTAATCGCTGCCCGCTCCTGTTTCTTGGAATGCGCCATTACGGAGCCTTTGATTCGAAACGCCCAAACGTAGGCTGCGATAGCCAGCAGCAAGGCCATGCCCCCGATCATCAGCCACAGGTAGGAGATGGCGGCGGCTTCATGGTTCATCTGCATCATTTGCATGTCATTCATGTTATGGTCCATGGGAGTCCTCGGCTTTCTATAATAGGATTGAACACTACATATTGTAGTGTAAATGGTACGGAAAGCGCAATCCCGTAGACGAAAGAAGTCCTCCATCCGCATGATAGAACATGCGGTGAGAACTTCTTAAACAATATGTACTTATATAGCGTACAAAAGGCTAGAACAACATGCCGATCATGCCGAAAATGGTTGCAGCGAGCAAACGGTACATGATATAGAACAGCACGACGTTTGCAATCAATACACTGTAAAGGCTGTCCATTGCGGCCGCAGAACGATTGAGCGGATAATGAAACAGCACCGCATTCAGCGCCACAAAAATAATAATATAAGAAACAACAAATAAATAGAATGCGATGGAAAATGAAATAAACACAAACACGTTGGCTACAATGAGCGAGGCTGCAGCAGGGACAAGCAAACTGCCAAATTGGGCGACGAGGGTCTTCGCATGAAAAGCGAGCTTTTCCATTTTCAACACGGCGTAGATCAAAACGAGCGCAGCAGCCAGCGTTACGGCGGTAAAGATCAACGGACGAACGAATCCGCCCAAGAACAAGCTCGAAAAATTGTAGGCACTGAAGGTTTGCAAAAAGAATAAGGAGACCAGCAGGATGACAAGTGCCATGGTTAAAAGTCCGTTCAGGGCATGTTGTTCACCGACCGTTTTCATCGTCTGATAAGGGCGGGCCATCACACTCAGAAAATAAGACAGGTATTGCTTGCTTACTTCTTTGGCTTGTTGAACTTTTTCATTCTGCAGTACATTGCTCCATTGATTGTTGTCCTTGTCACCGGATGCGGAAGGCTGTGCCGAGACGGATGGAGACGACGAGGGGGACGCGGAAAATGGCTCCTGCGTACTGGACCAATGCGTGTACCCGGATTCTGCCGCAGCCGCAGGCTCCAATCTTTCATCCATCTTCCTTGTTTCAGTCAAAGGCTCGCCTGGAGCAAGGTTGGAGCCGCACTTTTCACAAAAGCGTGCATTTGCGTTTTCATGATTGCAAACAGGGCATTTCATGATTCAAACCTCCGATTCCATATTTTAGATAATAGGCATACATTTTGTCCCATTTTAACGGTAGTTGCAGAAGTTTGTCCATGCTTTTGGGGTAATCACCGACGGATCGTCCGCAGTAGCGGTCGCCATATCAATATTCATGCCTTTGGATAGATTAGGTGCCGAGAGGGTATGATTTACGGTAGGAAGTTACGGTTTCCTATAATCGTGAAAATGTGACAAATACTGATCATATAATGTTAAATGTTCGCTTTTTGTAGGTGCAATGTTGGTTATATTGATCTTTTGGGTTGCCCAAACCCGGACATTTATGTATAATCAATCGTGTTAACACGTCGAATGTACGGTAGTAAATGATGTGGGTGAGTTCAATGGAACGACTGGACAGCAATGAAAGCAAGAAAAAAATGTGCCAGTTCTACAATGAAATTTCGAAGGAACTGTTCGGATTCGGGACGACTCTCCTGAGAGTGACGATCGATCAGAACATCGTGACCTTCTATGCCAAACACCGACGTTCGCCGCGCTCCGACGCCCTGGAAGGGGAGGCCCCCGGCTTGAAGCTGGAAGTGGACTTCCGTATGTCTGTTTTATATAAGAAAAAATTCAGGGACAAGTTGGAGCAGCAGATGGGGTTGCCAATTGAAGCTGTACTCAGGGATTATGATGCGTCCACGCAGTGGGCCATCACGAACGTGATTCTGGAGCAAGCATAGGGCTGACCGACTTGTCGGCAAGCAACGTGCATTGAACCGCTCCACCGCATGAATCGGGTCCTACACAATTTCATAGCACGATGGCGTCTTGCTTCGGATTGATTCTGAAGCGGAAACCTCGAATGAACCGGTAACGGGTGTCGCTTTCCTTTGTTTACGAAGAAAAGTGTTCTTGTTGAATACAAGAATGCTTTTCTTTTTGTTTTTTTACCAACACACATTTCTAGGAGGAATCAGGAACATGAGGAAAACATGGGTAAGCGGTTTGGTAGCAGCAGCGATGACATCGGTATTGCTGGCAGGATGCGGAAGCAACGCGGATAACGCGGAAGGCTCAAGCAATGGCGGCGCGGCGCCGACCAAGCTCGTGATCTCCACGTGGGGATTTTCGGAAGATTTCTTTAATGAAGAAGTATTCGGTCCATTCGAAAAAGAGCACAATGTGGACATCGTGTTGGAAGTCGGCAACAATGCCGAACGCTTGAACAAAATTCGCCAGGGCACATCGGATGTCGACGTGATCTACTTGTCGGACTACTATGCGCAGCAAGGGATTGACGAAGGTTTGTTCGAAAAAATCGACCGTTCCAAAATTCCGAACATTAACGATATTTACGATATAGCCAAAGCACCGCTTGGCGAAGATTACGGCCCTGCCTACACGATCGGACAATTGGGCATCGCCTACAACCCGGACCTGGTATCCAAAGAAGTCACGTCTTGGAACGATCTGTGGGACCCGGCATTCGCAAACAACGTGACGATCCCGAACATTACGGCAACGGCCGGACCGATGGTGCTGGATGCGGCATCCCGCATTGCAGGCAACCAAACGTTCAATGAAGATGCGGCATTCGCCAAACTGAAAGAACTGAGCGGAAATGTAGTTAAGTTCTACACCCAAACGTCGGAGTTCGTGAACATGTTCTCGCAAGAAGAAATCGCCGGCGGACCGATCATGGAAATGTACTTCAAAGATCTGAAAGCAGCCGTGCCAAACGCGAAATTCGTAACGCCTAGCGAAGGCGGATATGCCGTTATGAATACGATCAACGTGGTCAAAGGCAGCAAAAACAAAGAGCTCGCCGAAGAGTTCATCAACTGGCAGCTCAGCCAAGACGTGCAGGCCAAATCGGCCAAAGCCAAAGTCGATTCCCCGGTAAACACCAAGGTCGAGTTGACGGCGGAAGAAGCGGAAGGCGTAACATACGGCGCGGACGTCGTAGAGAAGCTGAACAAGCTGGATATGGAATTCGTCAACAAACAGGCAAAAACATGGACAGATCGCTGGAATCGCGAAATCGCGCAATAAGTGGGGGACTAAGCCATGAATGAAACGACAAAACGCATGATTTTGGACGTGGACACCGGCATCGACGACGCCCTTGCCATTTTGCTGGCAGTCAAAAGCCGCCGCTTCGATATGCTCGGCATCACAACGGTCTGTGGGAACGTATCGCTTGCGCAGGCCACGGAGAATACGTGCAAAGTGCTGGAGCTGGTGGATGGAACGGATATTCCGGTCATCCCCGGGGCTGCGGGTCCATTGACCCGCCAGTCTCATTACGAACATCGCGTGCACGGCCAGGACGGGCTTGGCGGAGCTTTGCCCGATCCGGCGCGCTCGAAGCGTGCAGAAGAAGGCTTTGGACCGGATTTTATCATTGAACAGGTGAAACGGTACCCTGGCGAAGTGACGCTGATTATGACGGCGCCGCTGACGAATCTGGCCCTTGCGCTGGCCAAATGCCCGGAGCTGTCGTCCCTCGTCAAGGAAGTCATCTTTATGGGCGGCGTGGTGCGCGGACACGGAAACATTACCCCGACGGCCGAGTACAACACGTACGCTGATCCTGAAGCGGCACGCATCGTGCTGCATGCAGGATTCGAGAAGCTGACGCAGGTCGGACTGGACGTTACGCGCCAGACGCTGCTGAATGAAGAAGCGATTGGGCGGTTGACCGATCCGGTACTGCGCAGTTATGTGGCGCAGAGCACCGAAATATATATCCGGCGTTATGAGCAAATGAACGGCATACGCGCATGCGCCCTTCATGATCCTCTGGCGGTGGGCGTGGCGCTCGCACCGGAGCTTGTGGAACGCAAGTCGTACTACGTGGACGTGGAAACGGCGAGCCGTCTGTGCGATGGCCAAATGGTCTGCGACTTCCAGAACCGTCTCGGTCAAAAGCCGAACACGTTGGTGTGTGAAGCCGTTGACGCCGAAGCGTTCCTGGAACTGTTTATCGGCGCACTTAATGCGTAGCTATATCGTAAAGGGGTCGAAATCGATTCTGTATCATTTCGATCCCAATCCATTCCTTATGTCAGGAGCATCGTGATGAAAAAATCAGTTATGTACTGGCTGCTGCTGCCTGGTCTCGTTTTTCTGGCAGCCTTTATGGTCATACCGATTGTCCTGACGATCGGCTCGACCTTCTTTCAGGAAAACCGATTTACGTTTGAAGGGTATATGCAATTTTTCAGAGACCCCTACTTTTTGAAAATTCTGCTTACGACGCTGCAGGTCAGCGTGGTCACCACCTTGGTATGCGTGGTGCTCGGATTCCCGACGGCATATTATATTTCGCAAAAAGCGCCTCGGCGCAAGGGCATTCTGCTTGCCCTCGCCATCTTTCCGTTGCTGACGAGCCCGGTCGTGCGTTCGTTCAGCTGGATGATCATTCTCGGCCGCAAAGGGCTCGTCAACAATACGCTGGTCGGTCTCGGCATCATCGACAAACCGCTGGATATCATGTATACGCCAGCCGCGATGATGATCGGTCTGACGCATCTGTTCCTGCCGCTCATGATCATTTCCCTGGTCGGCGTGCTGGAGAACATTGACGGCGATCTGCTCAAAGCGGCTCAGAGCTTGGGAGCCTCCCGTTTCACGGCATTCCGCCGGGTAGTCTTCCCGCTGGCGGTGCCCGGTCTCGTCATTGGTGCCGTGCTTGTCTTCGTGGGCAGCCTCACGGCATATACAACGCCGGCCCTGCTCGGCGGTAAGCAGCGGGTCATCGCAACGTTCCTGTATCAGAACGCGATGACGCTGAATGACTGGTATCTGGCCTCGGTCATTGCGGCGATCATGATTGTCATTACGTTTGTCGTCGTTGGCATCATGAACAAATTGGCCAAAACTTTAAATCCGAAGGGGTAAAATTATGCGGGAGAAACATATCGGGCTGGGCCTGTTCAGTCTGCTGGTCTTTATCTTTCTGCTGGGCCCGCTTCTGATCATCTCGGTCACGTCGTTCGAGCCGGGAACGGTACTGAAATTTCCGCCGGAGGGCTTCTCCCTCCGCTGGTACGAAAATATATTCAACGCAGGCGGTTTCGTGCGCACGTTCCAGACGTCGATCGTCATTTCCCTGCTGGGAAATCTGCTCGCGCTGGTGCTCGGGATTCCTGCCGCTTATGCGCTGAGCCGTTTTGATTTCAAAGGAAAATCGCTTTTGAATGCAATCTTCCTGTCTCCGGTGCTCATCCCGGGGATCGTGCTTGGTTTCACGCTGATGAGATACTTGATCGTGATCTATCATCTGCCGATGTACCTCGGGCTTTTGATCGGCCACACGGTAATTATGCTTCCATTTATCATTCGGGTCATCGCGTCGAGCTTGTCGAGCTTTGACTTTGCCGTGGAAGAGGCTGCGCTGAGTCTGGGAGCGGGACGGATCAGAACGTTCTTCCAGGTGGTGCTGCCCAACATTCGGTCGGGTATTCTGGCTGCGGTGCTCATTGCTTTCCTGGAGTCGTTCAACAATGTCGACATTTCCGTGTTCATGACCGGACCGGGGGTAAGCACATTGCCGATACAGATGCTGACGTACGTGGAAAATTATTTCGATCCGACCATCGCGGCGATTTCGGTGCTGCTCATGGTGCTGACCGGCTTGCTCATGTTTGTGATCGAACGTGTAATGGGTGGACTTTCTTATTTTACTAAACGTTAATTGGAGGCGCTAAAGCGTATGGCATTGCTGACTTTGGACCAGGTATCGGTGGCTTATGACAACCAGACGATCCTGAAGGATTTTCGATTGGAGCTGGAAAAAGGCAAGCTGCTCTCCCTCCTTGGACCGAGCGGCTGCGGCAAAACAACGACACTGCGTCTCATCGCCGGATTCCTGGAAGCACAGCAAGGCAAGTTCATGTTCGGCGGCAAGGACTATACGAAGGTTCCGGTGAACAAACGGAATTTCGGATTTGTGTTTCAGAGCTATGCGCTGTTCCCGCACTTGTCGGTTTACGATAACGTAGCCTTCGGCCTGCGGATGCGCAAAGTGAAGGATAAAGATATCGGGGCGCGCGTCATGCGCATTCTCGAAGTGGTGAACCTGAACGGTTTCGAAAAAAGGTTCCCGCAGGAGCTGTCCGGCGGTCAGCGGCAGCGCGTGGCGATTGCCCGCGCGCTGGTCATCGAGCCGGATCTGCTGCTCTTCGACGAGCCGCTCAGCAACCTCGATGCCAACCTGCGGGTGAACATGCGCGTGGAGATCCGCCGAATCCAGCAGGAGCTGGGAATTACGACATTGTACGTCTCGCATGATCAGGAGGAGTGCTTCTCCATTTCCGACCAGGTGGCGATCATGAACAAAGGCGTGGTCGAGCAGCTCGACCGCCCGGAAACGATTTTCAAATATCCGGCGACGGAATTCGTGGCCCGGTTCATCGGGTTCCACAACTTCATCGAGTTCGCGGACCGCAGCGATGCGGGCGATACGATTACCTTGAAAGCCGGCGGAAGGCAGTTCACCGCGACGGCACATCCGGGGACGGCAAGACCGGGCGCGCGCAAAGGCGCGATTCGTCCCGACGACCTGATCGTGAGCGGCGACACTTCGGAACAGTTGAACGCATTGCCGGGCATCGTGAAGGTCAGCACGTATTTGGGACGCAGTTACCAATACGTGATCGAGACGGAGCTGGGAGACTTCACCGCCAATCAGGAGATGGAGACGCCTTATCTCAGCGGACAGCGGGTCAGCCTCATTTTCCCGCAGGACAAGCTTGTACTTGTGGAATAGAAGCAGGAAGCATGGATGGAAGCCTATGGCATCATTCCATATGCTTGACACCGAGAAAAAGGAGATGATGCCCCATGCGTGTCGATCAACTGATTGTCAATGTACGGGTGTACAACAGCTACTATAAACGATTCGAAGAGAATAACGTTGCCGTGCTGGACGGCAGATTTCTATACATCGGACCTGGCGGGACGGATCGGTTCGAAGCGTGCGAGGTGATCGATGCCCGGGGACGGTACATGATTCCCGGCCTCATCGACATCCATCTGCACATCGAAAGCACGATGGTGACCCCCGCGACCTTTTCCCACGGGCTGATCCGATGCGGAGTTACCTCCATCGTGGCGGAACCGCATGAGATGGCAAACGTGTTCGGCCTGGAAGGCGTGCAGGAAATGATGGCCGCGAGCCGGGAGACGACGGTGGACATGTTCTACGGCATCCCGAGCTCCGTGCCGGCCACGCCGATGGAAACAACGGGCGGATCAATCGAAATCGAGGATATGGATGCGCTGCTTGCGACCGGGGAGATCATCTGTCTGGGCGAAATCATGAACTACGTTGACGTCATTCGCGATCCGGAATGCAAAACCAACCAGATTTTGCGCCATATCCGCAAAAACTATCCCGATCTTGTCATTGAAGGACATACACCGAAGCTGCTGGGACTGGATCTGCATCGCCTGATCTATGCCGGGGTGGATTCCGATCATACCCATCAAAGCATCGAAGGCCTTCAGGCCCGCATCGCGGCAGGCATGTTCATCGAGATTCAGGAAAAATCGATGACGCCGGAAGTGATCGATTACTTGATCAGGCATGATGTGTCGCAGCATTTCTGCTTCGTCACGGATGACGTCATGCCGGATTCGCTCGTGGCCCGCGGACACCTTGACCATATCGTGCGCAAGGCCATCGGCATGGGCATGCGCCCCGAAGACGCCATCTATGCGGCAACGTCGACGCCTGCGGCACGGATGAAGATGACCGATCGCGGCAGCATCGCGCCGGGTAAAATCGCCGACTACTCGCTTGTAGCGGATCTGGATAAACTTTCGATTGAACAGGTATATAAAAACGGGAAGAAAGCTTATGACGATTACGAACCGTATGAGCAGACACGGACAGCCCCGCAATTTCCGTCACACTTCTATAGCAGCGTGAAACTGAATCCGTTGGCAGCCAGCGATTTCTCCATCCGGCTGGACGATCCCAAAGTGAACGGAAGCATGCTGGGAGCAAAGGCGGAGGCGAGTTCGGCAGGTTCGGTTACCCAGTTGTCCGATGGCCTGCATAACTGCCGGGTAATGATGGTGAAAGACGGTTCGACCTTTGTGGAAGAGCTGATCGCGCCGATCGAAGCGTTGAACGGTGAATTGCAATGGGAAAACAGCGAATACGGTCAAATCGCGACGTTCGAGCGTTATGCCGTGAACGGCAATCGGGCGTATGGCCTGATTGGCGGGGATACGATCAAACGCGGTGCCATTGCAACGACATATTCGCATGACAATCACAACCTTCTGGTTGTAGGACGTAATCGCGAAGATATGATTCTGGCAGCTAACACGGTGATTTCGAGCCAGGGTGGTTTCTGTGTAGTGGAAGACGGCAAAGTATTGTCCCATCTGGAACTGCCGGTGGGTGGCATCCTGACCGAGGAACCACTCGCTGTTGTATCACATCAAGTGAAGGAGCTGCGCGCAGCGATGCTCTCGCTCGGGTATGTACACTATAATCCGATCATGTCGCTAAGCACGCATTCGCTGGCGGTAAGCCCGGCGCTCAAGATCACGGATCATGGCTTGATCGATGTTAATGCGGGCAAAGTTGTACCGTTGATCGTGGATTAATGGAGCAGGCATATGCATTCTCTTTTGGAGAGAGTGCGTATGTCTTTTTTATGTTTTGTTTGGAGAGGAACAGCAAGGATATCAGGGCATTTGCCATAGGAGTTTCAAGCGTTGGTTGGAGTGAGATATCAACATCCTTGTGCGGATATGGTATCATAGCTACATTTCGTGGATGAGAAGTGGGAGGGAGATGACGTTAATGGAACCAGAGAAAAAAGCGATCTTTTTCGACGTGGACGATACACTGTACGATCATTTACAGCCGCTGCGGGGAGCGCTGCAGGAAGTCATCGGGCTGCCTGACGATTTTCCTTATGCGGAGGCATACCACCGTTTTCGTTATTACAGCGACTGGCTTTCCGATCAGGAAGGGCTATCCGCCGTGCCGGAGCCGGAAGCGGTGGAGCGCATGCGTCGTCGGCGTTTTGAGCTGATGCTGAAAGAGTTCGGGATTGCGATAGAACCTGAACAGGCTGCTGCACTCCAGGAGCGGTATTTGGGCCGCCAGTTCCACATTCAACCGTTTGATGGAGCGTATGCACTGATGCATGAATTGATGGAGGAAGGCCATTTTGTCGGTTTGATTACCAACGGCGAAGGTGCGCATCAGGAGCGCAAGCTTGAGGCACTGAAGGTGCGAGACGTGATTCCGAGAGAGCGTATTTTCATCTCGGGGACGATCGGCTATGCCAAGCCGGACCGCCGTTTGTTCGAGCATGTGAGCAAACAGACGGGGACCGAGGCACGCAACAGCTTCTATATCGGAGACTCTTGGCGGAACGATGTCGTGGGCGCAGTCGATGCCGGTTGGCAGGTGATCTGGTTCAATCATCGCCAGGCCGAACCGGAATCCGATCATCAGGCGCATTACGTAGCCCATAGCTATGAAGAAATTGGACGAATATTGGCAAAGGCGGTGTCCCCTGTACGCGTGCTTTAGTGTAGTAGCTACAAAATAGATAAGCCTTTTAGTACACGAAGGACCTGCACTTATCGCACCAAAAAGTCCTCCTTAATAGGAGGACTCACGATTAATTTCTACGCTGTCTCTGAGAACGTCTCGTTTTTAAAATATATGGAATAATATGATTACTAAGAACATCATGTATTGTATACCCTGGAACACCTTCAATTCGTTGACCATCTTTGTCTTCCAAGTTCATAGGAACATGGAAATGCCATGGATCAAACTTTTTAAATTCGTGTGGAGTTTCATCACGGTGATAGTGGGCATGAAATTTTTGAAGAATCTCCTTGTTACCGGCATACCAGTCATAATAATATTCGATTAGTTCGTCACCTTCAAAGATCTCTTTGCATTGAAGATATCCATCATAATCATGGAATTTTATATTCACATTAATTTCTCGACCCTTTTTGTGGTCGAGTTCTTCTCTTGGCGTCTCAATAGGTCTTGCCGAAAAAATTTCCGGGTAGACATGATCAAGGTTACTGAAAACTGTCTTTTTAACGTTGAGAAACTTGCGCACTAGCTAACCTCGCTTTGTATGACCACCATACCGAAGCATCTGTGTCCTCTGCTGTGAGCTCTTTGATTGTCTTGTCGCCAAAAACTTCTTCGAATGTGCCACCGTAGTTTTGTTCAAACTCTTTAATGGATTTTTGTAAGTAAGTTATTTCATCGACTTCTGGATTTTGGTTTTCAGCTTCCCAATTCGCTTTCAATACTGCAACGGAGACGCGATTACCATTCGCAAAAATAACTTCAGCATCTTCCGAAATTTTGGACCACTTCTGTCCTTCTTTTTCAGCACCAATTATTTTCCCCTGACGAATCCAGGTGTTAATTGTTTGCGGTGAAACGCCCAGGTACTTAGCAACTTCTGTAGTTGAGAAGTTTACACTAACTTGTTCTCGAGCAGCTTCCTCCGAAATGTGTTGTAACAAGGCTAAAGCATACTCCATAACCATTGCTTTGTCGGACAGTTGTTCCTCGTCCCACAGTTTAACGTAACGTTCTGCCCCTTTCACTGTAAACAATAAGTTTTTAATGAGTGCTGCTGTGGTTGGCAAGTCGAACTCGATCATATTTTGTAAATAACTGTGAGCACTCGGTCCGGTTAAGATACTTCTTTCAATTACGGTTGGACGCATTATCATCTCACCTCTCACCCCCATATTATAAATGTATGTTCAGTTTGTCAACAAAGTGAAAGAAAACAGAAAGCGAATGATTAATATTATTATCATATTTGTTGTCCTTATACATATCCTTTTTTTCTTGAGATCGTGCTCAAAATACTTCGTGTAGGAACCGTTATAATGATGCAGTCCATGTCTTATGGTGCATTTGTCTAATTTCGTTATATAAGGTCAGAAGATGAAGGCCGCTTCATGGAATCTTCATTTGAAAGAAGTGCCATAGGTCTTTTCAAAGTGAATATCCGATGATATAATTAAAACAAGATTTAGATTAAGTCTAAATTAAAGAAGTTAAAAATGAATATAAATTGATTGAATATGTTACACATTAACGGAGAATGCAGAACCATTCTGGAGATGGGATGCAATCGGAGTAACCGGGTGTAACGAACGAATCAACTTATATAAACACTTAAATTCTACATTCCGAAAGGGGATATAATCCATGAGCACAATCCAAACTACCAACACATTCAACGCACGCATGACCGAACTTCACAACGTACTGAACCGCCAAATCGCAGGCTGGTCCGTATTGTACACCAAACTGCACAACTTTCACTGGTATGTGAAAGGTCCTCATTTCTTCACCCTGCATGGCAAATTCGAAGAATTGTACAACCTGGCGACCGCCAACATGGACGAAGTTGCCGAGCGTTTGCTGGCGATTGGCGGCAGCCCCGTAGCTACGCTCAGTGAGCAGTTGAGCCTTTCGCCAATCGAAGAAGCGGTTGGACAACCAACCGCAGAGCAAATGGTGGAGGCCGTCGTTGCTGATCTCCGGACCATGGTGTCGGTCATTCACGAAGGCATTGAAGCTGCAGGCGAAGCCGTGGATAACGCAACCGAAGATATGCTGATCGGCTTCACGGCTGGACTGGAAAAAGAAATCTGGATGCTGAATGCTTTTCTGGGCAAATAATCAAGGTTGCCTGCATCCTGACAACGATATGTAGAGTCCGTGAACAAAATGCCCGTTCGCTTACAAATCCGGTGGGCTTGCCGTATAATGATGGCATTCAAGTCGTATGGATGGGTGGTTATGGACAATGCGGACAGACCCGGAAGAGCTGAAACTGGAAGCGGAACGGTTTATATATACATGTTATGAAGAGCTGGGCCACACGCGCGAAGTCGCGGAGGCCCGGCTTGTTGTCGTGCTGGGCGACATCGCGGCCACAGGCATGTACACGCACACGAAGGAAGAGCTGGAGCATGGCTGCAAAATGGCATGGCGGAACAGCAACCGCTGCATCGGCCGCCTGTTCTGGGACAAGCTGCGCATCGTGGATGCGCGCGAGATCGAGACGGCCGCTCAAGCAGCCGAGGCCATCCTTCACCATATCCGGACGGCATCGAATGGCGGCAAGGTCATTCCGATGATCACGGTTATGGCGCCGGAAGGGCCTCAAGGCGCTCCCTTGCGGATCTGGAATCATCAGTTGATCCGGTATGCCGGATACGAAACGGAGAATGGCATCGTGGGCGACCAGGCTTCGGTGGAGATGACTGAAGTGGCGATGTCCCTGGGTTGGCAAGGGGCGGGCACCCCATATGATGTGTTGCCGATCATTATTCAATCGGATGGACAGGACCCCGAATGGTTCGAGGTGCCGGGGGAGGATATCGTGGAAGTGCGCATCGAGCATCCGGACCGGCCAGAGATGGCCCATTTGGGCTTGCGCTGGTACGGCGTGCCGATGATTGCCGACATGCGTCTGGAAATCGGGGGCATTTCCTATCCGGCGGCACCGTTCAACGGGTGGTACATGGGAACGGAGATCGGCGCGCGCAATCTCGCCGATCCATTCCGGTACAACAAGCTGCCTGAAGTCGCGAAGGCGCTTGGCATGGACACGTCGAGCGAAACGACGCTGTGGAAGGATCGGGCACTGGTGGAGCTCAATGCAGCCGTGCTGCATTCGTTCAAGAAGGCGGGCGTCAGCATCGTGGACCATCACACGGCGGCTTCGCAGTTTGCCTTGTTCGAGCAGCGGGAATCCCAGGCGGGGCGCGAGCTGACCGGCGACTGGACTTGGCTTATTCCGCCTGTGTCGCCTGCAACGACGCATATTTTCCATAAGCCGTATCGCAACAAACTCGTGAAGCCCAATTTTTTTTATCAGGAGAAGGCGTATTCCTGCCAAGCTGCAGCTTTTGGCGACGCCCCGATGAAATGCCCGTTTGCCCACTAAGGTGATGCGAACGGGCTTTTTTTTACTGAAAATAGGAAATGTATTCTCTATTCTTTTCTCTTTATTGGGTGATTTTCCGGAACTATACTTACTCCATAACTTCACATAATAAGGAGATGTCCGAAAATGGGATATGTCGAGTCTTTGCGTGAACGAATCGGCAATGCGCCGCTCATTCTGGTAAGGCCAAGTGTGCTGATCCTCAATCCGGCCGGGGAAATTTTGCTGGTGCGCCATGTCGATGATACTTGGGGCGTGCTGGGGGGATGCATGGAACTGGACGAATCCGCCGAGGAATGCGCCATGCGCGAAGTCAGGGAAGAATTGGGGATCGAGCTAGGGCGGCTGCGGTTGTACGGCGTGTTTTCGGGCAAAGATTTATATACCAAGCTGCGGAACGGCCACGTGTACTCCAATGTGGTGATCGGCTACGTCTGCACCGAATACGAGGGTGAGCTAAGGCCGGATGGGGTGGAAGTTCTCGAAGCGATGTTTTTCCATCCGTCGGCTTTGCCTGAGAAGACAGATCCCTTTCTGCGCAGCAAAATAGCCGAGCACGCAGGACAAATCGCCGCGCTCATTCAAAATGGCTGATGATCCATTCAAGAAGGACGGATTTTGGTCTCCTTTGAGTCAAATTTTATTGTTTGCTGCGTGCATTCTCGGACGACAAACGTTCGGTGCGATGCTGCTTGCGCATGAAGGCTTGCACGGTGATCGCCGCACCTATGAGTGCGAGGTTGAACCAAAAGACGGCGTACAGCGATCCAGCTTCCGCCAGCAGCGCTGCAATCAACGGAGAGACGATGGAGCCGATCTCTGCGGCCGAGACGATTTTGCCGATGGCTTCACTGCGGCCAGTCTCCGGAATATGATCGCCGATGTGCGCGAAAAAGGAGTCCATATAACATGCCCCGCCGACTCCGCCGATCAGCATGCCGAGATATACCCAGACATACGACGATGTCGTCAGGAACACAGCGACCTCCACCCCGATGAACAGCATGCCCAGCATGCAGAGCAGCAGGCGGTCTCCCATGCGATCCGAGAGATAACCTGCCAGCGGCGCTGCGGCCAAGGTTGAAATGCCTACGACCGTAAAGGCCAGGCTGATGGAGAAGGAGTTCCATTGCATGATATGGGTCGCATAGAGTGCAAAATAGGTCAAGAAGACGGCATATGCGCTCATTTCCAGAAAATGCACCAGGCTATAACCGAACACCTGCTGGCCGGGTGTAAGCTCGCCGCGGAGTCCAGCCCGGTTGGCACTTTCATCGGCTTCCGTAAAGGAGGCAGGGGACGGGGAAGCGGCGGCGGATTGCATGGCAGCGTCCTCTTTGGACGATGATCCGCCGTCAGCCTTAGAACTTGTTGTTGTGTTGCGTATAGCCATGGCCGCAAGCATGGCGACCAGGCAGCAAACCGTGACCAGCCAAAAGGGCACGGAAGGCGGGAAATGCAGCGCCAGCCAGCCGCTGACGACCGGGCCGAGCACCATGCCGCCACCCTCGCTGCTGCTGATATAGCCATTGTACAGCCCGCGATTGTGCTCGCTGCCGCCATCACCGATGATCGAACGCACCGTGACGGTAAGCCCGGTAGAAGCAAGCCCTTGCAGCAGCCGCAGCAGGCCGAGCAGCAGGGCCGAGGAGGCCATGGCGAAGCCGGCCATGCAGAGCGCGAGCATCAGCAGCATGAGGATGAGCGACGTTTTGCCACCCGTTTTTCGATACAACCCGGCAGCGGGCATGCCTCCGATGACTTTCCCGACATAAAACATGGCAAAGATGATTCCCATCGTCCAGCTGGACAACCCCAATCCATCAATAAACAGCGGAAACAGGGGGAGAATCATGAATCCTCCCATCTGGCTGAGAAAACAGACCACGATTAATAACGGCAAATTACGGCGAAGATCCATAGGTGCCTCCTTTCCGCAGTACGGAAATTCACTCCATGCGTTCAGACCGTTTCCTTGCACACATATTTACATATCCCCGACATCATATGCGTCAATCGGCCAAATCAGAATACTGGCATCAACGGCGCGGTCGAGATCGGTTTTGAATGGTTCCCATCGTTTCGATTGTGGTATACTGGTGCTATAAGAACCGTAGCAGCATAAAACATCCGCGATGCGGGAACATCGCGGATGTTGACAAAGTCGGCCGGTGGGCAACCACGGCGAGATTTCGACACTTCACTGAAAAACCACCGGGTGGGGCTCCAACCTATTGCCGGTGGTTTTTCTTGACTTTGCGTGTTTTCTTCCGCGGACCGATTAACGTTTGCAAACCGGCCGAAATACCGACCAGTTTGAGCAGCACGTCCAGCATTTTCACCAAAAGATCAAGCGACACAGCGTCACCCCCTCTCAGGGCATCTTCGCCGTGACGTAGTACCACCGGATGCTTCGTCCCATCCATTATACCATATTATACCTTTTGGGAACGTGTGTTCGATTCGATTTTTGGAATTATTTTTGGAATTCCTATGGTCTGTATGTGAGTCCGGCCCATCAGGGGCAGCCCGTGCCGGAATGCCTTTCCAATCCTAAGAAAATGGGGTAAATTAACCTTATTCGAAACATGGCTGAACCAAAGTCGTGTATAATGGATAAGGTTTCTTAGGGTAAACCTCAAGATTAAGGGGGCGATGCGAGACATGTCAGAACAACAACCGATTATCCGGTTCGAACGGGTGACTCAACAGTACGACGACGATGATGCCGTATTGAAGGGAGTCAGCTTCGAGATCGAACGGGGTAAATTCTATACGCTGCTCGGCCCTTCGGGCTGCGGCAAAACGACGATTCTAAGGCTGATTGCGGGCTTTGCGCAACCGACGCAGGGCAATATTTACTTCAATGGTGCCTTGATCAACCATATCCCTGCGCATCAGCGACAGGTGAATACCGTTTTTCAGGATTATGCGTTATTTCCGCATCTGAACGTATTCGAGAACGTAGCCTTTGGCTTGCGCATCAAAAAAATGAAAACGGCTGAAATTCGCAGCAAAGTGTTGGAAGCTTTGAAATTCGTCAACCTGTCCGGTTATGAGAACCGGGAGATCGGAGAAATGTCGGGCGGTCAGCGCCAGCGCGTGGCCATCGCCCGCGCGATCGTGAACGAGCCGGAAATTTTGCTGCTGGACGAGCCGCTTTCGGCATTGGACCTGAAGCTGCGCACCGAGATGCAGTACGAACTGCGCGAGCTGCAGCAGCGGCTCGGGATCACGTTCATTTTCGTCACGCATGATCAGGAAGAGGCGCTGGCGATGTCGGACGAGATTTTTGTCCTGAACGGGGGACTCATCCAGCAGAGCGGCACGCCGAACGACATTTACGACGAGCCGATCAATCGCTTCGTGGCCGACTTCATCGGGGAGTCGAATATCGTGGCTGGCCGGATGAAACAGGACTTCGTGGTTGAATTTGCGGGCGCACAGTATGAATGCGTTGACCAAGGGCTGCAGCCGGACGAACCTGTCGAAATCGTCATTCGTCCGGAAGATCTGGAGATTACGACCGAGGAACAGGGCAAGCTGAAGGTGCGCGTGGATTCGCAGCTGTTCCGCGGCGTGCATTACGAAATTTCCAGCTATGACGACGCCGGCAACGAGTGGCTTGTGCATTCGACGAAAAAGGCTACGGTGGGAGAACGAATCGGATTGTATTTTGATCCGGAGGCCATTCACGTCATGCGCCTGAACGAGACGGAAGAAGAGTTCGACAAACGCCTGGAATCCTACCAGGAGGCAACCCATGCAGACTAAGGCGAGCACGCGCAATGCGTATCTGATTCCCTATGTCATATGGATGGTATTGTTCGTCGTTGCCCCGGTGCTGCTCGTGGTGTATTACTCGTTCTTCGACGTTGAAGGGAATTTTACGCTCGGCAACTATGCCGAATTTTTTACGCCAGTGTACATGAAGATGACGCTCAGCTCGTTCTGGTACGCGTTTTTGATCACCGTGTTCTCTTTGCTGGTATCCTATCCGACGGCTTACCTGCTGACACGGACCAAGCACAAGCAGTTATGGCTGCTGCTGATCATTCTGCCGAGCTGGATCAACCTGCTGCTCAAGGCATATGCCTTTATCGGCCTGTTCGGAACATACGGGCTGACCAATTCCCTGCTTGAAGTGGTCGGCATCGGCACACAGCAAATTTTGTTTACCGACTTCAGTTTCATATTCGTGTCGGTCTACATTTTTATTCCGTTCATGATTTTGCCGATCTTCAATGCGCTGGAAGAAATGAATCCGTCGCTGATCTATGCGGCCCGCGATCTGGGGGCTTCGTCCTGGCTGACGTTCCGCCGGGTCATCTTTCCCCTGACGCTGAGCGGCGTGAAATCCGGCTGCCAAGCCGTCTTCATTCCAGCTTTGTCCCTGTTTATGATCACTCGTCTGATCGCGGGGAATCGGGTTATTACGCTGGGGACGGCGATCGAGCAGCATTTTCTCGTCACCCAGGATTGGGGCATGGGTTCGACGATTGCCGTCTTTTTGATCATTGCGATGGCAGTCATCATGTTTCTGACCGGATCTGGCAGGAAGGAGGTGCGCGGTGGGAAGAAACGGAAAGCTGTCTAACCTGTATTTGACGATCGTGTTTCTGATTTTGTACGCACCGATTGCATATCTGATTTTCTATTCATTCAACAGCGGCGGGCATATGCGGAACTTCGAGGGTTTCACCCTGGAGTGGTACCGGGAAGTGTTCGCGGATACGCGGCTGCTGATCATCGTGCTGAACACGTTCATCATCGCGTTGTTGTCCTCGGCGATTTCAACGATTCTCGGCATTGCCGGAGCGCTGGCGATCTATCATGTACGTCGCAAACGGACGAAAAATACGTTGCTCTCGCTGAACAACGTGCTGATCGTTAGTCCGGACGTCATTATCGGCGCATCGTTCCTGATCCTGTTCACCATGATCGGCATCAAGCTGGGATTCACTTCGGTCCTGCTCTCGCACATTGCGTTCAGCGTGCCGATCGTGGTCATCATGGTACTGCCGAAGCTGCAGGAGATGAGCCCAACGCTGATGGACGCGGCACGCGACCTCGGCGCAGGCTCGTGGCAGGTGCTGACGCGAGTGGTGCTGCCTTACGTGAAACCAGGCATTTTCGCCGGATTTTTCATGGCGCTGACTTACTCGCTGGATGACTTTGCGGTTACGTTCTTTGTGACGGGCAACGGTTATTCCACGCTTTCGGTGGAGATTTACTCCAGGGCGAGACAAGGGGTATCCCTATCCATCAATGCGCTGTCCACATTGCTGTTCCTGCTGACGGTGCTGCTGGTGATCGGGTATTACTTCATTAACCGCCGCGCCGCGAAAACGCCTGCCGGAAGGGGGCTGCGCCCATGAAACAGCTGGTACGGACGTTTGCGCTGGTATTCATTGCGGCCTTTGCCTTGATGATCCTGGCATCTTACTTGAACCGAAGCCAGGGGTATTCCGGCGGCAACACGTTGACGATCTATAACTGGGGCGATTATATCGATCCCGATCTGTTGACCGAATTTGAAGAGGAAACGGGCATCAAGGTCATCTACCAGACCTTCGATTCCAATGAGGCGATGCTGACGAAGATCGAGCAGGGAGGAACCACGTTCGACGTGGCGATCCCTTCCGAATACGCGATCAGCAAAATGAAGGAAGAAAACCTGCTTGTCCCACTCGATCATAACAAGCTGCCCAATCTCAACTTCATCGATCCCCGGTTCCTTAACCTGTCGTTCGATGAGGATAATCGCTATTCCATCCCGTACTTCTGGGGAACGGTCGGCATCGTGTACAATCCCGAGTTGGTCGATGGGCTGACGTTTAACAGCTGGAACGATCTGTGGGATTCCCGGCTCAAAAACCAGATTTTGCTGCTCGACGGCGCTCGTGAAGTCATCGGCATGGGCTTGAACAGCCTGGGGTACTCCTTGAACGACACCAATGAGGACCACTTGCAGCAGGCTCTGGCCAAATTGTCCACCTTAACGCCGAACGTGCGGGCGATTGTCGGAGACGAGATCAAAATGCTGCTTGCCAATGAAGAGGCGGCCGTAGGCCTCGTGTGGTCGGGAGACGCTTCCGAAATCATGGACGAAAACGACAAGCTGGATTACGTGGTGCCTGAAGAAGGCTCGAACTTGTGGTTCGACAACATGGTTATTCCGAAGACAGCCCGCAACATCGACGGGGCACACCAGTTCATCAACTTTATGCTCGATCCCGAGAATGCGGCCCGCAACGCCGAGTATGTCGGTTATTCCACGCCGAATGCCGAGGCCTTGAAGCTGCTGCCAGAGGATATTTCCGGGGATGAGCGCTTCTATCCGGACGAGACGCTGACGGGCAAGCTGGAAGTATACGATAATCTGGGCAAAAAAATGCTGTCCCACTACAACGACTTGTTCCTTGAGTTTAAAATGCACAGCAAATAAAGGCGCGTTGCCCGCTTCGCGGTCAAATCGCACCTTATGCCATGAAAAACCCCCGTTTGCCGGGCACATGACGTGCCTGGGCAAACGGGGGTTTTTGCGTTGCAATAGCCGTTCGTGCATCTATCGCACGCAGCCATGGCACGCTCTCCGTACCTTTTACATCCGTTTTTTGCTGCGGCCGAGAATAAACCATGAACCCAGCACGATAAGTCCGATTGCCACGAATGGCTGAATGAAGGACAGACTGCTGAGCATATTGCCTAGCGACATCACTGCAAAGAACAGCAAGGACAGCACCAGCAGGATGTTGATCGGAATAAGCAGCCAGCGATTGCGGCCGCCGAACCAGTACAGCTCGAACAGACCGACTGCAGCGGCCAGGATGAAACCCGGCCACATCGTGCCCCAGTTGCCGAACAGCATGGCGATCTGGCTGACGATGCCCGCGGTTAACAGAATCCCGCCCGGAACGAGCAGGCCGACCCCCCTGCCGATCATGGAAAAGTAGAGCCAGTGAAAGAACAGTCCTAGCGGGATAACAAACAAGGTGGGCCAGAAGGTGGCGAAAATGGTGCCTGGGCCGAGGGAACCTCCCTGATTAAGCATCAGGTAGACGCCCAGCAAAATCAGCACGGGCGCCAGAATAGCGCGTTTAGACATACGATCTCTCCTCTGCATCGTGGGATCAATGATCTGGTTGGTCACGGATTCCTCTGTTTCATTACATACAGCATACCATGAGCTGGAAAATGCGATCCTCGGTCTGTGGAGTTAAAATGAACCTAGACCAAAGTCTAGGTTCTTCGTTCATCTTGTATGCCTGCCGCATTTAATTTTGTGTTAAGGCTCTACGATCTCGGCTTGCTTTTTGCCCCAGGTGTTCACGCCGTCATCTTCGATGATCGAGATGGCCGCATCCGCGATATCGGGATCGGTCATCAGCTTCTCCTGAATGCGGAATTTGATGTCGTCGGCATCGGCCAGTGTCAGACCTTTGGTCAGCTCGATCAAACCTTCGACATGATAGTAGCGGCCTTCCTGAATGATGCGCATCATTTGAATATCCGCAACATGGGAATCGGCCAGGATCGTCCGGGTTACTTTGTCCTCAACGTCTTGCGGGGCGGCCACGCCGATGAGCCCGATCATGTTGTCAAATCCGACGCGGAAGGCCACGGCAATCATAAGGCAGCCGATCAGCGTCGTGACGATGCCGTCGAGCAAGGCGAAATTCGTCAGTGCAATAACTACCACCGAGATGAGCGCCAGCGTTGCGCCCAAAACGGCTACCACGTCCTCATAAAATACAAGGCGAGTAGGCGGGGCGGCGCGTCCCACGTTTTTGATCGCTGCGGGAACGAGTCCGAGACCGCTGGTTTTCGGCGCGCGTGCTTCCACCAGAATCTCTTTCATCGCTTTGATGAGAATGGCTCCATCGATCAGGATGTTGAGCAGAAGCACGCCGATGTTGATCCACAGTCCGCCCGAGTGGCCTGCCGGGTGCTGCAGCAGATGAATGCCCTCATGGATGGTCTCGTACGCCATAATGGTCACCACGATGACGGCGATCATGCAGAAAATGTTGATGACCCGCCCGAATCCGGTCGGGAAGCGGCGCGTCGGCTGTTTCTCGGACAATACGCTCCCGACAAACACGAACCCTTGGTTAATGGCGTCTGCAAGCGAGTGCATGGCCGACGCAAACATCGCTCCGCTTCCGCTGAGCAGGAACGCTCCTCCTTTGCAGAGGGCAAGCACCGCATTACCTGCCATCGCCGTCGCCGAGGAGGTGTTTCCTTTTTTGACGAGAGACATCAGGCTCTCCGATTTCGGTTGTTCAACCACGTTGAATGTTCCTCCCAATAATGTATTAGATGGCAAAAGGCAGTGCGCTTGGTTAAAGCATGTGCATTTCCACTAAATGTTATTATAGCGTGCTTTACTTAAGGCAGCATTATGCAAAAAAGGTCATATCCGACCGATCTGCTAACCATCAATACACTAAATGAGCTGTCTCTGAAACAAACAAGTTTAGTCGAATTTCCAGCAGGAAAGGCTTAGATTTCCATATTGGTATGCTCTGAACAGCAGAGAAGCCTGTCGGTTGCGATCTCCTGCACCCATCGCCAGCAGGAGCGGCACGAAATGCTCCGGCGTAGGTACCGCCGCATGAGCGGATGGAGCCAGCGTGTCATAGGCAAAGAGCGTACCGGTGTTCCAAGCGGAGACGTTTTCTTGCAGCCAGTCATCGAATTCCATGGCCCATGGGTCCACGCCGTTGCTTTCCCAGTTCAATCGGCGAAGGTTGTGTACGGTGCCGCCGCTGCCGATCACGAGCACGTCCTGCTCACGGAGCGCACCCAGCGCCTGGCCGATTTTGTATTGCTCTTCATTGGACAAGTATCGGTTCACCGACAGGGCCACGACCGGAATGTCGGCATCCGGATAGAGCAGGCGGAGCACGACCCAGGCACCATGATCAAGTCCACGGATTTCATCTGTTTTCGCTTCGATGCCTGCTTTGGCAAATAAATGCAGGACATCTTTGGTCGTTTCGGCATGTCCTTGGGCCGGATATTTGATCTGGTACAGTTCGGGCTGGAAACCGCCGAAATCATAGATCGTGTCATGCCGGGCTACTGAAGATACAAGTTGTGTTCCGGATTCCCAGTGTGCCGAGAAGAGCACGATGGCTTTGGGCTTGGAGAGTTGTCCGGCAAGGCCTTGCAGAAATTCGGTATATGCGTTGTCCTCCAGCGCAAGGGAAGGCGCGCCATGGGCGATAAACAAGGAAGGCATCATCGTGCATTCAGTCCTTTCGTACCTTCATAAAGTTCACCAATAGAAAACAAATATCTTTATTTATGAACGAAATGTAGCATGATTGCATTGTTGGGTCAACATATTTTTTGTATTATGAAAATATGTTACGTATAGGGAATCCTTAATCCTTATGCCAATAATAAAGCCGGCTGGCTCGATCCAGCTCTGTATCGCCATCTTGATCAGAGGAGTGAAGCGAATGCTGAAAGGAATAGTGCCCATCCTTCGTATATTCGATGAGGAGCAGGCCAGATCGTTCTATGTAGAGTATTTAGGTTTCAAGGTGGATTGGGAACATCGCTTCGAAGAGGATCTGCCGTTGTACATGCAGGTATCGCTGGATGGCATCGTGCTTCATTTGTCCGGGCATTATGGAGATTGCACCCCAGGAGCTGCCTTGCGCATCGAAACGACAGATCTGGATGGGTTATGCGAGTCTTTGAACCGGCAGGAGCACAAGCATTCCAGACCGGGTATTACGGAGACGCCTTGGGGCCTCAGGGAAATGGAAGTGATTGATCCATCCGGCAACCGGATTGTTTTCTATCAGCAGGATAACGGGTAAGCGAGTCAGGCACTGAAAGTAGGGAGGAACAAGCAGCGACATGGATATTGGCAAAACGATTCGTACGATCCGCAAGCAGAAGCAAATCACGATCATGCAGCTGTGCGAAGGAACAGGGTTATCCAAAGGTTTCATCAGCAACGTGGAAAACAACAAAACCTCGCCGTCCATAGCAACGCTTGAGAGCATTGCGGATTATCTGGACGTGCCGCTGCCGTATTTGCTGCTCACGCCCGAGCAGCGGATGAACGTGGTGCGGAAAAACGAGCGAAAAGAGACGACTGCGGGGGACGGGCAAGTCAAAGTGCAGCACCTGACGGCCAAAGGAGCGATGCGCATGTCCCTCGTGGAGCTGCCGCCGGGAGCCTCGACCGGGGTGAGCAAGCATGCGGGGGAAGAAAGTCATCTCGTGCTGCAGGGCACGATTCGTGCCGAGCAGGGAGAAGACGAGGAAACGCTGGAGGCGGGCGATTCGTTCAGCTGGAATGCGGTCGTGCCGCATGAAGTCACGAATATTGGTGCAGAGACTGCGGTGATCCTGATCGCCGTGTCCAAGGAACTGGATCTGGATCGGCTCGGAGAGCATTAAGGAAGGAGCGCGTGAAGCGCTGATATGCAGCCTCCAAACGATGCTTTGTGGCGTAGCGGGCAGTTCACTACTCTTGCCAGCCGGTTTTGCGCATCAACGTCAAACACAAAAACCACAGGTACCGCGTACCCGTGGTTTTTGTGTTATCCAAATGATATCGGGAGCAATTCTTCCTCCGACAATGCAACGTCCAGAAATGACCGGAACTGCCGCTTATTGCGGGTTGGTCGTCCAGATGCCGGCCGCTTTGACGAAAACGCGATCCGACAGCTTGAGGGTGGCCAAGGCCAGCTCGGCTACGTCCTCCGGCTGCATCATGCGGTCTTCGTCGCCGATTTTCAACCCTGCATTGCTGGCCAGCTCGGTATTCACCGTGCTTGGCGTCAGGGCGGTTACCCGGATGTTCGATTTGCGGACTTCCTGCATCAGCGATTCGGTCATGCCGAGCAGCGCGAATTTGGATGCGCAATAGGCCGAACCTGTTGCGAAGCCGCGTTCGCCCGCAGTGGAAGCGATATTGATGATGCTTCCGCTGCTTTGCTTGATCATGCTAGGCAAAGCTGCGCGTGTAACGTAGTATGTACCCATCACGTTGACGTGCAGGATGCGTTCCCACTCTTCAGGATCCATATCGAGCAGCGTGCCGAAGCTGGCGATGCCCGCATTGTTGATCAGGATGTCCACGGCGCCAAGCTCGGTTTCGATGGCAGCAACGGCCGCCTCGGCTTGCGTGCGATCGGAAATGTCGGCCACCGCGATGATGACCTTCACGCCATGCGTCTCGCTCAAGGATTTCTGCAGAGCTTCCAGGTCGGATGCCGTGCGGGCGATGAGCCCGAGGTGAACGCCTTCTTTGGCTAGAGACTCCGCGATGGCGCGTCCGATGCCTTTGCCTGCGCCGGTGATGATAGCTGTTTTGTTTTTCAATTCCATGCAGGAATCCTCCTTTAAAATTGGACTGGCCTTTGATTATACTATATTACCCAAGGATCGGAAATTCGCTTCGTCACCAGCCCAATTCCATTCGGAGAAGCCTTATTGGGTAATTTTGATATTGCCTGAGGTCGTACGAACCTTAATTACGTCGCTGCTCGTCATTGGCGAGTCGGGCGTGGTGATGTCCCCCGAGGTGGCCCGAGTGTCGTATACGCCGGCAAAATCGGCTGCGGCCTGAATGCGGACGTCGCCGGATTGGCCCGATACGTCGATCGACCCTGCCGTCGCCTGTTCAATGTCGACGTTGCCTGAAGTGAATTGAACGTTAGCCGTCCCATGGAGATCGGTTACACGGGTGTCGCCGGATTGGATGGAGCTATGCAGATCGCCGGTCAAACCTTCAATCCGCAAACTGCCCGATGTCTGGGATACGTCCACGTCGCCCTGGATCCCGGATGCCTTGATATCTCCCGAGGTCAGGTCGAGCCGAATGTTCGGCGCATGGATGTCCTTGAGGCCGACGCTTCCTGACGTATTGTCCAGCTCAAGCGTTTGGGCGTTTAGCCCTTGCAATTCGATATCGCTGGAGGAAGAGCTGATTTTGACTTCGCTTAAATGGTGTCCCGCAGGCAGGGCAACGGTCATCGTTGATTTCAAATCCTCCCAGTAGAGGTTGAAAAATTGGAAACTTGCCTGCTCCGTATCGGAAAGAACGAAGGTCCCATTCGATAATGCAGCCTTCTTGAAGCTTTCGACGGTGGCTGGATCCCATTTTCCATTAACTTCGATATAGCCGTTTGCATCGGGGCTTTCGATAAACCGGATACCCCCGTCAAAATGGGCATCCAGGATCAGGCGCTGCAGCTGGTCGTTCTGAAATTCCCAGCGTTTCGAGTATGCTTCCCGCTGATCTCCGAACTGAAACCCGTATACCGAGGTACCGATGATTCCGATGAGGATGAATACAAGCGCAGCAGTAACCCATTTTTTGACCGTCATGGATTAAGCCCCTCCTTTCCATGTTTTAAGGTTCCAGCGGATGTACCCGGCTGTTGTGGCGGCAAATCCGTTGAACAACCATTTGGCTGCCAGCGCAAACAACATGCCTATGCCGCATACGCCAACGGCTACGAAAATTTCGGCCATCTCCAGATGATTGAAATAAACGAAGTCGACTGCTGCAGCGATGGGAGCCAGCATAAGCAGTGACAGGCTGGCAATGGCCAGCCAGATGGACCAAAGGGTGGCGCCGAGAGGAATGCCGAGAATGAGATTCAGAAAAATCAGTCCGATGCCTGTAAAAAGGGTGCGTGCCGCGCTGCTGCTCTGATGTCGGGCCGGCGATCCGTAAGGCGGGGGCGGATAGTCAAAATGATCATAGCCTGGCGCTGACGGCGCGGCCGCATAACGGTCGCCCAGCGCCTCACGCGCGAGTTCCTCGGGCTGACCGAGTTCGAACACGATCGTTTCTTCGGCTTTTCCTTCCTGAAGCCCCTGCTCGAAATGCTGGTCATAGTCCGATAACAGCTCATTGCGTTCCGACGGATCCATCGGCCTTAAATGAAACTCCATCGCCTGCATAAATTGTTGTCTATTCATTCAGGTTCCCTTCTTCCAATAGATTTGACACATTGCGCACGAATTCGTTCCATTCGCTCGAGAGCGTCCTCATGTAGTCGCGTCCTGCATCGGACAGCTTATAATATTTCCGGGGCGGACCTTCACTCGATTCCTGCAGATAAGTGGTGCAGTAGCCTTCGTTGACGAGTCTGCGCAATAGCGGGTATAACGCGCCTTCAGCTACTTCAATATGTCTGGAGACCGCCTGTGCCAGTTCGTAGCCGTAACGGTCCTGCCGATGAATCAGCACCAGGACGCACAGTTCCAGAACTCCCTTTTTGAACTGGATGTTCACGTTCACGCAGGTCCCTCCTTGAATTCGATGTTTTTTTACTATTGTGTAATGTTCAGTAGTACAGAAACAATGATACCATCAGGTACTGTATAATGCAAGATAGTGAATTAAAATGGGCTCTGGAACATGATTTTACGCATGTAAACGTCTTTTGAGAGGCAGTGCGGGTTCCCCCTAAAACAGCATACGGCAAACCTGAATCGATAACCTCCGCCCTGAGACGGATTTCGATCCAGGTCCTTAAAGCCGATGCCGTATTCAAACGTTATTGCGGTGTTTCAAGTGCGGGCAGGTCCTGTGTGGCAGGGCCTTCGATGACTTTGCCGGTGTAATCAAATCGCGAACCATGGCACGGGCAATCCCATGTACGTTCGCCTTCATTCCATTCCACCTCGCAGCCAAGGTGGGTACAGGTCGTATCTACAAGGAACAGCTTGCCGCTGTGGTCCTTGTAAGCTCCGGCGCGTTTGCCTTGGTGACGGACGACGGATCCTTCGTCAGTCCCCAACTGGTCTGCGGTGGCATGTGTCAGGCCAACCTTGCCGGAGATCAGCTCTTTGGCGACGTTGGCATTTTCGACCACGATGTTTTTCAATCCGGGATCGGCCTTGAACCGTGCGGGATCGAATATGGCCGCATGGGGATTGTCCCGTCCGGTGATGCGGTCGGCAAGGATATGGCCAGCCATCGTACCGGTCGTCATGCCCCATTTGGCAAACCCGGTAGCGACGTATACGCGCTCATGTCGCCCTGTAATCGGGCCGATGTAAGGTACCTTGTCGATCGAGATCAGGTCCTGGGCCGACCAGCGAAAAGGAATGCTGACGATGCCGAACGTATCCTCCGCGAAACGTTCCAGATTTTCATAATGGCCGAAGGTGCAGATGCCTTGGCCCGTTTTGTGGTTTTCTCCCCCGAACACGATGAGCTCCTTGCCTTCATGCATGACCGCACGAAGCGAACGTCTGGGTTCGTCGTCCGAAATGTACATGCCTCCGGGGTATGGCTTCCCGGGCTCGACTGCAATGGCATAGGAGCGCTCGGCATGCAGGCGTGTGAAATAAAAGCCCGGATCATATACGGGAAAATGGGATGCCACGACGATATGCTGGGCGGTGACGGACGAACCGTTGTAAGTCCGCACATGCAGGGACGCATCTTCCTCCACGTCCGTTGCCGTGGTTTTTTCGTAGAAGCGGACGCCATTTTGCACGGCTTCATCGAGCAAATAATGCAAGTACGCCAGCGGATCGAAGCGCGCTTGCCCGGGCATGCGTATGCCGGCCCTGGATTGGACCGATACGGGAAGGGAGGAGACCCAATCGCCGGAAATCCCCAGCTTGTCGTAGGCGGTCAGCTCAAACTCCATCTTTTTCAAATTGTCCTCGGATTGAATGTACACATAAGCATCTTCTTCAGCCCATTGGCAATCGATTTGTTTCTCCTGGACCAAGGCTCGCATCCAACGGATGGCCTCCGTATTGCCGTCGTAATACATGCGTGCCTGTTCATGTCCGAAGTGCTGCAGCAGCTCGTTATAGACCACTCCATGCTGCGCCGTCACCTTGGCGGTCGTATGTCCCGTCGTCCCGTCCAGTACTTTGCCTGCTTCGAGCACAATGACGCTCAGTCCCGACTGGGCCAACAAATAGGCGGTCGTTATGCCGGCAATTCCTGCGCCGATGATCGCAACGTCTGCGGTTGCATCCTCTTCAAGCGTCGGAAAGGTCGGGAATGTATGCGTGCTTCTCCAGAGCGAGTTGGGAAATTCAGGCAGTCTGGTAGGGGGATGCTGTTTGCTGTTCATTCGGTTTCCTCCTGTGTGGTAATTCTGGTCTCACATTTATTCATGATTGCCATTCGATTTAGGAAAAAAACGATCAAAGCGGATATCCTGTGGGTAATGTTCACATTTTCCTGGAGTCGCCCCCTGTTTTTTTTAACGAACATGTTTTATGATAGGAATACCGAAACCGTTTTAGTAAATAGGTTCTTATAAAGCTGGGAAGACGATATCCCTTGTAAATAGGGGGTATTCTCCATTTTTATAAACCAAAAAAACAGAGTGGTAACAGCTTCATTGGAGATTGTTAATGTATTCGCTATCATGGCTTGATTAACTATGGCTATTTAAAAGGAGATTTCCGATATGACCAACCAGACCAAATATCCTTTCCAGGATACGACGCTTGAACTGGATGTACGGGTTAAAGACCTGGTATCCCGTCTCACCGACGACGAGAAAATCGAATCCATGCTGCAGTATCAGCCTGCCGTCGAACGCCTCGGCATCGCTGCGTACAAACATGGGACAGAAGCGGCCCACGGCTTGGCATGGCTCGGCGAAGCGACTTCCTTCCCGCAGCCGGTAGGCTTGGCCTGCACATGGGATACCGACCTGATGAAAGAGATCGGTTCGGTGATCGGCGATGAGGCACGCGTATTTTACAAACGCAACCCGGCGGTAAACGGCTTGACGCTGTGGGCGCCTACCGTCGACATGGAACGCGATCCGCGCTGGGGACGCAACGAAGAAGCTTACGGCGAAGACCCTGAACTGACGGCGGAACTGACGACAGCGTTAGTCAAAGGGATTCAGGGCGACCACCCGAAGTATTATAAAGCGGTTGCCACGCTGAAGCATTTTTTGGCCAACAACAATGAGGTGGATCGCGGCAGCGGTTCCTCCAGCATTGATCCGCGCAATATGCGCGAATATTACTTGAAAGCATTTGAGAAGCCGTTCAAGGAGGGCGGCGCACAGTCGATGATGACGGCGTACAACTCCATTAACGGCACGCCGGCGCTGCTCCATCCGTTCGTGAACGAGATCGTCAAAGGCGAATGGGGCATGGACGGTTTTATCGTCAGTGATGCAGGGGACGTTATGGGCATCAAGAACGATCATAAATACTATGATTCCCACACACCGGGTACGGTGGAGTCCGTAAAGGCAGGCATCGACAGCATTACCGATGATGCGGATTTGTCCAAACAAGCGCTGCGCGAAGGGCTTGAGCAAGGTTTGCTGACTATGGAAGATATCGACCGTGCGTTGTTCAACACGTTCCGCGTTCGTTTCCGCCTGGGCGAGTTCGATCCGGCCGAAGGCAATCCGTACGCTTCCATCGGCGAAGAAGCCATGATGACCGAGCAAGCCAAAGCATTGACGCTCAGAGCGGCAAGAGAACAAGTGGTATTGCTCAAAAACGATAACGGCACGCTGCCGCTGGACAAAACCAAGTCCGGCAAGGTTGCCGTCATCGGACAGCTTGGCGGAACGGTTTACCGCGACTGGTATGCAGGAACGATGCCTTACAGCGTATCCCCGCTTGAAGCCATCCAGGGCAAAATCGGCATCGACAACGTTACGTACAAAGACGGGGACGACCGGATCACGCTGACATCGACTGCAAACGGCAAGGCCGTAGGATTGGCAGACGGGGAAAAAACGCCTGTCATCGCTTCCGGCCAAGCGGAAACGTTCAAGCTTACCGATTGGGGCTTTGGCAGCTATACGCTGCAGGCGGAGAGCAACGGCAAATACCTCACCACGGACGAAGAGACAGTAACCGCTTCTGCGGACGAAGTTTACGGCTGGTTCGTCAAAGAGGTATTCCATCTGTTGCCTCAAGAGGATGGCAGCGTTGGCCTCACGACATGGAACGGCAAAACGGTCACTGCGCCGAACGGCGGCCAGGATGCCTTCGCCGTGTCGGAAGAAATCAAGACGTTTGGTGCGGAACAAACGTTTAAGAAAGAGATCGTCGTGAACGGTTTGGAGGAAGCGGTCGCCGCCGCGAAAGAAGCCGAAACGGCTATCGTGTTCGTGGGCAACAATCCGCTCGTGAACGGCAAGGAAGAGATTGATCGTCCCGGCCTGGATCTTGCAGAATCCCAGCAGCGCCTTGTCGAGGCTGTACATGCGGCAAATCCAAACACCATCGTGATCATTGTGGGCAGTTATCCGTTCACTTCGAACTGGGTACAGGAGAACATTCCAGCGGTGCTGTACACATCCCATGCCGGACAGGAGTTGGGCAACGCCGTCGCTGACGTGCTGTATGGCGACTATGCGCCGGCAGGCCGCCTGAACATGACGTGGGTGAAATCCGCCGACCAACTGACCGACATCAAAGATTACGATATCATCCAATCCGGAAGAACGTACCAGTATTTCGAGGGAGACGTGTTGTATCCGTTCGGTCATGGTTTGACGTATGCTCCGTTTAAATACAGTAACCTGGCGCTGAGCCCGGCAAGTGCGGGAACGGAAGAGAACGTAACCGTTACGGTGGACGTGACGAATACCGGGTCCGTGGCGAGCGACGAAGTGGTGCAGCTGTATGTTCGTGCCGGACAATCGCGCGTGAAACGCCCGCTCAAAACGCTCAAAGGCTTCCGTCGTCTTCATATCGAAGCTGGAGCTACCGTGAAAGTCAGCTTCACGCTGCCTGTTCAGGAACTTGCCATTTGGGATGTAACCCGGGACCGTTATGTAGTAGAGGCGGGGACTTACTCCATTATGGTAGGTAAATCCTCATCCGATATTCAGCTGGTTGCCGATCTGAGCGTGGATGGAGAAACGATTCCTCCGCGCAACCTGGCTGCAGCAACCCGTGCGGAAAATTACGATGCATATGCCGGCGTGGATCTCGATGAAAGCAAGGAAGGCGGCACTGCCGTACGTGTTACGGGCGAGCAGGGATGGATTGCCTTCAAAGATGCCGATCTGGGCAGCGGTGCGGCCGCATTCGAAGCACGCGTATCGGCAGAGCTGGACCATGCGGCAATCGAAGTTCGTCTGGATGCTCCGGACGGCCCGCTTGCCGGACGCGCGGAGGCTTCCAAGGGCGGAGCGCAGCAATGGTCTACCTTGAAGGCAGAGCTTCAAGGAGCTTCCGGCCAACGCGATGTATACATTGTGCTGTCCGCCGGTGTGCGGATCAGTTATTTCGAAATCCGATAACCGAATTTTTAGTTATTCATCATCAAGGCGTCATATGCCGAGGCAAAAAGGCAGCAGCTCCTGCAGTCAGGGGCTCTGCCTTTTTGCCGTCCTTACCGTTCCTCCGGCGTAACCAGTCTTTTGCCCAAAATGTTTCAGCTGTCGGGGTTGGTTTCGTTCAGGGCGGATCAATGGTGCTATGCCAATGCAATAATTAAACAAAAAAACACCGTTACAATGCATCCGTCTGCATTATAACGATGTGATTGCTGGCCAAGGTGGCTTTTACGTCAATGATCCGTTGATTTCGGCTGCCGCGGTAAGGCAGCGAAATGTCCCGTTCTGCGGCCAGATAAGGGCCGTCGATGATCGCATCGCACAGCCGGGCAAGCTCGGCTCTTGCCGGGTCGGCGATCAGTTCATCGTAGACGAATCCGGTATACGCCCACACGCTAAGGTCCGGCCTGACAGTACGAAGCTCACGTACCCATGCGCTGCATTCCGCTGCGGAGAAAAAAGGATCGCCGCCGCATAACGTAACTCCTTCCAGCAGCGGATGGTCCGCGATTTCCTGCAAAATCTGCCGCTGCCGCTCTGCCGTAAAAGGCTCTCCTGCCCGAAAGCTCCACGAGTCCGGGCTGAAGCAGCCCGGGCAGGCATGGCGGCATCCGCTGATGAACAGTACGGCCCTTAGACCCGGTCCCTCATTGACCGATTCGGGGATATAGCCGAACAGGTTCATTTATGCTTCACCCGATCCCGGACCTCGGCCTGCTTCGCGGCATTGAAGCGCACTTTATAGTCCCCGGTCAGGTAACCGGTCACCCGGCGCAAGCGCTGGATATGTACCTGATCCTCATGGGCCTGGCAGCCTGGGCAAACTGCGCCGATGACCCCCTCATAACCGCATCCTGTGCAGCGGTCAATCGGGTGGTTGATGGAGAAGTAGCCGATATCCTGGGCAAGGGCAAATTGCACGATGCGTTGAAACGCGGTCGTGTTGGCACGTACATTGCCGTCCAACTCGATATAGGAGATCGCTCCGGCATTGCATAACGCATGGAACGGAGCCTCCAGTTCGATTTTGCGATAGGCCGGCAACGCGTGGTAGACCGGAACGTGGAACGAGTTGGTGTAGTATTCGCGATCGTTGATGCCTTCGATCAGGCCATAGTTGGCCCGGTCGATTTTGGTGAATTTGCCGGAAAGGCCCTCCGCAGGTGTTGCGAACAACGTAATATTCAGGTTATGGGCGTCGCTCATGCGATCACAGAACTCCCGCATCGTGCGGATGACGTTCAGCGCTTCCTGGTGGATGCTCGGGTCCTGTCCATGATGGCGGCCATACATCGCCGTCATGCATTCCGCAAGCCCGATGAAACCGACGGACAACGTACCGTGCTTCAGCAGGTCGGCCACCGGTTCATCCGGCGCAAGGCGTTCGCCGCCTTCCCATACGCCTTCCCGCATCATGAAGTCCGACGCTTTGGCGGGCTGGCCGGTCTGAATGCGGTAACGGTGCAGCAGCCCGCGAACCGCATTGCGCATAACGGAGTCGAGCGCCTCATAGAATCCGCTGCGGTCGGCGACGGCCCGAGTGCCCTGGCAAATGCCGAAGCGAATGCCCAATTTAACGAGATTGATCGTATTAAAGGACAGGTTGCCTTTGCCGCTCTGGCGGTTGCGCCCGAAACGATCGGCCAGCGTGCGCGTCCGGCAGCCCATGGTTGCAATGATCGTATCGGGGTCCTCCGGCCGGTAATACGGCAAGTTGAAGGAGGCATCGACATTGACGAAATTGGGATACATCCGCCGTGACGAGCAGGTGATCGCGAGCCGGAACAGATCGTAATTCGGCTCTCCTTCGGCCTGGTTGATGCCTTGCTTGCACTGGAAAATATGCTGCGGGAACACAGGCGTCTCGCCGTTCCCCAGCCCGCGGATGGTCGCTTCCAGCAGCGACCGGGAAACGAGGCGGCCCTCGGCGGACGTGCACAGCCCGTAGTTGAGCGACGTGAACGGAATCTGCCCGCCGGCCCGGCTGCTCATCGTGTTCAGATTGTGGATCAGCGACTCGGCGGCCTGTCCCGTCTCCTGCTCCGTTTCTTCGCAGGCGAACGCATAGGCTTTCGGGCAGGCGCGCTGTGCCTGCTCGCTATCCAGATGCAGCTGCTCGTCCCCGATCGCGGCCTGTTCCCCGAACAGCCGCTGTCCTTTGCGGTAATGCTTGCGGAAGGAGCGCTGTACGTAAGGCGCCAGGTCCCAGTCGATTTTGTTGGCCGAGACGCCGCCGTATTGGCTGTTTTGCTGGGACTGGAAAATGATCGCAACCAGCGCCATGGCCGACATGATCGTTTGCGGAGTACGCACCGAGCCGTTGCCCGTGTTGAAACCGGAAGCGAGCAGCCGGTCAAACGGAATGAATATGCAGTTCGTCGTTCCAAGCGCGTATTGGTCCAGATCGTGCACGTACAGATCGCCGTTCTCCACCGCTTCGGACAGCTCCCGGGGCAGTACGTGGCGCATGGCATGCCATTTCGCCGTTTCCGAACCGAGCCTGCTCATTTTTCCGCTGAAGGAATCGCCATTGAGGTTGGCATTTTCCCGAAGTGTATCCGCATCCTCCGCACCGATGATTCGCCGCCCGAGATCGGACAGCAGGTCCGGGGACGGCGGGGCAACGCGTTCAAGCGTACTCATATCAAAATTCCTCCCATAATCCATTGATCTATAAAGTTATGTCGTTGAATACTAGATATAGATGAACATTACCTATTTATAAACTATATATAGGCTTTTTGGGTGTGAGGATGATCACACTGTCTCGCCCTCGGGAGCCGTATTCCCCATCGCTGCACGGATAAAAAAATTTCGAATTTGAAGATGGATGCCGCCCAGGGACATGATCCTATTGGGTTCATGGACAACTTTGGACTGTTTATTTGCGCAATGTGCGGTAAAATGGAAAGGGAACTTTATCCATAACCTATTGCATGAGGAGGATGTAGAATCAATGGAATATCGCAGACTGGGCAAAAGCGGACTTAAAGTAAGCGAGATCAGCCTTGGCAGCTGGCTGACATATGGCGGGTATGTGGAACGCGAGAACGCGGTTCGCTCCATTGAAACCGCATTCGATGAGGGCATTAACTTTTTCGATACAGCGAATGTGTATGAGCGCGGAGCGGCAGAGGAGCTGCTTGGACAGACGCTAAAAGCACGTCCACGCGATTCATACGTTCTGGCCACCAAGGTGTTCGGCAAAATGGGCGACGGCCCCAATGACCAGGGCTTGTCCCGGAAGCACATCATGGAGCAGTGCGAGGCCAGCCTGAGACGGTTAGGAACTGAATATGTAGATATATATTATTGCCACCGCTATCACGAGGAGACGCCGATCGAAGAAACGCTGCGTGCACTCGATGATCTCGTGCGTCATGGCAAAGTGCTGTACGTGGGCGTCAGCCAGTGGACGGCAGCGCAGATGGAGGCCGCGCTGGGCACGGCAGATCGTTTGCTGCTGGATCATATCGTTGTGAACCAACCCGTATACAACATGTTTGATCGTTACATTGAGAAAGAGATCATTCCGCTCGGCGAGCGCAAAGGCATCGGACAAGTAGTATATTCGCCGTTGGCTCAAGGCTTGCTGACGGGCAAATACACATCCGTATCCGACATTCCGGAGAACAGCCGGGCTGCGAAACTGGGTTGGGACGAAGGCAAAATCAATGCCGACAAGATCGCCAAAGTGAATCGGCTCATCGAGGTTGCGAACAAACTGGAGATCAAAGTGGGGCAGCTGGCCTTGGCCTGGATTTTGCGCCAAAGTAACGTGTCCAGCGCGCTCGTGGGAGCAAGCCGTCCTGAACAGGTCAAAGAAAACGCGGCAGCTTCAGGCATCAAACTGGACGCGGAAATCATCGGCGAAATTGAACGCATTTTGGCCTGATTTGCGCATAAAGGCGTGATCGGCCTCTAAACGATCGAAAAAGGGATACCCCGAGCGCCAGTCTCGGGGTATCCCTTCATATTTGTTTCAGTCGGGCGGGTCAGCACTCGCCGGTTTGCAGTTCGATCGGCTTCGGAATGGAGCATACTCTGTTCCGGCCGGTATTTTTGGCCTCATACAATGCACGGTCCGCGTGTTCGAAGAGGTCGTTGTCATCGTATTCGTCGCAATGATCCGGAAAGACGGCAACGCCTATGGACACGGTGAGGCGAACGGTGCTGCCGTCAGGCAGGGCGAATACGTATTTTTCGACGGCATGCCTGATGCGCTCTGCAATGGCCATGGCCTGATGTGCATTGCAGTCTATCAACAATACGGCGAATTCCTCGCCGCCGTTTCGTGAAACGAGGTCGGTCGGCCTCGCCTGGTTCAGGAGCAATTGCCCGATTTGCTTCAATACGGCGTCCCCTGAACTATGGCCGTAGCTGTCGTTTATTTTTTTGAAACGGTCGATGTCGATGGCGAGAAGCGAGAGATATTGGTTATGCTGCCTGGCTTGCTGAAGCTGGAGTTCCAGCGATTTTTCGAACTGCCTGCGGTTGCCCAGGTTGGTCAGATGGTCCGTGGAGGCCCGCCGTTCCAATTGGAACAGCAGTTCATTCGATTTATTGATAAATTCCGCGATGACATAAATGAACAATCCCCCGATAAAGGAGATGGCCATCTGCAGCGGATACACTTTCATCAACGAATTTATGCTTGACGTGTTCATGATCAGGATAATAAAGATGAGCGACAAGCCCAGCAGGTTCATGGTTATGATTTTGGTTAATCTGGCCCAGGAGGCATAATGGAAATATACGCCCGTCAGTCCGATGATCGTCAAGACAAAAGCCGAGTCGATGGCAGAAGAGGACACGCCAAACAAGACGATGCGCAGCAAGGCAATGACAAGCCCGGACACAACTGAAGCCATGCCGCCGACATATACGGCAGCGGTAACGACGGCAAGATGGCGCAGATCAACGATGGTCGTTTCGTTCAAAGGGAAAGAGTAGTTCATAAGCACCGTGCCATAGATTCCGAACAATAGGCCTCCGATGAGCTGAGTACGGATCGAAGGCTCGGAAATGCGAATACCATAAAATTTAGCAAGGATTCCCGATATGTACATAAAGGTGATCATGACACAGACATTTACGAAAAAAGTGCTTATCAACAAACTCTCCTCCTCTCAGCGCACATTCTTTTATTCTATATGAAAAAAGGGCTGGTGGCGAACCATATTATCCCGCGATATAGAGGCGGATGGTGGTGAAAAACGTTGAAAAAGGGCAGGGATTACCGAAAACGGAGGCTTTGTTGACTTTTTTGTATATAAAGATTTATACTTAATCTAAATTGAAATTGATTATGATGATTCAAAACAATATAATGGCCGCTTGAAGTTATGTGAACTTTGGGCGGTTTGAATGGATAGAGTAAAGGAGAATGGCTGTGAGAACGTTAAATTTGACGATACAACGACAGGCTGTTTACGATGTGGTTCGCCACTCGGAAGATCATCCGACTGCGGCGGACGTCATGAACCGATTGGTGGAGCAGGGATATAACCTTGCTTACGGCACGGTGTATAACTCGCTGCGGTATTTGACCGAGAAGGAACTGATTCGCGAGCTGAAGCTGGGAGAAGCGGCAAGCCGCTACGATGCCCGGATGGATGACCACCAACATATTATGTGCGAAATGTGCGGCAAAGTGGATGAAGTCATGACCGTGGTTCCACCCGAATGGTTGAAGCAGGTGGCCGACGAAACCGGGTATGCAATCGACCATGCTCACGTGGTCTTTGGAGGTGTCTGCGAAGAATGCAGGAACAAACGGGGCAAGTGAAAATAAAGCTGTCCGGTCGCCGTTTGCCGCTGCGGGTCAAGCCGGCTTTGTCCGAACAAGTGCCTATGGTAGAGGCATGCCCCGTTACGCGGCGCGTCATTCTGATTAGCCCGATGCCGGGCCAGGTGCATGAACTCGTCAAAGCACTGACCGACAGCTGCTTTGATGTGCTGGTATTTCACCGGTGGGAACCGGATCTGCATGAACGTCTTGTATTTGACCTGTTGATCTACGATCTGTCCGTGGCTGGAACCATCGATGCTTTTGCCGGCATCAGCAGCCGCTTGAACCGCGAGGCGGAACATGTTACGCCATGTTTGTACCTGGTTGGGGAAAATATGATCGGCAACGCCAGCGGGCCAATGCTGCAGGAGGAATTGCTGGTCTGGCCGGCCCGTCCGCAGGAGGCGCTTTACCGCGTACAGCGCATGATCGGCAATAGTCCGGTATTGCCCAAACGCGCGTTTTTGCCGGAGGAGGATCATCGCATCGGCTTCAAGGATTTATGGCTGGATCGAGAGAAGATGAGCGTGCAGCGGGATAACACCCGCATTCATTTGACGAAAACGGAGTACGATTTGCTGCTGAAGCTCATCGATGCCAAAGGCGCGGTCATCTCTCGCGAGGAAATGCTCAGCGACATTTGGGAAACGGACTTTACCGGAGGAAGCAACGTGGTGGATGTGCATATCAAAAGCTTGCGCAAAAAGCTGGGGGATAACGCGGCTTCCCCGCAATATATCGTAACGGTAAGAGGAGTGGGCTACCGCCTGGCGGATTAGTCCGCTCTTTTTTTTGCCCATATCCATGCTCATGTTTCATTCATGAAGAACGCCCAAATCTCATCGTAAAATCATGCGAATCTCATGCAAGCCGATAGGGTACATGTTAGAATCGATTTAACAGTTAGATCTAGTCTAAATGTACATTCAAATGCGACCCATTTGCATATGAATTTGATATACACCCATGGCGTGGCATACCCCACATGATAATGACTGAATAAGGAGGAGCATGATATGACAGAACGTTTGACCACCAACCAAGGCGCACCGGTAGGAGACAACCAAAACTCGCGCACCGCAGGGAGAAGGGGCCCCACATTGTTGGAGGATTACCACCTGATCGAGAAAATTGCTCACTTTGACCGGGAGCGGATTCCGGAACGCGTCGTGCATGCCAGAGGTGCAGGAGCCCATGGCGTATTCAGGCTGGAAGAGAGCATGAAGGAATTCACGAAGGCGGATTTCCTGCAGGAGCCGGGTACCGAGACACCGGTGCTGGTTCGTTTCTCCACGGTCATCCATGGCACGGGTTCGCCGGAGACGGCGCGTGACCCGCGCGGTTTTGCCGTGAAGTTGTATACGAAGGAAGGGAACTACGACATCGTGGGCAATCACTTGCCGGTGTTCTTCATCCGGGATGCGATAAAGTTCCCCGATATGGTCCATTCGCTTAAGCCGGCCCCGGATACGAACATCCAGGACCCGTCCCGGTATTGGGACTTCATGACGCTATCGCCCGAATCCACGCATATGCTTACCTGGTTATTCTCCGATCTCGGCACGCCAGCCAACTACCGGCAAATGGACGGATTCAGCGTGCATGCCTTCAAATGGATCAACGCAGAGGGCAAGGTTCATTATGTCAAATACAAATGGGAGTCGTTGCAAGGCGTTCGCACGTTCTCCCGTGAAGAGGCCGCGCAAGTGCAGGGGCAGGATTTCAACCATGCGACCCGCGACCTGTACGATCACATCAAAAATGGCGACTTCCCTCAGTGGAGGCTCATGGTGCAGCTGTTGACGCCGGAGCAGATGGACGATTTCGCCTTTGACCCGTTGGACCCGACTAAAACATGGCCGGAGGATGTCATCCCGTTCCGCCCCGTAGGAACGATGACCTTGAATCGCAATCCGCAAAATTTCTTTGCCGAAGTGGAGCAGGCTGCATTTTCTCCAAGCGTGGTGGTTCCGGGAATCGAACCTTCCGAAGACAAATTGCTGCAGGGCCGCCTGTTTTCTTATCCGGATACGCAGCGGCACAGATTGGGACCGAATTATATGCAAATTCCGGTGAATTGCCCCTACGCTCCGGTTCGCAATTACCAGCGCGACGGTCTGATGAACGTGAACCAGAACCCGTCTCCGGTAAACTACGAGCCGAACAGCTATGAAGATACTCCGAAGGAAGATCCGGCGTATCGGGATAGCGAGGCGCCGCTGCAAGGGAACGTGACTCGGGAACGGATTGAAAAGACGGATGATTACACACAAGCTGGCGAGCTGTTCCGTTCGTATACGCCACAAGAGCAACAGAATCTCTTGAGCAATCTTGTAAATGACCTTAAGGGAGTTCCTGTGCAGATCCAGATGCGTGCACTGTGTCATTTCTTCCGGGCGGACGCGCAATTGGGTGGTCGACTTGCCCATGGGCTTGGCGTAGATATTTCTGCCCATATGCCGACAGGGCAACAAGATTAATCGAGCCTACCTGTAATGATCACGATCCCTAAAGGGGATGGAATGAAGCAAATGCCGCTTTAAAAGGCGGCATTTGCTTTTTTTGATCTTACGAACTGAGCGCCGTATTTTTTGCGCCAGAGGAATGGAAGGAATTACTGCATTTTTCAAAATAATCACAACGAACTCGTGATATAAAGGTTGACTTCCTGCTATACGAAACTACAATGGGTAGTGTGAGGGGTGTCGGATCATGAAAATACTCAATTTCAAAGTGGGAGAACGTGGATTGAATCGTTTCTTTGGTCCACTGGAGGCCAAAATCATGGATGTGCTGTGGAGTCGCCCTGGCAGCAGTATCCGTGAGGTGCAAACGGCGCTTGAACAGGATCGGGACGTCAACTTCAACACGGTCATGACGGTGATGAACCGGCTTGTGGACAAGGGATTGCTCAGCAAATCGCAGAAAGGCAGAACTTCGCTGTACCATCCGGTGCAGAGCAAGGAACAGTTCATGAATGACCAATCGAAGGAGCTTTCGCATGAACTGGTCGACGAGTTCGGGGCCTTGGCCGTAAACCATATGCTGGATGCGTTGGAGGATGTGGATGCAAGCTTGATCGAACGGCTGGAACAGAAGATCAAAGAGTGGAAAAAGGAGAACAACTGACATGTGGGCGGCGCGTTCGAAGCTGCTGTTCGCCGTTGGGCTCGGCATTCCACTGCTTGTGTTCCTTCAGATGTCGATGTACCTGCTGTACAAAATGTTTGGATGGGACATGCCGTTTAACCTGCTCTGGCTGTGCAATCATTGGATGAGCCGAATGGGTTGGACATGGGTGGGCCATGTGCTCGTCGGATTGGCGATCATAACATTTGCGGGCACGGGGTGGCTTTTGGTTCATCGGTTGATGAAGACACGGGCAGCGATGAAAAAGTTGTGGAGGATCGAGGATAAAGGATGGTCACGCAGCCTGCAAACCAAATACGAACATGTGGGGCAGACCGGATTTATCGTAGTGGCCGAAAAGGCTCCGCTCGCGTTCACTATCGGGCTGTGGAGGCCGCGCATCGTTTTGTCGACAGGCCTTCTGAACATGCTGGATAACGATGAAGAGGAGGCAGTCGTTTATCATGAGCTTCATCATCTCTGGCATCGCGACCCGCTCAAAACGACGCTGCTGACCGTATTTGCCAGCATGATGCCTTATCTTCCCGTTTTGAAGCATGTCGCGAAACATTACGGCATCGTCCGGGAAATACTGGCGGATAACGAAGCGATCAGGCGCACCGGGAACGTTGCCGGCATTGGGAGCGCGCTGCTCAAATTGATACGTGCCTGTCCCGAGTCATGGCGAGTCAGAGACATGTCGGTACAATCGTCGTTTGCCGATGTATCGGTGAACGTTCGAATTTCGAGGCTGCTCGATCCCGAACAGGAGGTCGCGCTAACGCTGCCGCGATTTGCGGTACTGGTGTCCGCGACCGCCATTCTTATGTTATCTGTCCTGTTTGTGTGGTCGATTGGCTGACCATTTCCGGTTCAGCCCACCCCGAATGGAAGGAGGAAGATGAAACTTGAATAGTAGAAGTGTGGAAATCGGATTGTTTTTTCTGAGGATCGCCATAGGAGCGGTCTTTGCATTGCATGGCTGGAGCAAGTTCGAAGGCGGTATCAGCAATACGGTAGGCTTCTTCGAAAGTCTTGGCGTTCCTGGATACCTTGCCTCCGTTGTGGCCATCATTGAACTCGCAGGCGGAGCAGCCGTGATTCTAGGCCTGGGCACCCGCGTATTTGCTGCGCTGTTCATTGCCGTAACGGCCGGAGCATTGATCATGGCCAAGGCGGATGCGCCGTTTCTGGGCGGAACGGAGCTGGAATATACGCTGCTGGCAAGTTCGCTTGCCTTGTTATTCACAGGCAGCCGATTTCTTGCGCTGGACCAGCTTTTCTCAAGGCAGTCCGGTTCAGGACACCGTTGATGTTTTAGTTTGAAGGGCATATGGAGTGAAACGTACAGGATATGGCAGAAAACAACCTGCTTCGGCAGGTTGTTTTCTTTTTTTGCGCAATTTCCAACCTGTTCAGGACGATGAAGTGGGTTGACAATCAATTTAATAAAAACTAATATAATGGACAATGTCGATAATGAATATCATTATCATAAGAATCAAACAGATGAAAATTGGCTGCAAGAAGGGGTACTTCCGTTTTACGGCTATAAGCGAGGGGTCTGTAAGAGAGATGAAGTTGAGGTACATGCTGGTCATACTGCTGGTTTTGTCTTTCGCGTACATATTTATCGGCAATTCAGATATTGCGCCTTGGGATTTATTTGACCTGAATGCTGTACAGCTGCAAGTGCTGCAGGTCAGTCGGATTCCGCGCCTGATCAGCATCCTTGTCGCCGGGGTCAGCATGAGCGTCATCGGACTGATTATGCAGCAGCTCACACGGAACCGGTTCGTCTCGCCTACGACGGCGGGAACGATGGATTCGGCACGGCTCGGCATTCTCGTCACGTTGATGTGGTTCCCGGGCGCTTCGCCTTTGCAAAAAATGTTGGTGGCCTTTGTTTTTGCCTTGGCGGGCACCTTCATTTTCATGCGTATTCTGGAGCGGGTCAAATTCAAGGATACCGTCTACATTGCGCTTCTGGGCCTGATGTTCGGGAATATCATGAGCTCGATCACGACGTTTTTTGCTTATAAAAATGATCTCATCCAGAATATCTCCTCTTGGCTGCAGGGAGATTTCTCGACCATCATGAAAGGCCGGTATGAGTTGATTTATATCAGCATCCCGCTGCTGGTGATCGTCTACCTGTTTGCCAACCGGTTTACGCTGGCGGGCATGGGAGAAGATTTCGCCACCAATCTGGGGCTTGCTTATCGGAGAGTTGTGAATATCGGACTCATTCTGGTTGCGATGGTGTCGGCTGTCGTGATCATCACGGTAGGAACGATTCCGTTTTTGGGGCTGGTCGTGCCGAACATCGTCACCCTGTACAAGGGGGACAATCTCCGCAGTACTTTGCCGCATACGGCGGTGCTTGGCGCCATTTTTGTGCTGGTCTGCGACATTCTGGGACAACTCGTCATTTATCCGTATCAGCTGTCCATCAGTCTGACGGTAGGCGTGGTCGGCAGCGTATTGTTCCTGTATTTGCTGCTTCGAAGAAAGGCGTATGCATCATGAACATGAAATTTACGGCTAACACGTGGAAGTTTATTTTGCTGGTCGCGGCAGCAGTCATTCTGGTTGCGGTGTTTATGACCATCCAGGCAGGCGGGAACTGGGATTACATCTTGCCTCGGAGAGGGAAAAAAATATTGGCGATCGCGCTCACCGGGGCGTGCATTGCCTACTCCACGGTCATCTTTCAGACGATCACGAACAATCGCATTCTTACGCCGGGCATTATGGGCCTGGACTCGCTGTATATGCTGTTCCAAACCTTTGCGGTATTTGTGTTTGGCAGTGCACATATCAGCTTCATCAACCAAAATATCAACTTTGCCGTATCGGTTGCACTGATGGTGCTGTTCTCCCTGCTGCTGCATCAGTTCATGTTCCGCAGGGAGAGAGGGCGAAACATCTACCTGCTGCTGTTGGTAGGTTTGATTCTCGGCACGTTGTTTCAGAGCATGTCCACATTCATGGAAGTCTTGATCGATCCCAATGAGTTTTTGGTGCTGCAGGGCAAAATGTTTGCCAGCTTCAATAACGTCAATACCGATCTGCTGATTATTTCCATGGCGGCGATCGTGCTGATTCTACTTTATGCTAGACGATTCAACAAATACCTCGACGTCTTGTCGCTCGGCAAAGATCATGCAGTGAACTTGGGCGTGGACTATGCTCGGATCGTCAAACGTCTGCTGCTGGTTGTCATGGTGCTGGTATCCATCTCTACCGCGCTTGTCGGTCCGATCATGTTCCTGGGCCTGCTTGTGGCGAACGTGGCCCATCAAGTATTCAGAACCCATAGGCATATCGTGCTGCTGTGGGGCTCCGTGATGATCTCGATCGTAGCGTTGGTCGGCGGGCAGCTGATCGTTGAAAGAGTATTTACCTTTGCCACTACAGTGAGCGTCATTATCAATTTTATCGGCGGTGTCTATTTCATCTATTTGCTGCTAAAGGAGAATAAGTCGTGATAGAAGTCAGAAATGTCACAAAACAATACGGCGGAGTCCGGGTAGTGGATGATGTCTCCATAAACATCGCCAAAGGCAAGATCACTTCGTTCATCGGCCCGAATGGTGCGGGGAAAAGCACGCTGTTATCCATGATTACGAGATTGATTGAGAAGGATTCCGGCCAGGTGCTTATTGAGGGGCGCGAGCTCGGGACCTGGAAAAGCAAGGAGCTTTCCAAAAAAATATCGGTGCTGAAGCAATCCAACCATATCAATATCCGGCTGACCGTAGAAGATCTGGTTGCTTTTGGACGCTTTCCGTACTCGCAAGGGAGGCTTACGCCAGAAGACAGGCTGCATATTCAGGAAGCGATCGATTATATGGATTTGGGGCCGTTTCAGAAAAAGTATCTGGATGAACTGAGCGGCGGCCAGCGGCAGCGTGCTTACATTGCGATGGTCATCGCTCAGAACACGGAATACGTGCTGCTGGATGAACCGCTCAACAATCTGGACATGAAGCACTCCGTGCAAATTATGAAGGTGCTTCGCAGGATGGTCGATGAACTGGGCAAAACGGTCGTCATTGTCATTCACGACATCAACTTTGCTTCCTGTTATTCGGATCATATCGTCGCGCTTAAGGATGGGCGAGTTGTGCAGGAGGGCAGGACCGAAGACATCATTGACACGGAAGTGTTGAGAGAGGTTTACGATATGCACATTCCCGTGCAATGGATTGACGGACGTAAAATTTGCGTTTATTTTTCATAATTCACAATGAAAGGCGAGAGGTGTTCACGAATGAAAAAAGTATGGTTATTCACGTTGTTGCTTGCGCTGTCTGTTGTGATGGCGGCATGTGGTGGAGCGAAATCAGCCGAGAATGCGGGACAGGGGAATGCGTCCGGGACGGAAACCCAGGCTTCGACACCTGCTGAAACGGATGGAGAGATCGTGGTCAAACATATGCTGGGCGAGACGACCGTGAAAAAAAATCCGCAAAAGGTCGTTGTCTTCGATTACGGAGTTCTCGATTCCCTCGACCAATTGGGCGTTGAAGTTGCGGGCGTTCCCCAGGAGGGCGTTCCCCCGTATCTGTCCAAATATAACGATGAGAGCAAATACGCCAACGTGGGCGGGCTGAAAGAGGCCGACTTTGAGGCGGTCAATGCCTTGAAACCGGACCTGATCATCATTTCGGGGCGTTTGCAGGATTCGTATGAGGAATTGAGCGACATTGCCCCTACCATCTACATGGCCGTGGACAATGCCGATTACATGAACAGCCTGAAAGGGAACGTAACGACGCTTGGTCAAATTTTCGGCAAGGAAAAAGAGGCTGAAGAAGCCATCTCCTCCATCGAAGCCTCGATTAAAGCGCTGAACGATAAAGTGAAGGCTTCAGGCAAAAACGCGCTGGTCGTACTGACGAACGAAGGTAAATTGAGCGCATATGGCGCCGGTTCCCGGTTCGGCGTAATTCATGACGTCTTCGGCTTCAAACCTGCCGATGAAAATATTGAGGTGTCCACGCACGGACAGAGCGTTTCCTTTGAATACGTGATGGAGAAAAATCCGGATTATTTGTTTGTCGTGGATCGCAGCGCGGTCGTTTCCGGCCAGGGAGAAGCCGTTCCGGCCAAGCAGGTCATCGAGAACGATCTGGTGAAAAACACAAATGCCTTCAAGGAAGGTCATATCGTATACCTTGATCCAAACTACTGGTATCTGTCCGGCGGCGGGCTCGAATCTTTGCAAGAGATGATCAAGGAAGTGGATGCCAACGTGCAATGAGTCCATTGTCTTAGACCCACCCATTAAGGTTTCCTTTACACCGTTTTTACATAGAGGTCATCCGAGTACACAAACTCGGGTGGCCTTTATTTGTGCTGCAGGTTCACATCCTATGGACCGCATTGTTATTTCACCATTTTGAAAATTGACACATAATTCCGTTTATGCTGGCACAAGCTACCGTGTATAGATTCGAGAACGGAGGGACGGTACATGGCTGGAAACAAAACGGAGGGAGGACCTTCTTTCCCCAATTCTCAAAATAAAAAACACATTCCATTGGGATTGCCCGCCCCGCCTTTTGTCCGGCAGCCCATCGGTGCGACCCATGAGAGCCATCTGGAGGCGCTTAAAGAGATCTTTTCGGATGCCTCGGACGTGGTCTTCCGAAACGTCATGATTTCGCCCGACGTGCAAGGATTGCTGGTATACATCGAGGGCATTGTCAATTCCTCGGACATTCAGGAACATATGCTGCGTCCGCTCATTCGAGGCTTGGTGGAAGATCGGACCAATGAGCCGGAAGCGCCTCTGGACGACACGCGAATCGCATTGACCCAGATCAAAAAGGTAGATTCCTGGGCGGAAGCCACTGACGGGCTTCTGGAGTCATCGGTGTTGCTGCTTGTGGACGGCAGCAAGGAAGGCTGGTTGTTCAATGTAAAGGGGGGCGTTCGCCGCGGCGTTGAAGAACCGCAGACGGAGTCCGTCATCAGGGGACCGAGGGAAGGGTTCACGGAGACGCTTCGCGTGAACACGGCCTTGCTTCGTTTCAAATTAAAAACATCCTCGCTGAAAATGCTGAGCATGACGATGGGCACCGAAACGAAAACCAATGTGGTGCTGACCTATTTGGAAGGCATTGCCGATCCCAAGCTGATCAAGGATGTGAAGGAAAGGTTAAACAAAATCAAAATCGATGGCATCCTCGAAAGCGGATATATCGAAGAACTGATCGAGGATCATCCCTTTTCTCCGTTCCCGCAAATGCACTATACCGAGCGTCCGGACACGGTTGCCGGCAATCTGTTGGAGGGGAGATTTGCCATCTTTGTGGACGGAACGCCGTTTGCGCTCATCGCGCCGGTCACGATGTGGCAGATGCTTCAGGCCAGCGAGGATTATTACGAACGCTTCTTCATTTCGAATCTCATCCGCTGGATCCGATTCCTTTTCGTGGCCATTGCGCTTTTCCTTCCGGCGCTGTATATCGCGATCACGACGTTTCACCAGGACATGCTGCCGACCACGCTCATTCTGAGCATCGCCGCTGCCCGGGAAGCCATTCCTTTTCCCGCACTGGTGGAGGCGCTAATTATGGAACTATCCTTCGAAGCATTGCGCGAAGCGGGGGTCAGGCTGCCCAAAACGGTGGGACAGGCCGTCAGCATCCTGGGCGCGCTCGTGATCGGGCAGGCTGCGGTTCAGGCCGGCATTGTGTCTGCGCCCATGGTCATTATTGTATCGATGACGGGCATCGCGTCATTTACGATTCCCCGGTTCAACTTTGCGATCACGGTGCGTTTGCTGCGGTTTCCGATCATGCTGCTGGCAGGTATGCTGGGTCTATATGGCATCGTTATCGGGCTTGTGCTGATTTCCGTGCATCTGACGCAGATGACTTCCTTTGGCGTTCCGTATTTGTCCGGATTGAGCCCATACCATAAATCGGATACGAAGGATATCGTGATGCGTGTGCCGTGGTGGAAAATGGTTCGTCGCCCTTCCAAGGTTGATGTCGATCAGAGGCGCATGAATCCAAATATCAACGGGTCGCCGGAGTCGGAGGAAGGATGGTGAGATCATGCTGAATTTGCATAAGCGGCGTGCCATGGCAATGTTGCTCCTGCTCACCGTTGTCCTCTCGGGATGCTGGGATCGCGAGGAAATCAACGACATCGCTTTTGTCATCGGCATAGCCATTGACAGGGAGGATAACAACTATCGGTCAAGCCTGCAGATTGCGCTTCCGGGCCAGGCCGGTTCCACGGGAAGCGAAGGGGGAGGAGGCGGCACCAGCGGTGACAAGTCCTGGTTCATGCTGTCCAATACGGCCAAAACGCTGCGCGGAACGTCGCTTGAAGGCCAGAAGTCACTTTCCAGACGGCTGTACTATGCGCACCGCCGTACATTGCTGATCGGCGAGGAGCTTGCCAAGGAAGGGGTTGCCCCCATGCTTGATTTGCTGACCCGTTATCCATTAAACCGTTTCTCGGCCTTGCCGATCGTAACGAGGGGGCCGGCTTATAAAGTGCTGGATGCCGATGCCCCTATCGAAAAGTTCCCTTCCGAAATGGTACGGGAGCTGTGTCTGCTGAACATGCGGCACCCGCGTTCGCTCAAAACGTTTATCGACTCCATTTTGGCCGAGGGGATCGATCCGTTTCTGCCAGTCGCTTCCGTGACTGAGAATGTCCCTGAAAATTGGAAGAATGTAAAAACAAACATCAAGCTGGACGGAATTGCCATATTTATTAAGGATAAACTGGTAGGCATGATAGACAAAGCTCCGGCAGACGCGCTTATTTTGGCCATGGGCGAGGCCAACGAACCCGAGATCATGGTTAAGGCGCCACGCGGGAAGGGGGATATTTTCATCAAGTTAAACGAGAATAATTCTTCCTTGCGGCCCCATGTGGTCAACGGAAAGGTCAGCGTTAAGATTCAAATGTATGCAAAGGGCGTCATCGTGGACAACGAGTCCAATTACGGTGATCTTAGGGAAAACGAGATCATGAGTTTAAATAAAGCGATCCATCAAAAAGTGAAAGCGGATATTGAAGAAGGCGTGCAGCTGCTTCAAAAAAAATATCGGGCCGATATTTTGGGGGTGGGCCGTGCGATCTATCGTAAATATCCGAAAGAATGGGACAAGCTCAAAGACCGATGGAGAGATATTTACCCTGACATTACGGTTGAGGTCGAGCCGCACATTATCATTGAAAATGTCGGTATCGTCAACAAGCCGATTGGCGTAGTCGAGGAGGATATCATCCATGATTAAGCCGCTGTTGTTTACCTATTTGGCCATGGTCGTCGCCGTTCTTTTTATGGATTTCAAACATCTGCGGCAAGCGGCGGCGGTAAACCGCTGGCTTTCCTATGGTTTGATCGCTGTTACGACAGGCATATGGTTATACGTCATCCAGCTCAAAAAAACGTTTTTTGTATCTGTATGGATCGCCCACCTTATTCAGCACTGGCTTCCTTTGCCTTAAAAAGCGGATACGACACGGGCATCCATATGGAAGACGGGAGGGAGTACCATGAACCAGGAAGTGAAACCGAGGCAGCTGTTTCTGCTTGTCATGTTGATGAGTATGACCGGCACGTTAATTCAGCCTCATGCGCAAGCCATCTATTATGCCAAACAACATGCCTACTTGTCCTATATCCCCGCATTTGTCGTGATGGGGATATCCTTCTGGCTGATCAGCCGGATGATGCGCCGCTTTCCCGATAAGGACTTGTTTCAATCCCTGGTGGAACGGTATCCTTTTTGGGGAAGGGTTACAGGTATGCTGTACATCCTGTTTTTTCTCTTTATTTTCGCGAGGGATTTGCGTTTGATCGGCGATTATGTCAGCATAACGTTGTTGGAAACGACCCCGATCTCGATCATTGCACTAACGATCCTCGTGATGGCCGTTTTTATCGTGAGGGGCGGTTTGGGATCACTGATCGGAATGTCAGAGCTGTATGTCACGCTGTTTCTGGTCAATTCGGTCATCGTGCCGTTTATGGTTGCCCCGCAAGTAGACCTGAACAATCTGCTGCCGTATTTGGACGTTGATGCGGCAGGCGTGGGGAGAGGCACTTGGTACATGTTTTCCTTTTTTGGCGAGATGGTTGCGCTCCCCTTTGTCATGAAAGGCAGTGACTTTAAATTCAAGCCTGCTTTTCGGGGAATGTTATGGGCCGTTTTGCTGATGATGTTGATCCTTATTGAAACGATTGCGTCCATCGGCGTGGAAATTGCCTCACGGTTGGTGTATCCTTCTTACGAATTGGCACGGCAATTGCAGATCAGCGAGTTTCTGGACCGGTTTGACTTGCCATTGGCCGCGGCGACCCTGCCTGCCATGGTTACCAAAATCGCGTTTGATCTGTATTTTGTATGTTGGGGGCTCAAACGGATGATTCCGAAGGTATCCGGCAAAGTGCTGACCGGACCGATTGCGCTGCTCGGGTTTGTTTGCGCGTTTTGGTTTTTCCGGAACGCCGTCCAGCTTTACCGGTTTACGCGGGAATGGACATGGATCGCCATAGTGTTTGAGGTCTTGATTCCGATCCTGTTGTTTCTGTTTCTTCGACCCAAAAAGAAACGGGCAGGCAAGCATGAGCAGCATGCGGAGAAATCCGGGCAGGAGGATGAAAGAAAGCGAAGCGGCCCGCAGGGCGGAAAACTTCAACCTTCTTAAGAAGGTGCATGGTTTATGGATTTTATAAAAAATCGTTATAGGAAAACCCCGAAAATAAAGGGTATTCAAGGTTCCCCTGCATGGGCTCTGCCTGTATACTGAAGTCAGACTGATGAACTTTCGGCAGAATCCAACTGGGGGGAACGATATGGCGCAACATTTGGCAGGCATACGCGTGGCTCTGACGGGACCGCGCAAGTCGAGGGAGATGTCCCTGCTGGTTGAAAAAATGGGCGGAATTCCGCTGGTACGGCCTGCACAGGGAACGGTGTTTCTGGATGACCGGAGCATTCGGGACGGACTGGTCTCCTGGATTTCCAATCCGCCGGACTGGGCGGTGCTGACGACGGGCATGGGGCTCGATGCCATTTTTGATATGGCAGAGGATATGGAGCTTGCCGGAGCGCTGCTTGATGTACTTGCGGCTTCGTCGATTGCGGCGAGAGGATACAAAACGGTGAATGCACTGCGCAAGCGCAGGCTTTCACCCATCGTTCGGGACGATGATGGCAGCACGGAAGGGTTGATCCGCGAGTTTGCTGCCCATGATCTTGCCGGGAAAAAAGTGATGCTGCAGCTCCATGGCGAAACGGCACCGAAACTGGTGAGTTGGCTGGAGCAGCAAGGCGCCCAGGTGCGGCAGGTGCTGCCTTATCGGCATGTGCCGCCGGAAGAAGCGGAGCTGGCGCAGCTGTTGAACGAAATCATCGCGAACGAGGTTGACGCCGTTGCTTTTACAAGCGGCCCGCAGGTGCGTTTTTTGACGGAATACGCAGCTTCGCAAGGCAAGCTGGAACAGATGCAGGAGGCGTTCAGGCAGGGCGTGGTGGCCGCTTCGGTGGGCAAAGTAACGGCAAATGCCATGCGCGAGGAAGGCATCGAGGTTCGCGTTGTCCCCGAGGAAGAAAAGATGGGGGCGCTCATCGTGGAGCTGGGCCGTTATTACGCCGCTTTGAAGGTAGATCAGGCTTAAAGGATGCACGGTATAAAAAGGCGAAAAGGCTGAGAGCAGTCCTTCGCTATGCTGATGTGCGGGTTTTGGTCAACCGAAGAGGAACGGAAAAGCTAATAAGAAGAGGCCTTGATCCATACATGGATCAGGGCCTTTTTGGTTTCGCAGGCAAAGGATTGCGTCCGGGCGGGAAAATTAAATGAATGCAGGCCTTCATGGGCATGGACATCATTTCCTGACGGATGGTATGATGAAGACAATATCATCACATGAAAACAGACAAGGTGCTCTTGCTTTCAGGCAAGAGGTAACAGGGAATCGGGTGCAAATCCCGAGCGGTCCCGCCACTGTAATGGGGAGGCTCCTTTCAATAATATCGGTTGCGCAGACGTTGGAGCTGCTGCTGATAAGTCACTCGGATCACCGGGGAAGACGGAAAAGGAAGCTGATGAACCAGAGCCAGGAGACCTACCTTGAATGTGTCACCGGACCCTTCGCGGAAAGGAGCGGTGTACGAACGATCAGGAAAAGGGCGGACCATAGGTCCGTCCGGCAGACCCTTCCGGGCCATGCATCAGCAGGATCATTCTTCCACGGAATGATGCTGTGTTCTTGAGCATACGTACATTCGTATCCCGTCCGCATTGCGGACGGGATTTATTGGCGTTCTCAGAGTTTTGAATATGCGATAAGGCGCGAAGAAGGCCGGCTTAGCCGTCCTTCTTCACTGTTTAAGTCGGACAGGTTATCGGAGGAGGAGAAACAGATGCAAGGACTAGGCAAGCTGCTTGTTATCGGATTCGGTCCAGGGGCCATGGAGCATATTACCCACCGGGCGCTTGAGGCACTGAGAGAGAGCGAGGTCATTATCGGCTACAACACGTACGTCGACCTGATTCGGCCGCTGCTGACCGGACAGGAAATCGTACGTACGGGCATGACCGAGGAAGTCAGCCGTGCGCAGGAAGCGGTAAGACAGGCGGAAGCGGGAAAAATCGTGGCCGTGATTTCCAGCGGCGACGCGGGCGTATACGGTATGGCCGGCCTCGTATACGAGGTGTTGATGGAGCGCGGATGGAAGCCGGACAGCGGCGTGGAAGTGGAGGTGGTTCCGGGCGTTTCGGCGATCCAGTCCTGCGCTTCCTTGCTGGGAGCGCCTGTCATGCACGATGCTTGCACGATCAGTTTGAGCGACCATCTGACCCCGTGGGACACCATTAAGCGCCGGGTTGAGGCCGCGGCTTCCGCTGATTTCGTCATTGCATTGTACAATCCGCGGAGCGGCAGGCGGACCCGCCAGATCGTAGAAACGCAGGAGATTCTGCTGCGTTACCGTGATCCCAAGACCCCTGTCGGGCTGGTCAAAAGCGCGTACCGCGACCGCCAGCATGTGGTCATCACCACGCTGGAGGACATGCTGAACCATGACATCGGCATGCTGACGACCGTGATCATCGGCAATTCGTCCACCATGATGTACGAAGGGCTCATGGTGACCCCGCGCGGCTATCAGCGGAAATACACGCTGAACGCGACGGAACAGCCGCTCCGGCCGCATGAGCGGCTGCGCACGGAAGCCGAGCCATGGTCGCTCGGCGCGATGGAGGCCCGTGCTGCCGCGAGCGGTACGGCAGCGGGCCAAGGCGCGGCCGGCGCTGCGCCTGCGGGAACGGCGACGAGCCCGTCGGGCAGCGATGCCGGCGGAGCCATCGCTGTGCTCGTCGCCGAGCGGCCTGCGCCGGCGGTTGCCGCGCCGCACGCAGCCGCCGCAGCCGCGTCCATCGGCGCAGCCGAGCTGGCCGCGGAGGCGCTCGGTCGGCTCGCGGCAGGCGGGGCCCTCGCGGTCGAAGCAGCCAGCCGCTGGCTGGACGCCGGGCCTGGAGCCGCTGCGCCGCAGGCCCTGGAGCGCACGGCGCCCGCGCCAGGCAGCAAGCCGCCGCTCTTCGAGGTGGGCGTATCGCCCGGCGTCGGCAACAAAAAGTTCAGCGCCGCACAGATGGCGCTGCTTGCGCAATGCGCGGGTGACGACGGCGAGCTGGAGTATACGCCGGAGCACCAGATCATATTGCGCGTGCCAACCTTCGAGCCGGACCGGCTCGTTGCCGAGCTGCGCGCCGCGAAGTTCATCGTGGTGCCGATCGGGGACGTCATCAAGGTGAAAGCCTGCGACTTCTGCAACATGGAGAAGGATGATGCCGTACCGATGGCAGAACACCTGCAGGCCGTCATCGGCGGCGTGAGTGCGCCGAAGGAAACGAGCGTGGCCCTGAACGGCTGCGGCATGGCATGTTACGGCGCGGTGTTGGAGGATATCGGCATCGTGTACCGCAAAGGCGGTTACGACCTGTTCCTCGGCGGCAAAAAGTTCGGGCGCAACGCCCATCCCGCGCAACCGGTCGCGGAAGGCATTCCGGGCGACGAAATTGGCGGCATCGTGGAACGGATCGTTGCGGAGTACAAGGAAAAAGGACATCCGAATGAGCGTTTTCATAAATTTTTCAAACGGGTTGGCGTGATTCAGGGCTTCCGCCATGTGGATGCACCGGTCACGGTTGAAGTAAACCCGGTTTGTGGGGATTAGATGATCGGGAGCCCGGATTTACCTTTGAACCAATAAGCAATGCATGGACATATCAATCAGGAAGCCCGGTCCTGAGGGGCCGGGAATGGGGAGGAAGCAATCGCACATGAACGCCATATTGCTGGTAGGTCACGGAAGTCGTGACCCTGAGGGGAACAACGAACTGAAGGAGTTTGCGCGTACCGTAGCAGAGCAGGCTCCGGAAGCTACGATCGTGGAAACTTGCTTTTTGGAATTGACGCGTCCAAGCATCGCTGAGGGTGTTACAGCCTGCGTGAACAGAGGAGCGACACGTGTTGTGCTGGTGCCGATTATTCTGTTTGCGGCCGGACATGCCAAAGTAGACATCCCGAATGCGATCGATCGTGCAAAAGCACGTTATCCGCAGGTTGAATTCGTGTATGGCCGCCCGATTGGCGTACACGACAAAGTGATTGAGATTTTGCAGACTCGCTTGCATGAGGCGAAGCCCGTATCGGCAGGAGCCTCTCGCGGAGCAGTCGCAGTGGCTGCCCCGCCTGCTCCGGCCCGGGATGAGGAAACGGCGGTGCTGGTTCTTGGCCGGGGAAGCAGTGATCCGGATGCCAACAGCGACTTTTTCAAAATGACGCGGATGTTGTGGGAGAAGCTTCCTTATAAATGGGCGGAAAGCTGTTTTATCGGCGTCACCGAGCCTTTGTTCCCGGAAGGGCTGCAGCGCTGTCTGGCGCTTGGGGCCAAACGGATTATCGTTCTTCCGTATTTCCTGTTTACGGGTGTGCTGATTAAACGGATCGACGAGATGACGGCGGCATTCGCAGCCGAGCATCCGGAGATTCAGGTTGAACTGGGCGGTTATTTCGGTTTCCATCCCAAGCTGGTGGAACTGGTGACTCAGCGTGCATTTGATGCATTGGAAGGCAGAGTCGATGCAGCTTGGAACGAGTTCCAGTATCGGATCGAAGCGATGAAACACCACCACCATCATCACGATCATGACCATGACCACCACCATGATCACGATCACCACCATGATCACGATCACCATCATGATCACGATCACCATCACGATCACCATCATGACCATCACCATGACCATGACCATCACCATGATCACGATCACCACCATGATCATAATCATCACCACGATCACGGTCACCACCATCATCACGAGCATGATCATTTTGCATCATCACGCGATTTTCATCACGATCATGATGGGGAGATTCCTCTGTCCCATCACGAGAAGGACGAAGAACAGGATAACCGCGCCCCCGGAAAGGGAGAACATGACGTTTCGGACAAGCAAGAGGCGTCTGCGGGAGAGCAGGTGGGCCGTCCATGATCCTGATGTTGTGCGGAACAAGCGATGCGCGGGAGTTGGCGTTACGCATTCACGAAACCGGTGTTGAAGTGTTAACGTCGGTGGTAACGGAGAGTGCGGCGAACAGTCTGGCGGAAGCTGGGTTAAAGGTGCGGACAGGCCGCATGACCGCTGAAGCAATGGCGCAGCTGGCCCGCGAGCAAGGCAGCAAAGCCATTGTCGATGCAAGCCATCCATTTGCGGAGGAAGCCCATGCCAATGCGATGGAAGCGGCTAAACAGGCGGATATTCCCTATATCCGTTATGAACGGACAGGACTGGCCTATGACGATCATCCGCTGCTTCATGTCGTGCCGTCTTACGAGGAAGCAGCGATCAAGGCCAAGGAGCTTAAAGGATCAGTCATGTTGACCACGGGCAGCAAAACGCTGCAAATTTTCACAAAGCACCTGCTCGGCGATCCGGACGTTCGATTGGTGGCGCGAATGCTGCCGCGTCTCGACAACATGGAGAAATGCGGGGAGCTGGGTGTGGAGCAGCGCAACATCATTGCGATGCAGGGACCTTTTTCACGCGAACTGAATGAAGCCTTATATAAACATTATGCCACGACAGTGATGGTCACCAAGGAAAGCGGCAAAACCGGCGCAGTCGACGAGAAGGTGCAAGCGGCGCTGGAACTGGGCATCCATGTCGTGCTGATCGCCAGACCGGAGGTCGAGTTCGGTACGGTGTTTGACCATTACGAAGGCGTATTGGAAGAGTTAGGGCGTATTTTTCATAAGTAATATGGGTGCAGCAACCCGGATTAATTAAAGAGAACCGTATTCCGGGCCAATTTAAGGCGAGCTTGAAGACGTTCAGTTTAACCGTCATATGAACGGCGAAATGTACAGTTGAGCGCAATACAAACAGAACACTAAGTAAACAAAGTAAACAAAGCACACAAAGCACACAAAGCACACAAAGCACGTACAATCATGGGGACAACCGGAGCGGCTAAGCCTGATTATTTAGTTGGAATTTGAACCATTCAAATTCAAGTTAAGCAGGGCCCGAAAATATAACGAACATCAGACACCTTATTTTGCGAAAAAAAGCTTCTTGGAACTGTAACGAACCTGAGGCACGCTATTTGGCAGTATAAAGGTCACTTTCGTCCGGATTCCCGCCAATAACGATGCTGATGTTCGTTAGCCTAAAGAAGTGTGTGAAAACACCCGAATAAGGTGTCTCAGGTTCGTGAGAAAGAAGCCGAGAACAGGGAACGCCATGACCGTTAATACCATTTTCAATAATGAAGGAGTGCAGGCACATGGATTTCAAAACGGAATTTAAACCGCTCACCGTACAGCCGCAGGAAATTGAAGGAAAAAGCTTCGAAATGATTACCGAGGAACTCGGCGAGCATCCATTCACGGCTGAACAATATCCTGTGGTGCAACGCGTCATTCACGCTTCCGCGGATTTTGAGCTCGGACGCAGCATGGTGTTCCATCCGGACGCGATTGCGGCAGGCATCGCAGCGCTTCGTGCCGGCCAGTCCGTCATCGCGGACGTGCAGATGATCCAGGCCGGCGTGAGCAAAGACCGCATTCGCGGCTTCGGCGGGGACGTGCATGTGCATATTTCCGATGCGGACGTCATTGAAGAGGCGAAACGCCTGAACACAACCCGTGCGATCATTTCCACGCGCAAAGCGGTAAAAACGTACGAGGGCGGCATTTATGCCATCGGGAACGCGCCTACCGCTTTGCTGGAGCTGATTCGTCTGGTCAAAGAAGGCGAAGCCAAGCCGGGCCTGATTATCGGTATGCCGGTCGGCTTTGTGTCTGCGGCGGAATCGAAGGACGAGCTGCGCAAACTCGACATTCCGTTTATCACCAACATCGGCCGCAAGGGCGGCAGCACCATCGTGGTCGCTGCATTGAACGCGATCTCCCTGATGGCGGCCAAAGCCTAATGGCTATAGCATTCTATAAGTACGCCCAGGAGCTGAGGAACTGGGTTGATATAAAAGAATCTTATGTTATATAGGTTGAACTGCATACTTACACGATAACGGAGAGGGCAGAAAAAATCTGGAGAAGCGAAGCGTTCGTATTTATCCCCGAATTTTCCCCTTGAAAAAAGGATCAAAAAAATCCGGGGATAAGAGCGATCGGAAGATGGTTCTGACCACGTAGTGGCCCCGTGTAATAATCATTTGTTCAACCTATATAATTGCAATCTATATCGAAGCAACAAGTACGAACGGGAGGTCAACGACCATGATGGAAAAAAAACGCATGAAAAGCGGAGAGGCCCCGGATCCGGATAAACCGATGCGTTCCGGCTTTACGACAGGGGCGTGCGCAACGGCCGTGGCGAAAGGGGCCGCGCAGCTGCTTCTGACCGGCATTGTGCCGGATCGGGCCGTCGTAGCGCTGCCGGCAGGTTTTGACCACTCGTTCGAGCTGCAGGAGCAGGAATTGAAAGAAGGCGTGGCGACTTGCTCCACGATCAAAGATGCCGGCGACGATCCCGATGCCACGCATCTGGCGAAGATCATCGCGCACGTCACGTGGCGGGACGAGCCGGGCGTCGAGCTGGACGGAGGCATTGGCGTCGGCCGGGTGACCAAACCGGGGCTTCCGGTGCCGGTCGGCGAGGCGGCAATCAATCCCGTGCCGCGGCGCATGATCACCGAAGCGGTCACGCAGGTGCTCGCCGAGCATGGTGCGGCACGCGGCGTACGGGTAGTCATCAGTGTGCCCGACGGCGAGGAAATCGCCAAGAAAACACTGAATTCCCGCTTGGGTATCATAGGCGGCATCTCCATCCTGGGCACGCGGGGTGTGGTCGTGCCGTTCTCCACGTCGGCCTACAAGGCCAGCGTGGTGCAGGCCATATCGGTCGCACAGGCTTCGGGCTGCGAGCACATCGTGCTGACGACCGGGGGCAGCAGCGAGAAATACGCCATGAAGATGATGCCCGAGCTGCCGGAGGAAGCCTTTATTCAGATGGGCGACTTCGTTGGCTTTGCCATTAAACACGGCAAACGTCTTGGCATGAAACGCATCAGCCTGGTGGGTATGCCAGGCAAGTTTGCCAAAGTGGCTCAAGGCGTCATGATGGTCCATTCCAAGAGCGCGCCGGTGGATTTTGGATTTCTTGCGTCCGTGGCTCGGGAAACCGGGGCGGGAGAAGAATTGGCCCAGGCGATCGAGGAAGCCAACACGGCGACGCAGGTGGCAGATATGATGACGGAGGCCGGATTTTTGCCATATTTCGACAAATTGTGTACATATGCCTGCAGGCACTGTCTGGAACATGCCGGGGGCGGTTTAACGGTAGAGGTCGTGCTTGTCACGATGAAAGGAATGGAACTGGGGAGGGCGGAAGTAAGTGAACTGGACGGCATCAACGGAAACGAATGATCGAAAGATCCGCATGATCGGCATTGGCGAGGAGGGTGCAGCAGGCTTGACTGCGGACAGCCTCGCTTGCATCGAGCAGGCGGACGTGCTGGTTGGCGGCGAGAGGCTGCTGCAGTTCTTTCCTGCGTTTGCAGGCGAGAAATTAACGATTCGAAGCGGACTGGGCGAACTGGTCGCAAAAATAAAGGAGCTTCATGCCACGCAAAACGTGGTCGTGCTTGCCTCAGGGGACCCGCTGTTTTACGGCATAGCCGGGTACATGGCGCGTAAGCTAGGCCCGGATGTGCTGGACATCCGGCCGAATCTCAGCTCGCTGCAGCTGGCATTTGCCCGGCTGGGCGAGAGCTGGCAGGACGCCGTGCTGGAGAGCGTGCACGGTCGGCCCTTGCAAGGGCTGGCGCAGCGCATCGACGGTAAGGCCAAAATCGCGCTGCTGACCGACGACAAAAACAGCCCCGCCGCCATTGCCGCATATTTGCAGCATTTCGGAATGACCGAATACGATGCGTTTGTGGCCGAAAACCTTGGCAGCAAGGATGAGCGTACAAGACGTTACACGCTGGACGAGCTGGCAGAGACGGAATGCAGTCCGCTGAACGTCGTCATTTTGCTGCGCCGCAAGGATGCGCCGCCGGCGCGCCGAGGGTTCGGCTTTGCGGATGAGGAGTTCCACCAGCGGAAGCCGGAGAAGGGCTTGATCACGAAGCGCGAAGTGCGCGTGTTCAGCCTGTCCGAGCTGTGCTTGCGGGAAGACAGCGTCGTGTGGGACATCGGAGCGGGCTCCGGCTCGGTGGCCGTGGAGTGCACGCGGCTTGCGTCGAAGGGCCAAGTCTTCGCCGTCGAAAAAAATGAAGGCGACCTCGCGAACATCGAGGCCAATCGCATCAAATTCCGGACGGACTTCACCGTCCTGCATGCCAAGGCCCCTGCGGGGCTGGACGGCTGGCCCGACCCGGACGCCGTCTTCATCGGCGGCAGCGGCGGCGAGCTCGCCGAGCTGATCGCGCTCTGCGCGTCCCGGCTGCGTCCGGAGGGACGCATCGTGGTCAATGCAGCGACGATCGAAACGCTGCATGACAGCATGAAGGCCATGCAGGGTGCAGGCCTGGATGCATCGGTGACGCTGCTGCAGACGGCGCGCAGCAAACCGATCCTGAACATGACGCGTTTCGACGGACTGAACCCGATCTACGTGATCACAGGTCGGCACAAGACGGAAGAGCTAGCCGGCGAGAGCGGAGCGGAAGAGAGAAAGGGGCAAACAACATGAGCACGGCAGCAGTAGGCACGCTGTATGGCGTAGGCGTCGGTCCGGGAGACCCGGAACTGATTACGGTCAAAGCGTATCGCATGATCCGGGAATGCCCGGTCGTTGCGTATCCGAAGAAGCGGAAGGGCGGCAAATCGTATGCCCACGAAATCGTGGAGCTGTACGTGAACCCCGAAGAAAAGGAAATGCTTGGCCTGATCTTTCCGATGACGAAAGACCCGGTCGTGCTGGAACGCGAGTGGAACAAAACGGTGGAAGCATGCTGGGGGGCGCTGAAGGAAGGCAAGGACGTGGCTTTCGTGACCGAGGGCGATCCGAACCTGTACAGCACGTTCATTCACCTTGCGCGTTTGATGCGCGAGCTTCATCCGGAAGTGCCGATCTCATCGATTCCGGGCATTTCGTCCGTGCTGGGTGCGGCGGCGGCGCTGGACATGCATTTGGCGGACGGCGATGAGCAGGTGGGCATCGTTCCGGCGACTTCCGACAAGGAGGCGATGCGGAAAGCGATCGAGAACCACGATACGATCGTGTTCATCAAGGTGGCCAAGGTGCTTGACCTGATGCTGGAGCTGCTGGACGAAATGGGACTCGGCGGCAAAGCTTCGGTGGTCACGAAAGTGACTTCTCCGTATGAGCTGGTTTGGCGCGACGCACGCGAGCTGAAAGGGCAGGAGCTGGAATATTTGACCCTGATGGTGGTGAGCAAATGAAAACATTGGAACCGAAAGTATACATCGTCGGCGCCGGACCCGGCGATCCCGAGCTGATCACGGTCAAAGGTTCGAACATTTTGCGCAGCGCCGACCTGGTGCTGTACACCGATTCGCTCGTCAATGACGAATTGATCGCGACGGCGAAGCCGGAAGCCGAAGTGCTGCAAAGCTCGGGCATGGACCTGGAGCGGCAGGTCGAGCTGATGGGCGAGGCCGTGCGCGCAGGGCGGAGCGTAGCTCGCGTACATACGGGCGATCCGGCCGTGTACGGCGCCATTTTGGAACAGATGGTGCTGCTCAAGCAGCAGGGCGTTGCTTACGAGATCATTCCGGGCGTCAGCTCGGTATTTGCCTCGGCGGCAGTGCTCGGCGCCGAATTGACCGTGCCGGACCTGACGCAGACGGTCATCTTGACCCGTGCCGAGGGCCGTACGCCCGTGCCGGAGCGGGAGAAGCTGCGCGATCTGGCTTCGCATCACTGCACGGTGGCATTATTCTTGAGCGCAACGCTGGCGAAAAAGGTCGTAAACGAATTCCTTGCGGCCGGTTGGAGCGAGGATACGCCGGTGGCCGTCGTTCAGCGGGCGACATGGCCTGATCAGAAGATCGTGCGCACGACGCTGGCAAACCTCCCAGCCGACCTGCGTGCCGCAGGCATTACGATGCATGCGATGATTTTGGCCGGATGGGCGCTCGACCCCGACCTCGTGAACCGGGATGCCCACCGTTCCAAGCTGTACGACAAAACCTTCACGCACGGCTATCGCAAAGGGGTGAAGGCCGGTGAGTAACCCGTTTGCGGTCGTGGCGATCACAAAGCATGGCGTGCAAATGGCACGCGAGCTGGCCGGGCAATTCCCCGGTACCGACGTATACTATATGACCAAGTTTGCGCGGGGAGACGAAGAAGAACTCGGCTATCGCATGTTCGAGGGTTCCGTGAAGCTGATTTTGCCGGACCTGTTCAAACAGTACAACGGCATCATTCTCATCATTTCGCTCGGAGCGGTGGTGCGTATGATCGCGCCGCTGTTGGTCGACAAAAAAGTGGACCCGGCCGTGCTCGTCATCGATGACCGCGGCGAGAACGTCATCAGCGTGCTGTCCGGGCATCTGGGCGGCGCAAACGAGCTGACCCGGCAAGTGGCGAGTGTGCTTGGTTCGCACGCCGTCATTACGACGGCTTCCGACGTGCAGGGCACGATCCCTGTTGACCTGTTCGGCCGCGAGCTGGGCTGGACGGTGGACAGCTTCGACAAGGCCACGCCCGTCAGCGCCGCCGTCGTGAACGAGGAGCCTGTGGCTTTGATCCGGGAAACCGGGGAGCGGAACTGGTGGAAGTACGACAAACCCGTCCCGGATCACATTCGCGTGTTCGATCGTCTGGAGGACGCAGCATCGTTCGACTTCAATGCCGCATTGGTCGTCAGCGATCGCCTGCTGACAAAGGCCGAGCAGGAGCGTTTCCTCAGCAACGGGGTGCTCTACCGTCCGAAGAGCCTGGTGCTTGGCATGGGCTGCAATCGCGGTACGGCCATGGAGGAGCTGGAGCGGGAAATGCTCGCCACATTGGAGGAGCTGTCCCTATCGGTCAAAAGCGTGCGCAACGTAGCTACCATTGACTTGAAAAAAGACGAAGAGGGCCTGCTTGCGCTTTGCGCCAAGTACGGCTGGGAGCTGGTCACGTATACGCCGGCGGAGTTGAACGCGGTCGAGCTGCCAAACCCGTCGGAAACGGTGTTCAAGTACACAGGAGCTTACGGCGTGTGCGAACCGGCGGCACTGCTTTCTTCCGGTGCGGACCACTGGTTACTGGAGAAGAAAAAAAGCGGCAATTTGACGCTGTCGGTTGCCCGCATCCCATTTTGATTGATCATTTTGCAAAATGCAGGAATGAGAGACTGCGACGAAATTAAAGTAAACCTGATTTCCCCGCAGCATCTAAACGAACAGGATTGAACCGCATCGATTTTTCGGTGCGGTTTTTTTGAAAGGTGGAGCGACGAATGACGAATTCGAACATGGCCTCGAATCAAGAAGTGAATTTTACAGACTTGAACAGGCCCCGATTGATTATCGCGGGCACGGGCAGCGGCGCGGGCAAAACGACCGTAACCCTTGGCCTGATGAAGGCCCTTGCCGGCCGCGGCTTGCGTGTACAGGGCTTTAAATGCGGACCCGATTACATTGACCCGACGTATCATACGGCCGTTACGGGCAGAGCTTCCCGCAATCTCGATGCATGGATGACATCGCCGGAATACGTGCGCACTGCTTTTGCCAAGGCCTCGGTCGGGCAGGATATCTCCATCATTGAGGGCGTCATGGGTCTCTACGATGGGAAGGACCCGCTCAGCAACACGGGATCTACGGCGGAAATTGCACTCGTGACGCAAACGCCCGTCCTGCTGGTCGTGGACGTGCGCAGCATGGCCCGCAGTGCGGCTGCCATCGTGCTTGGCTTCCAACAGCTGGAGCCCGAGCTGAACATTGCGGGCGTGATCGTGAACCGCTGCGGCAGTGCCGGACATTACGGTATCGTCAAAAAAGCGATTGAGCAAATGTGCGGCATTCCTGTCGTTGGCTGGCTGAAGCGCGATGAGGAGCTTTCGATACCGGAGCGCCATTTGGGATTGGTGCCGGCCATTGAACGCGGCGAGCTGGAGCCATTGTTCCAGCGTGCAGCCGATGTGCTGCTCGAAGGCACCGACCTGGATGCGATTATGGCGATTGCTGCTGGCGCGCCGCCGCTTGATGCTTGGGAGAGTATAGATACATCTGAATTTTCGCGCCCATCCGAACACCAGAAGACTCAGCAGACCGCTGAACAGCGGCCTACGATTGCGGTAGCACGAGATGCAGCATTCAATTTTTATTATCCCGACAATCTGGAGCTATTAGAGAAAGCCGGTGCCAGGCTGATATATTTCAGTCCGCTGGCGGGTGATGGCATTCCGGATGATGCGGACGGCATCTATCTGGGAGGTGGATTCCCCGAGGAGTTTGCCGCCGACATTGCCGCGAATCGCAGTTTTCTTGCAGGTTTGAGAGAGGCGGTTCGGAAGGACATGCCTCTCTTTGCCGAGTGCGGGGGTTATATGGTACTGGCCGAGACGCTGACCGATCGCCAGGGAGAAACGCATGCGATGGCAGGCATCGTGCCTGCCGATGTGCAGATGCAGACCAAGCGGGCCGCTCTGGGCTACCGTGAAGCCCATGCGGTTAAGAGCACTTTTTTGTTGGAACAAGGAGAAGGAGTGAGAGGGCATGAGTTCCATTACTCCACCATGACTTATAAGGAAGGCTTCGAGACTCCGTTTGCCTATGAAACCAAGGGACTGCGAGGGATGAAGAAGGAGGGGTATGCTGCAGGGAGCGTGATGGCCGGTTATACGCACGTTCACTTCGGATCGAATCCGGCTGCGGCGCAAAGATGGGTAACCCACTGCCTCCATTACAAGCTGAAAGGCCAAACTGGTCATAAAGAATCTTGAACCCATGTTTGGCAAGGTATTTTGTCTTAGTCGAAATGATCACCTTGCGAAATAACCGGCTTCTGAGACTTTGGTCGCGAAGTTGGTTTTCCGGCGGATTGGGAAAAGGTTTTTGCCGAGAAGCGTGGAATGAAGTATAATTGGACACCCCGTTCAGCATTTCCCGGATATGCCTGCGAACAAAGCGGCTATACTAGAAGATATATCGTTTCCGGTCGGTCTGGCCGGCGGGGACATGGCTGCACGAGCATATCCGAAGAATGAGGTGCCGGTTGTTTTCATGCAAATCGTCTGACTGAAGTTGAATCCGAAAGGAGTTATGAATAATGGATCATCGTAAAAAGGCACTGCTGCTCGGCGATTACACTCATCCCGACTGGCATCCGATGCAAGGCGTGGACGTGGAGATCAGTCGAATCTTCCACGATATCATGACCGTACAGTGCAGCGAAAATCGCAACATGCTGCTTCAGGAAAATATATCGGGATTCGATGTGTGCATCTCGTATTTCGACGACTGGAGAGGCAAAGCTTCGCCGCAGCAGACAGCGGGGTTGCTGTCTTACGTCAGCAATGGGGGAGGGCTCGTCATCATCCACAACGGCATCTCCCTGCAAAACCGCTATGAGCTGGCGCAGATGATGGGCGCAAAATTTTTGCACCATCCGGCCTATGCTCCGCTGGAGTTCAAGGTCACGGCGACGAATCATCCCGTAACCGAAGGCATTTCTGATTTTGCAATGGAAGAGGAAGCCTACCTGTTTGAGTTCGGCACATTTACCGAAACGACGGTGCTTCTGGAGTATCAGTCCGAGGAAGGACCGAAGCCGGCCGCGTGGGCGCATACATACGGTCTTGGACGGATCGTGTATCTGATGCCCGGACATCACGTGCCTTCTTTTGCCCATGAAACCTATCGTCAGCTGGTGCTGCAAGCAGGGAAATGGGCTGCCCGTTACGTGTAACGGTTAGGCGCAGACAAGATCAGGTACGGGGGTTGCCTTTTGCAAGATGGCCACGGTCAGTCCGTCGATTTGGGGTTTCTTTTGGTTGCCGTCCATTAGGGGTATAATATAGAAATCAACAAAGAGGAGGATGACAGGAATGAGCGATTTGTTCAAAAAGGCAATTTCGTTAGGGCTCGGTCTTACCGTTGTAAGCAAGGAAAAAATCGAAAAAACCGTGGACGACCTGGTCAAACGGGGCAAGCTTGCGCCCGGAGAATCCAGGGACTTGGTCGACAAGTTGATGGAACGCGGCAATGAAGAGCAAGGCCAGATCAAGAAATGGATCAACGAACAGGTCCAGCGTGCGCTTGTGGACGTCGGCGTGCCGACCAAAGGCGAAGTGGCTCGGCTGGAACAACGCATTGAAGCACTTGAAGCCAAGCTGGCCGAACTGGGTCACTCCCCGCAAGCTGAACCGGTTGCCGCACCTGCGCCGCTCGAAGTCCCTCCTCTTAAAGAGAACGAGTAGATGGCCGTGCGCATCAAACATGTCGGCAGATACCGCGAAATCGCCATGGCGCTGGTGCGCCATGGCTTCGGGTATATGGTGGAGGAGCTGGGACTTTTCCAGCTGCTGGCCCTGCCCCGGCGTTGGATGTCCCGTGAGGAGCATGCAAGCAAAACGTTGAGCGAGCGGATTCGGCTGGTGCTGCAGGAATTGGGACCGGCTTTCGTGAAACTGGGGCAGCTGGCAAGCACGCGGGCGGATTTGCTGCCCGATCCGGTGATCCGGGAATTGGTGAAACTGCAGGATCAGGTGCCGCCGTTTTCTTCGGACACGGCGCGGGGGATTTTGGAACAGGAATTGGATATGCCGCTCGAGGAGATCTTTTCCCGGTTCGAGGATACTCCCGTAGCAGCGGCCAGCATCGGTCAGGTGCATTTGGGCAAGCTGCGGAGCGGGGAAGCCGTGGCTATCAAGGTCCAGAGGCCCGGCATTGCGCGCATCGTGCAGCGAGACCTGGACATTCTGCGCGAGTTGACGGCCATGGCCGAGAAGCGGTGGGACTGGGTCCGACAGTATCAAATTCCGCAAATGGTCGAGGAGTACGCTGCGGCCTTGCTGGCCGAGCTGGACTACACTGTGGAAGGCCGCAATACGGAAAAGATCGCGCTGCAGTATGAAGGGGACGGCCAGGCGAAGATTCCGGAAATTTATTGGGATCAAACGTCATCTCGCATCCTGACGATGGAGTATATTGAGGGCATCAAGCTGAACGACCCCGATGAACTGGCGAAACGCGGGTATGACGTGAAGGATATCGCACAGCGGTTGGTTGATGCGATCTTGAACCAAATATTTCTGCACGGTTTTTTTCATGCCGATCCACATCCGGGGAACTTGATGGTGCTTAAGGATGGGCGGATCGCCTTCATTGACTTCGGCATGGTGGGCAGCCTGAGCGAGGAAATGAGGAAGCATCTGGCGTCGCTGGTCATTGGGCTCATGCGCAAGGATACCGAGGCCATGATCCGGGCCATCGAGAAGCTGGGCATGATGCCGGATGATATCGACGAGCGTGGGGTCCACAACGATTTGGACAAACTGCGGGCCAAATATTACGATATTTCTTTTTCGAAAATCAGCGTAGGTCAAGCATTGAATGATCTGTTCGGCGTTGCTCAGCGTCACAGGATCATTATGCCGCCGGACATCCTTCTGATGGGCAAGTCACTGCTGACGCTGGAAGGCGTAATCGAACATCTCGACCCTACCGTGAGCATCGTGGACATGGCCGAGCCTTTTGGCCGCAAGCTGCTCAAGGATCGTTTTAACCCGGGGAAAATCAAAAACAGGCTGTTCCGCAGCGCGGCCGACATGGCGGAAAGCGTCATGGGATTGCCGGGGCAGCTGCGACAGCTCTCATCCATCATCAGCAAGGGCAAGCTGCGCCTGGAAGTCAGCGTCCCTGAACTGGAAACGCTGCTTCGCAGGCTGGACCAGATCAGCAACCGTCTATCGTTCAGCATTGTGTTGTTGGCCTTTTGCATCATTATGGTCGGATTGATCATCGGTTCTTCCATCAGTCACCAATCCACGATGTTATGGGACATTCCTGTGATCGAGATCGGATTTCTGGTCGCGATTCTCATGGTGGCGTTTCTACTCTATTCGATATTCAAGTCAGGCAGGTTCTGAGCATTCTGCGGAAGCGATCATTATACTTACGGCAAATAACCCTTACGCAAGTAGTAGGGGTTATTTGTGTTCCCTATTTATGCTCAATAAATCAAGAGATAATCAAAGGATTTGGCGTGAAAATAAAAGATAATGGATGAATACAAGCGATTAAAGCCCTGTATCAACGTTCGTGCATCTTTAACTTATTCTCTATAATAGTAGGTCAGTACACAACGGACCCGGTTTTTCTGAGAGGGGAAAGCCAGAACGGGCGATGACCGTTCATGTTTTAAGCAGCAACGTCTAAGCCGATCGCGGAATAAGTCATGGACGCACACGGAAACGGAAATTCGAATCAATGAACACGATGGCGGGCAAGGGCGTGCATCCGTTATTTTGCATGCATAATTTTACAAGGTCCAGTCAGAAGCTAGGTTACGGATCAAATCCGTAGTTTCGTTTCGGCATGCCGTCCGATTGGAAGCGGAGTGCGCCGTTCCGCCACATTTGGCTAGAGACGAATTAAGGTTTGTTGGATTAGGAGGAGCGGCACTAGACATATGAATACGTTAAAACAACAGTGGTTCGGCAACATCCGCGGCGATGTGCTCGCAGGCATTACGGTGGCGCTGGCGCTTATTCCGGAAGCCATTGCCTTCTCCATTATCGCGGGCGTGGACCCGATGGTGGGGCTTTATGCTTCGATTACGATCGCGATCGTCATCTCGATTGCGGGCGGCAGGCCGGGCATGATCTCTGCGGCGACCGGAGCGATGGCCGTGCTGATGGTTGGGCTCGTCAAGGATTACGGCGTGGAGTATTTGTTCGCCGCAACGATTCTGACGGGCATCATCCAGTTTATTTTGGGCATTTTCAAAGTAGGGCGTTTCATCACGTTTGTGCCCCATTCGGTATTGACCGGATTCGTGAACGCCTTGGCGATTTTGATTTTCATGGCACAGCTGACGCATTTTACGGGTGCAAACTGGATCATGTACGCAATGGTAGCGGGCACGCTGGCGATCATTTACATTTTGCCGCGCTTTTTCAAGGCTGCTCCTGCGCCGCTCGTTGCCATTATCGTGATGACGATCATCACGTTCGTCTTTCATCTGGACGTCAAAACGGTCGGACAGATGGGCAATCTGACAAGCACGCTGCCGATGTTCCATCTGCCGAACATTGAGTGGTCCTTCCACACACTGATGATTCTGCTGCCGTATTCCTTTACGATGGCACTTGTTGGTCTGTTGGAATCGCTGCTGACCGCGACGATCGTGGATGAAATGACCGAGACGCGCAGCAGCAAAAACCGCGAGGTTCGCGGCCAAGGGATCGCCAATTTCGTGAATGGTTTCTTTGGCGGCATGGGCGGATGCGCGATGATCGGCCAGTCCGTCATCAACGTGAAATCCGGCGGCCGCGGCCGTTTGTCGACCTTTACCGCAGGTGCATTTCTGGCGATTTTGCTGCTCTTGCTCAGCGATGTCGTGAAGCAGGTGCCGATCGGTGCACTGGTCGGCGTCATGTTTATGGTATGCATCGGCACGTTCGATTGGAGCTCGCTCAAAAACATCGGCCGCGTGCCGCGGGCAGAGGCCTTCGTTATGGTCGTGACCGTGGTGATCGTAGTCATTACCAGCGACTTGTCGATCGGTGTGCTCGTCGGCGTTGTGCTCAGCGTGCTGCATTTCGGCTGGAAGCAAGCCAAGATTCGGGTGCAATCGAGCGAAGAGCAAGGACGCAAGGTGTACCGCGTGCATGGGCCGTTTTTCTTCGGTTCTTCCTCCCGGTTCGTGGATGAATTCCATGCCGAGGCTGACCCGGATGAAATCACGATCGATTTCAGCGGTTCTCATATTTGGGATAACACGGCCGTCGTGGCGATTGGCAAGGTGAAGTTCAAATACGCCAAGCTGGGCAAAACCGTGCATTTGCGCGGGCTGAACGAGGAAAGCAGCCGTTTGCTCGAAAAGAGCGGATTCGCCCTTTCTCAGGGCCATTAGTATATCCATCCGCGCGACGTGGAATGGTAAAATAAGTGCAAAGGGTGCCGCCAGTGCGCGGTACCCTTTTGTTTTGCTGGACAAACGTGTAAACTACACGGTATGGATGAGAAGAGCAGACGGACTAAATTGCTTTTAATCTAAATGAACTGACAGAGGTGTAACGATTGGCTAATTTTGAACAACTGGGCATCAGGCCCGAATGGTGCGAGATTCTGAAGCATCAGGGAATCACTGTGCCGACGCCGGTACAGGAGCGCTCCATTCCGGTATTGCTGGGCGGAAACGATATCATTGCCGAGGCGCAGACGGGCACGGGCAAAACGCTGGCTTTCCTGCTGCCGATTATTCAGAAAATCAACGTATCGGACCGCTCGCCGCAGGCACTGATCATCGCGCCGACGCGTGAGCTTGCGCTGCAAATTACGGAGGAAGCGAAGAAGCTTACCGCCAATGACGATAAACTTCATGTGCTTGCCGTATATGGCGGACAGGATGTGGAGAAACAGCTGCGCAAACTGGAGAACGGCACGCAGATCGTGATCGGCACGCCGGGGCGGCTGCTGGATCACTTGCGCCGCGGCACGCTGAAGCTGGACAACGTGCGCAAGCTGGTGCTGGACGAGGCCGACCAAATGCTGCACATGGGCTTCCTGGACGAAGTGGAAACACTGATCAAAGCGCTGCCGTACAAACGCCAAACGATGCTGTTTTCGGCCACGATGCCGAAAGGCGTTCGCCATTTGGGCAAAAACTACATGAAGGACCCTGTGGACGTCAAGGTATCGTCCCAGTCCGTCATCCCGATCAAGCAGATTCGCCAGCAGGTGCTGGAATGCACGGATCGGGGCAAACTGAACGCGCTTCGCGGCATGATCGATACGTATCGCCCGTATTTGGCGATCATTTTCTGCCGCACGAAGCGCCGCGCGTCGAAGCTGAACGCCGAGCTGCGCGAGGCAGGGTACATGAGCGACGAGCTGCATGGCGACCTGTCGCAAGCGAAGCGCGAGAACGTCATGAAAGCGTTCCGCGACGCGAAGCTGCAGCTGCTGGTCGCGACCGACGTGGCAGCGCGCGGCTTGGACGTTGAAGGCGTGACCCACGTCTTCAACTACGACATTCCGCATGATGCGGAGAGTTACATCCACCGCATCGGCCGTACGGGACGCGCGGGCGGCAAAGGTCTCGCCGTGACGTTTGCGGCGCAGCACGACAAGCCGGAGCTTGCCCGGATCGAGCAAGGCATCGGCCAGAAGCTGTCCCGGATCATCTGGACCAGCGAAGGGCCTGTCGAGTCCACCGGCGCGGCGAGACGCACGGTTCACAGCCTGGGCGAGGAAGAGCGCTCAGGCGGACGTTCTGCCGGGACGGGCAGCGCGCGTCGCGGCTCGGGCCGGGGCGACCGTGCCGAAGGCGGTCGCGGACGCGGCTCCCGCGGCGAGAGCGGGCGCAGCGGCGGCCGTCGCGACGAGCGTGGCGGAAGCCGCGGGTCTGCCCGCAGCGGCGGCGGTGGCGCGAGCCAGGGCCAAGGCGGCCGTGGCGAGAACGGCCGTTCGGGCGGCCGCAATGGCGGCGGACGCAGCAGCGATGCTCGCGGTGGCAGCGGCCGCGGTGCGGGCCAAGGCTCCCGCGGCGACTCGCGTGGCGGTCGTAGCGGGGGACGCCGGGGGCGTTAAAGCCCCGGTTCCGCCAAGACGCAGGACACAGGGAGACGTCATGCCAGCCTACTGGCATAATTACAGAAGAGCACGTGAACAAGCCTCGAACTGGTAACAGTCCGCAGATATATACCGTGCACGAATATAGACCGTATTCCGGAAGAGTAGAGAGGTCTCTCTTTCCGGGCTGCGGTTTTTCGCGTTCACGCGCGCTAACGAACCTCACACGCCTTATATCGCCCTAAATCGTGGTCATCAAATTCTAACGAACATGAGCCACGTTATTTGATCGAAAAAGTAGGTGCACGAGCCTTTGGAGGCCAAATAGCGTGCCTGAAGTTCGTAACAATTTCCCTGGACTCAAAAGAGGCCCAATAACGCGTCCGATGTTCGTTAGAACTTCTCATGTAGGCGGTGTGCGGAATCAGTATAGTTGCGGCTAGCAAGCGCAGAGGCCAAAGTAAGATGGGTGGAGCGCAAAGTATATGTCGCAAAGTATAAGTAGAGTTATGTTAGAAGCAATGGCAAGTGAGGCGCTCGCGGCCTTCCCGCGGATAATATGGCAAACAAACGTTGTTATATCCTTATCCCTCATTCGCATAAACAGCATGTAACCATGCCGCATCAAACGAAAAAAAGGCGTTCTCGGTCATCTCGTGACCAGGAGCGCCTTTTTGGATGGCTTAATCAGCTAACAAATGGCAGGCTGACAACCAAATGAATTGAGTCGCACAAAACGAAAACGATGTCTCCGGCCTCAGTTGCAGGGGCAGACATTCATTTCATCGTCTATATAAGGTTGAATGATTTCAATTTGTATCATGTTTGGGAGCCTCAAGGGAGAATTACTAGTACTTTATTTGTCGAATTCTAGCAATCCCTCATTCTCTTATCTCTCAGTCGCGCCTCCATCAGTCCATCAGCTCCAGGCATCGACAGGCTGCTCACGGTATCTCTCGTTATAGACCCGGGCTACAGACTCGGCCAAGCCCCCGCGCGCTTTCCCGGGATAACGTTCGAGAGTTTGGTACAGCCTCATGAACCGATCCTTGGGAATGAAGCGGGCATAGCGGGTAATGAGGCTTGGGAACAGCTCGATGTATTTGCTTTTGCGCACGGCAGCGGCAACGACGGCGGTCAATATTTGGATGCCGTTGTGCAGCTGCAAAATTTGGACCTCGTAGTTCGCGACATAACGAATGGCGTCTTCCCGGATCAGCTCCGGCTTCAGCCTGGCAATCTCGCCGATGTATTCGGCGAGCAGGCGCTCGAAGCTGCCGAGCAGCAGCGGCCGCAGCTGCAGGTCCATGTCGCTGCGCAGCACGAACGATTGCAGGAGCGCCACCTGCTGCAGGCGAATGCGGTCATTGTAGACGAGCGAGCCGATCTCGCGCAGCATTTCGTATGCGAGGACTTCGTCCTCCTTGCGCGCTTCGGCCACGAGCGCCCAATTGCGGTTGATGCCTTGGCGGATCGCTTCGCGATCCCCCTGCAGCGTTCGTTTCATTTGGCGCAATTGCTCCGTAAGGAACGAGCGTTTATGCATAAAAGCGAGCAAGCCGAGCAGCAGCAGCGTTACCGAGGCTGCGAGCATCGATTGATCCAACGATTCGCCCAAATAAACGGCGGCGGCGCCGAGCAACGCTACAAGCACGATGTCGCGAGCGATGCGGCGTTTCACTTTGGAAGCGGCCCGCTGCTGTACGGATACGAGTGCACTGCGTCCGCAGGAGGAGCATTCGTTTTCCCAGAGGCAGGTATACGTCCCGCAGCGCTTGCATACGCGCAACTTTTCAAAGGCATACGTCGTTCGTATAAAAGGTCTGATCGAAACCACTTGTTTGGTACCCATGCTCAATCACGCTCACCGTTCAAAATAGTATAAAGAGTGCGGTCCGAATCTTCCCGGGTCACCGGTTTGCGGCGATGCACCAACAGCTTGACCCAGCGGATCAGGACAAAAAGAAACAATATGGCGAGGCATACGTATGTAACCATAATCCGTCCCTTTCAAGGTTTGATGTGATTATAACAAGCACAGCAATCATTGCGAACCGACGGGAATAACTATATCATATTTCCATAGTTGGGCTTTACTTCCCGAAAAAAAGTGCTTGTTCTTGTCGATTTTTGCCAATCATGACAAAATTGTAACTCAGTATAGGGGGGCTTTTCAGAATTTATTAGCATGCTGTTAAGATTTCCTTAAGGCTTGAGGCCTATAATAAACTATTCCCATTTCAATCTCAAACGTGAAGGAGTACACCCATGGTGCAGAAAAGCAAAATGCGTTGGCTCGGCGGAGCAGTTGCCCTGCTGGTCATCATCACGCTGCTGCTGCCTCAGGCACTGCTGCCCCAAGCGGCCGCTGCCCAGGCGCAGACGAGCGGAATCGACGCGGTGCTTGTAGCCGACGTAAGCAACTCGATGAATACGAGCGATCGCGACAAAATCAGCAATGAAGCCATGAAAATGTTTATCGATATGCTCCCGGCTCAGGGAGACAAGGTAGGAATTGTTGCATATACGGATCAGATCGAGCGGGAGAAAGCCTTGCTTGAAATTCAGTCCGATGCGGACAAAGACAGCCTGAAAACGTTCATCGACCAGCTGGGACGAGGGCCTTACACGGATATTTCCGTCGGCATGGGCGAAGCCGTCAACATTCTGGAACATGGCGCGGATGCGAGCCACTCGCCGATGATCGTATTGCTGGCCGATGGCAACAACGATTTCAACAAATCCGGCAGCCGCACGCAGTCGCAGTCGGATGCCGACCTGGCCGCTGCCGTTAAGGAAGCGCAGAACAAAGGCATTCCGGTTTACACGATCGGACTGAATGCCGACGGCAAGCTCAACCGGGCAGCTCTCGCCGATTTGGCCAAGCAGACCGGAGGCAAGTCGTTCATTACCGATACGCCGGATGATCTGCCGCAGATTTTAAGCGAAATTTTTGCGGACCATGCCAAGCTGAACGTGGTCAAGCTGCCATCGGTGACGGGAAACGGCAGTTATCAGGATGTTACCGTTAACGTCCCGAATGACAGCGTGCTGGAGGCCAACGTTTCCATCATGTCGTCCAAGCCTGTCGAAATTCAATTGGCCGATCCTTCGGGCAAAGCCGTGGATTTGAATTCAGATGAAGCCAAGATGTCCACGTCGAAGAGTTATTCTTTGTTGAAACTGCTCAAACCGCAGGAAGGAGACTGGAAGCTGCGCGTCAAAGGCGCGCCGAAGGACAGCATCGACATCAACCTGCTGTTCAACTACGATCTGCAGCTCGTCGCGGACCCGATTAAGACCAAGTCCTATGCCAAGGGCGACACCGTCGAATTGGCTGCTAGATTGGAAAACGGCGGACAGCCTTTGCAGGACAACGATCTTTATGCCGACATGACGGCGACGTTGGTCGTCAAGGATACGAATACGGGGAAAACGACAGAGCAGCCGCTTGAAAATACGGGCAGCGGGTTCGCCGGGACATTCGAAGTGCCGGACAACCATAATTATGAGCTGGTGATCCGTGCCGAAGAAGACAGCTTCTATCGGGAAAGTGACCCGATCGTTATCAATGCCGGGGGAACGGGCGCAAGCGGGGGAAAACAGCCGACGACTTCGAGTCCCGAAACAGACAAGCCTTTTCCATGGATACCCGTTATCATCGGTGCATTGGCGCTGATTGCCGTTGCGGTCGGGGGCTGGTTCCTGATGGGCTGGCTGAAACGCAAAAACCGCGGCTTCGTCGGCCAGATGGTCATCGAGATCCGCGATGAGAACACCGGGGACAAATCTTACCCGCAATACAAAAAGCTGATGACTTTCCGGGGGCGGTTCCACCTGCATCAACTGCTGCAGCTCGACCCCGAATTGAAAGAAACGGAGAAATATATATTCACCCCTGGCAACGGGGACCGCATCATTTTGCGCAATACGGCAGGAGGCACGCTGGAGAAATCCGGACGCGCCGTCGATGCAAGCTCAGGCGTTGAACTGAAGAACGGCGACCGGCTGAGCATCCCGCTGCAACAGGCGGACAAAACGATTTTGATCGAATATTTGGTGTGATCATCATCCATCATCCGGCATCCATGATGCCCATGCATAGGGAGGACATGAAATGAAACCAATCGTGAGAGAGCATATCCAGCAATTGGACGTATCGCTTGGCGGGGGAATCGTCAGCGAAAAGATCAGGGTCGATACGATCGACAACCCGATTCTGATCATCGGTCTTGGCGGTACGGGAATCGATGCGCTGCTGCGTTTGAAATATCAGATTAACCGCAGGTTCAAGCTGCCGCAGGACCCGGTATCCAAAAAGAAAATGGAAAAGCCGGCCAATGTTGAATTTTTGGCTTTTGAAACGAACGAGCAGGACCGCGCCAAACGGTACAAAGGAATCGGGCTGGACCCGATCAACGAATTCGTGCTGCTGTCCAATGCCGAGATCGGCGGATTGCTGCAGAACCGCAGCGTGCTGGAGCCGTACATTACGGACTGGTTGTCGCCGGAGCTCAGCATTACGGACGGCATGAACGGGGCCGCAGGCGTTCGCCAGGCCGGCCGGCTGCTGCTGTTCACCAAGATCAACCAGGTCGTGCAGGCGATCGACAAAAAAATCAAAACGTTGTCCGTGGGCACGAACAAAAAGCTGATGGTGTTTCTGCTGACAGGGCTGTCTGGCGGAACAGGCAGCGGATGTTTTCTGGACATCTCCTACATCGTGCGCGGCATTATCGAGCGCGACCACGGTTCGGCGGGCATCGACCGCGTCAATACGCTGGGCTACCTGTTCACCCCTGACGTGAACTTGTCCAACAAAAGCCTCAGCGAACATACGAGAGAGTATATCCGCAAGAACGGCTACGCTGCGCTGAAGGAACTGGATTACTGGATGAACGTGGACAGCCGCGGCGAGCGGTTCACGCAAAAGTACGGCAACATTTTGACGGTCAATTCGCCGCTTCCGCCTTTTAATCTATGCCATCTGATCTCGGCTACGAACACGGAGGGCAAGCTGCTGGAAAACGCGTACGACTACTGCATGAACGTGACCGCAGAGAACATCACCAACTTCATGGCGAGCGAGGAGAAACAGTCTGGGGAAGAATTCGCGATCCATGACTATATCAGCAACATTCGCACCAACATCGCGCAGATGAACAAAGTGTACCCGGCCAACTATGATTACAACATCATCGGCGCTTCTTCGGCCGTATTGCCGATCGAAGAGATGACGACGTATCTGGCCTATCGCATGTTCGATAAAATGAGCACCATGTTCTCGAAGGCTCCGAACCAGGAGGATACCGAGAAGTTTGCCCGCAAGCTGGGCATCGATCTCGAAAGCGTCGTTAAAGCATTTGAATCGCGCGTGCCCGAACCGCTGCCGGGGTATCAGAACAGCGAGCGCCTGTCCTATAACAATGTAATCAAACATCAGGTGGTCAACATGGACACCGAGCTGGAGCAGAACTTCCTGTCGCGTGCACGCGAGGAATACATCAAAGCGAAGAAGCAGCTGCCCGGCGAAATCGTGGGACAATTTACCGACCAGATCCGCCGCATGTTTTTGCATCCGGAACAGGGGCCTTTCTATGTATCCCGCCTGATCTATACCGAGAAAGGTTTCTGCGTGCTGAAGATGATCCAGTCCTACATCGAAACGCTGCGCGAGAATGCCTTCCGCATCCCGCGCGATATCGAGGCGGCGCAGGAGCAATGCGAAGAGAAGCTGGGTGACGCCAAGAGCGCTTTTGTATCGAAAGAAAAGAAAAAGAATGCGTATATCGAAGCAAAAATCCATGAGTACTGGCTGCACGCCGATGTGGAGCGCAACGATCAGTTGATCGAATTCTACGAAGATCTGTACGAATTGCTGAACCGCGAGAACTCCCGGATTTACAACGTGTTCACCGAAACGCTCAATGCCCTCAGTTCGATCTTTGCCAAGAACGGCGATATTCTCACGCGCGGCGAGGAACAGATCGACCACAAAGGCAACAAAACGTATTATTGGAACGTTGTTAGCGTGCCGGATATCGTGAGCCTCGTGGACAGCATGCTGGACAAGCGCGATACCGATGACCTGATCCGCGACTTCTCGCGCGAGCTGCTGGACAATTCAAGCCAGTGGGTGCAGGAGAACGAAATCGACATCGTCAGCTCCATCTCCGACTTCCTGACCGAGAAATTCGGCGACCTGATCACCCGTTCCATGGAAGACTTCCTGGTCATCAAATACGGCAAGGACGAGTCGGTCGAGAAGTTTGTGGAACGCCACATCGCAGGCAAGCTGGATGATGAGGCCGTGCCGGTATTCAATCTGAGCAACAGCACGGGCAGCCTGCATTTCCCATCCTGGGGCTTCGTGTCGGTGCCTGCGCAGGCGCCCGGTATTCTCAAAGGGATTCGCAACTATCAGAACAACGCGGTCGGCAAATCCCACTTTACCGTCAAGGAGAGCGAGGTACGTAACCGGATCTTCTGGCTCAACACCCGGAACGGGGTACCGCTCTTCGTCTACACGCCATTGAAAGTTTACGAAGAGAGCTACGAGCGCACGATTCTGGACAAAGAGGGAATCGGTCGCCATCTGGTGCAGACCGAGAAAAACAACTGGACCTACCTGCCATCGCCGATTCCGGAGAAATCGTGGGGCGATGTGTATGAGAATGCCCGCGTTAAACAGTACAACGCCCGCGTTCGCGCCGAGTTCGACCAAGCGCTCGGGTACCGGATCATCACGGCCAAAACGCAAGATGAGAACACCAGCAGCCGTTATGCCGTGGTGACCACAGAACCGTTCGACTTGAATGCGAAGCTGGCCGGTTACGACATGCGTTTGACGTCCTCTGCGCCAAATCTGGGCGAGGTAAAGCGGGCTTCGACCGATCTGAAGCGCCTGCTTGCAGAAGGATTGCCGCGCGTTGGCACGAAGGACATTTTCGGCAGCATCAACGAAGAGATGGCGAAAGAAAATCTGGTCCGCTCGCCGCAGCTCATTGTTCGCGTGCGCGAGGAGCTGGCGAAGATGGAGGCCATCTCGGCCAAAGTCGCCGAACTGGAAAGCATCCTTTCCCAGCATCAGGACGAGGAACAGTGGTATGACCGCTTCATTGAGGCGCTCTACACGGATACGATCGTCAAAAAAGGCGCGCTGTACGTATACGACCGCGATCCCGAGGAAGATGCGTGGGAGCCGTTCGCCAACCTGATGAAGAGCCGCAACTATGCGGAATACGAGGTGTTCGGCAACTTCCGCGCCTTGTCGGAGAAGGACCGGAACACGCTGCTGCGCAAAGCGTCCCGCCGCGACAACGAATTGACCGCGTCCGAAGACATCGCCCCATTGCTTGCGAAGTTGGACGATCTGGCCACATTGTATATGGAAGCCCGCGATCAGCTCGAGTACGAGCGGGTGGAGCTGGCCAACGGGGAGGAACTCTACCAATTCTACAGAACGATGTCGTCCAAGCTGAACGACATCCGCAGAAGGCTGAAGTAAGATGGCGGCCGTGATCAAACGCAAGCTTGAACAATTCGCTGCTTCATATGCAGCGGAGCAGGAGCGGCAGGGCAGTCTGGCCGATGGCCGCAGCAGCATTCATTACCCGGCCCTGTTCCTGTTCGTGGGCGATTCCGTTTCACCTGCGTTGCCTGCGGTGAGAGCCATCAATCGCGTCAAATGGGACAACGGCGACGGCGTTGCGTATTTGCAGGTCGGTACAGACCATCAGGGCGGGACGGATGCTGGCGGCAAGCAAGAGGAACATGAACCTGGGGTATATGGGGCCCATGAGCGGTATGATGCCGGTGGTGCTGGTTTCGGAGAGTTGGGCAAGTCCGAAGTCTTCGAGGATGGCCAGGTCATCCGTTATGCTCTGCCTTTGAACGTGAATACCGGGCAATCCTCCAAAACGCTGCGCCGGGATGTGCATCGCGCGTTCCATGCATCGAACGGGGCGCTCGCCGGGCTTAACCGGACGCTGCGAAAGGTTAGCAACCGGATTGCCGAGTTCGGCAGGCTGTACTCTTCGTTCGATCGGATCTACGTGACGGTCATTACGCGGGCGGACGACCCGCTGAACGTGCTGCTGCCCGAGTTGGTGAAGCTGACGGAGACGATTCTGGGCCAGTCGTTCAAGTCCGTGCAGACCGATCTGCACGTGTTGGTGAGCGAAATGGAACAGGTCGAATCCTACGGCTACGCCAGCGCGGCAAGCCTCGCCTTTTTGCGTGAACTGGATTACATGCAGTCGTCCGAATTTGCGTACAGCGGCAACCTTCTGGTCACGGAGGACGGCATATCGATACCAGTCGTTCATCCCGCTTCGCCGTTATTCGACCTGGTGTATGTGCTGTCGGACAAAAACGAGCGCGGCACCGGCGTGCCGGGCGGGTGGATCGACAACGCAGAGATGATCTGCCGCATCTGCCTGTTGAAAAACCGGAAGCAGGATGCAGACAACCCTGGCGGAAAGAATGCTTACAATAACACGTCTTTCAAAAACAACATCCGCACCGCGACCGCCCGCCACGGCTATGCGAGCGCGGGTTTCGCCGAAGTGCGGCGGCCGAACAAACCGATTGCTTTAGCGGTGCTGTATCACTTGTACCGCTATCTGCTCGGCCGTATGCGGCAGGAGCCGGATTGGAGCATGAAGGAAAAGCTGGCTTTCTTCGGCGCGGATGCGGCGGCGCTGGAACGCAAAACGCTCGGCATGCTGCCGGGGGAAGACCTGATCGAAGGCATGAGCGGCATCATGACCCATAATGTCGGTTTCTCGGACCTGAAGCCGCTCTCCCTCCGCGAGGCGGAAAAGGCGCTTTATGGTCAGGGAGCGGAGGCGTACTTCCGGGAAAACGTGGAGAGGCCCGCCGAGGAACGGGTGCGGCAGCGGGGCAAGGAAGGCTCCCTGCTTCGCCAGGCCGAAGCGTCCCGGTCCGAACATCCGGACATCGGGTACTTCCAGTGGGCGTCCTGGAGCGGAAGCGGCGAAGGCAGCGTTCGCGAAGCGCTGCTGGCGCTGATCCGGGACAAGTCGCTGCAATTGGATGCGGCCAGAGCCTTGCTGGAGCAGCGACAACAGGAGCGCGTCGAAGATCAGCCGTTCAAACGGGCTCTTTTCCGCGACAAGCAGAATGTCCGCAATCTGATCGATTGCTTGCTGGAGAAGGTGTATCTTCCCAAGATCGAGCTTCTGCGGCTGGAAAGCGAGCTGCAGCTTTTGCGGATGTACGACGCGGAGATGGAGCATCTGCATGCGTTCAGCCGCAGCGTGACGGAACGACTGGCGCAGCTGGAAGCAGGGCTGCGGGATGCAGCCGAGGAAAGTGCAGCCGCGGCCGACGATTACATCGGCCAGAACGTTATGGAATACTACGGCAAAGTAACGGAAGCCCTCGTCGCCGAGCTGGAAGCAAGCCGGGGGCGGGACATTTGGTTTGAAGATCGCTATATGGGCGACATGAACAAACTTGCTGCGGAAGGCAATGAAGCGGTTTTGGAGCGGCTGATGGCGGTATGCCGTACGCTGCTGCTTGCGGCAGAGCCTTTGCGCATGCCGTTCGAAGAGGAGCTGCTGCAGCGGGCCAACGTCACGATTGCCTACGGGGACAAAAACGTGCTGACCCGCGACGACTTGTTCCTCAAGTTGTATCGCACGCTGGAGGATCAGGCCGTGATCCGGGTGCGCGTGTTCGATTACACGCAGGAGCATCGGTACGAAGAGAAGTATTTCTTCGGTGATTCGAACAGCGCCTTTATGGACTACGCGGCTCATGCCGAAGAAACGTCCCGCATTTACAAGCTGGGCGTGGTGTATGAAGAACGCAGCAGCGGCGTGGAAAAGCTGAACCTGATGGGCGGATTTCATTTGGAGGACCTGATGGTCTACCGCAATGCGAGGGTCTACTACGATTCCTATGCAGCAAACGGGTACGAGCTTCATCCGGACGGTTTGGCCGATAAGTTGGAGCCTCTTCATTGAAGCCTTCGGCTTGCCTGTCCGCAGCCGTCATCGATGGTGAGCAGAACGGATCGCGCGGAAACATGCACACAGCCGGTTCAAGCGGCCATCGTCAATTTTCCGGTCCTCAGGGCCGGTATCGGAAAGGATGCATGTGAACATGCAGCGAAAAATCAATCTTCTCCTGGTTCTGTTCAGCCTCATTGGCGGGGCTGTCGGATTTGCGGCAGGGGAACTCATGCTTCACGAGTGGCTTGGGGAGATGCCCCGCCTGCTGCTGATGGGTCTGTACTTTGGCGTACTGGCGCTCAGCGTTGGGCTGTTCTGCCTGCTGGCCGAGATGATCTCGCCAAGGCTGAACGGAGCATCGTGGAAACTGAGATACATGAGCCTGTCCTGGAAATTGCTCGTTCCGGCTACGCTGGCTCTGCTGTTCGTCGTCGGCCTGGTACTGCAATTGCTGTACCAGATCAATCCGGGCGGGGCCAAGCAAGTCAAGGATATCGTGCTGATGATCGACAACTCGGGCAGCATGTCGGACACGGACCCGAACAACGGGCGTTTCGAAGCGGCGAAAACGTTGATTGCGCAGATGGACAGCGACAAACAGGTTGCCGTCATCACGTTCGACGACGAGCCTCAGTTACTGCAGCCTTTCATTCAGATGGATAGCGAAGCCGCCAAAAACGAAGTGTACGACAAGATCGATGGCATCGTGACCACCTCGGGCGGGACCAACTTCGAGGCGGCGTTAACCGAGGCGATGGAGCAAGTGCGCAGCAAGCAGGACCCAAGCCGGGGAACGGTAGCCATCCTGTTGTCCGACGGTTTCAGCGAAGTAAATCAGTCAGGCGTTCTGGCGGACTACGTGCAGGAGCAGATTGCCGTGAATACGGTCGGACTGAGCCTGGTCGACCCGTCAGGGACCGATCTTCTGAGGAGCATCGCTCAGCAGACTGGCGGCTTGTACTACGATGTTCCAGATGCGGGCGGATTGCAGCTGGCATTCCAGCAGATCTACGATACGATCGACGAACGGACGCTGGTAACAGAGCGAACGGGCATGATGCAGCATAGCACGTATTTGGCCATTTTCCGCGTGGCGGCATTGCTGCTGATCGGGGCAGCGCTGGGCGTTTCGCTCGGGCTTGTGTTCGATAACCGCCACCTGGCCATGAATTTCGGGATTGGCGGGGCCGTGTCCGGCCTGCTTGCCGGCCTGCTGCTGGAATGGGGCATCGACGGTTCGGCCATTGGCGATCCGCTTACGCGTTTTGCGGCGCTGCTCATCCTGTCCGGCGTGCTCACCTTGTTTACCTGGATCATTCCGGTCAGGGAGAACACGGTGCGCAAGACGCGCGGCCGTTCGGACGGCGGCGGGCGAAACAACGCCGCAGAGGGCTTCGCGCAAAGACCGCGAGATACGCGCAGCAAGGGATTTTAAACATCGGGAGGTCATCGGATCATGCGAGTTATGGATACGGACGCATCGGGACCGGCCATTCGCAAGTTGACCCTTGCGATGGACGAAGACCATTGCACGCTTCGCTGGTTGTGGCCGGAAGGCATCGAAGCCGTGTATGTTGAAAGATCGGAGCTGGAGCTGGTCAGCAAAGACCATGTCGGGGGTGAAACGACGCAGGGTAAGCTCAAGCTGTACACAAGAGAGGAATATAAAGCAAGCAACGGATACGTGGATCGGATCACGGGGTTCGGCGCTATTCGCTACACGGTCCATGCCTGCGGCATGGACGAGGACGGCCCGGTGCTGCTCCGTCAGCAGGATGGAGACAATACCGTGCTCGCAAGCAGCCGCAAGGCGGATATCCGCTTTTCGATCCGATATAAAAAAGGCTTGTTCCAGAAACGGAAAAGCGTGTGGATGACCGTTACGGCCGAGGTCCCCGTGCCGAAGGAGGCGCTCTGCTATGTGCGAAAGCCAGGCGGCGTGCCGTTGAACAAGGAGGACGGGACGGTGTACCCGTTCCTCAGCGACTTTGCGCCGGGACGAACCGAATTGCCGGCCGTCGAGGTGGCCAAGGACGATTACGTCCGCTTGTTTTTTACGGACGGTCCGAAGTACGGTGCGGTGTACCGGCTTATATCCGATTAGCATTGCATGTTTCGAAGAAGAGAGCGGTTTGGGACGCATTCGAGGTTGATGTAATCAGCACTTTCGGCCGAACTTATATACATCGGAATGAATTTTTACCATTTTGACGTTTCAAGCAATAGGCATCATCTTTTTGCGCTGATCAGGGAAGGGGGAGAGACTATGAGTTTTTTTAGCCGGTTTTTGAAAAGGCAGCAGCCGGAGGAACGTCCGTTGTTTTACGATATCGTCTGTCCGTATTGCTTCAGCAAATTTTCGCCGGAAGAGGTCGTGTTCCGGGCCGCGCATCATCGCGACGACGATGAAGATTATGCGCTTGGGGAAGACGCCAAGCTGAATCGCTACCGCGAACGTTTTGGATTGGATACCGTATTCGAAATGGAGGCCGTATTGGCCCCCCATGACGTGCCGGAAGAGCATCGCATTTACTCGGACAACATCATCATGGGCTTGAATGATCGTTACGGCGTGGTAACGAGACGCAGGCTATGCCCGCAGTGTCACAATGAGCTGCCGGTGACGGCAGGCAAAGCGCCAAGCAACATTATTTCCATTATCGGCGCGTCGCAGGTCGGCAAGTCGGTCTACATGACGTCACTGATCCATACGCTCCAGCACTACACGGCAGACCATTTCGATGCCGCGTGCATGCCGCTGAATGCGGAGATCAGCCGCAGGTTCCGCGCCGACTACGAAGAGCCGTTGTTTGAACGCGGGGACCTGCTTGATTCGACGCAGAAGGAGAAGCTGCAGGAGCCGTTCATTTTCCAATTCGTCTTCAAGGACGAGGACAAGGCTCCGCTGACGCTGGTATTCTTCGACGTGGCTGGCGAAGGCATGGTGGAGCAGGACTATCTCGGTTTGCACGGGCAGCACATCAAAAATTCCGCTGGCATCCTGTTCATGGTAGATCCGCTTCAGATTCGTTCCATCCGGGACAAAATCCGCATTAATCTCGGCAACGAGCCGGGCGAATGGACGCCAAGATACGACGAGCCGCGCGACGTGGTGCTGACGCTGTTCGGTGATTTCATCGCGTACCAGGACAAGGCCAAAACCGATATCCCGACGGCCGTCGTGTTGACCAAAAGCGATATGCTGCATTCCCTCAAGGACGAGGATGGCGATTATATCAAATCGAACAGCAACGTGTTCCGCAACATGGTGCACCGCGACTATTTCAACCTGACCGAGTTCGAGAACATCGACGGAGAGATCCGCCGCTTCGTGGAGAAGGTGGACCGGCCGTTCAAAGGCACGATGGACGTGTATTTCAAAAATACAGCCTATTTCGCCGTTTCCGCATTGGGCAGCAATCCGGTCAACATGAAACTGCAGGGCGTCGTCAGTCCGATCCGCGTGGACGAGCCGTTCCTGTGGCTGTTGTACAAGCTGAAGTATATTGAGGGGAGAGTGGAATGATGCCTTCTTCCCAAACCCCGCCGATCGAACAGCAGATGTACACGAGGGAGCGGAGAGGGGTGTTTCGCACCACGGAAGGATTCGATACGGTTGCGGCATCGCCGGGATTGGACCCTGCTTACATCAAAAAAGTGCTTCATCCTTACTGCGTCTACGATGCTCCCGCTGAACTGACGGGCCGGGGAGAGAAGGACGGCAGCAAGTTTCCGCCGTCCATCCACCTGGTCCGCCTGGAGAACGGTGAGACGCTCCTCGGGCAGAACGTCTACCAGGCTGCCGATTTTACCGGCCTGCGCAGCGCTTTTTTTGCCCATAACTATGTCCTGCCTGCCGTCCGCGCGGAGCAGCAGATGAAACAGGGCGGTTGGCTGGACACTGCCTTCGCCACGTCATATGACATCGAGCAAGGCACAATATTGCCTTCGCTGGACGCTTTGCCTGCAGCCCCGTCATTGTCTGCCGAAGAGGGCTCTCCGTCTCCTGAAGCGGTTCTGGAGTCGCTCAAGATGAGCGAAGCGCTGTTCAAGCGTATGCTGTACGCCGTCATGCAGGCGGTGGCGACGCGCCGCAAAGTATACGTAGCACTGGATTTGCCTGCCGAAGAGATAACGGACGGCGCCCGGAAGCTGCTGCGTTTGCTGTATGCCGCTTTGCCGTATGCTTACCGCAGGCAGCTGGGATTCATGACGTACGCGAAGGAACCACAGGCGAAGAAAGGCATCCATCTGCAGTTCGTGGAACGGGGCACGCTTCGTCCGAAGGATCGCAATACGGAGAAGGACTTTACGTTCGATTTGATGTCCGGCAGGGTGACCCATGCCGACCTGTCGACAGCCCAACTGCCGTACATGACCTATGCTTGGTCATTGCTCCAGCCGGAAGGGAGAGCAGCCGCGGAAGGCTTTTATACGTTCGCGGACGAAATGCTCGCCAACATGGAGCCTGGCCGCGAGCTGTCGATTGAGGCTTATGGCGAATTAGCGCAATTTTACCGGCTTGAACAGGGCATCGATTCCCTGGATGTGCTGGATAACAAGAGCGGCGTGCTGGGCGGGTTGCTCACGTATCTGAAACCTGAAGGCGGGACGTTGCAGCGTGCGCGGCTCAATGAACTGTTTCTGGCGCTTCTCGGCCGCGAGCTGGACGGCGTCAAACGGGAACAGGTTCCCGAGGAAGCGGTCGCTGCGGGGATCGGCGAATATTTCAGCATTGCTTCTCAAGCGGTCCAGTCGCGCATCGTCGACTATTTCGTATACGGCATCAACAACGCCCGTGGGCGCAAACGTATGCGCGCCGTCCAAGAGCTATATGCCTTGCTGGATCGTGAACCGGGTCTGCATATGGCTTTTTTCGGGAAGGTGCTGGGTAATCCGTCGCTATCGAAGCTGTTGTTCGAGCCCTATTTGGAACAACAGTTGAAACGGGCCGAGACGGCTGCAGATACTACAAAGGTCTTCCAGCGCTGGGTAACAGAGCACCCTGCAGCCGTTCACGACGGCTTCTTGCTGGAGCGGACTGCCGAGGAACTGCGTGAGCGTCTGTTTTCGGCACCTGATCCGGTCGAGGCTGCAAATGAAGCGCTGAAGCAGGTCAGTTTGCTGGACCGCATGCCAAAGGCCGCAGCCGGTTCAGCCATCACCGCCAAAATCGGTCAATCCGAGGCGCGGACCCAAGGATTTGCAAGTCGGGGCAGCTTGTCCGAACGAGCAGCGCCGCCCGATTATCAGGAGCAATTGACCCGGTTGGCAGATAAGCTGGCTTATGTCATTAATCTTTTCCTCATTCAGGATCTCGATTTGGGCCGGGTCGCCAGGGAGCAGCTGCTGAGCATTGATATTCTGCTGCACGAGAACGAAGTGCGGGATTGGGCTGCGAGACAGGGAGCCGACGTAACGGCCCGCATCAATGTCATGCTGGCCGCGAGAGCTTGGCTAAGCGGAGAGGATCAGGACGAGGCGAGGCTGGAGTCCCTCTCTTTGGCGGAGCGGAACGAAATGCAGCGTTGGACGCGCGGCTGGTTGGCCGCCGAAATGCGGCAGCAGCCGGGAAGCAAGTCCTTTGAGGCGCTGCCCCTTGCCTTTTATCGGGGAGGGAACGGAAGCAGGCTGGACTATGCCGGACTGCTGGATTTCGTCCGCAGCCATGTCGGCAGCAAGGACGTGTTATACCAATTCATGGAATGGTCGGGACGCCAGCGGCTCTTCATGCGAGGGCAGCAAGCAGCCAAGGCCTACTCGGATGCGGTCGTGGATTATTTCAAAACCCATGATCGGGATGCCTTCAAATCGAAATCTGCCTTCAAGCCGTATTATGCAAGGGCAGACAGGACCATGAAACCCACGTATGACCGGGCCAAATCGGAGCTCGCCTCACCGCTGGTTCGCATACTGACAGGCAAGAGAAAGAACCTGTTCCTGGCATCGTTCATCGTCATTCTGGTTGCCGGCATTGCGGGAGCAGCCTTGGCATGGATGGGCAAAGATTCGGAAGCGCCGGCGGCTTCTCCGCCGTCCGTGCAGGAGCCCGATGTTACGAGCGAGCCGGAAGTGCAGCTGCCCGAGCAGGTGGCCTATGTTATTCCGGGCGGCTCCGGCGGGAGTGCGGAAGCCTCGTCGCAATTGGTGATCCGTTTCCGCACGGAGACAGGCGGGGATACGCTGCAGTCCGATTCGCTGGAGTTGAACATGAAGGATGGCAGCGTAGAGGAACTTGATGCTGCCGGAGCGTGGGAGAGCCTAACCACGGAAGGGCAGCCAGAGGGTTCAACTGCAGGCGACGGTGCGGCTGGTTCTTCAGTTGACCCATCCGGGAATGACGATACCCATGACAGTTCCGAAGGATCGACCAATGAAGGCAGCGGTGTACAGAGTGAGAGCTCTGCACCAGATCTGAGTCAAGGAGAAGAGAATGGTGCCTCATCGCCCGATTCGTCTTCAACCCAGTCTCCTGACGCATCGTCGCGTGGGACAGACGGACAGGCTGGAGAAAACGGAACGAGTGCTGGCACAGGTTCAACGAATGGCACGTCAGATCAGCAGTCGGCAATAGACGGTTCAACGGGATCGAGTGCCCCCTCTTTGGAGAACCTGACGGAAGCGGACATGGATCGGCTTTATCCGTTCGGCCAGAAGGTGCGCATTCCCGAGGGAATCGAGGCAGCGAACATTGCCAGCGTGCAAAGCGGCGCGCTTGTGATTAACCTGATCCCTGAACCTAAGTTGTAGCTCGGTAACAGACCCATTTCAGGGAAAAGCATATCAACAAAACAAGGGTGAGAGAAGCCAGTGTATGGACTCTCGCCTTTTTTTTCGTAGGTTTGGCCGAAATTCCATGAATTCGTAATGGCCTGAGAAGCATATATAATGTCGTTGCAGCGATCTGATTGGAGATGTATCCGGCGCGGTACGGTCTTGGGAAGCTGGCGCAGCAGCATTCATCAGCAGGCATCTCTTGTGCAATTTACTGAAATACGGTCTTCCAATGCGATGTATTTCCTTTCGAAATATGTCCATCTTGCAAAATACTGCATTCCATACCCAATGAATTTGCGAAATGGTGTTGACAAATGATAATGATTATCAGTATCTTTAGATATAGGAACTTTTTGAACTTGCTGAGTCGGTAATCTTTTCATACAACCAATACGTTATTGTTGCCATAACCGGAAGTACATACCCGGATAAATGAGAGAGGGATGATCGCATGTTTCGTCTGGAGACGTCCAAGCTGGATATCGCTTATGAAGAAAGACTGATTGTTGAGGACCTGAATATTCAAATCCCCCAAGGCCAGATCACGGCCCTTGTCGGAGCCAACGGCTCGGGGAAATCGACAATCCTGAAAACGATGGCACGCATCATGAATCCCAAGGGCGGACAGGTGCTGCTCGACGGAAAGTCCATTCATAAGCAATCTACGCGCGAGGTAGCCAAACAGCTTGCGATCTTGCCGCAAAACCCTACTGCACCGGAAGGGCTGACCGTAACCGAGCTTGTTTCTTATGGCCGCTTCCCGTATCAAAAAGGTTTCGGATCGATGCGTCCCGAGGACAAGCGCATGATCGAATGGGCCATCGAAGTGACGGGCATGAACGAATTTCATGATCGCCCGATCGATCAGTTGTCCGGAGGACAGCGCCAACGTGCATGGATTGCGATGGCTCTTGCTCAGGAAACGGATATCCTGTTCCTTGACGAACCGACGACATTCCTTGATATGGCCCACCAGCTGGAGGTGCTTCAATTGCTGGAGATGCTGAATACGACCGCCAATCGTACCATCGTCATGGTCGTACATGATCTGAACCATGCCTCCCGTTATGCCCATCACATGATTGGCATCAAGAAAGGCAAAGCGGTGGCTACAGGCTCGCCTGTTGAAGTCATGAACCCCGACGTGCTGCGCGAAGTGTTCAACATTGAAGCAGATATCGTTATAGACCCGCGCTCGGGCGTTCCGTTGTGCTTGCCGTACGCGCTTGCCGGAGCACGTCAACAAGTATTCGAACAGCCGGTTGCGAATGAATCGATGCTGCATGTAGCAGGAAGAACGGAACAGCGCATTCGCACCGCTGCGGGAAGTTAGACATTTCAACGCCTGTAATGGGCGAATCATAATAAGGGCCGTTGTGCTGCATGCACACGGCTCATTTTCGCGTTATACAGGATTAGGGTTCGCCAGCGTACATTTCTAGAGAGCTGGCATCAGGGTATGTCGGATATGTACGTTTGAAACAAGTAACTTGTTAATTCTGGATCTACAGCGATACATAATTTCGTATGGGAGGGTTTTCGATCATGGGAGCGATCAATTACGATTGGCTGCAGCAGTATGGCCAAATTGCAGTGACATCGTTGGAGCAGCCAGTCTGGAGCATGCCCCTGGCCGCGTTGAAAGATCCTGTTCAAGCCAGGCAAATGCTGGCCGAGTTCAACAAACACCTTCGTGCCGACTCGCTGCGTTCGGCGGCCGTTTATTTCACGCATTCGCTGCGGGGGCTTGTGCTTGGGATCCACTACATGACAGCCGTATGCGATGCGCGGCTCGACATTTCGCTGGACAATATCGAATTGCAGCTTGAAGTGAAGAACGACCGTGTGGCAGCAAGTTTCCTCCTTAGGGATGCGACAGAGCGTCCGCATGTTCAACAGGCAGCCGAGGGAGATGAACCCCGGAATCGAGCATGTGCCCAGTCCTCATGGCGAAACGAGGTGCTTACGGCATACTACGGCGAGCAGCTGCGTCCGATGATTGAGGGAGTGGCAGCAGCCGGAGGGGCCAAACCGGGCCAAATGTGGTCGCAGCTGGCGGGCATTCTGAGATGGTTCACAACGGCGGTGCAGCAGATGCCCATTGAACAGGCGGAACGCGAAGCGGTCATCGAAGGATACGAGCATGTGATCAGCATGCCTCCGGACGTGTTGGGGCTGAAAAGAAACCTCCTGTCCTTCAAGCCGGTGGAGGTTGCGAATCCCTACCAGCCCGGGCAGACCCTGCTGATGAAGCCCGCCTGCTGTTTGCATCATGTCGTCTATGACGGACAGGATTATTGCTACACCTGTCCGAAGCTGAGCAAGGCGGAGCGGCAGGAACGTTACGAAGCGATCCTCGCGGCGAATAAGTAATAAGGGTACCGTTTTCGCAGATTTGGTATTGGGCAGGGACAGGTTTATAATGGAAATATCGGCTGTATCGCCAGCGCATCGTTCGTGAACCTTGCGGGAGGCACAGCCTTTGAAACCTACAAAAGCATGGGAGGAATCGGTCATGTCCGTATATTCGTACAAAGCGGTAACTACCGCCAATCAAGACGTGTCGCTCGATCAATATAAAGGCAAAGTGCTGCTCATCGCCAACACGGCCAGCCAATGCGGGCTGACGCCGCAATACGGCGAATTGCAAAAGCTATATGATCGTTACCGCGATCAGGGCCTTGTCGTGCTCGGGTTTCCCTGCAATCAGTTCGGTGGCCAAGAACCGGGGAGCAGCGAGGAGGCAGCATCGTTCTGCCAGCTGAACTACGGCGTGAATTTCCCGGTATTCGCTAAAGTGGAAGTGAACGGCGAAGGCGCGGACCCGTTGTTCCAATATCTTCGCAAGCAGCAGCCGGGTGAGGGCGAGAGCAATGAGATTCAGTGGAACTTCACAAAGTTTCTCGTGAATCGAAGCGGTGAAGTGGTGGCACGTTACGAGCCGAAGGAATCGCCTGAGGCGATGACAGCCGAAATTGAGCAATTGCTCGGTTAAGGGTTAAACCTGAATATTACGCAAAAACCTGTCCCCGGACGTGCCCGGTGACAGGTTTTTTTGTGAACGTGGCGGAATGGTTCGCAGTTTTCGGCAAAATTGCCGTACCAAAGCGGATTGGGTCATGCCGCAGCAGACCTAGGGGAGCGGCTGCCTCAATGTATAATATCCTTGCTCGGAGGCCAGTTTAAGCAGATTGCGAGCATAGTTTCCGGCCCAGGAATAGCCGTGCCTGCGCTCCTCGCTGATCTCCAGAATGTCCATGTATTTCAACCCGTCCCGGTCGGCAAAAAAAGGAACATCCTCATCCACGTTATAGAAACGGTACCAGATGACGCTGCCCGGATCAGGCTCGAAATACACCGGTCCCTGGCGGTTGTATTTGGTTCCATTTTCCCGAACGGTATCGAACCAACGAAGCGCGCTTTGCGCGGCCTTTTTAATCTCGGGCGTTTGCGGCCTGGACATGAGGAAGGCGGTAATACCTACCGATTCCGATCCCGATTTGGAGGCCAGTTCATAAGCCCTCCCCGGCAGCGGGGCGAAGGTTACCGGATCGTGTTGGGCGCACCAGACGGTAGGCACGCCGTTGTTGACGATTTGCGCTTTCAGCGTGTAGTCGATGCCTTTGTTCAGGGCCTTTTTCAATCGTGCACGATCCTGTTCATTCAGAATGTCGTTATTGAAGCCTTCGCGCCGTTCAATCATATCGTCAATAAGGACCATGGTGCGCACCATCGCGTTGTCGTTGTATGTAACGGCATCCGAGTAGTTTCCGCGTTTGGGGTACACTTGCGGCCAGCCTCCTGATGGATATTGCGAAACCAGAATGAAATGGACGGCTTTGCGGATACTGTCCTTGAAGACCGGATTGCCCGTTTGATCGTACATATGGGCCAGGAAACGGATTTCCGTGACGGTTGCATCATTATCGAACGTGCCCAGCTCAACGCCATTCGGGTCCTTCCAATCCGAGCGCGCGGTTTTGCCATCCCAACGGGCTTTGTATTTTTCTTCCATCGCTTTGAAAAAGCCGCCATGAGGCATCTGCCACGAAACGATATTGAGCGCATAGGCCGTGTCCTTAGCCAGATCTCCCGTTGCAAAAGCGCTGTAATCCCTGAACCTCTGCAAAATGGAGGATACATCCGCCCCCACAGGCGCAGTGGCGGAGATGATCTCGGTCTTAATCGTAACCGGTGCAGAGTCGGCGTTAACCGGCGAAACGGCCAGAGCACTTGCAGTGACCATGGCAATGGAGGTGGCAGCCGGGATGAATCGAAGCAGGGCGGACCGTGAACTTTTTTTCAAAAGATAAGCCTCCTTGTTGGGAATATTGGGAGTTTAATTATAGTTAATCCATTATAAGGATCATCTATATTAATGATTGTAAGCGTTTGCCATCATAAAAATGACACCCTGTTATAAATTTGTGACAATTTTTCAAATGCCTCGAAGGGGGCGTTCGAAAGAAAAATCTGCGGAAAAGAAACCTGTCTCAAACCCAAGCGTGGCAAAGCATAAATTGTCTTAAAGCAGGGGAAAATGTAATGTCAGTAAAGGGGAAGGCGAACCACAGCCGAGAGAGGAAACTTTAAATTTGTACAATTTTTTTGTAGAACCTATTGCAATGTGAAAAATGTCACATTATAATAAGGGCATAAAGTGAAATTAATCACAAAAGGACGTACGCTACAAAGTGAATGATTTCACATATCTAATTATCGTTTATTTATCCGCTGTTTTTAATCATATGCCCAACTCTCAAGGAGGAATTCATCATGAAAATCGCAGTCATCGGATGTACACATGCAGGAACCGCAGCCATCGTCAACACAGCCAAATTGTATCCGGAAGCTACCATCACGGTTTACGAACGCAATGACAACATCTCTTTCTTATCCTGCGGCATTGCCCTTTACGTGGGCGGCGTAGTCAAAGATCCCGACGGCTTGTTCTATTCCTCGCCCGACCAACTGGCCGACCTTGGCGTGGTCACCAAAATGTTGCACGAAGTGACTGCGGTGGATGCCGACAACCATACGCTGCGGGCGAAAAACCTGAAAACCGGCGAAGAGTTCGAAGACACGTTCGATAAATTGATCGTAACGACCGGTTCTTGGCCAGTCATTCCGAAGCTGGACGGCATCGAGATGGATAACATCCTGCTCTGCAAAAACTACAACCACTCGAACACGATCATTGAAAAGGCAAAAGAGGCCAAACGCATTACCGTGGTTGGTGCAGGCTACATCGGGGTGGAGCTTGTCGAGGCCTTCCAAATGAACGGCAAAGAAGTCACACTGATCGACAGCGTGGACCGCATCCTGAACAAATACCTGGATCGTGAATTCACGGATGCCATCGAAGATACGCTGACTGGACGCGGCATCAAGCTTGCTCTTGGCCAAACGGTACAGAAATTTGAAGGCGAGAATGGCAAAGTAACCAAAGTCATCACGTCCAAAGGAGAGATCGAAACCGATCTGGTCATTCTGTGCATCGGCTTCCGTCCAAATACGGGACTGCTGAAAGGTCAAGTCGACATGCTTCCGAACGGAGCAATCATCGTGAACAAATACATGCAAACCAGCCACAAAGACGTTTTCGCCGCAGGCGACAGCTGCGCGATCCATTACAATCCGACAGGCAAAGCAGCCTACATTCCGCTTGCGACCAACGCGGTGCGCATGGGTACGCTCGTGGCACGCAACCTTGTTCGTCCGACAACGCCTTACCTCGGAACCCAAGGCACATCGGGCATCAAAATTTATGAGCAAAACATTGCCGGTACGGGACTTACCGAAACATCGGCAGCCGATGAAGGTTTGGTTGTCGAAGCGGTTACGCTGGAAGACAGCTATCGTCCGGAGTTCATGCCGACTGCTGAGAAACTGCTGCTCAAGGTGGTGTATGAACAAGCTACACGCCGCATCGTCGGGGCGCAGGTGATGTCGCAGGCGGATCTGACCCAGTCGATCAATACGATCTCGGTTTGCATCCAGAACAACATGACGGTGGATGAGCTGGCGTTCATCGACTTCTTCTTCCAACCGCATTACAACAAACCGTGGAACTTCCTGAACTCGGCGGGACTCCAAGCTCTGCCTCCAGTGGAAGTGAAGGCACCGGCAATGGTTTAACACTTTATATATGTAAAGTCGATATTTAAACAGCAGCAGGTTGGCGGAGATCCGTCAGCCTGCTGTTTTTTTGGTGATTACAGGTTGTCCGCATGCTGCGGCGATCTGCCACTTAACTTCAAATGTATGAAATTCTCTTCACGCAGAACAGTAACGCTAAAGTTCTCACTCTTTTTCACTTCACGATAATACTCGTCATAGCTCTGAAAATGAAATTGATAACCCATTTTGACCACAGAGCCATAGAGGGAACAGACGATTTCCCGGTCTTTCACGAAAATGATCTGTTGGATCGCTTCATCGTCCGATTCATAAACGTGATCGCTTTCGAAGCCGATGGCCGAAGTGATTTCTTCTTTGGAGGTATAGGGAGAAAATGAATACATGGCATCCCAGTCAAACGGAATGAGTGCGTTCAGCGCATATTCCCCGTCATCCATAGAGTGGATCATGTCTTCGAACGCGTTTAGATGCTGTTGTGCAAGAGAAGGCTGAACTTTGTTCAAGTGAAGAATGCATCCAGGCAAAATGCTAAGTACAAGAATAAGCGCAGCCCATGCTCCTTTTCGTAAATCCAATATGACAAAGCCCCTCTCCAGTAAGGTTTCTCTTCATCTTACCGCATTTTTATGGAAAGGAACATGTTCAACATTATCGCTAATACGGGCATTGTGATTATTTGCACAAAGTTTTGCCGCCTGGCGAGATACAATGAAAACATAAAGTTGAACGGTGAAGAGAAAAGACCTTTGTCAGGGCGATTCATCACACAGTAAGAGGAGGATGCGTTATGGCGGCAAAAACACCTCTTGAGGTTGCACAATATACGGCGCAGACCGGGATGAAAAAAGCGCAAAGTCCGGTATCCACCGTGTTGGTGCTCGGTTTTCTGGCCGGAGCGTTTATCGCGCTCGGCTTTTTGCTGGATATTCGGGTCATTGCCTCTGCTCCGGCGGAGTGGGGAAGCATCGCCAATTTTATCGGGGCCGCAGTGTTCCCGGTGGGGCTGATCATGGTTTTGGTCGGGGGCGGCGAGCTGCTGACAGGCAACATGATGGCCGTACCGCTGGCGGCAGTGACACGCAAAATTACGCCAGGCAGCATGTTCAAAAACCTGCTGCTGGTGACGCTCGGCAATTTGTTGGGTGCGCTGTTCGTTGCGTATTTCTTCGGCCACGTACTGGGATTGACCGGCGACGGAGCATACTTGACCAAATTGGTCGATATGGCGGGGCATAAGCTGCATGACGGTTTCCTGCAGGCCTTCATCTCCGGCATCGGCTGCAACTGGCTGGTGGCGATGGCGGTATGGTTGTCCTATGCAGCCGACACGATGAGCGGCAAGGTGCTGGGCATCTGGTTTCCGACGATGGCTTTCGTGGCCATCGGCTTCCAGCACGTTGTGGCCAACATGTTCCTGATTCCGGCGGCCATTTTCGAAGGGCACTATTCGTGGGGCGAGTTCTTTATGAATGTTGTGCCCGTATGGTTGGGGAATCTGACGGGAGGCGCGCTCTTTGTGGCGGGGGCGTACTACCTGGCGTATATGCGCACAGCCAAACCGGAGGCGGCCGCAGCGGAAGGGGCGCAGCCGAAGGCGGAGACAAGAGCGGTATGGAGCAAGCAGGCATAATGCCAGCGATGGAGGAATCCAACGTGATCCGACGCGTAACGAACCTGAGGCATCTTATAATGGCTCATTTCCGCATTGTTCAGCGCTAACGAATCCTACGCACGCTATTTTACCGAAAAAGGGGAATCGGGTGGCCTTGCGCTAACTATAACGTGTCTGATGCAGCTAGAATAAAAAGTGGACACATCGTTAAGGAACAGAAATAATAGACCTAACGAAAGAAGAGGTGTCCACGGCATGGGAGAACAACGGCAACGCTATAATGAAGAATTTAAGAAACAAACGGTAAAGTACATTCAGGAGCAAACGAAGACGTTATCCGATGTAGCGGAAGATTTAAATATTCCTAAAAGTACGCTGAGTCAATGGATGACCAAGTATCGGCAGTTCGATCAGGAAAGCGTCAATCATCCCGAAAAGATCCGAAATCTCGAACAAACACTACGGGCCAATGAAGCAGAACAACGCCGGAAAGACCGTGAAATTGAAGATCTCAAAGAAGAATTGGCTATTCTAAAAAAGGCGCTGCACATCTTCAGCAAGGAAAAGAACTGAGGTTCCAATTCATCGAAGAGTATCGCTCCGACTTTCGAGTGGAGAAGATGTGCAAGGTCTTGCAAGTGTCTCGGAGTGGCTACTACAAATGGCGTTTGGCTGCACCATCCAACCGAGATCAGCGGAGGAAACGCCTTACGAATCGAATTTTGTGGCACTATCATGACTCGGATTCGAGGTATGGTAGTCCTCGTATTCGCAATGAACTTTTAAAAGAAGGTTGGGTCGTATCGGAGCGTACGGTCGGCTTCATCATGCGCGAAAACGGACTTCGTTCCTGTGTTTCGCTTAAGTTTAAAGTGTGTACAACGGATTCCAGACATACGTTTCCGGTAGCGCCTAATGAGCTCCAGCAAGACTTTTCAGCTTCAAAACCGGCCGAAAAATGGGTCGCAGACATCACCTATATCCCATGCCGTCAGGGCAGACTGTATTTAGCCAGCATTTTGGATCTGTATACCAAGCAAATTGTAGGTTGGAAGCTGAGCGACCGCATGACCACTGATCTCGTCATGGATGCATTAAACTAGGCCTATACTGCGAAAAAGCCAGCAAAAGGGCTCATCCACCACTCTGATCGTGGAGCACAATATGCTTCCAAAGAGTATCGACGCAAGTTGGAACAGTATGGGATGAAAGCGAGTATGAGCAGGCCTGGAAACTGCTATGACAATGCTTGTATTGAAGCCTTTCACAGCACATTGAAGCGAGAACTGATCTATCGCATCCCTAGATTTAAAACGAAGGCAGAAGCCTATGAAGCACTATATCGCTACTTGGAATTCTTTTATAATCGCAAACGCTCACACAGTGCACTGGGTTACCTGTCTCCTTTGGAATTCGAGCAACAGTATTACCAAAAAACCTCATAAACGAGAGTGTCCACTTTATTGACAGAAGAGCATGAGGTTCGTTACCGATGCAAGACGGCCAAATCAACCCGAATAAGGTGTGTGAGGTTCGTAAGCCGCGAGAGGTTATAACGTAACGTGAAGAGGACCGTTTTATACTCATAACGAAACAAGTGCAGGGACGCCTGCACTTGTTTTTTTACCATTTTAAAAATGTAAACCGCAGAAAAGTAAATTCGCCATGAAGAGGTTCGGGGGAACGAAACCTGTCCATGGCGAATTTCGGGAGTGGTCCATGATATGGCATAAGGAGGAAGTGGGGAAACACTAACCTGATGCCTTGCTTATATTGTACCCGCGCCATCTTTAGGTGAATCAGGTAAAGCAAATTTTTTTGCGCAAAAAGTCGAATTGGCGATATGATATAGCAATAGCATTTTGCAGGAGGAGGAGAAAGGACATGATCGATCAGGACAATGGCGTATTTCCGGCGGTTTGCCCGCTTGATTGCCCGGATACGTGCGGCCTGCTGCTACATAAGGAGAACGGAAAAATCGTGAAGGTGACGGGCAATCCCGATCATCCCATCACCAAAGGCGCCATCTGCAACAAGGTCAGAAACATGACGGAGCGAGTCTATCATCCGGAACGGCTGCAGTATCCGCTCAGACGTGTCGGCGCCAAGGGAGAGGGGCGGTTCGAACGCATCAGCTGGGACGAAGCGATCGACGAGATCACGACCCGATTCCGCGCGTTGTCCGAGACGTACGGACCGGAATGCATTTTGCCCTACAATTTCTACGGCAACATGGGCATTCTCGGCGTGGACGGCATGGACAAACGTTTTTTCAACGCTTTGGGTGCCAGCGTGCTGGAGCAGACAATCTGCAATGCGGCAGGCAATACGGGCTGGAAATATACGATGGGTGCCAATCGCGGCACATTGCCGGAAGATACGGAGCACGCGGACGTCATTGTGGTATGGGGCGGCAATATCGTGAGCACCAACATGCACCAAGTCGTGCTGGCCGAGAAAGCCCGCAAAAAAGGGGCGAAAATCGTCGTCATCGACGTGCATCGCAATCGCACCGCACAGTGGGCTGACTGGTTCATCCCGCTCTATCCAGGCACGGACAGCGCGCTTGCGCTCGGACTTATGCACGTGCTGTTTGAACGCGGGATGGTGGACGAAGCCTTCATGCAAAAATATACCGTCGGTCACGAGGCGCTGCGCGAGCATGTCCGCGAGTACACGCCTGAGCGGGTGGCGCGGATTACGGGCGTATCGGCCGAGGACATCGTGAAGCTTGCCGAGCTGTACGGGCGCGCCGACGCGGGTTACATCCATATCGGCAACGGGCTGCAGCACCACGACCATGGCGGCATGAGCGTGCGCAGCATTGCCTGCCTGCCCGCGATTACCGGGCACTGGCTGAAGCGCGGCGGCGGGGCCGTGCGCACGAACAGTTATGCCAGCACTAACGGCGATGCCTTGGAGCGCCCGGAACTGCGAGCGAACCCGGAACCGCGCGTCGTGAACATGAACCGGATCGGTGAAGCGCTGCTGGAGGCGGAGCAGCCGATTCGGGCCCTCATGGTTTATTGCAGCAACCCGTTGGTGGTTGCGCCGGATACAGAGCGGGTTATGCAAGGTTTTGCCAGAGAAGACCTTTTTACGGTCGTGCATGACCTGTTTCTGACGGATACCGCCAAATACGGCGATATCGTGCTGCCTGCGGCATCTTCGTTCGAAGAAACGGATTTGTACACATCGTATTGGCATCAGTATGTGCAGCTGCAGCAACCGGTCATCGCGAAAATCGGGGAGAGCAAAAGCAATGTGGAGCTGTTTTCGCTGCTGGGACAAGCGATGGGGTATGACCCAGAAATATTCAGCGAAACGCCGGAGCAAATGATCGCGGATGCGCTAAAAGATACGGGCAATCCGTACATGAATGGCATTACGTTGGGAGCACTCAAAGCCAACCGGTTCGTGAAGCTGGACATGGCGGCGCATGCCACATTCCTCGAAACGCTGCCCACGCCGTCCGGCAAAATCGAGTTGTACTCGGAAACGATGCGGGAGCGCGGCTTGCCGCCGCTGCCGACATACCGCCCGGCGGTGGAAGGGTATGATGGCGAGCGCCGGCCAAGCGAAGAAGACAAATATCCGCTGATGTTCCTTTCCCCGCCGAACCATAATTTCCTGAATTCCACCTTCGCCAACTCGGCGAAGCATCAGAAGATGGAGAAAATGCCGCTGCTGCACATTCATCCTGAAGACGCGGAGCGCCGGAACGTGGCCGACGGCGACCCGATTATCGTTTGGAACGACCGCGGGCGCATCGAGCTGGTCGCGAAGGTCAGCGATGCGATGCTGCCGGGGACGGTCATCAGCCAAGGATTATGGTGGGATGGCGCGGGACGGAAACAGCGGGTCAACGTGCTGACGCCAAACCGATTGTCCGACATGGGCAATGGAGCGACCTTTTTCTCATCCACTGTTGAAGTGAAGCGTCAATGAGTGTGCTTGCGCATGTCATGTTTTCGGGTAAGATGGACTGAGGGCAGTGGAAACAACAATGAACGAATAGACCTAGAATATCCATGTCTTCGCTCAGGGCTGATCAGACGGCCGGAGCGAAGGCTTTTGTTTTGAATGAAGGAGAATGGAATCGACATGTTGAGATGGCTTGATACGTATCCGAAAGAAGTAAAAGTGTTTTTGCTCGCAAGCTTGGTCAACGCTACGGGCAGTGCCCTGATGTGGCCTCTGACCACGATGTACGTGTTCGACGAACTAGGACGAACGATGGCTAATGCCGGGTTCGTCATCCTCATCCAGTCGCTTGGCGGCATATTCGGCCAACTGCTGGGGGGCGCATTGTACCACCGCGTCGGCGTCAAAAAGCTGATCATCGGTTCGCTTGCGCTGAATGCGGCCGGGTTGTTTGCATTGCCGTTCATTAGCGCCTACTGGGTCGTATTCATTTGCGCCATGGGCTGGATCGGCCTGTTCAGTTCATTATCATTGCCTGCAATCCAGGCATTTGTCGGGTTCCGGTTTGCCGAGCGGCGGGCGGAACTGTTCAACGTCATTTATGTGGCGAACAATATCGGCGTAGCCATAGGAACGGCGCTCAGCGGTTTTTTGGCGGACTTTTCGTATCATCTCAGCTTTGTATTGAACGGGGTGACATCAGCGGCATTTGCGGTCTTTTTCTGGTTCTACCTGTCGAAAGCAGAGCCGGAACAGGGGGGCGTGCATCTTGCCAAACGCAGCCGGACCGGTCAAACAGGCACAAGCACATGGGCTTTGCTCGGCAATGTCAGGTTGTATCTGTTCATGAGCCTGGGCGTGCTGTTTCTGCTGTTCGGCAACTCGATCTGGAATACGGGCGTGTCCCCGTACATCATCTCCGAGGGCATGGAAAAACGAATGTACGGCCTGCTCTGGACGTTGAACGGCGTGCTGATTTTTGTGGGCCAACCGTTCACCACTTGGGTTAAGCGGACCATGGCACGCACGTCCAATGCGCAGATGACGGCGAGCGCCGTATTTTACGGTATGGCTTACCTGGTCATGATCACGATGTATAATTATCCGGGCATGGTGCTCGCGATGGTGCTGGCTACGTTCGGGGAAATGCTGATCTCGCCTGCGACCCCGGCGTTTATTTCAGAGCATGCGGGCAGGGCTGCCCCGTTCTATATCGGGTTGTCCGGCGGCATCGGTGCGGTGGGCCGGGTCATCGGGCCGTATGCGATGGGGGTCATGTACGACCACCAGGGACTGATTCCCGTAGCCTGGCTGGCCACGGCCATGGCGGGCGTGGCGGTCATCGGCTTCCTGGTCCATGGGGCAATGAACCGCGGCAGGGAAGCCAAGGAGTACGGGCTGGATGCCTGACTCCTTGTCCGGCTTCGTCCGGCAAGGAGAAGGTCGCTTTTTCGCCAATAGCGGAATTTTTACTTGACAAAAAAGTTTATTTATGCTATAATTTACATATTAAATGATCGCGTATATAATAGGGTTCTCCTGGCCAGGGGAACTCTATTTTTGTATATACGGAGGATTCGACGATGAAGAAGAATGAGTCCAGCATCACATCCCTGATTTCGGCTTTTGCCCGCGCCTACCACAGTGAGCATGATACCCCGCTTATTTTTGACGATTTCCTAGCCAAGCAGCTGATTACACCCGAAGAACAAGCCATGATTCGCGCAAACATGACGCAGGGCATTGCATTTTTCAACACAGAGATCGCGGAGCGTTACGCCGACGACCCGGACGAAACGCTGAAATGGATCGTCCATGTGCAGCTTGCTCCGATTACGTTGTCAAGGGCAGCCTATTGCGAGCAGTGTCTGATGAATGAGGTGCGGCTGGGGACCCGGCAATACGTCATTCTTGGCGCAGGGCTGGATACGTTTGCGTTCAGGCACCCGGAACTCCAAGGACTTCTTCACATCTATGAAGCGGATCATCCGGCCACGCAGCAATCCAAACTGGACCGGCTGGGCCGGGCTGGCCTGGACGTTCCCTCTCACCTGCATCCGGTTCCGATGGACTTTATCCATGAACCGGCAATCCGGAAACTAACCGATGCCGGATTCGGGCAGCTGAAAACATTTTTCAGCCTGCTGGGCGTATCGTATTACTTGAGTAAAGAAGTGAATGCACGCTTGTTGCGGGAGCTGTTTGCCGATTTGCCTGCCGGAAGCTCTATCGTGTTCGATTATGCCGATGAACGAACATTCAGCACGCAAGGTCTTTCGGGAAGAGTAGAAAAAATGGTGCAAATGGCGGCGATGGGCGGCGAACCGATGCAGTCCTGCTATACGTATGCAGAAATAGAGTCCCTGCTGGCCGATGCCGGGCTGCTTGTGTATGAGCATTTGTCGCCCGAAGACATTCAGCAGCGCTATTTCGAGGATCGAAGCGACCGGCTGGCCGCGTTTGAGACGATACATTTCATTCATGCCGTGAAAGCACGATAGGATCACATTGTTATTTCGGCGTTCAGCCGCGTTCGGATGAGGCAAATGCCTCGGTCCGCACGCGGCTTTTTTGACATTATATAAGTTGAACCGATGATTTTTACACGGAGTCACTACGTGGTCAGAACCATCTTCCGATCCCTGTTATCCCCGGATTTTTTTGATCCCCTTTTTTCAAAGGGAAATCCGGTGAAGCTTATGCTTCCGATGCAGCTTTCTTTCAGAAAGCTTTTAGACCGCTTCGCTTCTCCAGATTCTTCCTGCCCTCTCCGTTATTGTGTAGAAGCTGTTTCCCTTACATTGCGCAAAAGCCGGTACTGGAAACTTTTATGACCGGAATTGTGCAAAATACCCATATAATAGAGATGTGATCCGCATATAGAGCAGGGGGAAACAGACATGTATAAGGTTCTGCTGGTCGATGACGAATTTTTGATCGTGGATGGAATCGCCAGCGTCATGAATTGGAAGCAGCTCGGCACGGAATTGGTTGGCACCGCGCAAGACGGATTGGAAGCGCTTGCTTTTATTGAGCGCGAACGGCCGGACATCATCATTTCGGACATTCGCATGCCTGGCATGGACGGGCTGCAGCTCGTCGAGAAAGTAGCTTCGAAATACCGGGACATCTCGTTTATTATGCTGACCGGATTTACGGAATTCGAATATGCCAAGAAGGCGATGCAGTACGGGGTGAAGCATTATTTGCTCAAACCGTGCAGCGAAGAAAGCCTCGTGGAAGCCATCGGCGAATTGGTGGGCGAAAAGGACGAATGGACCGATCAGGAGCGGTTTGTGCAATCGATCCAGGCTAATTTGGAACGGGTGCTGCCGCATGCGCAGAAATATTTCCTGAAGGAGCTCGTCACAAACAAGACGTATGGCGCTAAGGAGTGGAAGCATTTTGGCGAGCTGTTCGGCGTGCAGTTCCGAAGCCAGCAGGTACGGCTGTTGCTGGTCGAAATTGAGGGAGAGCACGAATTCATGCATTTGTTTGCCATTCAGAACATTGCCGAGGATATCGTCCGTAATCCGATGCTCAGCACAACCGTCGGACGGCACGTATTGCTCATGATCGAGAATAAACTCACGGAAGATCAGCTCTTTCGCAGCATTGACGAAATCCGTGATACGTTTGCCCGATATTACCATTACGACCTGACGATCGCGCTGAGCGAGCCAGGGGAGCTGTCACAGGCACGGCAGTTGTACATGCAGACGCTGGTTTACCTGAATCATCGTTTCTACCTTGGGGAAGGCAGCCTTATCATGGAAAGGGACCTCCTTCCTCCCGAGGAGCGAGGACTGCCCGAATTCGAATTTGATCAGGAACGCCTCGTTACCTCCATTAAATCAGGGCACTGGCAGGAGGCCGAGAACGAGCTGGATCGCAGCTTCCGTTTGCTGACCGATCTGCGTTACGACATTTCCCAGACGAAGTCCTATCTCATCCAGATGTTCATGGAGATCATCCGCTTAACCGGCCCGGACGAGATGAAGAGGCATATGGAGCGCCTGCCCGGCATGATCGAGACGAGCACGCTTCTTTCGTTCCAGCAATTTCTGCTCGGCACGGCCAAAGACATTGCCATGCAGCGCTACAGACAGCAGCGATCAAGGCAGTCGCAAATGGTGCGAAGCGTCAAACAGCTGGTGGAAAAGCGGTACGGAGATGAGTCGCTTACGCTTCAGGCGATTGCGGCAGAGATCTATATGAACCCGGACTATATCGGCAAAATGTTCAAAAAGGAGACCGGCGAGAAATTCACGAACTACGTCATGCGTTACCGGATCGGCAAAGCGATGGAACTGCTGGAGCAGGATGGGGAATGCACGGTTTCCTCGCTTGCGGAGCAAACGGGTTTTGGGGCGAACTGGCCCTATTTCAGCAAAGTATTCAAGAAACTCACAGGCTTCTCTCCTTCGGAATTCAAAAAAGCGCCGTAACCCGATTCGTTCAGCCGGCTCCGTTCTTATGGGAATGTACCGTACAATTTATATAGTCGCACCCTGTATGCCCGTTATGGCGACAGGGTGTTTTTTTGTCGGACAGAACTCGGTTTTGAGCATTAACATATCGGAAATGGACATGGGAAGAACCGCTTCCGGATTTTATCATTATCCATATGAAGGTGAATGAACATCAGGAATGGGGGCAAGGAGAATGGAATTGAAACGAAGTCCGGTCATGCCATCCGGGCGTTTGAAACCATCCGGCAGATGGGGCGTCGTCAAAAAAGAATTGATCCGCAACAGGTACGTGTACATGATGCTCATTCCCGTCGTTGCCTATTATTTGATCTTCAGCTATGGGCCGATGTACGGGTTGCTGATGGCGTTTCAAGAGTCTTACAGTCCGGTCAAGGGCATCTTGTCCGGGACATGGATCGGGTTTGACAACTTCACGATGTTTTTTGAAAGCTATTACTTCTGGCGGCTGATCAAGAATACGCTCATTTTGAGCTTTTACAGCATCGTGTTCGGGTTCCCGGCTCCGATCATTCTTGCGCTGCTGCTGAACGAAGTGCGCAAAAAATGGTTCAGAAGCACCGTGCAAACGATCAGCTACATGCCACACTTCATTTCCGTCGTCGTCGTGGTCGGAATGTTGAAAACGTTCTCATCCTTGGACGGCGGACTGTTTAACGTCATTCGTGAATTTTTCGATATGCAGCCGATCATGTTTCTGGCGGAAAAAGACATGTTCCGGCCGATGTACATCCTGTCCAACATCTGGCAGGGCGCAGGCTGGGCGTCGATTATCTTTTTGGCCGCGCTTAGCAGCATCGATCCGCAGCTGTATGAGGCTGCCAAAATGGATGGCGCGGGCCGCTGGAGACAACTGCTGCACATTACGCTGCCGGGCATTCTGCCGACCATCGTCATCATGCTGATTTTGCGTCTGGGGGCGGTCATGAACTCCGACTTCCAGAAAATCCTGTTGATGCAGACCGCCCCTACCTATGAAACATCGGACGTCATATCCACTTTTGTATACCGGTCAGGCATATTGGAGGGGAACTATACCTATTCCACCGCCATCGGGTTATTCAACGGCGTCATCAATTTCTCTCTGCTTATTATCGCCAATGCGATCAGCAGAAAGCTCAATTCAACCAGTCTCTGGTGATCGGAAGGTGAAGCGATGAAACGGTCTATAGGGGAACGCGTCTTTGATGCGATCAATGCACTGGTGCTGCTCATGATCATAGTGATCTGCTTTTACCCGATGCTCTATGTGTTTAATTCTTCGATCAGCGACCCGGACCAGATGCTGCGCTCCAGGTCTCTGATGCTGCTGCCCGAGGGTTTCCAGCTCGAGGCATACAAGTCCGTGTTTAAGGATACGCGCATTTACACCGGGTACATGAACACGCTGTTCTATGTAGTCGTCGGTACGGCCATTAACCTGTTGATGACTTCGCTCGCGGCGTACGGGCTGTCGCGCAGCGATCTGATGGGCAGAAAAATGCTGATGCGCATGATCACGTTCACGATGTTTTTCGGCGGGGGCATGATTCCGACCTTCCTGCTCATTCAAAACCTGGGGCTGGTCGATACACGTCTGGCGATGATCATTCCAGGTGCCATCAGCACGTTTTATTTCCTTATCATGAAAACGAATTTTGAAGGCATTCCCATCAGCCTGATCGAATCGGCGAAGCTGGACGGGGCGAATGACTTCCGGATCCTGTTCCGCATCGTGCTGCCGCTGTCGAAGCCGATTCTGGCCGTCATGATGCTGTATTACGCGGTCGATCATTGGAACGATTATGTCGGCCCGATGTTATATCTGCGCAGCCAGGACTTGTATCCGATCCAAATTATTATGAGGGATATCTTGATCAGCAGCAGCACGGAGGCCATGGGGGCGGGAGCCGATACGGGCTTTGCCATCGGGGAAAACATCAAGTATGCCACGATTATCATCTCGACGCTGCCGATCATGCTGGTGTATCCGTTCATCCAGCGTTACTTTGTCCAAGGCGCCCTGATCGGTGCCGTGAAACAATAAATGATATTTTCGTTGCAATATCAGGAAGCTGACTGCGCATGATGCACGGCTTCCGATATTTATAAAATGACTTAATTGGAGGCGAACAACGTGAAAAAAAGAATGGGGTCCATCCTGCTGTCTTCCCTGCTGACGATGACACTGCTGGCAGGCTGTTCGGGAGGTGCGGAAGAGGAAGCAGCCAAGCCTGCGGAGAGCACGGAGCCTAAGGCCGAGGCACTGACCGAAATTCCGCTGCCGATTACAAGCGAGCCGTTCACCATTGATTACTGGCGGGCAAATGATGCCAAGCTGACGGCTTCCCTCGGCAATTTCGGTGAAATTGCCGCTTACAAAAAGAAGGAGGAGCTGACCGGCATCAAGGTCAATTTCACGCATCCGCCGCTCGGACAGCAGCGCGACCAATTCAATTTGCTGATTTCGACCAAGGAGCTGCCTGACGTCATCTATTACAACTGGGCCGATGCCGTGGGCGGGCCGGAAAAGATGATCAAAGACGGGCGTATCATTCGACTGAACGAACTGATCGACCAGTACGCTCCAAACCTGAAGCGGATTATCGAATCCGACCCGGACGTCAAGAAACAGATTGCGCTCGACGACGGAACGATTTACATGTTCCCGCTGCTCAAGCTGGACGCGCTCAAGCTGAATGCCACCTCCGGTCTGATCATTCGTCAGGATTGGTTGGATAAGCTGAATCTGAAAGCGCCTACAACCATCGACGAGTGGCATACGGTGCTCAAAGCGTTCAAGGAGCAGGACCCGAACGGCAACGGTAAGGCGGATGAACTCCCGTTCACCGGCAACTGGGGTCCCGGCAACCTGACGAAGCTGCACGATTTCGCTCCAGGCTTCGGCGTGATCGGCGGTTTTCAGATGAATGGCGACAAGGTTGAATTCGGACCGATCCAGCCCGGATACCGTGATTTCCTGGAAACGATGGCTCAGTGGTACAAGGAAGGGCTGGTCGACCCCGAAATCATGACCAATGACGGCAAAGCATTTGACTACAAAGTCACCAACAATCTGGCAGGAGCCTATCAAGGCGGCGTATTCAGCGGCATGGGCAAATATTTCAACCTGATGCGGGATACCAATCCGGATTTCAATGTAACCGGCGTAACTTCGCCGATATCGCCTGACGGAACGCCTTATGCCGCTTTTAATATGGAAACCAAAGTGTTGAGTTACGGCGAAGCCATCACTTCCTCTGCCGATGAGGACAAATTGAAATATATCGTGCAGTGGATGGATTACAATTACAGTGAGGAAGGCAGCGATCTGTTCAACTTCGGAATCGAGAACGAGAGTTACGTAAAGGATGGAGACGGTGTGAAATTCACCGAAACCATTACGAACAATCCCCAAGGGCTGACGTATGACCAGGCATTGGCTGCTTATGCGTTGTCCATCATGGACGGCCCGATCAACCAGGACAGCCGTTATTTGGACGCTTTGCTCTTCGATGATGGACAGCGAGCCGCCAACGAGGCATGGATGAAATCCAGCTCGGCACTCACGCTGCCCCCGATTCGCCTGTCGACGGAAGAAGCGAGCACAAGCACATCCATCATGAGCCAGGTCAACACGTATTTGAATGAAACGATGACGGCCATCATCAGTGGGCAGAAACCGATCACCGAATTCGACGCCATGGTGGAAACGATCAAAAGCATGGGCATCGATCGGGCCATCGAGGTGCATCAGGCTGCTTACGACCGTTATCAAGCCAAATAACTGTCTTGCATACTAGATGGCGATCGCAGGCGATATGCGGGAAACGGCTTCATCGGATGGGCAATATGCATTCATGGTCATACTTTGGCCGATCTTGTCCCAATTCGACAGAAAGTCTCCCCTCCATGTGATATAAGTAGTGTTAACACGTGGTGCAAAGGAGCGCACTTGCCATGACAGCCTACCGCAGATTAAGCATCAAAATGAAAATGTTTCTCATGATTATGCTCATGATGGCCCTGGTCATCACGCTGGCGTTCACTTCCCTGTATTACACGTACTCCGTTTACGACCGACAGCTGTATGACAAATCATCGAGGCTGCTGAACCTTTCATCCTCCACGGTGGATGTGGAGCTTAAAAAACTGGAGGCACTGTCCCTCGATATCATTTCGGATAACGTCATTCAGAAGGCGCTCAAATCACTGCTGCAGGACGAGACGGATTACTCAAGCTTCATCGAACGCAAGAAGATGACGGATCGGCTCTGGGAGCACATTAGCGGGACTGCACGATACGTGCAGTCCGTTCATCTGATTGATGCGCAAGGCATGGTGAACAAATATGGCGAGACGCTGACCGTGCCGCAGGAAAAATACGATCGAATGATTCAGGCCGCCGAACGGGCAGATGGCGCGGTGCGCTGGTTGTACCCCGATGACGACGATCCGATGCTGGTCCTGGTACGCCAAGTTCGGGCTTATGAACCCATGACGCTGGAGCCGGTCGGTATTCTGTTTCTGCGTATCCATATCGAACGGCTCGTCGAGGACTATGCCGGGATCGACAGCGAGGACAGCGACATCGTACTGAAGGCGGGAGACGAAGTCGTGTACCCCTACCGCAAGCTTCCAGAGTCAGTATCCTCCGGTTTGAAACCGCTTCCCGGAAGCGGTGGATATGAGATCAAAAATTTGAACGGAAAGGCTGTGTTCCTGGCCCAGAAGAAATCGGGACATACAGGCTGGAGCTATTACAACATGGTTTCTTACGAAGACGTGTTCCAGAGCGTCATCTGGCTGAAAAACGCGCTCGTCGTCGTGTATCTGATTGCCATCGTGTTTATGCTGGGACTGGGAATGGCGTTTGCACGCAGCCTCACCAAGCCGATTCGACAGTTGACTTTGCAAATGAAGGAAGTGCAGCACGGTGACCTTGGAAGCATGGATGCCAGCATCTCCATGCCGGCGTCCCAACAGATGGATGAGCTGGGGCTGCTGCAGCGCACCTATCGGCTAATGATCACGCGCATCAATACGCTGATTAAAGAAAATTATGCGAGTCGATTGGTCATTAAGGAAACCGAGTTCAAGGCGCTGCAGGCCCAGATCAACCCCCACTTTTTGTACAACGCGCTCGATTCGGTGCACTGGCTGGCCAAAAAAAACCGGCAGGAGCAAATATCCCGCATGGTGCTATCGCTGGGGTACCTGCTGCGCGCGTCCATCAGCTTCAAAAAAAACGTCATCACGCTGGCCGAAGAATTAGAAATCGTCAATCACTACATCACGATTCAAAAATATCGTTTTCAGCAGCGGCTCGATTTCCGATTGGACGTACCCGCTGCGTACCTTGGGTGCTCCATACCCAAGATGACACTGCAGCCGCTGATTGAAAATGCGATTCAATACGGATTGGAGCCCCAAGTCGGGCCATGTCTGATCAGGGTGTGGTCTGAGGTGCAGGCTGAGAATCTCATGGTCATCGTTGAGGACCATGGTCCAGGCATGGCCCCGGAATATGTGGAACGCGTGCTGCGCGGCGAAGTGGAAACGCGAGGCACCGGCATCGGGCTGCTGAATATCAGGGAGCGATTGCGTTTGTCTTTTGGGGAAGAGTACGATATTGCATTGGAGAGCAGGCCGGGATACGGAACCCGGGTTACGGTCATGCTGCCGCTGCCAAAGGAGGAAGAGCTGTGGGAAGATGGCTGCGAATGATCGGGATCATCGGCATGATGATCGCCCTTGCGGGATGTGTACCCCAGCTTGCCCATCGGCCCGGCATGATCGTGGAGGAAGAACCGGTTACGCTGCGCATAGCCTGGTGGGGCGGCGAATTTCGCAACGATGCGACCATTGCCGTTATCAAGCTGTATGAGGAGATGAACCCGCACGTACGCATCGAATACGAGTACAGCAGCTTCAACGAATATTGGAAAAGGATGGCCCCCCACGCAGCGGGCAATGCCTTGCCCGATATCATTCAGATGGACATTTCCTACTTGTCCCAGTACAGCTCGCTGCAGCTTTTGGAGGATTTGACGCCGTATATCGATAAAGGGCTAATCGACACGAAAGACATGGATCCTCAGCAGGTGCAAGGCGGAAGCATTGACGGCAAGGTCTATGGCCTTAGCCTCGGCGTCAATGCCATGTTAAGCATGTACGATCCGGAAGTCCTGAAGACGCAAGGGATCGAGGAGCCAACCGAGAAATGGACATGGGAAGATTTTGAACGGATGGGGGAGGAGCTGATCGGCAAAGACGTCTACGTGGGCACCTATTTCACCCCGGAACAGTTCTTTGCGTATTATCTGAGGCAGCATGGCTACAAGTTATATGACGAGGACGGCAAACGGCTCGGGTACGAGGATGATGCGTTGTTCGTCGACTACTTCGGCCGGATGCAGCGCTTGGCGAAGAGCAAGCTGATTTTTGCGCCAGACATTTGGACCGCGGACATCGGCAAGCCGGATAGTGATCCGTTCTACAGAGGCGAGGCGTTATTCAGCTGGGGATATTCGAATCAGTACATCAGCACCGTTCAGCGTTATGGCAAGCTTTTATCCATCGCGCCGATGCCGGGACCAGACAATGACAAAGGATTGTTTCTGAAGCCGGGCATGTTTTTCTCCATCGCGGGCAATTCCAGGCACAAGGAGGAGGCTGCACGATTCATCAGCTTTTTCGTCAATGATTTGGAAGCCAATATGCTGCTCAAGGGAGAGCGGGGCGTGCCCGTATCTTCCACTGTGAAAGAGCAGATGAAGCAGCTGGTTGAGCCTGAATTGGCGCGGGTATTCGAGTATATCGATTGGGTGGAAAACAACAGCAGTCCCATCGATCCTCCCGACCCTGTAGAGACGCCGGAAGTGACCCTGGTGCTGCGCGATTTATATGACCAGCTTTTATTTGGCCGGATTACGCCGGAAGAGGCGGCACAGCAATTTCGGGAACAGGCCGACGCCATTTTGGGCGGGGGGACCGTTCCTTAACGCAATACCAAAAGAAGGGGGGGGTCCGGGCTGCCCTTCCTTTGCGTAATTATGGGGTGTATGACGACGAAAACGAGTCAGCGGGCATACTTAATTCTGCGAAAATGGATAAAATGGTTGAAATCGCTGTCAACTCCGTCTATAATGATAGTGTCGAAACGTTTCAATGCATGGTTTTATAAGCTGTTTTTTTTAAAGCAACATGGGCGTTATTCCATCTTCTTCATTTTTTGAAGTTGTTTTGATGAACGAGCACCCACGTAGATGGGTGTGTATACTGGAATTCAAGCCGGCGCAAGCAGGTCCATTTTTTTTGGAAACACCTCGAAACGTTTCGAATCAAATGAGGGAAATCAATATCATGTTTTTGTATAGAATTAAGTGGTTGTTATAACCATTTACAGTATAAAATGTAGTTAAAATGAGATTTTGTTCTTGTAAGAAGGGGCGAACGTGGAATGGCAACGATTAAGGATGTGGCCAAGCTGGCAGGTGTGGCATTATCGACGGCATCCTATGCATTGAACGGGGACAGCAAGGTGAGTGCCAAGACCAGGGCTAAAGTGCTCGAGGCAGCACGGGAACTGAATTACCGCAAAAACGGCTTTGCCATGGACCTGAAGCGGAGCCGGACCAATACGATTGCGCTGATCCTGACCGACTTGTCGGGTCCGTATTATTCCGAACTGATCCGCAGCGTGCAGGACGTGGCGTTGGCTAACGGATACGATCTGATCGCGTGCAGCTCCATGGGGGGCCGCGATTCGACGGCCGTGCGGTTTTTGCGTGAGAAGAGGGTGGATGGAGCCATCGTTTTGGCGCATAACATCCATGACGATATTTTGGTGGAGTCGGCCGGGGAGCGTTTTCCGATCATCGTGATGGACCGCCATTTGTCCGGAGACCATCTGGTCAATGTACTTGTGGACGGGGAGCAGGGCGGATATTTGGCTACGCGTCATCTGATCCAAGGCGGCCACCGAACGATTGCTTATATCAGCGGGCCGTCCAATTCGTACGATAACGCTTTGAGATATCAAGGTTATATCCGGGCGATGCAGGAGGCTGGCCTGGAAGAGCGCTCGAAATGGCGCCTGAGCGGGAATTTCGTACGCGAGGGCGGGTATAGCGCAACCAAGATGATGATCATGCAAAAGGATCTTCCGTCGGCGGTTTTTTACGGGAATGACGAGATGGCGATCGGCGGATTGAAAGCGCTGGAGGAGAGCGGCATTCGGGTGCCGGAAGATATCTCGGTGATCGGCTTCGACGATATTCAGCTGTCGGAGTACGTGCACCCGCCGCTAACGACGGTACGCCAGCCCAAGCACGAAGCCGGATCGCTCGCAGGGCATTTGCTGTTCCAGATGTTGAATGGCGAAGCGGTCAACCCCTCCTATACGCTGACGATCGACATGGTAGAGCGCCGCTCTGTTCGTGCTGTGCAAGCCGAATCGGGTGTATCGCCTGCGTAGCTGCTGCCTGCAGGCCCACCCCATAATGGGCCTGGAAGGCAGCGCGTAAAGAGGTGTCAGTGGCTGAGTGCTGGAGCAGCTGAGTGTATATATGTATGCTGCCCCAATCATTGGGCAGCGCTTGGCAAGCTTGGCCAAATGGCCCATGGAGTGAGGCATAACTTCCGGTTCATGGGAAACAGCCTCATGACAATGCATAGGTAATATAGGTTCATCGATGGAAGTTTGCCTGCTCAGGTAAATTTCCAGAGGGACCTCTATTGTTTTCCAATAAAATCGAAACGTTTCGATTCATCGTTCTTTGTAGTACATTTCATTAAGGAGTGAGCCAATTGACAACGAAAACACATGAATCCATCCGTCTGAAGGCCGGGGACCTGACTTTTACTTTCATGAACAGCGGCGACCTGTACCAGGCTTCTTTGGGCAGCACGATGCTGAATCAACTGCTCGGCAATCCGCTCGACGGTTCTTTGAACAATCTGTACTTGCGGGTGTATGAAGGAGAATCCATTAGCGCGTATCCGCTGCTGGGCGTTCATTCCGGCAGCAAGCTGTCCCATGGTGGGGAAGCTGGCGATCAACTGATCTGGGAAGGCAGCGTACAGCCGGAAGGGGTCGGGCAAGCGATCGGTTATCGGGTCGTATTTACGGCAACCTCGCAAGGCGTGTGGTTCTGGGACGTGACGCTGAATGGACAACATGACGGCGTGGACGTCGTTTACGGGCAGGATATCGGTTTGGCCGATCCGGGAGCCGTGCGCAGCAATGAAGCGTATCTGTCGCAGTATATCGATCATACGGTATTCGAGGATGAAGCGAAAGGATACGTCGTATGCTCCCGTCAAAACCAACCGCAAGGCGGTGCATTTCCGTACATGCAGCAAGGCTCGCTCACGAGGGCGGTTGGATACTCCACGGATGGCTTTCAGTTCTTCGGATTGTCCTATAAGGAAACGAATGAACCGGAAAGCTTGAAGCATGCCAAACTGGCCAATGAAACGTATCAATATGAGTTTGCTTACACGGCCCTGCAATCCGAACTGCTGAAGCTGGACGGCGAAGCACGAGTGGTGTTCTACGGATTGGCCAAACCGGATCATGCTGCCGCCATCACTGCATTGGAATATGGAGAAGAGATCGAAGCTGCTTGGGAATCCGTGCAAAACCGCAGCCTGAAAAGCGGCGAAACGTTGGAGCAAGTGAAGCGCTCCTCCATGATCGGCGAACCTCTGGCTGCGCTCGACATGTCCGAAGAAGAGGTGCAAGCTTTGTTCCCGCAGCGCCATCAGGAAGAGCGCGGCGAGGGCAAGCTGCTGTCCTTCTTTACGGAGAACTATGAGCATGTTGTGCTGAAAGCGAAGGAATTGCTGGTGGAGCGTCCGCACGGTCATATTCTGATGAGCGGGCGCAACGTGAAGCTCGGAACGCCGGTCATTACGACGACTTCGTATATGTACGGTATTTTCAATTCCCAACTGGTCATCGGCAACACCAATTTCAACAAAATGATGAGCAATGCGCGGAACGCGTTGAACGTGCCAAAAACGGCAGGACAGCGCATCTACGTGGAAATGGACGGGAAATACCGCCTGCTGACGATGCCATCCCTGTTCGAAATCGGCTTCAACTACGTGCGCTGGATGTACAAAACCGCATCCGACATGATCGTGGTGACGAACTATACCACAACTGATGCAACAGAAGTGCGCCTCAACGTAAGTTCTGCCAGCGGCAAGGCATACCGTTACCTGGTGACCAACCAGATCACGATGAACGTAAACGAGTACGAATATCCGCTGCATATGGTGCAGGAAGGCCAAGTGCTCGTGTTTAAGGCCGATCCGAAAGCGATCAGTTCCTCGGCGTATCCAGGGCTGCAATACCGGTTATCCGTGGAAGGTGCATCCATTGCCGCAGGGGACGAGACCTTACTGGCGAGCGGCGTAGGAAGCGGAAGCGCGTCTCTCGTCGTGTTAAGCCTGGATAGCTCCAGCGAATGGACGATGACGATTGAAGGCGTTTTGGAGCAGGGCGCGAACGGCACAGCCGAGGCGAAGGCGCTGTCCTTTGAGGAAGAAGTGCAGGCATACCGCGAATTTTTCGCAGGGGTGATGAACGGGTTCCGCCTGTCCCGCGGAGAAGGACAAAGCGCGGAGGATCTCTTTAAAGTCAACGCACTGGCTTGGTGGTATACCCACAACATGCTTGTTCACTACTCCGTACCTCATGGACTGGAGCAATACGGCGGTGCCGCATGGGGAACGCGCGACGTATGTCAGGGACCGGTGGAATATTTCATGGCTACCCAGAAATACGAGCAAGTCCGGGACATCATCAAAATGGTGTACACGCATCAATACGAAGACGACGGCAGCTGGCCGCAATGGTTCATGTTCGACAACTATTATGCGATCCAGCAGGAAGAGAGCCATGGCGACATTATCGTTTGGCCATTGAAAGTGCTGGCAGACTATCTGACGTCGACCCGCGATTATGCGATTTTGGACGAGAAGGTTCCTTATACGGTTAAACATGAGTTTGGATTTACGGACGAAACGTTCACGGTGCTGGAGCATGCGAAAAAAGAGATCGAGTACATTCGTACCCATTTCCTGCACGACACGTTCCTGTCCTCGTACGGCGACGGCGACTGGGACGATACACTCCAGCCGGCCAATGCACAGCTGAAGCAATACATGGTCAGCAGCTGGACCGTGGCCTTGACGTACCAAGCGATGAAGGTGCTGTCCGGGGCGCTGCAACAGAAAGACGCGGCCTTTGCCGAAGAGCTGGGCGCTTTGGCCGAAGGCATTCGCGGCGACTTCAACCGCTATATGCTCGGCACGGACGTGATTCCTGGCTTCGTATACATGGAGCACGCCGACCAACCGAAATTGATGCTGCATCCAACCGACGAAGAAACAGGCATTCAGTACCGTCTGCTGCCGATGACGCGCAGCATGATCGGCGAACTGTTGACGCCGGAGCAAGCCGAAGCGCACTATGCTTTGATTCGCGAGCAGTTCCTGTGCCCGGACGGCGTTCGCCTGATGAACCGCCCCGCACAGTATGCCGGCGGCGTTAGCTCGCATTTCAAACGTGCGGAGCAGGCGTCCAACTTCGGGCGGGAAATCGGCCTGCAGTACGTGCATGCCCACATCCGTTACGTGGAAGCGATGGCGAAGCTGGGCAAAACCGATCAAGTGTGGGACGGCCTTGCGATCATCAACCCGGTCGGCATCGGCGAAGTGGTGCCGAACGCGGAGATTCGCCAAGCGAATGCGTACTTCAGCAGCTCGGACGGCAAGTTCAACACGCGTTACGAGGCGCAGGAGCATTTCGAACAGCTCCGCACGGGAGCCGTTCCGGTCAAAGGCGGATGGAGAATCTACTCCAGCGGCCCGGGGATCTACATGAACCAGCTGATCTCCAATGCGCTGGGCATTCGGCAGGACGGCGGCGATCTCGTAATCGACCCGGTGCTTCCTCCCGAATTGGACGGCATGCAGTTCGAATTCGAGTACGCCGGTACCCCCGTAACCTTTGTGTACCACCTGAACGGCAGCACGGGTGTGCAGCGCGTAGCCGTGGACGGCAAAGACGTATCCGGTGAGCAAACGAATAACCGTTACCGTCAGGGCGGCCTCTGCATTTCGCTGGACAAGTTCAGACAGGCAAGCAGCAGCACTGAGCGTGCAGTTGTTGATATCTACATGTAAAGTTAACAAAGTGGCGAATGCCTTGGTTCCACAATCTGTGGGACTAAGGCATTTTTTCGTAGTTTTGTAGATTGAAAGACATAAGAACTGAATTCATTTGAAAGAGAAGATGTGTTGTGAAATTATGTATTTAAATGTATGATTTTGTATCATCAAGAATCTGGACTTGGTATCGATTTTCCCAATACTTATGTCCCGTTGGTAAGTGTTCTTGGGGCAGGGAGGTGGATGGCATGAATGGAAGGTTGGGGTTGGACCAATTAGCGCGGATCTCCAAATTCATTGCCGAATTGAATGTGCAAAAGAGACACCATATCGGTTACGTAGGTGATCAGGAAGACGAAATCCTTAAAACCCTTCATGAGGAATTTAATGGGGAAGGAAGGTGGGAGCGTTATTTCACGCAGGTATTGGAAAATGATCGCATCATCGGAGTGCTGGGGCTGAACATCGATGAAGAAACCGGGAATGCGGAGATGTGGGGGCCCTATATTGACGGTACTGATCAAGATTACATAACCGTTGCTGCTGATTTGTGGAACCGTGGCATCGCTAAAGTTGGGAGTGAAGTTAGGGAATACCATGGATTCTACAATAAGGAGAATGTTCGAGGTCACGAGTTTATGGAATATTTACAGGCCAAAAAAATGGGCGGGCATATGATCATGAAATTGAAAAAGCCTGAATGCTCCTGGAGCTTGGATCACGCTGTTCAGAAGATTTCTCCTGAGTGGCATGAAGACTTTATTCGTTTGCATGCCAGAACGTTCCCGAATACGTATTATAATGCGGAAAATGTGCTGCAGCTTGCCAATAAAGAAGACAACAGATTATATGTTGCCATCGTCGAAGGGGATTTTGCAGGGTATTGTTATACTGAAGCTGAGCCGGATTTTCAGGAAGGCAACATTGAGTATATAGCCGTAGATGAACAGTACCGAGGGAAGGGAATCGGAAAAAATTTGCTTTATGCCGCGCTCAATGACCTGTTTTTCAAAGATTCGATCCATGAGGTATCTATCTGTGTGGATGAATTCAATGCAGCTGCGGCGGGGTTATACCGATGTGCCGGCTTTTATACAGATAATGTGCTGCAATACTATAAAGTGACGATTGGATAGCCAAAAGACGAGTGGTAAAAGGATTGATCCTCCTATGGGCATAAGGAGAATCAATCTTTTTTTATCGCAAAGGTACGGCGAGTAAGGTGTGCAGCAGGTCATTATGCCGAAACGCCTTCGTAACGTAGCCGTGCTGTTCCAGCCAGCGGCACAGCTCGTCCAGCAAAGGGAAATGGCGCTCCCTTACGGCGCGGAGCATTGCTTCATCGCCTGCTGCTTCCGCCGCACGGACGTATCGCTCACGGTATGCCGCGTCGACATACATGAGATCGGTCAGACCGATGCGTCCCCGTGCGGTGAGGACACGCTGCATCTCTTGCAGCGCCAGCTGCTGCTGATCCGGACTCAGGTGATGGAAGGCAAAGCTGGAGACGAGAAAATCAAACGACCGATCGGCAAAGGGCAGCGCCAGAAAATTGCCCAGTCTCACCTGCATCTCCGGATATTTGGTGCGGCAGGCGCGAAGCATTTCCCGGGACTGGTCGATGCCAGTTATGATGGCACCGCGTTCCAGCAGCTTTCCGGCCAGATTGCCCGTGCCTGTGCCGATATCCAGGCCCCTTTCGCCCTGAGCCGGGCTGATCCAGTTAGCCGTTTGTTCCAGCGCCTCGTTATAGTTGTCATAGAGAGAAAAGGAGGAATCTTCCCCGGCATCGGCGTGCCCGATGCTTCCGTTTACCTCTTCCGGAATGCATCCGCAGGCAGATCCGTCCTCCGCTTCCGAGGCAGCCGAAGCAGATGTTTGATGCTCTGTATTCGATGGGAGCTGCTCCTCCGTGGTTCTTCTGCCTGCGCTACGGACACGCTGGTCATGAATGGCGGCTTGTTTGTCGTAATTCCAGCGGTCGTGCCAGTTCTGCCGCGCTTCCCTCAGGCGGCGCGCACTTTGAGCCAGATCATGGAGATGGCTGACGTTCAGAGGCCCGTCCGAGCGGTTGATATCGATCATGCGCTGGGTCGTATCCAGCATGCGTTTCAATTCGACCCACTGGGCATACATAACGGCTTGCTGCAGCTCCAGGTATTCCTCAAGCTTCTGCGGGTTGCCGCGATCAATTTCGGCCAGTGCCTGGGCGATGTCTTGAATGGACATGCCGATCTCGCGCAGGGCGGATATGGTTTGTAAACGCCAAATATCGTTCTCCGTATAGATGCGGTAACCGTTCTCCGGTTGTTTGGCAGGCCGAAGGAGTCCTTTTTCCTCATAGAAACGAATGGCCCTGGCCGAAATGCCAAGCCGGTCGGCAGCTTCCTTGATATTCATCGCCCTTACCTCCTGCTGTGATCTCCGTTGAGCCTAAGTATAAACGATTACGTTACGTCAAGGTTAAGAGTTAAGGAAGGGATTTTAGCTGCAGGTTTGAGCTATGCTACAATACATGGACAAGGGAAGAATGAATGCAGGAAAGGTTGAAAAAAACATGCTCACACAGGACACATACCATATACGTCTATCCGAAATGAAAGATGCGGACCAGCTGATGGAACTGGATGCGCTCGTATGGACGGACCAGACCTCACCTGCGCCGATGCAATGGCGCTCCCGCCAGCAGTATTTGCAGCACTGCCCTCCAGGCAGCCAGTTGGTGGCAACCATGGGGGATCGGGTATGCGGGCTGGTAGGGTTTCGGCCTGCCACGGGAATGCACAGCAACAGCCATGTCTATGAAATTCATATTGCCGTGCATCCCGAATACCGCCGAAATGGCATTGCAACGTCATTAATGGATGCCATGAAACGGCATGCGTCGGAGCAAGGAATCCGAAAATTGCGTTTGCGGGTGTTGTCGAGCAACGCGGGGGCGGTAGCTTTCTATGAACGGTGCGGATTCAAAACGGAAGGCCGCTTGGTGGCGGAATTTTATATTCACGGCCTATATGTGGACGATATTTTGATGGGCTATTTTGTGGAGGGGTAGGATGCATCGTCGAACTCTCCTCAGCGATTGACGCTTTGAATGTAACGGTATACCACACTTAGGAGGCATGAATGATGGATATGGGACTGCGGGGAAAAAAGGCGCTTGTGCTTGCATCCAGTCAGGGACTGGGCAAGGCGGTGGCGAAGCAGTTGGCTGCTGAAGGCGCCGACGTTATGCTTGCCAGCCGGAATGAGGATAAGCTGAAGGCCGTGCAGCAGGAACTGCTGGGGCTGGGCGGTGGCGGGCGAGTCGAGTACTGCGTGACCGATGTTACCCGCAAACAAGATATCGATGCGCTTATGAGCAAAACCGGGGATTGGTCCGGCGGCAGAATCGACATTTTGGTCAACAATTCGGGCGGGCCGCCCTCCGGCACTTTCGAGTCGTTGACGGATGAAGACTGGGAGCGCGCGTTTGAACTGAACGTGCTCAGCTACGTACGTCTTATCCGGGGAGCGCTGCCTTTGATGAAGCAGCATGGCGGACATATCGCGAATATCGCGTCATCATCGATCAAACAGCCGATTTCCGGCCTTATTTTATCCAATACGTTCCGTACCGGGGTGTTCGGCATGGCCAAGACGTTATCCCAGGAGCTTGGGCCTTACGGCATTTTGATCAATACGATTGCTCCAGGTCGGATCGGGACGGACCGTATTCGCGAATTGGATGCCGCGCGTGCAGAACAGTCTGGCATCACACAGGAGGAAGTGGCGGAGCAGTTCCTGACCGAAATTCCGCTAGGCCGTTACGGCGAACCCGAGGAGTTTGCAAAGGCTGTGCTGTTTCTGGTGTCCGGGGCAAACACCTACATTACCGGGGCATCGCTGGTGGTGGATGGCGGTATGATGCGGGCGCTGTAACGCTGCGTTCGAATAACGATTGGGGACGTAAGCGCAAAGAGGATGCTTCAGAGTAGAAGTTCGAGAATTGAGTGAACCTGAGTGCTTTATTTGATCGGAAATGCGTTCTCGCAGAAGCAAACGGACCACAGACACACTATTTCTGGTGAAATGGCGTGTTTATGGTCCGTTTGCGTCCATGGCTTTGTTCCCTGCCCAGCACGGCTCTGCGGGCGAGCACCGTCAACAAGGGCGATTACGCGCTAAGATGGATGGGCAGCTCGACCGGCTGGAAACGACCTTGTTTTACAGTAAAAACGTGATCTCAAACGTTAAAGAAGCCCCTCGCCTGGAATGGGCATTCCCAAGAGGCGAGGGGCACTCAAAGCCCGTGCTTGTAAAAGCGGCGATGATATATCGCATGCAAGGCCGATGAAGCCGAAATTATGTAGTCCTTTAACGCAAAAGCTCCCATTCATGCTGCAGCATGCCGTATACGGCATGGTTGACGTAACCTTTGATCGGCAGCTTCTCCGCTTGGCGAATCACGCCTTCAAGCACGAATCCAAGCCGCTCAGGGATGGCCCGGCTGCGTTTGTTGTTGGTGGCGCAGCGGATTTCGACGCGGTTCAGATCGAGCGTTACGAGCGCGTAATCCACGAGGACGCGGCAGGCGCTTGTCATCAGGCCCTGGCCCTCGAAGCCTTTGCCAAGCCAGTAGCCGATGCTGACGGAACGATGGGTCCAGTTGATTTCATGAAATCCGATGACGCCGGCCAGCTCTCCTTTTTGCCAGACGCCGGCGGTGAATCCGCCGTTCTCTGCGCCCTGTTTTAACGCATTGCTTATGAAATGGGTCGTGTGATCGAGCTCCGTAACCTGGTCAACCCAAGGGAGCCAATGTCTCAGTTGGTCACGGGAGCGGTCCGTCAGCTCGAATAACGTTTTGGCATGCTCCAGGGCCAGGGGGCGAAGCTCCGTATATTCATCCAATGCATAGGTAAACATGAGTGCAACCTTCTTTCTTCGTAAAATGGGTGATCAGCGGGAACGCGGCGGTTTGCGCTCCAGGGCGAACAAGTCCTCTTCGATGGAAGCGATGCGCTGATTGACGGTCGTGCGGGCGTCGCTTAATGCCTGATTATATATGTAGGGTGCCAACTGGGTCATGAATAAGTCCAGCACGCCCCAAGCCGCCAGGTCGCCAAGCTCTTCCCCGCGTTCGTCCGCGAAATAGGTCTGTATGGACCGTATGGCTTCATCCTGCTGTTCTTTGGTCAGTTTTAGTGTGTTCAGAACGGGAATCCCTCCCCTGAATGATGATGTTTTCGCACGTCAGAAAGGTCAAATTCCCCGTGAAATGCCCCTCTGATTTCGCGAGACATAATGGCTGAAAAACGCGCTCCGAATGTTCAGTGGCATGCGTTGGTCTGCGTTTTTCCTAATATCATGCTACATGATTCGCGGGAACCAGTCAAAATGGTTTTAGGCCTATCTTCCAGTGCGCAAAATCCCAATTTGGTGCCGTTATTTATTGAACTCGTTCCGCGTTAAAGGTATATTTAAATGAAAGCAGTACGAAACTTTTCCAAAGAAAAGAAAACGCACGGAATTTGGCTTCGTACCATGAAGGAAATACTGCGGGAATGGTTGCCGTTCCTGAATGCTTCAATCCATACACACGAAAGGTTGATACCGATGGAGAACCGTACTACCCCTCCCAATTTTATCAAAAATATCATTGCCGAAGACCTCCGGTCCGGAAAAGTCCAGGAAGTGGTTACCCGCTTTCCGCCGGAGCCTAACGGATATCTGCATATCGGCCATGCCAAGGCCATTTGGATCAACTTTACGCTGGGTGCCGAATTCGGCGGCAAAACGAACCTGCGTTTCGATGATACGAACCCGGTCAAGGAAGACGTGGAATACGTAAACTCCATCCAAGAGGACGTGAAATGGCTTGGATACGAGTGGAACGAGAAACGTTACGCTTCCGATTATTTCGACGAGATGTACAAGCGTGCCGTATTGCTGATCCAAAAAGGGAAAGCATACGTCGACGATCAAACGGCCGAGGAGATCCGCGAAATGCGCGGTACGCTGACCGAGCCGGGCAAAAACAGCCCTTATCGCGATCGCAGCGTGGAAGAGAACTTGGATCTGTTCACGCGCATGCGGGCAGGCGAATTCCAGAACGGCGAAAAGGTGCTTCGCGCCAAAATCGACATGGCATCGCCGAACATCAACTTGCGTGATCCGGTGATCTACCGGATTTCTCATGCCCATCATCATAATACGGGCGACCAATGGTGCATCTACCCGATGTATGCGTTCGCGCATCCGATTGAAGATGCCATCGAAGGCGTAACGCATTCTCTCTGCTCCCTGGAGTTCGAGGATCAACGCCCATTCTATGACTGGGTTATTGCCGAATGCGAGATGGAAAGCCAGCCGCATCAGTACGAATTCGGTCGGCTGAACCTTTCCCAAATGGTGACGAGCAAACGCAAGCTGAAGCTGCTCGTGGACGAAGGCCACGTCGACGGATGGGACGATCCGCGCATGCCGACGATCTCCGGATTGCGCCGCCGCGGATATACGCCGGAAGCGATTCGCGATTTTGTGTTCGAGACGGGCATCTCCAAAAGCCAAGGCGTCATCGACCTGCAAACGCTGGAGCATTTCGTCCGTGAAGACCTGAAGCTGAAAGCTCCGCGTACGATGGCTGTCCTGCAGCCGCTGAAAGTGGTCATCACCAACTATCCGGAAGGCCAAGTGGAGTGGCTTGAAGCGGAAAACAACGTGGAGAACCCGGAAATGGGCAGCCGCCAAATTCCGTTCTCCCGCGAGATTTACATCGAGCAGGACGACTTCATGGAAGATCCGCCAAACAAATATTTCCGTCTGTTCCCTGGCAACGAAGTGCGCTTGAAGCATGCCTACTTCATCAAATGCAACGACGTGATCAAGGATGCGGAAGGCAACGTGACCGAGATTCATTGCACTTACGATCCGGAAACGAAGAGCGGCAGCGGGTTCACCGGCCGTAAAGTGAAGGGAACGATCCACTGGGTGGAAGCGACGCAGGCCGTACCTGCCGAGTTCCGTTTGTACGAGCCGCTGATCGCAGCCGAATCCGCAGAAGAAGAGGAAGCGGCAGAACTGGAAGGGCAGCCGGAAAAAACGTTCCTGGACCAATTGAACCCGAATTCGCTTGAAGTGGTCCACGGGTTCGTGGAGCAGGAAATGCAGGAAGCAAAAGCATATGACAAATTCCAATTTTTCCGTCACGGCTATTTCAGCGTAGATCCGAAATATTCGGTACCGGGCCGTCCCGTGTTTAACCGGGTTGTATCGTTGAAAAGTTCGTTCCAGCTCCCGAAAAAGTAAAATAAGCGGCATAACTTATATGCAAAAAGGGCGTCATCCATGGCCATGGCCGTGGAATGACGCTCTTTTTTTGAGTTTGGGGGATTCGCTAAGCAATCCAAGAGGCCTGGACAACATCTATCGATCCTCTTCGTCCATATTGCCCAGTTCGGTCAGTACCGCAGGCTGGTAGCCGTTTCGGCGGTTCATCAGCCACATGACGGCAAATCCCGCTGCGCCGATCAGCGAGAAGAACACACCGATGTTGTACATGATCTCGGCACCGAAATTTTGGAAGAGCCAGCCCCCGAACAGGCCCGCGATAACGCCGGACAATCCGCCCCAAGCCATCGTGTATACCGCCTGGCCGGAGGATCGGTACGGTTTGGGGATGAACAGCATCGTGAGCTGGGTGCCGACGTAGAAATAACCGCCAAACGTCACGGAATGCGTCAGCTGAATGAACACGATTTCCAGCGGGCTGGTTGCTCCGGCCATGAGCTGCCAACGGAGAGCAAACAGCAGGCAGATGAGAACGAGATAAGCCAGCAGCATGCTCATTCTGCGCTTGAGCAGACGATCCAGCAGCAGGAAGACGACTGCCTCAAGGATGGAAGACGTGAAAATGGCATAACCGACCATCTGTTTGCTTCCGCCCATTTCCGTGATGTACAGGGACATGAAGGTACTGTTCATGGCATTGGGCACCGACACCAGCACGCCGAGGCCGATGAACGTCATGAAATACGGGTTGAACATGACCCTGCCGAACCGCCGGAACGTGATGACAGGCGTGTCCGAAGCGATGGGCTGTCTCGGCAGCAGCAGCGAGAAACCAAACGCAATGACGATCATGACGGCAAACACGATGGAGACGCTCCGTATGCCCAGACGATCGATCAGCGGACCGGCTGCCGCCGCCGTCAACGCCCAGCCCAGTGAACCCCATAACCGGAATGTGCCGAACTTCTGTGACGTTCCGTCGATATATCCCAGGATGAGGCTGTTGGTTTGAGCGAACAAGGGACTTTGAAAAAAATAAAAAACGATCATGGATGCATAAATCCAGGAATACGTCGGTGCATAGAAAACCGCTTGGGCCAACACAAAGGTACCCGCCATCATCAACATCAGCACAACGCGGATATTACGGGACTTGTCGCTCCAGTACCCCCAGAACGGGTTGGCAAACAATGATACAAACGGGCCGATGGCCATCAGGCTGCCGATCTCAAGCTTCGTCATGCCGATTTCCTGAAGGTACAGCTGCAGAAAGCCGGCAAAGATGGAGATGGCGCCGTAAATGAAAAAGTTATACAGTTTGAGTGAGGTTAAAGAGGCGTTTCCTCTTTCAGGCACGGTTCTATCCAAAGAGGGCCATCCTTTCCGGGTCATATTGTTCAAATGTATCATTTGTTGAAAGGGGATTCAATGTATAGAATAAGTTTATCATGATTGGAATAAAGGGATGATACCGATGACGAATGCAACAACATGGACGGGAATCATATTGGCCGGGGGGTTGTCCAGCCGCATGGGAACGAACAAAACGCTGCTTGTTCTGAATGACGCCACAGTGCTTGAACGGACTGCAGCCGCGCTGGCCCCGGAGGTCTCGCAGATTCTCATCTCGGCCGGGGAGCATACTCGCGATTATGAACGATTCGGTTATCCGTGCGTCCCTGATCATTATCCGGGAAAGGGACCGCTGGCCGGTCTCCACGCCGCACTTCAGGCCTCGAGGACCGATTGGAATATGGTCTGCGCCTGTGACATGCCGCGGGTCCAAACCAACCTTTTTGCTGGCTTGAAAAGGATTGCTGCCGAATCGGACATGCAATCGCCCGTCATTGTGCCGCGAGTGAACGGGCGCATTCATCCAATTGCAGGCGTATATCACCGAAGCGTGCTTCCCGGATTGGAACAGCGGCTGAAGGAAGACCGTTTGCGGGTGACCCGCTGGCTGGATGAAATCGGCTGTCGTTATGCGGATGCTGACGAGTTGGAACACGCCGGCGTTCATGCAGCAGAACGGCAGCTGGCCAACATGAACACGCCGGAGGATTATCGGCAGATGCGGACAGAGCCTTTTTGACCCTGAATCAGAGGTTTACCCCGGAAAAGGGTAAAAACAACTTGCCTTGTGCCATCGGCACCCGTATTATACTTCATTATAATCAGTTTAGAGGCGGCAATGAAGTCTCATGAAGTGGGGAAGCGGACTAAGGTCTCCCGAAAAGGGAGTCTTTCTCCGATAATAATGGAAACGCTACCATTTATCTGTGGATGAATTCACTGCATGAGCCAGTGCAAAAACCGATGCCTTGATGACCCAAAGGAGAGTGCTGATGATGAACCGATTGATGTACGGCGTTGCTTATTATGATGAATATATGCCTTACGAAAGATTGAGCGAAGACATACGAATGATGAAGGAAGCGGGCATTAACGTCGTTCGCATTGCGGAATCGACCTGGAGCACGCACGAACCCCAGAACGGCGTATTCGATTTCTCGTCCGTGGATCGGGTGTTGGACGCCATGCATGCGGCCGGCATTCAGGTCATTGTCGGAACGCCTACGTACGCCGTGCCGACGTGGATGGTCAAGGAACATCCGGACGTGCTGGCCACGACGGCTAAAGGACCCGGCAAATACGGAGCGCGCCAGATTATGGACATCACGAACCCGACCTACCTGTTCTATGCCGAGCGCATTATTCGCAAACTGATCTCGCGCGTATGCAAACACCCGGCGGTGATCGGCTATCAGACCGACAATGAAACGAAGCATTACAATACGGCAGGGGATAACGTGCAGCTGCAATTCGTCAAATACATGCGTGGCAAATTTGCTTCCCTGGACGAGCTGAACAAGGAGTTTGGACTCGATTACTGGAGCAACCGCATCAATAGCTGGGAGGACTTCCCTTCCGTGGTAGGCACGATCAATGGCAGTTTGGGTGCCGAGTTTGCCAAATTCCAGCGTCAGCTGGTCACGGACTTTTTGGCATGGCAGGTCGGCATCGTGAACGAATACAAGCAGGAAGGCCAGTTCGTGACGCAGAACTTCGACTTTGACTGGAGAGGTTATTCCTACGGCATCCAGGGAGATGTGAACCATTTTGCTGCATCACAGCCATTCGACATCACGAGCGTGGATATCTATCATCCTTCCCAAGATGACCTGACCGGGATCGAAATCTCGTTTGGCGGCGACGTCGCCCGGTCAACCAAACAGGCAAACTATCTTGTCATGGAGACCGAAGCCCAGGCGTTTCTGAACTGGGTCCCTTATCCGGGGCAGCTGCGATTGCAAGCATTCAGCCATCTCGCTTCCGGAGCGAACATGGTCGCCTACTGGCATTGGCATTCGCTGCACAATTCATTCGAAACGTATTGGAAGGGACTGCTGAGCCATGACTTCGAGCCAAATCCGGTGTATGAGGAAGCGAAGACGATTGGACGTGATTTTGCAAGATGGAGCCCGCAATTGGTCAATTTGAAAAAAACGAACCGCGTAGCCGTCCTTGCCAGCAACGAAGCGCTCACGTCGATCAAGTGGTTCGGCTTTCAAGCCCAAAGCGATAAAACCTATAATGACGTGGTGCGCTGGATGTACGACGAGTTATACAAAATGAACGTGGGCTGCGATTTCATCGACCCGTCCGTGAAGAGCTTAGAAGGTTATGATGTCATTGTGGTGCCCGCGCTGTACGCGGCTCCGGACGAACTGCTGGAAAGGCTTAATGCTTTCGTGAAGGACGGCGGCCATGTCGTGTATTCTTTCAAAAGCGGGTTTGCCAACGAACATATCAAGGTTCGCTCCACGCGCCAGCCGGGCATCATCAGCGAAGCTTGCGGCATCAAGTACAGCATGTTCGTGGAGCCAAAGCATGTATCGCTTCAAGGCGACCCTTTCCAAGTCGGTGAAGGGCAAAACCAAGTGCACACCTGGATGGAACTGATAACGCCGACGACGGCCGAAGTGCTCGCTTGGTATGATCATCCGCATTGGGGCACATATGCCGCCATCACGCAAAACGCGTATGGGAGCGGAAAAGCAACCTATGTCGGGTGCTTCACGAGTTCAGCGGTAATCCGCGAAGTGCTTAAGCGGGTTCTAAAGGAATCCGGCGTGTGGGGGGCCGATCAGGAGCTGGCATTCCCATTCATCGTAAAATCGGGCGTCAACGGACAGGGAAAAACGATTCGTTATTACTTTAATTATTCCGACAATCCGGTTTCGTTCATATATCCGCACGGCAGCGGGAGAGAGCTTCATGCGGATGAACCGGTTGAACCCGGTCAGGAGCTGAAGCTGGAACGATGGGGAATGCAAATTATTGAAGAAATATAAACGACCGTTAACGTGGTTGGTCCATGATGGTTTACATTGGCTTGTTAAGTGAAAATATAGAGATGGAGGCGCCCTTGCTGTTTATGCTGGGGCGTTTCATTGTCCTATCGGAAATTATAAACATATCGACACATTTGCTTCCCGTAGGTTTCATGGCGGACTCCCGCTGAACGCGAATGTCTGCCTCGGAAGAAATGAGGATGCACCGTTTTATATTCAAGCGCGATCGGGGGAATGCGCCTATGATTACCGAAATGTATCGCAAGCTGGCTGATCCGTTCAAACGCAGCATCCGCAACAAACTGATCCTGACGATGACGCTGGTCGCGGTATTGCCCGTGCTGGTCATGACCGCGATGGCGGCCGAAAATGCCCGCTCTTCGATGGAGGAAGAGATTATGGAGACCAACCGGGCCAACATGAAGTGGGCTTCGGCTTACTTGGGAGAGCAGTTCGCCCGCATGAACAACCTGATTTACTCGATCCAGATCAGCGATGAGGTGCACCAGTATTTGGCGCTGAACCGGGATGCGTCGGCCTCGAGCCGTTTCGACGAGCAGAAGGCCGTGTTCAACATGCTCAACAGCGTGTACTACTCTGCCGGCAATTATGTGTTCGGCGTGGAGCTGTACCTGAAGGAATTGGATACGTTGTTTACGTTCAACTCCATGGAAAACCGGATTAAATCGGTTTCGGGCATTCCGGCCGAGTATCATGAGCTTTTTGCCGAGCACAAAGATTTTACGATTATCAATGATCCGAACGACCCGGAAAAATTCCATATGACCCGCAGCATGAACCGCTTTGAGGACCAGGCCCAGATCGGGGCGATCAGCCTGGAAATCAAATGGACCGTGTTCAACCAGACGCTGGAGCTGCTGGATGGCCGGGGCGATTACACCGTGTACATCTCTGACCCGTCAGGCCATCCGGTGTATCAGCCCCATTCCGAATTCCAGCCTTCGGCAGAAGCATTGGACAAACTGGCGGATACCCAAGACGATGCGGGTTTGATCCGTACCGAGCGGGAGTATGTCTTTTACCATTCCATCGACCCTTCGGGACTGCGTCTCGTCAAGATCGTGCCTGCCCATGTCATTAATGAGAGCGCGTTGGAAACGATGAAATACGGACTTGTCGTAGGCGGCTTGGCTACGCTGATTTCGGTGGGACTGGCAGCGCTCGTTGCCTGGCGCACGGCCAAGCCGATCGTCAGTCTGGCCAATGCCATGAAAGGCATTCGGCTCATCAAGGACAGGGAGGTGGTTCGCACCGGACGCGTGGACGAGATCGGGCTGCTGGAAAAAAACCTGCATGGCATGGCTGGCCGCATCCGCGAGCATATCCGCGAAAACTACCAAATGAATCTGGATAAACGTACGGCAGAGCTGAAGGCTTTGCAGTCCCAGATCCACCCGCATTTCTTGCAAAATACGCTGCAAATGATCGGCGGCATGGTGTATTCGCAAAAGCCTGCCGACACGTACAAAGTGATTCGTGCGCTGAGCGAGATGTTCCGCTACATCGTGCGGGCTCCGGACGGGCTGGTTTCGCTCCAGAGCGAGCTGGACCAGCTTGAACATTACATGCTGATCCAGCAGCAGCGATTTGCAGGCAGGCTCGAATACCATCTGCAGATTGAAGCTGATCTGAAGGGATGTGCCATTCCGAAGCTTACACTTCAGCCTATTGTGGAGAATGCGTTCGTGCACGGCCTGGAAAACAAAAAGGCGCAATGGAAATTAAACATTGAAGTTGCTCGGGAAGGGAAGAAGATCATCATTCGCGTTCATGACAACGGGCTGGGCATGGATGCCGGGAAACGGAGCGAACTGCAAGCCAGACTGGAGCGTGTAGCCATAGAGGGAGACCGGGTATGGAGTGCCGGGACAAGCATCGGCCTTGTAAATGCGGCATCGCGCATCACCATGCATTTTGGTCCTGGTTATGGAATGAGCGTCGACAGCGAAGTAGGAGAGGGAACGACAGTGACGGTACGCATTCCGTTTGACGAGGGAGGAGAAGTCGTATGAGCGTGCAGCCTTATCGAGTGTTATTGGTCGACGACGAACCGTGGAACAGGGATATTTTGCGCAATTTGGGGGAGTGGGAGGAACTCGATATGGTCGTTGCGGGCGAAGCGGAGGATGGGGATCAGGCTTTGCAGCAGCTGCAGCAGCAGAATCCCCATATCATCATTACCGATATGCGCATGCCGGGCACCGACGGGGTTGCCTTGCTGGAAACATTGAGCGCGCAGTTCCCTCAAATCAAAGTGATCGTGGTGAGCGGCTATGATGACTTCAATTATGCGAAACATGCCATTCGGCACCGGGCAGCGGATTATTTGCTCAAGCCGGTTAATCCGGATGAGCTGAACGCCGTGCTTGCAAAGTGCAAGCGTGATCTGGAGAAGGTCCGTTACAGCCCGGAAGGGTGGGAGCCTTATTCCCGGATGTTTGCTGGGGAATTTTCACGTTTTCAGCAGCAGGTCCGCATTCGATTCAACGAACTGAACATGCCGGAGCTGCGAGATCTTTTCAACCAACTGGAGGAGAAACTGGAAAAAGAGGACATGCGGAAACCGCAGCAATTGGGCAGGGTCGTCCATGATTTGCAGACCCTGCTCGGGGAACTGTGCAGTTCCAATGGAGCGGGTGAGCAATCTGCGGCAGCAAAGCCTGCTCCTCCATCCGCATTGACAACGGCGTCAGCGGCGCTGGCCTGGACGTTTGACCTCTACAGTCAGGCGCTGGAAGGCGTGATCGCGCAGCGGAAGTTCAAGAATAAGCTGAACCTTGAAGAGGTCAGGCAGCACATGGAGCAGCATTGCATGGAAGCGATCACGCTGGAGCAGCTGGCACAAGTCTTTTTTGTCAGCAAGGAATATCTGAGCAAGGCGTTCAAAAAGGAATACGGCATCACGGTTGTCGACTACATCGTGCAGCTGCGGATGGCCAAGGCAAAGGAATGGGTGATGGACGACAGCATTCCATTCAAACATATCGCCGAAATGGTCGGGTATGAGGATGTGTCCTATTTTTATCGGGTGTTCAAGAAACATTTCGGCTTGTCTCCCGGAGAGATGCGCAAGGGACAAAGTTTAAAATAATCCAATGCAAGAGCTCCGTATTGTCCAATGAAGCGCTTTCATTGCAGGCATATAATGGGCTTATGCAAGACAAACCAGTCACACCGGGAGGTCATGAGAGATGAAGGTATGGAAAAGCGTCGCAAGTGCGGTACTGGTCAGCGTACTGCTCGCAGGGTGCGGTCAGAGCACGGGAACGGACGAATCGCAGGGAGGCTCTGCATCCGGCAGTACGGTCAATTTGAAAATATTCGTTGCGCAACCTCGGCTGAAGGAACATTACGATAAATATATAGAACAGTTCAAGGCCAAGGAGAAGGCGGAGAGAAACATTGAAGTAAACGTGCAGCTGGAGATGCCGCCGGCGGACAATGCTGCGCAGATTCTGAAGACACGCTTGGCCTCGAACGACGCGCCTGACGTATTCGCGCTGCACGCGGTCAACGAAATTCCGCCGTTCAGCAAGGCAGGTTATCTGGAAGACCTGTCAGATCAGCCATTCGTCGACAAATTGCTTGATTCGGTGAAACCTTCCGTGACAGATGCCAATGGTAAAATCGTTGCCGTGCCTTTGGAAACGCTGTCATGGGGATACCTCTACAACAAGGATATCTTCAAGGAACAAGGGCTTGAACCGCCAACAACGCTGACTGAAATGAAGGCGGTCGTCGACAAGCTGAAAGCAGCCGGCATTACGCCGTTCGAGCTGGCCTACAAGGAAGCTTGGGTACCACAGCTCTTCCTGCCGCTGACGGTAGGCGCGCTCACCCAATCCGAGCACAAGGATTTCCTGGACAAAATGAATCAGGATCAGGGTTCGTTTTCCGACATGAAAGCGATGTTTGATGCCTTTGACCTGGTGACGGCAAACGGCACGGAGAAGGCGCTGGAAGTCGGCGCGGACGACGGAGCGGCTGCATTTGCAACAGGCAAAGCGGCGATGTGGGTACAGGGTCCGTGGTATGCGGAGACCATTCTGAAGTCTAACCCGGACATCCATTTCGGCGTTGCGCCGATGCCGATCAACGACAATCCGGACGATACCAAAATCAATCTGAGCACGTCCACGTCGCTCGCCGTTTCTTCCAGCAGCAAAAACAAGGAAGTGGCGCTCGATTTCGTGAACTACATTCTCGACGACAAAGACTCCAGTGCGTTCTATGAAGCGCTCAAATTCAATCCGGTAGCGAAAGTCCACAACTTTGAAAGTTTCCCTTGGGTGGACGATGCCATGAAATACGTCAATGAAGGCAAAGCCTATCAGGATCCGTCGGTACCGCAGGCAGTGAAGGATGAGTCAGGCAAGGCGCTGCAGGGCTACTACTCCGGACAGTTGAACCAACAACAGGTGATCGATGCGCTCGACAAGGCGTGGAAATCGTACAACAAAGTCAACAAGTAGGAAACTGTGAATCAATGAGTACGCGCTTTTGTTGACAAAGCTCCACAGCAGTTGGAGCTTTGTCAACCCACTAGCGGCCATTTATTCATCACAGTCGCTAAGCTGAAGAAATGGGGTGGCAGACATCGCCTTCCATCCCCCGTTTCTGCTTATATGCTCATCGCAAATAGGGGGAGGACCCGGCCTATGGCTACGAATGTTTTCAAAAAGTATTTATCCTTGCTGGCGTTTACGGCACCGGCCTTTATCATTTATGCCATATTTCTGCTCATTCCGACATTCGGCGGCATGTTCTACAGCTTGACGGACTGGAACGGGCTAAATAAGGACTACAGCTTCATCGGTTTGGGCAACTTCGTGGAGCTGTTCAAGGAAGATCCCGATTTCCTGAATTCGCTGTGGTTCACGATGAAGTACGTCGTATTTATGCTGATTCTGCAAAACGGAATTGCGCTGCTGCTCGCCGTGTTCATCGAGACGCGTACGCGCAGCAAAGGATTGTTCCGGACGCTGTTCTTCATGCCAAACATGATCAGTACAATTATCAGCGCCTTCATGTGGACGTTCATCTTTTCCCAAGTGCTGCCGCAGCTGGCCGAAAAGCTGGCGATAACGTTCCTTGACCAACAGTGGCTGGGGGATCCCCAGTTTTCGTTCTACTCGATTCTGACCGTATCGCTCTGGAATGGCGTGGGGTACATGATGATCATCTACCTGGCGGCCTTGCAGGGCGTACCGAAAAGTTTGAAGGAGGCCGCCGTCATTGACGGAGCGAACGCGTTTCAAGTGCTGCGCAACGTGGTCATGCCGATGATTACCCATGCGATCACGATCTGTTTCTTTCTTACGCTGAACGGCGCGTTCAAGGTATTTGAAGTTGTGTATGGTCTGACAGGTGGAGGACCGGGACGGGCTACGCAGGTGATCACGATGAACATCTATGAAGAAGCGTTCTCGAACAATTTTCGTTATGGATACGCCAGCGCCAAGTCGGTCGTGCTGTTCGTTATCGTGCTGATCTTTACGCTCATTCAGATTACGGTCATGAAGAAGAAAGAGGTGGAAGCATGAGGATGCAAAAAGTCAACAGCTACCTGATCCGCTTGCTGCTCATCGCAGGTGCTCTCTTCGCCATGCTGCCGATCTATATGGCCGTCGTCAATTCGTTCAAAACGCAGGGAGAAATGTTTCAATCATTCATCGCGCTGCCAACGACGCTGCACTGGGAAAACTATACGGACGCATTCAACAAAATCAACCTGCTGCGCAGTTCGATGAACTCGGCAATCGTCTCGTTCCTCGGCATCGGCGGTATCGTATTCTGCGCTTCCCTGGCCGGATATAAATTGTCGCGTACAGCCGGACGGCTGAGCAACCTGATCTTTTTCCTGTTCGTGGCATCGATGCTGGTGCCGTTCCACTCGATCATGATTCCGCTGACGCGAGTGGCGAAAGGGCTTGCGGTACAAGGAAGCACCTACGGGCTGGCCCTCATCTATGTCGGACTTGGCGTCAATATGGCCATCTTCCTCTATCACGGGTTTGTGAAGTCTATTCCGCGCGAGCTGGAAGAATCGGCACAGATGGACGGCTGTAATGAATTCCAGACGTTCTTCCGCATCATTTTCCCGCTGCTGCTGCCGATTACGGTAACGATTGCGATTCTGGACTTCCTGTGGATCTGGAACGACTTTCTGCTGCCGCTGCTCATGCTGACGGACGTTAACCGCTATACGTTGATTCTGTCAACGAATATGCTGTTTGGCGAGTACAACAAGGAATGGCCGCTGATCCTGTCGTCCCTCGTGCTGACCGCCGTTCCGGTCGTCCTGATCTATGCGTTTTTCCAGAAATTCATCATGGAGGGAATCGCGGAGGGAGCGGTAAAAGGCTGATTTGGTTGGATTGGATGGGATGGGAACTTTCGAACTGCAAGGTAGCTCAAAGCGGGGATGGAGTGAGCGATAAAGTGGGTGACGAAGCGATCCGTGAAGCAATCTGTGAGGTCACCAATCTTTCGTTTGGAGCAAATGGAGCAAATCATAAGGGCATTCCGGGCGTCATAACCATGACGGGGAATGCCCTTTTTTTGTGATTTGATCTTGCCCGAGCTGTAACGAACCTGAGACACGTAATGGAGTACTTTTTGGCCCGATTTGAATGCTAACGAACATCAGCGTCTTTATATCGGGGAAAATAGGACTGCTGCGCTCGTTTTGCCTCGAATAACGCGGCTGATGTTCAGCACATAACGTGCGTAGGATTCGTTAGTGACGCGGTCAAAACTGCGTGAGTGCTTGTGAGTGTGCTGTGCAAGGGGGCGTTACATGCGGAATTTAATCCAGCATGCGCTTTGCCGTCTGGGCAAGGATACGCAGGCCGCGTTCCATTTCCTCCGGCGATGCGTAAGCATAGGACAGCCGCAAATGTTCGGCATCCAGGCGGTCGTACAGGTAGCCGGGATGGATTAACACGCCCTGTTCCAGGCAGGCGTGGAACAGTTTGCGGATCGAAGGCTGGCCGGCCGTAAACCGGAGCCAGACGTAGAAGCCGCCGGCAGGCCTGTTCCATTCGGCCAGGCCGCGGAAATGCCGTTCGAGCAGCTCCAGCATGTAGTCCCGCCGCCTGCGCAGCTCGGGGCGCAGGCGTTCCAGATGCTGCTCGTGATGCCCTTCGGCAAACCAGAGTGCGGCAGCTTCCTGAGCAAGGGAGCTGGTTCCGTAGTCGGTTTGCATTTTGATGTCGGCGAGCCGGCGTATGACCGGCTCGGGCCCGACCAGCCAGCCCAGACGCAGTCCGGGGCTGACGGCTTTGGACAGGGTGCCCATGTAGAGCACCCTGCCGTCCCGGTCGCGCGCCTTGAGCGATGGCGGCGGCGGGGCCTCCAGCCACAGATCCGCGTAAGCGGCATCCTCCAGGATGGCGATGCCGGAGGCGTGGGCTGCGGCCAGCAGCTCTTGGCGGCGCTCTTCGCTCATCAGCGCGCCGGTGGGGTTGTGGAAGCTCGGGATCGTATAGAGCAGCGAGATGTTGCTTTTGCCGACCCCTCCGCGCCGGGCGGCTTCTGCCAGAGCCGGGAGCAGTGGTCCTTCGCCATCCATGGCGATGCCGTTCAATTTCAGCCCGGCGGACTGAAAAGCATGGATCGAATACAGATAGGACGGACGCTCCAGCATCACCGCCGATCCGCGCGGAAGCAAACCAACCGATATGAGGTGCAAGGCCTGAATCGAGCCGGACACGATCAGGATGGATGCCGGAGAAGCTTGCACGCCATGTGCCTGCAAATGGGCCGATATGGCGGTGCGCAGCTCCATGCTGCCCTGCGGTTCCATGTAGTTCAGGGTGCGGCTTCGTTCTGGCAAGGAGCGCAAAATGGCCTGAAAGGCATCATGCGGCATCAGCTCGGGAGCAAGCTCGCCCGTCCCCAGCCGGATGATGCCTGGCTGGAATTCCGCCTCGTTAATATGCTGGACCTCGGGCAGGTTGGGGTAATGCGATCCTTCCTCGACGGCTTCGTTCCAATTTGGAAAGGCTGCTGCCTCATGGGCGATCGCATGCCAGCCAGCTCCGCAGACATACGTGCCCCCGCCATGGCGTCCTTCAATCATGCCTGCGGCAGCGAGATTGTCCAGCGCGGTAATCAAGGTGCTGCGATTGACCCCCATGGCCTCCGCCATGGCGCGCTGCGCAGGCAGACGGTAACCGGCCGTCCACTCGCCTGCCGTGATTTTATCGCGGATATGGAGCTCGATCTGACGGTACAGCGGCAAGGGGGATGCGGGGTTGGGCTTCCAGCCTGCAGCTGTTTGGCCATTGTCGGCATGTTTCATGCCGGTCATCACCTCCAGTAAACGGAATGGGAATACAAGCGGGTTGTGGGGGAAGGCCGCACGGCTGGTCAGCGTGAAGCGCAGCTTGATATTTGAGAAACTAATGTCTAAACTCGGCACTCATCGTCAATACTCGGGCGCTTCCTGAGCGTGGCCCAATATGCAGTAACTATACCATTTGGTTGGCTGCGATGCCATCCAATTGGTTGGATACATATCGCATCCTCTCCGCTACCATGACACTGAGGCACAAAAGGAGGATGAACAGATGGAGGTCATTATGCATGCCGCCATGTTGGCGTTTGGTCTGATTTTGCCGCTCGGCGTGCAGAACGTATTTGTTTTCAACCAGGGCATGATGCAGCCCAACCTGATTCGGGCACTGCCAGCCGTGATTACGGCGGGGCTCTGCGATACATTGCTGATCGGAGCCGCGGTCGGGGGCATTTCGCTTGTCCTGCTGCAGTGGCCGTTATTGGCAGGCGCATTGTATGCCTGCGGCGGCATGTTCCTGTTATATATGGCATGGAGCGTCTGGCGATCGACCGGGGCAACCAATGCAGCACCGAAGCTGATTGCGCCGGGAAGGCAAATCCTATTTGCTGCTTCGGTATCTTTGCTCAATCCGCACGCATTGCTGGATACGGTAGCAGTAATCGGGACAAGCTCGTTGCAGTACGATGGCAAAGAACGCCTGCTGTTCGCGATCGTGGCCGCAGCGGTTTCGTGGATCTGGTTCTTCGGATTGGCTGGCGCGGGCAGGTGGGTTGGCGGAAGCGATCGTTCCGGCCGGGTAGGATGGTGGTTCAACCGTTTGTCGGCGGCAGTGATGTTGGCCATGGGGATCATGATGCTTTGGAAATGGATGGCGGTTTGAAACACGTTCTTGTTAAAGGTTCCACGACTGGGATAGGGTCCTCACAACCTGCATGAACTGAAAAAGCTTCCTGCCATTGATCGCAGGAAGCTTTCTGGATTTCAAGGAAGTCATTGATGCAGAATGCTCAGAAATGAATGCTCTTTGGGGGAGAAATAAGCCTCATAAGATATGCCGCATTGCACGCAGGCTTTCCTCCGCATAATCCGTCAGTCGGCTCGAAGCAGCATGGACTCTATGAACGTTTTCAGCTCTTGGCTGACGCTGTTCAGATGTTCGATGACATTGCTAAACTCGGTCACCAGTTCAGCCTGTTGATTGCTGGACTGGGTGATGGAGGTAATCTCCGATTCCATCTGGCGAATGGAATCCTGCACTTGTTTCAGGGAACGTTCAATGTTCACGGTGGCCTCTTTGGTTCCGCTCGAGAGCTTGCGGACTTCGGAAGCGACCACGCCGAAGCCGGCACCGGCTTCGCCTGCCCGCGCAGCCTCGATGGCTGCATTTAGGCCAAGGAGGTTCGTCTGCTCGGAAATTTCGCGAATGAAAGAAGCAACCTTGTTAATTTCGGCCGAATTCTGGACGGCCTGCCGGGAGTTGTCCAGAATTTGAGTCGAAGAAGCGGTCAGCTCTTCGGAATGGGCAGCCACGGTCTGCACCATGTCGGTCAATTGCCCGCCAATGCTGCTGATCAATTCGGTGAATTGCTCCAGTTTTTGTTCGTTCCGCAGCGAAAAGCCGATCGCGAGCGCACCGACGATATGCCCTCCCTCATCACGAATCGGTGTTGCGGCAGAATTGATGGCGGTTCCGTAAAAATGCTCGGCAATGCGGTTGGCCGACGTTTCTCCGTCCACAAGCGCTCGCCGCAGCGTAGGGTCATCCAGCGAGATCGCATCGCCTGCCTTGATTCCGAGGTCGAGGTCTTCGCTGGGCACGTAATATCTGAATTTCTCCATGTCTGTGACGGCGATCATGAGGTTGTGTTCCCTTAGCATGATTTTGAAATAAGGGCTTGCGGCAACAAGGGCATCAATGATATTCAATCTATTCAGCTCCTATACATGAGTGATGTATACAAATGATGCAAGTAGGCCTCGCCAGAAGTCAGAATGACGCTAAAAAGATGCTGCGGCTGAATTCTGCTCCGGATTTTACTATTATATAGCGGATTGATGGGCAAGTGGAGCATAATCTCCTTGCCAAATCCGCGATATGAAAGCCGCCCGGAATTCCGGGCGGCTTTCATGCAGTCGTCGATATGGTTTCATGGCGGCAATGGGCGGGAGCAGGGGACGATCAACCAATCGCTACCCGCCGATCTGGGACATGCGCCGTACGGTCGGCGTATGGCTTTGCATTTTTTTCTCCAGGGCAAGCGCCATTTCATGGTTCTTCGGTTTGCTGCCCAATGCCTTGAGGAAGAGCGCGGCCATCGCGTCCGGGTCGTCCACGTAACGCCGGACGTTGTATTCGTCGGACCAATACAGGCATGCTTTGATATGACCGTCTGCCGTGAGGCGGAGCCGGTTGCAGTTATCGCAAAAGTGATCGCTCACCGGGTGAATCAGTCCAAAGGTTCCTTTTGACCCAACCACCTTCATGTTGCGCGAAGGGCCGTTCCCGGCAGGACCCGCCGTGTTTTCCACTTCCCAGCCGGCTTCGGCGCACACATTCGTCACCGTTTCCAGCGGCAGATATGACTTGCGCCACGCCTCGGTGGCATGACCGATCGGCATATATTCGATGAACCGCACATGCAGCGGCTGTTCCAGCGTCATGGCGATGAAATCCTTGATCTCGTCATCATTGATGCCTTTCATCAGTACCACGTTCAGCTTGATGGGAGCCAAACCGACTGCCGTCGCGGCTTCGATGCCTTTCAGCACCTTGTTCACGTCCCCGCCCCGGGTAATCATCGAAAAACGGTCCGCATGCAGGGAGTCGAGGCTGATGTTGATCCGGTTCAGCCCGGCGTCTTTGAGCGACTGGGCCTGCTTCTCCAGAAGCAGCGCATTGGTGGTGAGCGCGATATCCTCAATGCCTTCGATCGCCGAGATCATGGCAACCAGCTTATGCAGGTCTTTGCGGACAAGCGGTTCTCCCCCGGTCAGACGCACTTTGCGCATACCCATCGGAGCGAGCACCTTCAGCACCTGGGCGATTTCTTCATAGCTCATGATCTGGTCATGCGGCGCAAACTCCATGCCTTCGGCAGGCATGCAGTACACGCAGCGCAGATTGCAGCGGTCCGTAACCGAAATACGGATGTAGTCATGTATCCTGCCAAACGAGTCCTGAAGCATTTCCATGCAGACCACCCTTTCATTGACTCGGATTGGATTATTTCTATTTGAAAATGATGCATCTATTCAGTTAGGAACAGTTGCATCAAATTTTAGCCATTTATCCAAAGCGCGTCAATATCACGTCAGATGGCAGCATCCTTCTTGGATGGAGTGAGTTGGAACTGTCCGACGAGCTGCTGCAAAAAGACGGTGATCGCTTCGACGTCATGCGAAGAATGCTGTACCTGCTGCATGTCCAGTACGAGATCCTGCATTTCGGTCTCCACCTCGGCGGAGGTGGAGCGGTTTTTGTGGCTGATGGCGGCAATGCTCTCCATCAGCGTCACGACCTGATCCACCACCTGGGTACGCTGCATTTCTTCGGCAGTGGCTTGGTGCAATAGACGTGAAGCTTCCTGCACGAGAGCCGAGCCTTCCGCCAGAACCCGGTCCCCTTCATGGATGGAATGGGAGGCCGTTCCGGCTGCGGCGGAAATGTTGTCCAGGATGCGGTGAATGTTCTCCGTAGACGTGCGGGACAACTCAGCCAGCTTGCGGATTTCTCCCGCAACGACGGCGAATCCGCGCCCGTGTTCACCTACGTGGGCCGCTTCGATGGAAGCATTTAGCGCCAGCAGGTTGGTCTGGGCCGAGATTTCGTCGATGACGGCCAGCGCTTGGTATATTTCCTGCATCGTCTCCATGAAAGACAAAATCGTGCGGTTGGTATCGGACACGGTACCGGATATTTCGGTCATTTTGCCGCCGATGCGTTCGACCTCCTGACGGGCAACCAGAATTTGCTCAGTGGCGGAGGTCTCCAACTGCTGCAGCGTAAGGCGCATGTGGTCTGCGGCCGCCTTCGCCTGATCCAGGTCCTCAAGCTGCTTGCGGATGCCGCGAATCATGGAGCCGAGCTTGCGGTTTACGCGTTCGGTCGTGCCTTGCGTCGTTTCGGTGGACGACCGCATCTGGAGCTGGTTGTCCATGACGTCGATGGTAGCGAGACGGACCTTCAGCATGATGCCCTCCAGCGAGTCGATCATGTTGTTGATCCATTTGGCGAGTTCCCCCGATTCGTCCTGCGCAAAAGCGGACGTGTCCAAACGCTGCGTCAAATCTCCCCGGCCCTCGGCATTGATGCGGATAAATCGGGTGATGCGCCTCAGATCCTCATGGACCCTGCGATAATGCTTACGCTGCAGCCTGCGGGCAGTGAACACCCCGAAAACGAGGTTGAAGGCCGCAATGGAGAGTGCTGCCCACACATTCGAAGTAAGAGCATATACGAGCACGGAGCCGATGAAGCCGGAGAGAACGGCATGCAGCCTGTGCGTGTTGGATTGACGCCAACCGATGCTGCGAACCCGGTACACTTCCTCAAGATCACCTTCGCACATCATGCCCCACAGGTCCGGACAATGCGGAAGCTGGAAGGTGATGCCTTTGCCGATGACGGGAATATGCCGGTAGTCCGAGTACCCCGGAAAGGCCGCGAACAGGTTCGAACCGTTGCGAATGGTATTCGCCACGCCCGGGTGCAGCTCGCCCGTCGATGGATCGGTGAACATCAATTCAAGCTCGGTATGTTCTTTCACGGATACGATGCCCCAATCGGTGGTTACGCCATCTTTCAGGTTTTCCCCATGGGTAAACGTCCGGTCTTCAAAGCGGCTGCGAGACAGGGCCGTTCCGGGCGGCAGGTTCGGACGGAGCACGGAGTTCGCCATAAAGATGTAATTATCCCCGGAATCCGGGTAGACATGCCCCGACTCCCGCTGGATCAGATCGCCGATGACATCGCCCGGCACCCTGCTGCAGAGGGAACCAACGTAACGCCCTTGCTGCACGATGGGCCAGATGAACAGGATCGTGATGCTGTCGTGAAATGAGGAAGAGCGGGGGCCGATCTCCAATGTCAGCCGATCGGAATACGGGCCATACAGACATTTGCGGACATGGGTGCCATCCGATTTGGCGTATTGCAATCCAGGCCCGAATCCGTCGCTTGTTTCGGTATAAATTTCTCCAACGTGCTTCTGATATGTAGAAAATACAACCTGATTCTGCGCATCCAGCATGAAGAGTTCCGTGCTGTCTGTCGAGCGGACATAACTTGCTTTAAACCATGCTTCAAGCTTGTGAAGGCCAGGCGAGTCTTCCGATACATGCTGCAGATGGGTCCCTTGGAGCTGATGGAACAATCGCTCCAGATGATTCCATTGTTCCTCCGCCCAGTCCATGAGAAGCTGCCGCCTCGTTTCGGCAATGCCTTCGAAGATTTGTTCGACGTCCTCCTGAATGTGAGCATTCAACCGATAGGAACGCCACAAAGGCCATCCCTTTTTCCATCCCAGCCATCCAAACATGCTGATCACCCCGGTAATTGGATTTGAAAGCTTTGATAAACGGTTTATATGTGTGTATCTATATAAACCGCACTAAACAATCACACAAGGCACTGCGAGTGCAGTACCATCTTCCGATCGCTGTTATCCCCAGATTTTTTCAAAATTCCCTTTTTCAAAGGGGGAATCCGGTGATCAGCCTATGCTTCCGAAGCAGCTTTCTTTCAGAAAGCTTTTAAGCGACCGCTTCGCTTCTCCAGATTGGTTCTGCCTCTTCGTTAACGTGTATCTTTTTTGCGGTTTATCTATATGCTATTAGAACCTTTATACAAAAAAATACAGCAAAATACGAGGGTATATGTCATATTTTCCGAATAATCATACAAAAAATGCAAATAAATATACGTATTTGAACATTGCTTTCCGAGAAGTGGGACAAGGGACTTAACTTGCTCGAAAAGTACAGGATGGATGGTCCTATAGCGTTCATGCTATGGAGCATTTCTCCGCAGGCGTAAGGTGCAGAAAAAACACCGACTGGAATCTTATCCAATCGGTGCTTAAAAATTGTGGATATGGAATGGTTTAATGGAATGCGTTTAATTTCAGTTCATGGACTAACCGGCTTAATCGACGATTTTTTTCTTTCTGAATCTTGCGAGCATTTCGTACACGATCGGCACAATCACGAGCGTAAGCAGGGTCGAGCTGACGAGACCGCCGATGACGGTAATGCCGAGCCCTTTCGAAATGATACCTGCGCTTTCCTCAAGACCGGTTACGAGCGGCAGCAATGCGCCAATCGTGGCAAGGGCGGTCATCAGGATCGGACGCAGACGGGTTGCACCTGCTTCCAGCAAGGCTTCGCGCGTAGACAGGCCTTCGTTCTCCTTATGGATAACGCGGTCGATCAGAACGATGGCGTTGGTGACCACGATGCCGACGAGCATCAACGCACCCATCATGGCGGAGACATCAAGCGTTCCGCCGGATACAAACAGACCTACCATGATACCGATCACGGTAAACGGCAGCGAGAACAGGATGGCGAATGGAGCCAAACCGCCGCCGAAGGTAACGACAAGCACGAAGTATACGATGGCGATGGCCGCCACCATGGCGAGTCCGAGCTGTGTAAATGTATCATTGATCTGTTCGGTCGTACCGCCGAATTTCACTTCGACGCCGTCCGGCAGATCCAGTTTATCGATACCGGCTTGCAAGTTTTGCGAAGCCTTTTGCACGTCGGAAGCCAGAATGTTGGCCGTCACTTGCGCGACCATTTTGCCGTCGATGCGCATGATCGAGTTCGGCGAAGTGCCTTCTTCCACCGCAGCCACGTCTTTGATCGGCACTTGCACGCCGAGAGGCGAAGTTACGGTTTCATTTTCGATATCTTTGATGCTCTTGAATTGTTTGGCATCGGTCTCCACGTAAACTTTATACGTTTTGTTCTCGATGTCCACTTCGGTCAGCACCGGGCGTTCCTGAGCCGGGGCGAGCGCCATGGCCAGTTGGCCGGCAGTCAGTCCGAGCGAGCTCAGTTTCTCCTGATCGGCAACGAGCGTATATTGACCATACGTATCGGAGAGCGTGGTTTCGGCTTTTTCAAAAGAATCGGTGTCTGCTTCAACCAGCTTGAGCACTTCATCCGATACAGGCTTGATCTGTTCCAGATTGTCGCCATAGATCGAAACGCTCAGGCTGCTGCCGCCGAGTCCGCCGGACATGTCCAGCTCGTTCCACTCGCCGACGGAGACTTCCTTTTTCAGACCTTCGACAAGGTCTTCCTTCACTTGCGAGAAGTTTTTGGTGTCTTTGTTATATTCGATGTAGAACAGGGCCGAGTTGGAGCTTCCGCCACCCATGCTGCTCAGCGGATTGCTTCCGCCAATGGAATATTGCATTTTTTCGATGCCTGGCTGTTTCAAGAGCCATTTCTCCGCAACAAGTGCTTCTTTCTCCACGTCTTCGCGCAGCGAACCCGTCTCCGGAGAATACGTAATGGTTACGTATTTATCCTGCTGCTCCGGCAAGAAGCTTGCACCGATGAACGGATAAAGGAAGAGGCTTCCGACCAGCAGCAGGACGGCGACAATGGACGTGATCCATTTGTGGGACAGTGTCCAGTTCAGCAGGCGTTTGTAGCCTTCCGCCATTTTGCCCGGTTTCTCTTCGTGGTTGTGCGTGTTTTTCAGCCCTTTGCGGAACAGGGAGTGTGCCAGCATCGGAACGATGGTGATCGCCACGAGCAAGGATGCAAGAAGCGCAAAAACCATGGTCAGCGCAAACGGCATGAACAGTTCGCCGACCATACCGCTTACGAGGGCGAGCGGCAGGAATACCGCAATCGTAACGATGGTGGACGACATGATCGGGATGAACATTTCGCGCGTCGCTTCGCGAATCAGTTCACGGCCTTTCAGTTTCTCGCCTTTCAGCGACAGCCTGCGGTAAATGTTCTCGATAACGACGATCGAGTCATCCACGACCCGGCCGATCGCAACGGTCATGGCACCCAGCGTCATCATATTCAGCGTAATGTCCATCAAGTTCAGCGCCGTCAAAGCGATGAGCAGGGACAACGGGATGGAGATGACCGAAATCAGGGTGGAACGGAAGTTGCGGAGGAAGATCAGAATGATCAGGACCGCGAACAGGGCGCCAAAGGCGGCTTTGCCGAGCATCGTGTTGACGGAATCCTGAATCGGTTTGCCTTGGTCAAGCAACACGGTCAATTCGGCGTTTTTGAATTGTTTCTGCAGTTCTTCCGCCTTGTCTTTGACCGCATTGACCACATCGACGGTATTGGCGTCATTGGACTTCACGATGGAAATCCCGATGGATTCCTTGCCGTCCGTCCGGGAGATGGACTCTGCTTGGCCAATGACTTCAATCTTGGCAATCTCGCTCAATTTTACGGTCGGGATGCCAGGGGCGCTTGCCGCACCTGCCGCAGGGTTCGTGGCTTGCGCCGCAGCGCCTTGTGCAGCGCTTTGGCTTTGGGCTGCGGCGCCTTGTCCGGCAGCAGCGCCAGCCTGCGCGTCCATGCCTTGTGCGGCTGCTGCGGAACCGCTGCCTGAGGCTGCACCCGCACCGCTTGGCACGACAGGAATGGCAAGGTTTTTCAGGTCGTCAAGGCTGATGATGTTGCCATCCACCACGACGGATTTTTGGGCTTTGTCCAGTTCGAACAATCCGAGCGGAACGCGAACCGAGGAGCCCTGCACGATGCCTTTCACGGTATCCTCGGTCAAGCCGAGTTCTTTCATTTTGGCCTGGTCGAATTTCAGTTGGACTTCTTTGACGTATTGGCCCGATACCTGAACTTGGGCTACGCCGTCAATGTCCTCAAGCGCAGGCTTCAGATCGGATTCGGCCAAACGTGTCAGCTGTTCCAGATCCCCGCCTTCCTTGTCGGACAAGCTGAGCGAGACGACCGGGAAGGAGTTGATGCTGAATTTGGAAATGGTCGGCTTCTGCACGCCATCCGGCAGCTGAACATCGTTCAATGCTTCCCGCACGGCGGCGGTCGCGTTGTCCAGGTCCGTGCCGTAGTCGAATTCCAGCATGATGGAAGCGGCGTTTTCCATGGACGTCGAGGTTAACGTTTTGATGCCCTCCACATTCCTCAGCGTTTGCTCGAGCGGTTTGGTGACGTCTTCCACGATGCTCTCCGGAGCACCTCCGGGATCGATGGCGGTGATGCTCAGAAACGGAACGTTGATGTTCGGGATCGTTTCCTGTTTCATCGTCAACCCGCTGTACAAACCTGCAAAGGTAACGATAATCGTCAGAATCCAGATTGCAAATTTGTTGTTCAGTGAAAAGTTAATGATTCCTTTCATGCGATGGTTTCTTCTCCTCTCTGCTTCTCTTTATATTGGTGTTACGAGTCAGCCTGGATGAACCGGCTGTACATGGCATCCATAATGTGCTGAAGCTCGGAATGCAAGGCTTCAATGGCGGAAATACCCTCCAGATTGTGCATCATGCCGAGGATGATTGCGCGCCTTGGCGTGAACTCCATCATTTCCTGCTTCAGGATGGCGATGGCCTCAAGCGCATCGTTTTTGATCTGCCCTTCGGTAAGGGACGATGTGACGACATCCTGCATTTCTCGAATAATGTGAATGGGATGACGCATCATTGTAGAGTCCGTGTTAGGGTTGCTGGCCCAGGCCGGCCAGTCTTCCAAACGAACGAATGGGGCAGGGCGCTGCTCCAGCAGCCCATGTGCCGCATAATCGATCGTTTGCAGCAAATTGGTTGCCATTTTGGATACGGTCAGGGAAGGCATTTCCGTAAACCAGATTTTGACGTAGGAAAGAAACAGTCCATGCGTAAGCAGGCTGAGGTCTACGGTGTAAGGTCCAATTTCCGGACCGTATAGATCCTCGAGCTTCTCCTTAAACCAATGCACGATGCGAATTTCGAGGTCGCGGTTCTTGGGATTGCATTTATCCCGGCCGGGCTGCTCGTCATTGATCATCATGCTGCGCATTTGCACCCTCAAAAATTCCTTCAGTTCAGATACGTGAATGAGCAATGTCTCGATCTGTTTCAGCAGGCGTTCCCTTGCCGTGTAGCCGGCACTCTGTTCAATCTGGGTCATCTCGTCGACCAGCGTGTACACGCAGTATTCCATCGTGCTGGCTTCAAGCTCTTCCTTGGATTTAAACAGCAGATAGAGGCTGCCCTTGGACATGCCGCATACTTCCGCAATTTCCTGCATGGACGTTCCGGTGCTGCCTTTGGCGGAGAACAACCGGAGCGCTGTCGTGATGACCATCCTTTTTTTCTCGTTCATTTCATGAATCGGGTTCATTAACGATACATCCACCTCAGCTCCGAACTTTTGAGTTCTTGAATTGACTTTGTGGTCAAAACAAGTATAAACGAAATGAAAAGCCGATTTCAAATGGAAGGGAATTGGTAAATGGGGATAAAAAAAGGCGACTTCTAATTTGAAGTCACCCATAGCTTATGAAGATCATTAAGTAATCAGTTTCAGGCCGATGGCGGCCACCAGAATCATGGCGATGAACAGCAGCCGCTTCGCTTCTTTACGTTCGCCGAACAACAACATGCCGGTCAACGTGCTGCCTACCGTCCCAATTCCCGTCCATACGGCATAGGCGGTGCCCATGGGAATGGAGGTCATGGCATAAGAGAGCAGCGAGAAGCTGCATACAAACGATACGAGCATAAGTGCAACGTAGCGCCAGCCTTTTCTCGAAGAGGCGCCGTTAATGCCGATGACCCCGAAAATTTCGCAAATGCCTGCGCCAACCAGAGCGAGCCATGCCATTATGCCTCACCCCCTTGTGCAGATTGCTGGTCGGTGACCAGCTTCAGTCCGATGACGCCTGCAAGCAGCAGGCCGATCAGCAGTATTTTGGCCAGTTTGAACGGCTCTCCGAAAAGAATCATTTCGGCCAGCACGGTGCCTGCCGTGCCGATTCCCGTGAAAACGGCATAAACGGTGCCTACAGGCAGCCGTTTGGAAGCCGCGATGATCAAAGCAAAGCTAATGATGATGGCCAAGGCGGTGAGCGCCCATTCCCAGACGTTGCCGGCATGCTTCAGACCGCTCACCCATACGATTTCGATTAATCCTCCAATAAAAACATACAACCAATTGCGGTTCATGCTCCGTAAGTTCTCCTTTCGTCAATCCTTGGTGTCAGTTGCTCAGATGATGAATGCCGCTCCAAAATATAGGCCAGGCCGCTTCGAGCCGTATCTTGTATCGCCTCGAATTACCGTAAATGAGCTCCACCGTTACGCCGTCCAGCAAGGTCATGAACGCCACGGCAACCTGTTCGGACGCAATGGACGGAAGCTCCCCCTCCCGTATGGCACGTTGAAGCAACCGCTTTAGGGAACGCTCCAATCCGTCCAGAAACGGATATACGATACCCATGACATCGTTGTACAGCGCAAGCGGCGGGAAATAACACATGCGAAGCATAAAGCGGGCCGACGCCTGCGTGTTGTATTCGTGCTCCACCCAAGTCAGCAAACCCTTCAAACGCTCCTCCAACGAAAGGTGGGCATGGTCCCTGAAATATTCCAGCGTATGCCGCTGTACTTCTTTAAAGGCATGGGACAACGTGTGCAAAAACAGGTCATCCTTGTTGCTGAAATGCGCATATATGGACGGCTTTTTGATGCCGACTTCATCCGCGATGGCACGGAGGGAGGCACCTTCATACCCGTCTCTCGCAAAATGGATCAGGGCGGCATCCCGAATGGATGTTGCAGTCATATTCATTCACCTTCCTAACGGTCGTTAGGTGATTATATTTTCATATTTCACATCCCGTGTCAAGTGTCATATGAAATCCGCCTGCCCGCAAAGGGGACAGACGGATGGAAAGGGCCATTCTTTCAAAAGGTCGTAAAGCCCAACACAAGCTGCAGTTTATAGGCGATTCGCTTCAGAAACGTCGTTTTTTCCTGAAATGCTTTCAAGCTCAGGGTGAATACGGCATCGTTGTTGTACCATATTCTTTCAAAATAATCGGCTGCCTTATGCATGGAAGGATGATCCGACGGAGCCGCGACCCACAGGTCGTTTTCCAAATTGTAATCATTGAGGTTGCGGGGAGTGAGATTGGATGATCCGCCGAGCAGGATGTCATCCCCACTCGACTTGTCGATGTACATCAGCTTGGTATGATACTGTTCCTTCGTGGTGTTGTACCACCGGATATGGATGTTCCCTCCCGATTTGTCATGCAGCTCTTCGGCGACAGGGCGGTTTGGAATCCCAAGCTTCGATCGCCCGAAGGCATTTTCGTTCGGATCAAGCACCAGGCGGATATCCACGCCTCTTTTCGAGGCGTCCAGCAGGGCATCCAGCACCATCGGCGAAGCGATGTAAAACATGCCCATCCAGAGCACGTCTCCTTGTTCGGTCGCGCCGATCTCCTGAAGGACGGCATCGTTCACTTTTCCCTCGGTCAAGTAGCGGATGCGCGCCTCTCCGTCGTTTTTTTGAGCGGGCGGATCGTATACGGGAACCTGTCCGCCGCCGGACATGTCCAGCACGGCTTGCTCGGTTGCCAGAATGTCGGCGATGACGGGACCGCTTACTTCAAAGGCGATGTTGGAATGGTAAACGCTGGCATCGTGGATATTGCCGGATGAAATGACGGCCGACTTTTCGCTGGTGACCACCTTGCGGTGATTCGCTTTGATGTTCAAAAGCTTTAAATAGGAACGCAAGGTCATCTTCGGGCCATCGCTCGCCATCTGATTGGGAATCCAGCCTTCCCCGGCCTGCCCGAACCACTGAAAGAACGTCCGCCAAACGGCAGAGTAGATCGGGGTAGAGTCCCTTAACGGGTCATCATTCGTAATCACGACCTCGATGCCGGCGTGCTTCATTCTTTCGAGCAGAGGGTTGGGCGCGGAATTGTAATTGGTATTGATTTCATCCGTGATAAACAGGATGGGCATGTCGGGATGCTGCTTTTTTTTGGCGATGAGTGCATCCGCGAACTGCCTGCTGACGGGCGGAAAATGCTGCCCTTTATGCTGATAGTCGTTAAAAAGAAACATGTCGACGACGACGAATTGTTCTGCATGTTCGACGACCTGAAGCATCCGCTGGAAAATCTGCTGTTCATGCTCGACCTGCCCGTCTCCGGAAGGAAAGGTCAGATCGTACAAAAACTTCACATCCTTCACCCTATACTCCGGGCTTGCATAAGAGATGCCGGGCGGCAGAGGTTTGTATGTCTGGTACGCCATAACAGCGACGAGCCATAAGGCGAGCAAACCCAATAATGTCCTTATGTACGGAAAACGTCTGACGGCTCTGCGCGGGTCTGACCGATCGCGATGACGATGAGAAAAAATCATATGATGCCTCCCTTGATCCGGCAGGATCGGAATGTATGTGCGGAAACAGACTGGCTTATGGGCCAAAGCCCGGGTGCATGTTGTCTACCATTACCACAGGTTTGCAGCGGCTGACGCAAAAAACGGAATGCAGCGGGGACGGCATCCGGCAAATCAATGATGCGTGCCTTGCAATCCACAGGTTCAGGAGCGCTGAATATCGGTTGCACACGGAAAAACAGTCAGGATTGCACTGGCTGATGGATCTCGCGGCGCTTCTATCAGTTTTTCCACCTATTCCCGATCTATCCGCATCTGTCCAAGGTATTGGCCTTTTGCCCTGAAAGGGATATTTGCCCGAAAGGCTCCGATACATGGACATCTCTAACGCCGAGCCAGGGATGTTTTTTGTTGCGGGCATGACGTCGCGAATATCGAAATACAGGTTGTGTCTGACGGTGATTCGGCAGCGTATGACATACGATTGCATCATGTGGTGTTTTTCCTGAACGATATACGTTAAACATTTACCCGCCCAGGCAATCGAAGCAGGGTTATGGATAGCTGTTATTCTTGGGAAGCAAGATGTATCTGGGCAGGGGCACATCGGTTCGTCATGCTGTAAGGGCAGCTTGTCGGTGAGCGGGTCGGAGCGGTTTTGCTTGGATTAGCGTACCGGGCTCCCTTTCCATCGACTTTTGGGAACGGTATACTGGGTAGAGTTGTATGCGGGCATTTCACATAAGGGGGTTGCATCATGAACGAACAAGAAAGAGCGGCCAGACGGCTGCTTCCCGAAGTCCCGACGAGCGAACGGAAGCTGGAGCATGTCCGTCTATGCCTGCAGGAACAGGTTGCGGGAGAAGGGATCACGACCGGCTTGGAACGGTATGCTTTCCGGCATAACCCGCTGCCGGAGCTGGATTTCGACGCGTTGAGTCTGGAAACGTCATTTATTGGCAAAAAACTGCGCACACCTCTGCTCATCAGTTCGATGACTGGAGGGAGCGATACGACCGGCGCGATTAACGAACGGCTCGCGCGCGTGGCGAATGCGCGGGGCTGGACGCTCGGCGTAGGTTCGATTCGGGCTGCCGTGGAGCAGCCGGACCTTGCGCATACGTTCGATGTGCGGCGCTGGGCCCCCGATATTCCGGTGATCGCCAATCTGGGAGCGGTGCAGTTGAATTACGGCTTTGGACCGGACGAGTTCCGGCGCGCTATCGATATTGCCGGGGCGGACATGCTGGTGCTGCACCTGAACGGACTGCAGGAAATTTTCCAGCCTGAGGGCAATACCAATTTCGGCGGGCTGCTGAAGCAGATCGAAGGTTTGTGCCGGGTGCTGGACGTTCCGGTTGGCGTGAAGGAAGTGGGCTGGGGCATCGATGGTTCAACGGCACGTCAGTTGTATGAAGCCGGGGCAGCTTTTGTCGATGTGGCCGGAGCTGGCGGCACCAGCTGGGTGCAGGTGGAGAAATTCCGAAACAAGCAGCCGGTTCGGCGTGCGGCGGCAGAAGCCTTTGCGGACTGGGGCATTCCGACGGCAGACTGCATCCGCGACGTGCGCGCCATGAATCCCGAAAGTGCGCTGATTGGCAGCGGCGGCCTGTATAACGGGGTGGATGCAGCCAAAGCAATTGCATTGGGGGCTGATCTCGCGGGCTTCGGACGCTCGCTGCTGGAGTCGGCCGTAACCTCGGACGAGGCACTGGATCAGCGGCTGGAGCAGGTCGAATTCGAGCTGCGCACCGTCATGTTTGGCATCGGCGCGGGTCGAATCGAGGAATTGCGGCTGACGAGCCGTTTGGTGGAGCGGCGCTGAAACGATAAAGTGATATTTGTACTCTCGTTCACAGGAAGGACTAACGATGTTGTTCGGTGCGAACCTCAAGCTCACATGATTTTCCCGGGGGATTCGCACCTCGAATTTTGTCGAAAATATGTTTTTTGTGACCTTTTGGCAACATTGATGTTGAATTTAGGCTTCTTTTTATCACAAATGTAGATACTATTTGTTATAATTAGAGGTAATACGTAATAATGCCTAAATTATATAACTTTATTACGTGTATTTTCGCTGTCGCACTCTATATGAGTGCGTGGATTGAAATTCCCATACTATTCACTCTCCCACATACGTACGAAGTCGCACTCTATATGAGTGCGTGGATTGAAATATTTTCACATCGTTTGCCTCATAAGTAATGGCGCCGGTCGCACTCTATATGAGTGCGTGGATTGAAATCCATGCCAACCTTTTAGTCATGCCGGGAAGCGAGAAGTCGCACTCTATATGAGTGCGTGGATTGAAATCTCAAGAAGCATCCGCTGTGTGCGTACTGCTGGAAGGTCGCACTCTATATGAGTGCGTGGATTGAAATTATCAGCTTGTTGATGTAGGGTAGGTACGCCCTCCGTCGCACTCTATATGAGTGCGTGGATTGAAATTTCGGGAGCAGCGAGATAACATCGAACAGGTACTCGTCGCACTCTATATGAGTGCGTGGATTGAAATTTCCTCGTTGGGAAACTGCCACGTTGGTGGCGTCGTCGCACTCTATATGAGTGCGCGAATGAATTATTCTTCTCGTTTTATTTCATTCAACATTTGAATGGGCACTCCGTATGAAGTGCTAAATATGATCACATTCTATTAGCCACGCTGAGTGCGTACTAACCTAATCATCAGAAATACAAAAAATCCGTCCAAAGTAAAAAGTGGAGGGATTTTTTGTGTTTATCTTTAAATGTGAGAAAGCCATACGCTTCGTGACAATAATGTTTAGCCCAGTTTGTGTTTTTACCCCTTATCATTTGGTGTGTACTCTAACAGGCATGTCCTGCAATTTCCGCATAGTGTTAACCATATTATCTAAGGTTTCTAAATCAGGCTATTTCTAATGATGTTATCGATAGACGTCAAACATAATGGATGCTGCTTTGTCATTTCTTACGGATGTTGTATTGTGAACTCCAGACCTTGAGCACTTTCAATTGATGTAGGCCCCCAAGCACCCTTGGGACCATCTTTGACAACCATTGAGCAATGCTGACAAGTATTCTAATAAGAAAAGTAAATTATTTACAAGTAAAATATTGAAATTAAATGTAAAAATATTGTATAGTTTTATTGACCGTTGCTTAATTTTTTTGAAAGGTGGTGTCCTTTTGAACTCAGTAGCCACGATACGTGATCATTTAGAAGACTATTTAAAAAGAAACAATATGACACTCAATCATTTTTCGGAGATATCGGGTATTAATTCAGGGACGTTGAGTGGAACGCTGAACGGACTACGCCCTATAGGCATGCAACAACTGGACCGGCTTACTGCCGGGATGGGTTTGACTGAGGGTTATTTCTATGAGTTATACATAAATGAGTGTTTTGTACATACAAGCCCGGATTGGCGAAGACTTAGGCCTTTTCTATACCGTTGTGCCGAACTCGGTAAGGTCGCGTGTATGGAAGAAGCTGTTAATCTGATTATGGATAATCTTTCCTATGCACCCCTTTTGTTTGAGTTGGCCGAGCAGTTATATCGTGAAGGGAAGCTTGAGGCCGCCAAGCCCTTATATCGTTGTGTAGCCGAGAGCGAGAAAATGCAACACTCTGAACGATTGGCTCTCAGTCAGTATCGTTTGTTCACGATCGGGCTTTCCAAAGATCAGATGAGCAATCTTGCCCTAGCTATTCAATTTGAGTTTTTTGTAGACAGGCTTGACGAGCCTTATCAGCTAGATGGTCTGAACGACCTGATTAATGTGTATGCTTCATTGCGCCGATGGGATAAAGTGAAGATACTTGCTGATCAGTTAAAGTTAAAAGCAATGATCCATTATGAGCTGAAGGAAACAGCCAGAGTAGCGAAAGATAACCCTAAAAAGCAGATTATATTCTATGTTTTATACGCATATTTGGCACTTGGAGAGGCTTGTTACTACTATGAAGAATATGAAAAAGCACTTCAATATGTCTCTTTGTACACGGATTATAGCTGGGTAAGTGACCCGAGCGACGAGGAGATCATTGTTATCCATCAGTTCGAGGAATGGGCAGAAGGCAATCGTTATTTATATGAGTTAATGTCAGGCAAAACAGAGGTTATCCAAGATTATCTAAACTATATCTCTGAAAGAGAGAACGAGATCTTCCCTGCTTTATGCGCAATTGTGACTGCAGCGAATCGATTTGATATTGACATTAATTCAGTTCTTGAAGCGTATGAATCTTATTTCATGTACCAAGAACAAAGTAACCGTATTGGAAAAATCAGTGAGCAATATACGAATGATCAATATGGTACTTTGCTTGTGGGCCTAGGTACATATTATCTAACAAATCAAGATTATAATAGGGGCTTTGAGCTGATCCTTAGTGGTTTGGATTTTGCTATTGAAATTAAGAATAAAGACGGTATGCTGGAATGTATAAAATTGTTTGAAAAATTTCGGTATTATGCAGGTAAAGAAGCCAAACAGCGTTACAAAAAATTGATAGGGAAGGTGTGAAAACGAATGAAAATGAAGTTGGCACTATTCATATTTACATGTAGTATTGCGGCAGGAGTCATTTTTCCGACCGCTCAACCGAACCCCATCGCAATAAATCATCCCACAATTATGACAACTAATGGTCATGGCATGGGAACTTGATTTTCCTAATAGTATTCACTAATATACATGAACATTAACGTCTTCTGTCAAAATGACAACGAACAGCCACGGGCTTGGAAGTTAACGATTAATTTAATAATAAAGGTATTCTTAAATGTGGTATGCCCCTCAAGCAGACTGGTTAAATCCGTCTACTTCGAAGGGGCTTTTTCGTATTAGGCATGTTTTTGCTGTGTTTTTGAAGAGGGATATGTAGCCAGAGGCTAACCAACATGACTGCAGACGATGATGACCAAACTGTGTTGGAGTTCACTTGTTTTCCTACTAATTAGCAGAACAGTCTAAAATGTTACAACAGGGAGGGGTGAATATGGATTGTGGCAAGCTTAAGTTGCAGATCGAAGCAGCGAGACAGAAGCTCTATCAATTAAAGTTGGAATATGGAGATCTTCTACATCCCCTTGTTATACAGCAATCTATGGTCCTGGATGATCTGATTAATCAATACAATCATGTTAAAATAGAAAAGCCGATGGAATAATCCAATCGACTTTGGGCGAGAAACTTTTGGCGGGTCGCTCGCCTATATATTTTAACATAGTTATGGCGCGAAGTATTATGATTACATACATTCTTCTTTAACCATTATATTTTCGTTGGTTTATCTGAAATGGGGGGACATCAGATGCAATTGGTACAAATGAATGATCAGGAGTTTGCGCGTTTTCTGGACCGGGGCATTAAGGACTTTGCTCTGGATAAAGTGGAAGCGGGCACATGGGGGGAAGAAGAGGCGGAGCAGTTATCCCGTGAGTCCTATCGCCGATTTTTGCCTGAGGGCCTGCAGACGAAGGGAGCGTACATATACAACCTTATGCATGAGGTGGACGGAAATGTGGGCTATATCTGGTTTAACGTGACGGAGCATCTGCGCGGGAAAGAGGCGTTTCTGCTCGACATCGTCGTTGAAGAGGAGCATCGCGGCAAAGGATATGGAAAAGAAGCGATGGCCGCCTTGGAGCAAGCGGCTGCGGGTCTTGGCGTGAATCGCATCGGGCTGCATGTATTCGGGCATAATGTGCGGGCGAGCGAGTTGTACCGCAAGATGGGGTATGTCATTACGGACATGACCATGTACAAGGAGCTCGGGCGCTAACGAACATCAGCCACCTTATGTGGCCGATATGAAGCGTGATCCAACGCTAACAGATCTCAGCAACGTAATTTGACCCAAGGCTCATAGAAGATTGTGGATGATCTTCCTGCTCCGGTGCGCATGGAATTGGCAAACTTCCTTGATGCACCGGTGCTTGTCATATATAATGAGTAGGATTATTCGAACCGAACAAGTAATGAATGAGGAGTTGTCATATACATGGCTTTGAAAGCTGGTATCGTGGGTTTGCCGAACGTCGGGAAATCCACGCTGTTTAACGCAATCACGCAAGCTGGTGCCGAATCGGCCAACTATCCGTTCTGCACGATCGATCCTAATGTGGGCATCGTGGAAGTGCCGGATGAGCGCCTGGACAAACTGACCGAACTGGTAGAACCGAAGAAAACGGTACCTACGGCATTCGAATTCGTGGATATCGCGGGTCTGGTGCGCGGCGCGAGCAAAGGTGAAGGGCTTGGAAACAAGTTCTTGGCTCATATCCGCGAAGTGGACGCGATCGTGCATGTCGTTCGCTGCTTCGAGGACGAGAACATCACGCATGTGGACGGCAAGATCGATCCGATCAGCGACATTCAGACGATCAATCTGGAGCTGATCCTGGCCGATATCGAGAGCGTGGAGAAGCGTATCGAACGTTCCAAGAAAAACATGAAGGGCGGCAACAAACAATACGCGCAGGAAGTGGAATTGCTTGAGCGCATGAAGGCTGTTTTGTATGAAGACAAACCGGCGCGCAGCATGGACCTGACCGACGATGAGCGCCTGATCATCCGCGATTTGCACTTGTTGACCCTGAAGCCTGTGCTGTATGCGGCCAACGTGTCCGAGAATGAAATCGGCGATGTGGCCAACAATGCATATGTACAAAAAGTAAAAGAGTTCGCTGCTGCCGAGAACGCGGAAGTCGTGCCGATCAGCGCGAAGGTGGAAGAAGAGATTTCCGAGCTGGAAGGCGAGGACAAGCAAATGTTCCTCGAAGAGCTCGGCATTCAGGATTCCGGCCTGAACCTCCTGATTAAGGCGGCTTACAAATTGCTAGGCCTGTACACGTATTTCACTGCTGGCGTGCAAGAAGTACGCGCGTGGACCATCCGCAAAGGAACGAAAGCTCCAGGCGCGGCGGGCGTCATCCACAGTGACTTCGAGCGTGGATTTATCCGTGCAGAGGTGGTATCCTACGAGGATTTGGTTGCTGCAGGTTCCATGAATGGCGCCAAAGAGCGTGGGCAGCTTCGCCTCGAAGGCAAAGAGTATGTAGTGCAGGATGGCGACGTCATGCATTTCCGTTTCAACGTATAATTCGCCCGGCACGGATCAAGCTGGACGACAAATATAGAATGGTTCAAAAACCCTGGTTCTTCGCATGAAGATCGCAGGGTTTTTCAATACATGCAGACTGTAGGGACAAAAACGACTGCCAAACGCAGTCTGCCTTCTCCGAAAATTCATCGATATATAAGCTGAACCAATGATTTTTACACGGATTCACTACGTGGTCAGAACCATCTTCCGATCGCTGTTATCCCCAGATTTTTTTAATTCCCTTATGTAACGGGAAAATTCGGTGATAAAGGCGAACGCTCCGCTTCTCCAGATTCTTTCTGCCCTCTCCGTTTATCGTATAATGTCTAGTTCAACCTATATAGATGGTTTTTCTTTTAGGTTCTACGCCGGATTGCTGGCATCACCGTGGGTGATTATAATATTAGCAATATCAAGCGGAGGTGGGGGAATGGACGAAGCAATACCGTATATTCGTTACGATCAGACGTTGGTCGAGGCTGCATGTTTGCCGGAGGAAACGCGTCGGCTTTTGTTGGAACAGGGCCTGCCGCAGCTGCGCCATAACGATGAAGACGTGCTTGGCGTTCATTTTCAACCTCGTACGGACCGAGATTTCATCACGGACAAAGAAGGAAAGCTGAAACTGTTTCCGATCGGATACGAGTGGGAAGAAACTGCTGCCTGGCTTTGCGTGGAAACGGGAACGGGCCGAGTCTGCATCATGGATGCAGAGACGGGCGAGCTTGGCCGAATCAACGCTTCCTTGGCCGCATTCGTCGAATTTCTGAAGCGTTATGCAGATGTTATGCAGCAATTTTCCACCCGGGAAGAACCGACGATCCTCACGGCGGAGCAGGCTAGACTGAAGCTGGAAGCCTTTCGGCGCGGGGAGATCAAACCCGGAAACAAGAGCACCTCAATCGCCGCGCGAGAGAAAGCCGTTCAGGAACTTCGAGCATATTATATCGAAAAGGATCCCGCCAGCTTAGCCAGTGAAGATGCCTGGTGGAGCGTGGTGCTGGAACAGTTGGAAGATCATTTGCTGTAGGCTGCCAGCCTTATGAGCTACATTTCCTCGGCGTTGCCCCATCGTCCATGATAAATGACCGACTGCAAATCTCTTCTTTTTTCCCAGTTGGCCGTTTCCAGAATCGGTTTCGTCGGATAATGCTCCGTATATCCAATGGACAGTAAAGCGACAGGTTCGATATGCGGAGGAATGTTCAGGATGTCTCTAACGTCGTTTTTCTTGTAAAAGCTGACACAGCCCATACCAAGCCCTTCGGCGCAAGCGGCAAGCCACATATTCTGAATGGCGCAGGCGGTGGACATCAGGTCGGTTTCGGGAATGGAATTTCTCCCAAGGACATGGGACCCGCCGCGGGTCGGATCGGACGTGACGCAGATCGTGAGCGGGGCCTGCATGAGACCTTCGATTTTGATGCCGAGGAAGCGTTCTTTCTTTTCGTCCTCATAGTGGATGGCGAGCGCTCTCCGCTCTTTGTCGGCCGCCCAGGCGAGGCGGGATTTCGTATGTTCCTCCGTCACCAAAATAAAGCTCCATGGCTGCATGAAGCCGACCGATGGACCGTGATGGGCCGCATGCAGTATCCGGTCAATGGTATCTTTCGGAATGGGTGTATCCATAAAAGTTCGAATATCCCGCCTGGTATAAATGACTTTCGTTGAAGGCGAGAAGACTCCCTCCTCAAAAGCGTCAGCTTTAGGTGGGGGATGAATCGCCATTTTTTTCTATTCGGAACCGAACATATGTGCTATGATAATTGCAAGGAACGGAGGTGCATGGCATGTTCTTCCATAAAGCATACAAGTATCGGATCTACCCCAATCGTACACAGCAGCAGTGGATTCATCAGATGTTTGGATGTTGCCGGTTTGTGTTCAACCATTTTCTGGGGCAATGGAAGGATACGTTTGACGCCACGGGCAAGGGCTTGTCGTACCATGCTTGTGCCACGCAGCTCCCAGATCTAAAGCAAGAACATCCTTGGTTGAAAAAAACGGATAGTATCGCTCTACAATCGGCTGTTCGGCATGTAGCCGATAGCTTTGATCGTTTTTTCAAGAAGCAGACGCAGGCTCCGCGTTTCAAAAATCGTAAACATCCGGTGCAAAGCTACACTACTCGATATACGAATGGAAATATCGCTGTGAATGGGAGGAAGCTGAAGCTCCCCAAGCTGGGGTGGCTGCGTTTTGCAAACTCCCGCCCCTGTGAAGGACGCATTCTCTCGGCTACGGTACGGCGAAATGCCGCGGGGAAATATTTTGTTTCGCTCGTCTGTGAAGTGGAAATGAAGCCCTTGCGGGATAACGATAAGTCGGTAGGGATCGATCTGGGACTTAAAACGTTTGCGGTATCCTCCGAGGGTATGCGGGATACTCATCCGAAAGCCTTCAGCCGGTACGAAAAGAAGTTGGCATGCTGGCAACGGAGATTGGCCCGACGTACGAAAGACGGTACCAATTGGCAAAAAGCCAAACGGAAGGTCGCCCTGATCCACGAGAGAATGGTGAATATCCGCCATGACTTTTTGCACAAGCTGTCCACCAAGCTGATTCGTGAAAACCAAACGATCAGCATCGAGGACTTAAAGGTTTCAAACATGCTCAAGAATCACAAGCTGGCCAAATCGATCGCCGATGCGTCCTGGAGTGAGTTCAGAAGGCAGCTCACGTATAAAGCGGAATGGTACGGGCGTACCCTCAAGATTGCGAATACGTTTGCACCGACAAGTCAAACCTGCCATGTATGCGGAGCGCTACACCGCGAGGTGAAAGATCTTTCGATACGGCAATGGGTGTGTCCATCCTGCAAAACCCTCCATGATCGGGATGTTAATGCAGCCCGAAACATTAAGGATGTTGCCATATAGATCGTCATATCGCCCGAGAACTGTGGGGACCACAGGGATCGCTTGGTCCACTTCGAACCAAGAGGTTCGATTACCCAAGAATCCCCCACTTCAAGCGAAGGTTAAGTGGTGGGAGTGTTCAAACAGCGCTTCTTTTTCTTGTTCGCTAAACATGGCGACTCAGCTCCTGTGCAAAATAAATGGGCCGGGCTGGTTGGCAATGGATGCCGGAACGGGCACGGCCATATGATTGTAATATAAGTATAGCGGCGCTGGTTCGTATAGCCAATGAACGCCCTGTACAAAGCCTGAAAAGTATCTATTCAGGATGGATGTAATATGCTATAATTAAGAGTCGTGTACCTGTATTTACTTGTGTGCGCTGTTTCAGCAATGAAAGCGGGCAAACATGCAGCGTACAGGATTCTTTTTTAACCTAACCATCACAAGCAAAGGATTTGATGACGTTGTAGCGAGAGTGTGCGTCAGTCATTGAATGAAATGTTGCGGCAGGGCTTACAAGCAAGGCCCAAGGCATTGTGAACTATAGATTCGAAACATGGAAATGCATGAATGATGTTGCGATAGACGAAAGCGGAACAAAATAAAGCGCGAGGTGACGAAAATGTTGGATAAATTGCAAGCATTGGCTGATCGTTACGAGAAACTCAGCGAGCTGCTGTGTGACCCGGATGTAGCCAGCGACAACAAAAAATTGCGGGAGTATTCCAAAGAACAGTCGGATTTGCAGCCGACGTATGAAGCGTATAACGAATACAAGCAGGCCAGCGAAGATCTTGAAGCTGCCAAAGAAATGCAGGGCGAGAAGCTGGACGACGAGATGCGCGAAATGGTCAAAATGGAAATCGAGGAGCTCACGGCCCGCTTGAAGGAGCTGGAAGAGCGAATTCGCGTGCTTATGCTGCCGAAGGACCCTAACGACGATAAAAACGTCATCGTGGAGATTCGCGGCGCGGCCGGCGGGGACGAAGCCGCGCTGTTTGCGGCCGATCTGTACCGGATGTATACGCGTTATGCGGATACGCAAGGCTGGCGCGTGGAACTGATGGACGCCAATACGAACGACCTGGGCGGATTCAAAGAGGTCATCTTCCTGATCAACGGACGCGGCGCGTACAGCAAAATGAAATACGAGAGCGGCGCGCATCGCGTGCAGCGTATCCCTTCCACCGAATCCGGCGGACGGATCCATACGTCCACTTCGACGGTGGCGGTATTGCCCGAGGCCGAAGAAATCGACATCGAAATCCATGACAAGGACATTCGCGTAGATACGTTCTGTTCCAGCGGCGCGGGCGGACAGTCCGTCAACACGACGAAATCGGCGGTTCGCGTAACCCACGTTCCGACCGGCATCGTAGCAACTTGTCAGGACGGCAAATCGCAGAACTCCAACAAGGAGAAAGCGCTGCAGGTGCTTCGCACCCGGATCTATGACATGATGCGCCAGGAAGAAGAAGCGAAGTACGCGGGTGAACGGAAAAGCAAAGTGGGAACGGGGGACCGAAGCGAGCGGATTCGTACGTACAACTTCCCGCAAAGCCGCGTAACCGATCACCGTATCGGCCTGACCATGCACAAGCTGGATCAGATCATGAACGGCGAGATCGAAGAGATCGTGTCTGCGCTCACGATTGCCGAGCAGACCGAGATGATGGAAAGAGGAGAATAATCTGTGACTCAGGCGAAATTCGTGATGACGCCGGAGCAGAGCTGCCGGGAAGCCTTCGTGGAGGCTTCCTCTTTTTTGGAGAAGTGCGGCGTGACAGAGCCGCACAATAACGCCCGGCTGCTGCTGGAGCATGTACTCGGCCTCGAAGGGGCCGCGTACTACATGAAGCTGCCGGAGCCGTTCCCCGGCGAGCTGCGCAGCCGCTGGGAAACGGCCGTGACGCGCAAGGCCGCGGGCGAGCCTGCGCAATACATCATCGGCAGCCAGGAGTTTTACGGGCTGCCGTTCGAGGTCACGCCGGCCGTGCTGATTCCGCGGCCGGAGACCGAGCTGCTGGTCGAAGCCGTGCTGCGCGCGGCCGACCGCGTGTTTGCCGCCGGCGACGCGGTGCGCGCCGTCGACGTCGGCACGGGCAGCGGGGCCATCGCGGTGACGATGGCCGCGCAGCGCCCGCGCTGGCAGGTAGCCGCCGGGGACATCTCGGCGGCGGCGCTGCAAGTGGCCGCGCGGAACGCGGCGGCGAACGGCGTGCGGATCGACTTCCGTGAAGGCGATCTGCTGGCCCCGTTCGCGGGGGAGCGGCTGGACATCCTGGTGTCCAACCCGCCTTATATCCCGGCGGAGGATATCGCCGGGCTGCAGCCGGAGGTGCGCGACCATGAGCCGCGCACCGCGCTGGACGGCGGGCCGGACGGGCTTGCGCCGTACCGGATCATGCTGCGGCAGCTCGCGCTGCTGCCCGCGCCGCCGCAGGTGATCGGCTTTGAGCTTGGCCAAGGGCAGGCGCGCGACATTGCAGCCATGCTGGAGGCTGCCGGACACTGGCCGGAAATCGTCATCGTGCCGGACCTTGCCGGCATCGAACGTCACGTCCTCGGAATTCGCGCTTCGGAACCGGTGACAGAAGTGTAAGATTCGGCGGGTTTTCTTTTTGCCGCGAAATCCTCTACAATGGATATACCGAAGATTGTCGATATTTGGGGGAACGTAACGCATGCTCGATAAATTTAAAAAAATTGATTACACGATCGTCTTTATATTGCTGGTTCTGATGGCGATAAGTATCTTATCCATCTACAGTACAACGTTTGGCCGGCCTAAACTTGAATCACTCACCAAGGGTGCCGTGATGTTTTACATTTTGGGTTTTGTCGTCTTTTTTGGCATCTCGATGATTAACTACAACTTCATTATCAAAAATTACTTGTACATTTACGGTGCCGGCATGGCTTTGCTGGTCATCGTTACTTTCTTCGGTAAGGAGTACTATGGTGCCAAAGGTTGGTTGTCTGTATTTGGTGTCAGTTTGCAGCCTGCCGAGCTGTTCAAGCTCTGCCTGATCGTGTTTCTGTCAGCGCTGCTGGCGCGAAAGCCGAATCGGCGGCTGTATTTCGGCAGGGATGTCATTCCGGTATCCTTGTGCGTATTACCGCCGTTGCTGCTGGTTCTGCTGCAAAATGACTTGGGGAATGCACTCAGCTACGTGGTCATCCTGATCGGATTGCTCTGGATCGGCAACATTAAGTTTACGCATGCGTTGATCGGATTCGTCATTGCGGTTGCTGCTTTTATCGGCGGGACCCAGGCTTATATCCATTACCACGACGAAATCGTCAAGTTTCTGAAGGATATCGGCCGATCGCACTGGGCAGACCGCTTCGATCCTTGGCTTGTGCCGGACCAGACGTCACGGGACGTCTTGTGGCAAACGTATAATGCCAAGCTGGCTATCGGCTCGGGCGGCATTACTGGTAAAGGATATATGCAAGGCACGACCATTCAATCGAATCGCGTGCCTCTGGCTTATGCGGATTCCATCTTTGTACAGATCGGCGAGGAATTCGGTTTTGTCGGAGCGTCCGTACTGCTCTTGTTATACTTTATTCTCATTCACCGTCTTGTACTGATTGCACTGGAGTGTAAGGATCGAGCCGGACCTTATCTCATTGTGGGCATTATTGCGATGCTGCTCTACCAGATCTTCGTTAACATCGGTCCGTTTATCGGTCTGATGCCGTTGACGGGCATCACGCTGCCGTTTATCAGTTCCGGGGGTACTTCGCTTATGTTGAATATGCTTAGTATGGGGATCGCTATGAGCATCAAGGTGCATACCGAGGAGAATGAAGACATTCTCGGCACGACGGAGCAGCCAACCATCAGCGAACTGTTTGTGAAGCTGTTCAAGCGGAAGCGGCCGCAATCCGAGGAAGAGCAAGGGGATCTTGCCTGATGACAGGCTTAAGGTGATCTTCTGAACGTCAAGCCACCGTGGGATCGCCCTATCTTCACGGAATATGCAATCACGAAAATAACCCCGAAAGAAGAAGTGGAGTCATCCGCTCGTTCTTTCGGGGTTATTTCCATTTGTTCATTGTATTGGATATAATAGTGTTGCATCTGGGAAAAATTTCTTGATGCCTATTCCGTTTGTATCGCGTAAAGGTCGAGGGGGAGCAACGGCATGTGGAGCTTGTTGAAGAAGATGGATGGCGTTATTCTGTTCGTGCTGTTCCTGCTGATGATATTTAGCGTGGTTACGGTATACAGCGCTGTGCAGGCAAGTCCGGAACTGGGACGCCATCATATAAAGACACTGTTATTTTATGTCGCTGGTTTCGCAGCCGTGTTCGGTATTGGTCTGGTTAACTATAAGCTGTTCATCAAGTATGCGTTCTGGATTTACTGGGTCGGTATTATGTTGCTGATCCTCGTTCATTTTGTCGGGAATGCCATCAACAATGCCAATGGGTGGTTGCAGATCGGATCGTTCTCCCTTCAACCTGCGGAGCTTTTTAAGCTGGTGCTGATTTTGTTTCTGGCCAAACTCCTGCTGATCAGGACGAAACGGCCGCTTGGCTTCTGGCGGGATGTCGTTCCCATCGGATTGTGGACGTTCCTGCCGTTTGCTTTGGTCATGGCTCAGAACGATCTGGGCAACGCGCTTGGTTACGTTGTTATTTTGGCGGCCGTGCTTTGGATCGGGAATATCAAGCTGTCTCACGCTCTGATCGGTTTGGCGATCATAGGGGGTTCAATATTTGGCTTTGTACAGGCGTATACGACATACCATGATGAGATTTATACGTTTTTGGAAGCGGCGGATCGGGAGCATTGGGCAGAGCGGATCGATCCATGGCTCGTACCGGAGAAAGCGACGGCGAAGGCTTCCTGGCATACGAAAAACGCCGGGCTTGCGATCGGATCGGGCGGCATTACCGGGAAGGGGTACCTTCAAGGAACTTCGGTTCAAAGCGGAAGGGTGCCCTATACGTATTCGGATTCCATTTTCGTGGTCATTGCCGAGGAGTTCGGCTTCGTTGGCGGTTCGGTGCTGCTTCTGCTCTACTTTATCCTGATCCACCGGATGGTGCTGATCGCGCTTGAATGCAAGGATCGGACCGGACCTGTCATCATTGTGGGCGTGATCGGCATGCTGCTGTATCAGGTTTATGAAAATATCGGCGCATTCCTCGGCCTGATGCCGTTAACGGGAATTACGCTGCCTTTCATCAGTTACGGCGGGACGTCGCTGCTGATCAATATGGCGTGCATCGGATTTGTGATGAGCATCAAGCTGTACGGGCATGAAGAGGACGATGATTTTGGTTTTGCGGAACAGAGGAGCGGATTGTGGGGCCGGTTAAAAGGCAGGATGGGAACAGGCAAGATGACGGGATGATCCGGACGTGGTTGGTTCAAACGTACGGGAGAAAGCGCCGGAATATATATATTTTGCAATATTGCTAGATTCGTGAATTTAATAGGTTTACTTTCGTCTCCCCCGGGCATACTGATAGACATGAGAGAGTTGCAGGGAACATGACTACGGGAGCCAAGGGGGAGAATGGGATGAGCAGACGATTCGTGAAACAAATTGGACTTATTATAGCCTGTCTTATGATGGTAATTATGATGTGGGAAGGACAGAAAACGGATGCAGCCGTAGCGGCCGCGAACATTCCGGAGCAATCGATCCGTTTGCGCATTTTGGCCAACTCGGATTCCGCCGGAGACCAGCTCGTGAAACGCGAGATTCGCGATGCTGTCGTTGCCCAGATGGATCAGTGGGTATCGGAGCTGGACAACCCGCAGAGCATCGAGGATGCGCGTGCTGTCATCCGTCGCCATTTGCCCGAGCTGGAGGCGTTGGTGGGAGCGGAGCTTAAGAGTCGCGGGCTGAACTACGATTATCAGGTGGAGCTTGGGGTGGTTCCTTTTCCCACCAAACTGTATGGGGGTACCGTATATCCCGCCGGGGATTATGAGGCAGTGCGCGTAACACTGGGTAAAGGCGAGGGGCAAAATTGGTGGTGCGTTCTTTTTCCGCCGCTGTGCTTCATCGATGCAGGTACGGGCGATGCGTTGGCCAAGCCGACGACGGCGTCTGCCGCCGCTGCTGCCGAGCCTGGAGCTGCTAAAACCGCCGCGTCTGTTCAGGACGCTGCTCCGGAAGCGCGCTTCTTCTTGTGGGATTTGGCGGTCAATGTCTGGAGCTGGGTAACCGGATGGTTTGCTTGATGTTCATATCGATTCAACCAGGACGGTCTCCAAAGTGGGCACTGTCCTTTTTTTACGGCATGCTGCCGCGGCAGCGAGCCCGTCCGGGAGCAGCAGGGATGTGTTATAATTGGGGAACGACGCTGTTACCATATTTGTTGCAGGAAGGAACCTGACGAATATCTTGCGTTTGCAACGAAGAAGGATAAATACTAATGTATTGATGTTTGTTCGAGCGCTGGTGGCGTATAACTATATAAACCACAAAAACATACACACGCTAACGGAGAGGCAGAACCAATCTGAAGAAGCGAGGCGTGCGTATTTATCACCGGATTTTCCCTTAAAGAAAGAGGATTCGAAAAAATCTGGGGATAAGAGCGATCGGAAGATCGTACTGCACTCGCAGTGGCCTTGTGTGATTGATAGTGCGGTTTATATAGTATCCGTGCGAGCGAACATAACCTACTATGAACGTTTGGGAATGATGAATAGATGAACAGAGAACAAGAAGCGATGCAGCCGTTAAGCAACACGAATGGAAATGCAGGAGAGGCGGGCGTTGGTTTTCAACAAGGCCAGCCGATGAAGGATACGGTCATTTGGGACGTGAAGGTGCTGATCAACCCGGAAGATGGGGATGGAAAAAGGGAGAGCGCTTCTGCAAGGCAGCAGGCGCTCGCCGACTTGCAGGCTGCCGCAGCCTGCCTACGTCAAGGGGAAACCGTTGCCTTCCCGACCGAAACGGTGTACGGTCTCGGTGCAGATGCGCGCAGCACGGCAGCGGTGGAAGCCGTATTCGCCGCCAAGGGCCGGCCTTCCGACAACCCGCTGATCGTGCATATTGCCCGCCGGGACCAGCTGGATCCGCTGGTGACGGAGGTCAATGCCACTGCGGAAGCGCTGATGGATGCGTTTTGGCCTGGACCGCTTACGCTGGTGCTGCCTGTTAGAGAAGGCGCGGTATCGCCTCGCGTCACCGCCGGATTGGATACAGTGGGCGTGCGCATGCCGGACCATCCGGTTGCGCTGCAGCTGATCGCGGCGGCGGATTGCCCGGTCGCCGCGCCAAGCGCCAACCGCTCGGGGCGGCCAAGCCCTACGCTCGCGTCACATGTGCGCGAGGACCTGGCTGGCCGCATCGGCGGCATTGTGGACGGCGGCCCCACAGGGGTGGGCGTCGAGTCCACGGTGGTGCAGGCCGGTGACGACGGTACCGTCACCATCCTGCGCCCTGGCGGCATCACGGCGGAGCAGCTGTCCGCCGTGGCCGCCCGCGTCGCCACGGACCCGGGCCTGCTGGCCGAAGGGCCCGGCGGCGACGATCGCCCGGCGCCGCGCTCGCCGGGCGTGAAGTACACGCACTATGCGCCCGTTGGCGCGCTGTGCGTGGTGGAGGGGCCGCCTGATGCGGTGGCGGCCTGGATCGGCGCCGCCCTCGCGGAGGCGGCGCAGCGCGGGGAGCGCACCGCAGTGCTGGCGTTCGCCGAGCACGCGGAGCAGTACCGCGCCGACGCAGTGTTCTCGCTGGGCGAAGCCAGCGAGCTGGAGGAAGCTGCGCGCAGGCTGTACGCCGCGCTGCGCAGCTGCGATGAGCAGGGCGCCACGTATATTGTGGCGGAAGCCTGCTCGCGCGAAGGGCTTGGCGCAGCCGTCATGAATCGGCTGCTCAAGGCGGCGAGCCACCGACTGATTCAGGTCGGATGACCCGCCGGGAGCGGCCCGCGGCGCTATGCTCGGGTGCGCCGCACCGCGCTTTCGCGGCTCCACCGCAGCATGCCCGGTCAGACGCATCACCTCCAGTCGCCTCGACCTCGCCCGTGCTTACAGGGCATGCACTACGCTTTGTTCTGCGCCTGCCCGGTCGGTCTGCCGCACCCCGTTACGTCCCGTCCAGCTCTAACGAACCCTGGTCACGTTATTTGGCGCGAAATAGCGCTCGTGATTGTGCAGCGAACCTGAGGCACGCTACGGGATATGAAATGGCGTGTAGAAGGCCACTTTCAGCGAAATAACGTTACTGAAGCTCGTTAGAATTGGAACGGTCATCATTTTGATGAAATAAGACTGCTGATGTTCGTCAGCACCCTGATTACATCCTCCATCCGCCCATTCCTTGCCCGAACGGCGATAAAGCGAATCGTTTGGCCCGACGCTGCCGGGTTTCCGGCAGCCTCTTATTATCCCTGGTCATGTTTATGGCCTTGTCCGCATATCGTGTACAAGAATCTTTACGGGACATGGGGGAATGGGAATGTGGGATGTATCTGCCCATGTGGGGCAGCTGGTAACCATTTTGATCATGGCTGTGGCTCTTGGGCTGGATGCCTTTTCTCTGGGGATCGGCATCGGCATGAAAGGCATACGGTTGCGGGATGTGCTGAAGATCAGCACGGTGACGGCCTTGTTTCACGTCATCATGCCATTGATCGGCATGGTGACGGGCAAATACGTCAGTGCCCTGTTGGGGGATATCACGACATATGCGGCGGGTGGTTTGCTTATCTTGCTAGGTGGGCATATGATTTGGAACGCCTTTCGCGAAGGGGATACCAAGCTGGTTGATCACCGTACCATGCTGGGGGTCACGTTATTCTCGTTCAGCGTAAGCATAGACTCGTTCTCGGTTGGGGTATCGCTGGGCATGTTTAGCAGCAATTTGTTGCTCACCGTGCTGGCATTCGGGATTTGCGGCGGCGTGATGTCCATCATGGGCCTTTTGCTCGGACGGCGTGTCAGTCAAAATCTTGGCGATTACGGCGAGGCTGTCGGGGGAGCGATCTTGTTAGCTTTCGGGCTGCTCTTTATTTTCTGAACGTTGTGCGGTGTACATGTTTTCAACAGGGCTTAACCATCCTATAATAGCAAGAAAGCATCGATAGAACGGGTCCGGTTTATTCGAATATGAAAATATATCGATGGATGCTTGGTCCATAGTTTCATAAAGCATCCGAGTACTGCATGTGAAAGCCGATATTTCAAGCAACAAACGGTTAAACGAAGTTCGCCTGTGCAAAAAAACGCTTCGTTAGCGTTTTTTACGGGATTTATGGCGTTATTCATATATGGACATCATTTTAAATGGGGAGGCTTGCACGATGAAACATATTTTGTTTGTATGCACCGGAAATACATGCCGCAGCCCCATGGCTGAAGGACTGATGCGCAAGCTGGCAGCCGATCGGGGGATCGAGGTGGAGGTGCGTTCCGCCGGGGTTGCGGCGACGACGGGTATGCCGATTTCCCATCATGCGGAAGCGGTTTTGCGGGATCATGACGTCCGCGGCCCCGAACACTCCACGCAGCTGAATGCCGATCTGATCGAATGGGCGGATCTTGTGCTTACGCTGACCAGAGGGCACAAGCAGCATGTTATTCAAGTGTTTCCAGACTCGGTCCACAAAACGTATACGCTGAAAGAGTACGTGGAAGACGATGAACAGGTTATGAACGACTTGCAGGAACTGGACAGCCTGTTCGCCACGCTGGAGATGAAACGAGCGCTCGGCCAGGAAATTTCAGCAGACGAGCGCGAGCGTGCCATCGAGATTCGTCAACGTATCCCGAGCTTTGACATCTCCGACCCGTTCGGCGGGAGCCGGGATGATTACAATGTGGCCGCAGCTGAAATTCGCACCGCGCTGGACCGATTGCTGGACAAACTGGAATAGCGTCTGCAGAGCATAAGGCTGTTGTTCGTCAAGATGGGATGACATTGTCAAACAGGACATCGAGTGTAAATTTCCCGTTGATTTTAAGCGCGGGTTGATTTATGATGAAATGGAAAACAGGGATCTGGTGTAACTGGCGACAAAAGTGGGTTTAACCACGGTGGAGCACCAGAACAAACGGCCGGTCGCCTGGGCAAAAGAGCAATTCTGCGATACCCGCAGACTGCTCTTTTTTCGTATTTCGTCCGTTTATTCGCTATAATGGTACCTGAAATGCCACGCATGCATGCGAGACAATCCAGAGGAAGAAGGGCATGATTTAATCGGGAGGCGATAGGATGACAACGGAGTTGGATTCGCATCAACCCGGATTGCAGGAGCAGACCGCAGCGGTGTTGCGTGAACTGGCGATTGCGGGCAAGCTTGGGCCTGGGCAGATCGTGGTGATCGGTACCAGCACAAGCGAGGTTGCAGGCAAACGGATTGGTACGGGCGGTGCCTTTGAAGTTGCCCAGCAGCTGCTTGACGGTATTCGCGAGGTACAACAGGAATTCGGTTTCGACACGGCGTTTCAGTGCTGCGAGCATTTGAATCGTGCTCTGGTCATGGAACGTTCGGTGTTGACGCGCCTTGGATTGACCGAGGTGGGAGCCGTTCCGGTGCCAAAGGCAGGCGGCTCCATGGCAGCCGCGGCCTATCGCTCGCTGGCGAAACCATGTCTGGCTGAACATGTGCAGGCCCATGCGGGGGTGGACATCGGAGAAACGATGATTGGCATGCATTTGCGCCATGTTGCAGTACCTTTTCGCACGACTCTTCGCTATATCGGCGAAGCGCGGGTAACGGCCGCGTTGACCCGGCCCAAACTCATCGGCGGGGAACGCGCGGTGTATCGTTTGGACGAAGAGCTTGATTCAACATTTTGTGACTGACTAACTTCATTTATAAACGGGAGGAATTTAATCATGGAACAATTGCGCAAGAGTGACCCGGCAGTACTGGAAGCGATGAATCTCGAATTGAAACGTCAACGCAACAACATCGAGCTGATCGCATCCGAGAACATCGTCAGCGAAGCGGTAATTGAAGCGATGGGTTCTGTACTGACGAACAAATATGCCGAAGGATATCCGGGCAAACGCTACTATGGCGGATGCGAACACGTGGATATCGTTGAGGATATCGCGCGCGATCGCGCAAAAGAGCTGTTTGGTGCGGAGCATGTTAACGTACAGCCCCATTCCGGTGCACAAGCGAACATGGCGGTATATTTGGCAGCGCTGAAACCAGGTGACACCGTGCTCGGCATGAACCTGGCCCATGGCGGACACTTGACGCACGGCAGCCCGGTCAATGCATCCGGTCTGTTGTACAATTTCGTGGCTTACGGCGTACAGGAAGACACGTTCATGATTGATTACGACGAAGTTCGCAAAGCGGCATTCAAACATCGTCCCCGCCTGATCGTTGCCGGTGCAAGTGCATATCCGCGCACGATCGATTTCGAAAAGCTTGCCGCCATCGCCAATGATGTAGGCGCGTTGTTCATGGTCGACATGGCTCACATCGCTGGCCTTGTGGCTGCCGGATTGCATCCAAGCCCGGTTCCGCATGCTCATTTCGTAACGACAACGACGCACAAAACGCTGCGCGGACCTCGCGGCGGTATGATTCTGTGCCGCAAATCGTGGGCAGCGGCGATCGACAAAGCCGTATTCCCTGGTTCCCAAGGCGGGCCGCTGATGCACGTCATCGCATCCAAAGCGGTAGCCCTTGGCGAAGCATTGCAGCCTTCTTTCAAAACATATGCTCAAAACGTCGTGAAAAATGCGCAAGTTCTGGCTGAAACGCTCATCAGCGAAGGCTTGAACATCGTTTCCGGCGGTACGGACAACCACTTGATGCTCATCGACACTCGCAGCGTGAACATTACTGGTAAAGACGCGGAGCATGTGCTCGATTCCATTGGTATCACCGTCAACAAAAACGCCATTCCTTTCGATCCGACCAGCCCGTTCATCACAAGCGGCATCCGGATCGGTACGCCTGCGGCAACGTCGCGCGGCATGGATGAGGAAGCGATGGTTGCGATCGGTAAAATCATTGCCAAAACGTTGAAAAACCCGAAAGATACAGCGATTCTGGATGAAGCGCGCAGCGAAGTAACGAAGCTGACCGACAAATTCCCGCTGTACACTGACCTGAAATACTAGAATTTACTTCTTCAAGGACCGGACACTATGTTTCCGGTCCTGTTTTTGTAGGATTCGTTTTTCTGTAATGATTCGATGTCCTTGGAGGGTGTAATTCGGTGTGGGTGATGATATAATATACAGGATTTATCGGGCCGGATGAATGATCGTCAGGCGATATTGGATAAGCTGTACATTGAAGAACTTACCGGAGGGACAAATTAAGATGCGAAAATTGGTAATATGTGATCATCCTTTGATTCAACACAAACTGACGTTTATTCGCGACATGCGTACAAATACGAAAGATTTCCGCGAACTCGTGGACGAGGTAGCCACATTGATGGCCTACGAGATTACGAGAGAGATTCCGTTGGAATCGATCGACGTTCAGACTCCTGTTGCCCAAACGAAAGGAAAAGTGATTTCGGGCCGCATGCTCGGACTGGTGCCGATCCTGCGCGCAGGCCTGGGTATGCTGGATGGCGTCGTGAAATTGCTGCCTGCAGCGAAGGTTGGCCATGTCGGCTTGTTCCGTGACCCGGAAACGCTGCAGCCTGTCGAATACTACACCAAACTGCCTACGGATGTGACGGAACGCGAGTTGATCGTGATCGACCCGATGCTGGCCACCGGCGGATCGGCCATCGCTGCGATTGACGTGCTCAAAAAGCGCGGCTGCACCCAAATCAAAATGATGAACCTTGTAGCAGCACCGGAAGGCGTAAAGGCTGTTCATGATGCTCACCCGGATGTAGACATTTACGTGGCTGCATTGGACGAGTGCCTGAATGACCATGGATACATCGTTCCCGGACTGGGAGATGCAGGAGACCGCCTGTACGGCACAAAATAAGCGCACGTCTCTGTGCGGTAGTAGAAAAGGGGCTTTGCTCGAATGTCCAACAAAATCAAAGTAATGACGATTTTCGGCGTGCGGCCGGAAGCGATCAAAATGGCTCCGCTCATTTTGGAACTGCAGAAGTATCCTGAATCGATCGAGTCGATCGTGTGCGTAACGGCACAGCATCGCCAGATGCTGGATCAGGTTCTCGAGGTGTTCAACATTAAACCGGACTACGATCTGGATGTCATGAAAGAACGTCAGACGTTGAACGAAATCAGCATCCGCGTATTGCAAGGGCTCGAACCTGTACTTCGCGAAGCGAAACCGGATATCGTATTGGTTCATGGGGATACGCTGACGACGTTCCTGGCCAGTTATGCCGCTTTCATGCAGCAGATTCAAGTGGGGCACGTGGAAGCTGGGCTTCGGACATGGAACAAGCTTTCTCCATATCCCGAAGAGATGAACCGTCAGCTTACGGGCGTATTGGCAGATATGCATTTTGCGCCGACGGACTGGTCTGCCTCGAACCTCGCCAAAGAAAATAAACCGGAGTCTAGTACCTACGTCACAGGCAATACGATCACGGATGTGTTTCAATATACAGTACGGCAGGGTTATACACATCCGGTACTTGATTGGGCTCAAGGCAAACGCCTTGTGCTGATGACAGCTCACCGCCGTGAATCCCAAGGCGAGCCTCACCGCAACATTTTCCGGGCCGTCAAACGGATTGCCGACGAGTTCGAAGATATTGCCATCGTGTACCCGGTGCATCCAAGTCCTGCTGTGAAGGAGCCGGCTCACGAAATTTTGGGAGATCATCCCCGAATTAAACTTATTGATCCGCTAGACGTAGTGGATTTGCATAACTTTTACCCGCATACTCACTTGATTTTGACCGATTCAGGCGGTTTGCAGGAAGAAGCGCCTTCGTTTGGCGTGCCTGTCCTTGTTCTTCGGGATACGACGGAGCGTCCCGAGGGCATCGAAGCTGGCACCCTGGAGCTTGTCGGGACGAGTGAGGAACGCGTTTATGAACGGACACGGGCTTTGCTAACGGACGATACACTCTATGAAAGCATGAGTCAGGCTGCTAATCCGTACGGTGACGGACAGGCTTCGGAAAGAATTGTCAATGCGATTTTGCACCATTTTGGCAGGAAAGACGAAAGACCGGAATCATTTCACAGAAAATTCAAAAAATAATTTACTTTTTTTGTTCGATTCACGAAGGGTACAGCATACAGTTAAACTGTACGGTTTACGCGGGTTTATGGGCTTTTGAGGGCTTATAAATCCGTCGTTTTACCCTTTAAAACGCTAAAATCATTCAATTGACAAAGACTCTCATCATTCAGTAAAATTAACTGGGATTGCAAGGGTGGCGTGGAAAATGGCCGATTCGAACAAACCAAATTCATCCCGTAACCATGATGATAACGTGTGGAAAGCGATGGGGCTCGTGACAGCTTTTGGGATCGAGATTGCCGTCCTCGCCGTTGCCGGATATTTCGTCGGCTCCTGGGTAGACAAGACCTTTGGAACTACCGGAATATGGACCGCCGTAAGCGTTCTCTTTTTTCTGGCGGCAGGCGGCGTGAGCATCTACTTTATCGCGAAAAAATTCATGGGGGAAAGTGATGAGTGAACTAACCAGACTTCGCAAATGGATGACAGTGTGCGTTATGACCATCCTCATGATCTGTTTCCTGATTGCCGCATTGTTTCCCGACATCCAGACGATCGCAGTCGGACTGGCTTTGGGCGTAGGCATCAGCTGGATCAATGCTTCCTATCTCGGACGTAAAGTGAGGATTATGTCGGAAGATGCGGCTGGGGGTAATTTGAAGAGGGTAAATCTGGGATTTTTGACAAGGGCGGCACTTGCGGTGCTCGGTGTTTTTCTGGCGATGCGGTATCCGCAGTACTTCAATACATACGCGGTCGTGGGTGGCCTCGTCTTTGCGCAATTTTCCCTCCTATTTATAGGGATCATCTTATCCCGCAACACAGAATCATAGAACTGAACCGAATTGAACGCGAGAAAGGGGTGAGAAAAATATGCATGAAGCTCCCATTATTGATCTGGGTGGATTCAGACTGGACTTGTCGGTTGTACTGATGCTGGTGGTGACTAGCTTAATCGTCTTTATCATTTGTAAACTGGCGACAAGAAACTTGTCTGTAGACAACCCAGGTAAAATGCAGAACTTTTTGGAATGGGCCATCGAGTTTGTTCGCAACCTGATCTCGAGTACGATGGACATGAAGAAGGGCCAGCATTTCCTTACTCTGGCAACAACCATGATTATGTTTATTTTTGTGGGTAACATGCTTGGGCTTCCTTTTGGGGTAGTCACTGGCATGACTGATGTAAGTCAGGCACAGATTGCGGGTCAACCGATCGTAAGTGCTGTCGAAGCATTCAACGAAGCGCATGAGAAAGATCCGAATGCTCACCCTCACATTGAGATTGCTTGGTGGAAATCACCGACCGCAGACCTTTCTGTGACGATGGGACTGGCACTTATTGCGTTTGTGATCGCTCACGGTCTGGGATTGTTCAAAAATACTAGAGCGTATCTCAAACACTACTTCCAGCCGCATTGGTTGTTCTTCCCGATTAACATTATCGAGACGGCATCCAAACTGTTGACACACGGAATGCGTTTGTTCGCAAACATCTTTGCGGGCGAGGTTCTCATCTCAACCATCATGAAACTGACGGCTTTCAAATGGATTGGTGCAATTGCGGCAATCCCGCTGTTGGCTGCATGGCAAGGTTTCAGTATCTTTATCGGTGCCATTCAGGCATTTGTCTTCGTAGTACTGATGATGGTTTATATTTCACAGACCGTCGAGTCTCATGACGAACATTAAGATTCAAGTCCAAACGGATTAGCCCTGCAGGACTGAACTATAAAATTTAACGATTATTCTAAGGAGGATATACAAATGGGAGCAATGGCATTATTGGCAGCAGCAATTGTTGCAGGATTGGGCGCACTTGGCGCAGGTATCGGTAACGGTTTGGTAATCAGCAAAACAGTTGAAGGGATCGCTCGTCAACCAGAAGCGAAATCCACGCTGCAAACAACAATGTTTATCGGGGTAGGTTTGATCGAGGTATTGCCGATCATCGGTGTGGTTCTGGCGTTCATTTTCTACGGCGCGGCTTAATAAAATCAATGCAGGTTTGGCGGGGAAGGCCACAGCCATCCGCGCCTTCTTTTTAGGTAGCGTCCGTAAACCCGGAAATGCAGCCTGAGGATATCTCCAGGAAGGAGTGAACAGATTGAGTTTCGTATGGGAAAATACAGTTCTGGCGATCATCGCTTTTGTTATTTTATATTGGCTGCTTAGCCGTTATGCATTTGGCCCGCTTTTCTCCATCATGGAGAAACGTCGCGAACTCGTAATGACGCAGATGAATGAGGCTGCGCAGACTCGTGATCAAGCTCTTGCCTATGTTGAGGAACAAAAGAAAGCTTTGGAACAAGCGCGCAAAGAAGCTTACGATATTATCGAGCAGTCCAAACAAACCGGAAACAAGCAAGCCGAAACGATTTTGGCCGATGCCAAATCCGAAGCGAATCGCCTGAAAGACGATGCAGTGCGTGAAATCGAAAGCGAGAAAAACAAAGCGGTTGCGGCATTGCGCAGCGAGCTGGGCTCTGCTTCGGTACAGATCGCTTCCAAACTGATCAAAAAAGAAGTTGAGAACGGTCCTGCACAAGAAGAGCTTGTGAACCAATACCTCAATGAGGTAGGGGGCAGAAAATGAGCCGCGATACGATTGTTGCCAAACGTTATGCAAAAGCATTGTTTGAAGTGGCGCAGCAGCAACAACGCGTGCTGGAAACGGAGCAAGAGCTGCGGGCGGTTGTTGTTGCACTGACCGGGGATAAGGAGATCGGCAAGTTTATCTCTTCTCCTAACATTTCGGATGAGGCAAAACGGAATGCGCTGCACGCCAGCCTTGACGGTAAAGTGTCTGAGTCCGTCCTGCGAACTGTCCTGCTCCTGATCGAGCGCGGACGCGTTGATTTGCTGGATGCTCTGCTGAGTGATTACGTGAAGATCGAGGGAGAGTCGCTGGGCATTGCCGATGCGCTCGTATACTCGACTTATGCGCTGAATGAGGAAGAAAAACAAGCGGTTGCTCGCGAATTCGGCGGCCGTGTCAATAAACAGGTACGTATTGAAAATATCGTTGATCCGAGCCTCTTGGGCGGATTGAAAGTCGCCATTGGCGATACGATCTATGACGGCAGCTTGTCTGGCAAGCTCGAACGTCTTGAGCAGTCTTTTAATAGACGAGTACAGTAGATTGGGGTGAGGACACTTGAGTATCAAACCAGAAGAAATCAGTACATTGATTAAAAGCCAGATCGAACAATACAAAAACGACATCGATGTCGTTGAAGTAGGTACGGTTATTGAGGTCGGCGATGGTATTGCCCGTGTATACGGACTTGAGAACGTCATGTCCAACGAGTTGGTTGAGTTCCCAAGCGGCGTAATGGGTCTCGCCATGAACGTTGAAGAGAGCAACGTTGGTGTCGTTATCCTGGGACCTTACTCCGACATTCGTGAAGGTGACCAAGTTAAGCGTACAGGTCAAATCATGCAAGTGCCTGTTGGTGAGGCATTGATTGGACGCGTTGTGAATCCGCTCGGTATTCCGGTGGATGGCAAAGGCCCAATCGCAACGACGGAATTCCGTCCAGTGGAAGGCCGTGCACCAGGCGTAATGGATCGTAAATCGGTTCATGAGCCGATGCAAACGGGGATCAAAGCGATTGACGCTATGGTTCCAATCGGTCGCGGTCAACGTGAGTTGATCATTGGTGACCGTCAAACAGGTAAAACATCCATCGCGATCGACGCGATCCTGAACCAAAAAGGCAGCGGCATGAAATGTATCTACGTTGCTATCGGTCAAAAACAATCTACGGTTGCGCAGGTTGTTGAAACGCTGCGTCGCAGAGGCGCAATGGAATACACGATCGTTGTAACGGCATCGGCTTCCGATCCGTCACCGCTCCTGTACATCGCTCCTTACTCCGGTTGTTCCATGGGTGAGTACTTCATGTACAAAGGCGAGCACGTTCTCGTTGTATATGATGACTTGACCAAACAAGCGGCAGCATACCGTGAGTTGTCCTTGCTGCTTCGTCGTCCTCCAGGCCGCGAGGCTTATCCGGGTGACGTATTCTACTTGCACTCCCGTTTGCTGGAGCGCGCTGCGAAGCTGAATGATGAGCTTGGTGGTGGTTCTTTAACCGCGTTGCCATTCATTGAAACACAGGCTTCCGACGTATCCGCATATATCCCGACCAACGTAATCTCGATTACGGACGGTCAGATCTTCCTGGAGTCCGATCTGTTTAACGCAGGACAACGTCCGGCGATCAACGTGGGTATTTCCGTATCCCGTGTCGGCGGTTCCGCTCAGATCAAGGCGATGAAAAAGGTTGCAGGTTCCCTGCGTCTCGATCTCGCCCAATATCGCGAGTTGCAGGCGTTCTCCCAATTCGGCTCCGATCTGGATAAATCCACGCAGGCTCGCCTGAATCGTGGTGCTCGCATGATGGAAATCCTGAAGCAAGGCGTAAACCAGCCTCTGCCTGTAGAACAACAGGTAGTCAGCTTGTATACGGCGGTTAAAGGATATCTGGATGAAATCCCTACAGGCGACGTAACTCGCTTCGAACGTGAATTCCTGGCGTTTATGGTGAGCTCGCACCCTGAGATTCTCCAATCCATCGTGGACAACAAAGATTTGACTGCAGACAACGAAACGGCTCTGAAAGCTGCGATCGAGCAATTCAGAAAAAGCTTCGCTGCCTCGCACTAATATAGAAATGCAGCTGCGGAGTTGATATTACGATTCCGCATGTCTGCGTGTACCGACTTCAATATGTAGTCCATATGAGAAGTTTTGACGCTGTGAAAACTTGATGTTGAAGCTTTCGAAGTAACTTTGGCTCTGCCAAAGTTAGGCTTATGCTTACGAAGTAGTTTTGACTCTGTCAAAACTTGAGTTTATGCTTTCGAAGTAACTTTGGCTCTGCCAAAGTTTTAAGGTGGTGAAATCATGGCAAAAGGCATGCGCGAAATCAAGCGGCAAATTAAGAGTGTGCAAAGTACAAAGCAGATCACCAAGGCGATGGAAATGGTTGCGGCAGCCAAGCTGCGCAAAGCGCAGGAACGAGCTGAAGCAGCACGCCCTTACTCTGAGAAGTTGAAAGAAGTTGTGGCAAGCATTGCTACGAGCACCAAGGGGATCAAACATCCGATGCTTGACAGTCGTCCGGTGAAAAAGACGGCTTATCTGGTCATCACATCAGATCGCGGTCTTGCGGGAGGATACAATGCGAATATTTTGCGTTTGGTCAATCAAACGCTTAAGGAGAAGCATAAATCCAAGGATGAGTACGCTCTGTTCGTCATCGGCCGCAAAGGGCGGGACTACTTCAGACGACGTGATATCGCAATGGCTGCAACTACAACCGACTTATCTGATTCACCTGCATTTGCGGATATCAAATCGATCGCACATGAAGCGGTTCATGGATTTGAACTGGCTGAATTCGATGAGTTGTTCATTTGCTATAACCGCTTTGTGAATGCATTGACCCAGATCCCTACGGTGGACCGTCTTCTTCCGATGGAAACACCAGAGGTATCCACGGCAGGAGGCCCGGTAGCTAGCTGCGAATATGAGCCATCTCCTGAAGCTGTGCTCGAGGTGCTGCTCCCGCGTTACGCGGAAACGCTCATCTACGGCGCGCTCCTGGACGGTAAAGCAAGTGAGTTGGGTGCGAAGATGACAGCCATGGGTAATGCAACCAAAAATGCATCCAAACTTATCAATGATCTGTCATTGACCTATAACCGTGCCCGTCAGGCAGCAATCACGCAGGAAATCACGGAAATCGTGGCAGGTGCCAACGCACAAAGTTAAAGATGCATTCTCATTTCTTTCAAAGAAGTGGGAGCAAGGTTCGGCTCGTTGAAAATGGGCGTGTTTATATATGAAAGCTTGCAATGCAAGGATGAATGAACGGAACTTATTTTTGCAAAAGTAGCAGGCTTGTAGGAGGGGAACGTTAAGATGAACAAAGGACGCGTTGTGAGCATCATGGGTCCGGTCGTTGACGTCGAGTTTGAACGCGGCGGCCTGCCGGAAATCCTCAATGCCATTACGATCAAAACGCAGAACGAAAGCGGCGTTGCAATCGACCTTACGCTGGAAGCTTCCAAACATCTGGGTGACAACCGCGTGCGTTGTATTGCGATGTCTTCCACGGATGGACTTGTACGCGGCGTTGAAGCTGTAGACACAGGTGCTCCAATTTCCGTACCGGTAGGGGAAGCAACTCTGGGTCGCGTATTTAACGTGCTTGGCGAAGCGATTGATACGAATGGCGAAGTCAAAGCAGAAGTGAAAAATCCGATTCACCGAGCGGCTCCTGCATTCGACGAACTGACGACCCAAGCAGAAATGCTGGAAACGGGAATCAAAGTTATCGACTTGCTGGCCCCTTACGCTAAAGGTGGTAAAATCGGCCTCTTCGGTGGTGCCGGTGTAGGTAAAACCGTAACGATTCAGGAACTGATCAACAACATCGCCCAAGAGCACGGCGGGATCTCCGTATTTGCGGGTGTTGGTGAGCGTACGCGTGAAGGTAATGACCTTTATCACGAAATGAGCGATTCCGGCGTTATCAACAAAACGGCAATGGTCTTCGGACAAATGAACGAGCCGCCGGGCGCGCGTCTTCGCGTAGCCCTCACGGGTCTGACCATGGCGGAATATTTCCGTGATGAAGAAGGCCGTGACGTGCTGCTCTTTATCGATAACATCTTCCGTTTCACCCAAGCGGGTTCCGAAGTATCGGCCTTGCTTGGACGTATGCCTTCTGCGGTAGGTTACCAACCTACGTTGGCTACGGAAATGGGTCAATTGCAAGAGCGGATCACATCGACGAAAAAAGGTTCCGTAACATCGATCCAAGCGATCTATGTTCCTGCGGATGACTATACGGATCCGGCTCCAGCGACAACGTTTGCTCACTTGGATGCAACGACGAACTTGGAGCGTAAAATTTCCGAGATGGGTATCTACCCTGCGGTAGATCCATTGGCATCGAGCTCTCGTATCCTCAGCCCTGAGGTTGTAGGGGAAGAGCATTACAACGTTGCTCAAGGCGTTAAACGCATCTTGGCTCGTTACAATGAGTTGCAGGACATTATCGCAATCCTGGGTATGGACGAGCTCAGCGAGGAAGACCGTGCGCTCGTTTACCGCGCTCGTAAAATCCAGCGTTTCTTGTCCCAACCATTCCACGTTGCCGAAGCGTTCAACGGTATTCCGGGTAAATACGTTCCGGTTAAAGAAACGGTGCGCAGCTTTAAAGAAATTCTCGAAGGCAAGCATGACGATCTTCCGGAAGCAGCTTTCCTCTTCGTGGGCACCATTGAAGAGGCAGTGGAGAAAGCCAAAACTTTGGTATAATCCGATCCGGGATTGTCCTTAATGAAGTGAGCTATCCTTCGGATAGTTTTCAGGAGGGATGGAATTGAGCACCTTATTGTTGGAAATCGTTACCCCAGAGCGACTTGTATATTCCGAACAAGTGAATAGCCTTATCGCTCGTGGTGTTGAAGGGGAGCTTGGCATTCTGCCAGGGCATATTCCGTTGGTAACTCCTTTGCAAATCGCACCAATCACGATCAAAAACGGAAAGCAAGAAAAGCTGGTTGCCGTAGGTGGCGGCTTTATTGAAATCCGTAAGGATAAGGTTGTTGTACTTGCAGAGAGCGCCGAGTTTCCGGAGGACATCGATGTGGACCGTGCTCGTGCGGCAAAAGAGCGGGCGGAGCGCCGGCTTAGCAGCCAGAGCAATCAGGATCATTTCGATCATCGTCGTGCAGAAATCGCACTGCAAAAAGCGATTAACCGGATCAACGTTTACGGCAAATAAACAATTATGAGGGGGCCTGGCAGTCTAACTGCCGGGCTTCTTTTTAAGGTTGCAGTCCTTCTTGTGATGCGTGCTTGAACATCGTAACGGTGATGATTTTGTTTAAATGCGTTGTGATGGATCGAGAGGATCGAGCGAATCGTGGGAATATGTACCTTTTCGTTGGTTAGAATAGGCGTAGTTTCTTTCACGAAAACGTCTTCTATGATCCGTATAACGTCCTTAAAAAGGGAGATTAGGGGATAGTTCTGCGGGTTTTTTTTCTAGTTTTGATTAGCAAACCTACATAATTGATTATGATATAGGACTAAAGTAATAGGTATCTTTACCACTTAGAGAACCATTTTTTGGCCGCGAAAACCGGAATTATTTCCGAGGAAATGACAAATTCGATATCGAAAAAACGCTCTTTTATGTCGTTTTGGTTACCTAATCCTGACCGTTTGATTTTAGAATAGTTTAGTAAAGTGGAAATCAATGTAATTGACAAGGTATGATGAAAGAGCCTATATTCCATAGAGTCAGATGATGCAAAAAAATGTGTGGGATAACTTTGGAAGAAGGCCATATCATGCTTAGGTAGTGAAGGACAATTTGAATTGTTCGGATTGCTGTAACAAATGCGGAGGTAATGAATATATGGATAATGATCTGACGAATCAGGTAAACCAGACATTAAGCGCAAACGGCTTGATTTCGATCTGTGTATCGCTGTTGTGTATCGCGGTGGCGTGGTGGGCCTTGCAAAATCTAAAGCTGGAACTCATCATTAGGCAGCCGAAAGGACCTCAAGGCAGATTGCTGCATTTGTTGTTGGCGATTATCGTTGGTCATGCGGTATCCGGTTTCGTCATTGACTATATGTCCTGGACCCAGATGCTTCGCTATTTGTTTTGAAGAAGATATGGTTGGTTAATCATCTGTTAGGCTCTCATGCAGCGTCGTTGTCGAATAACATCGATTGATTGTGTTAACAATTAGAATAAGATTGAAGGACAATTGCCGATTGGGAAAAAAATGCGACACAAAATTGGATGGTTTTGATTCATTTTCTCTAAAAATGCTTGTAACCAACAATTCAACGGTGTTATGATGGAAGTTAGGGAATTCACATTTTTTATTTTAAATTTGAAGGCTATAAAGGGATACCCGGTTCAATCCGGCTAAAAATCATCCCGAAAAACAAGGTCGCAGGCCGGTTGGGCATTCATGATTTATTTCAAACGTCCAGAGGCATTCGTCACGACATGTGGTATCATCTATTTGGATCATAAACCAATCTTTTCTGATCAGACATCAAGGTGTTTTCTTACCAGACAATGTCGAAATTCCATATACAGTCATGGTCCTTTCGTTTTTTTGGAGGGGCTTATGCATTTCGGAATGAAGAAAAGGGAATAAAAGCGCGGAGGGAACCATGATGAGCAAATTTATCGTCCGCGGTGGCAAAAGATTGACCGGAAGTGTCAAAGTTAGCGGCGCTAAAAATTCCGTTCTTCCGATCATCGCTGCCTCTCTCTTAGGGGAAAAAGGCCAAAGCGTCATTGTAGACGCGCCTCCTCTAGACGATGTGATGACGATTAATAAAGTGTTGGAATCGCTGGGAGCCAAGGTTACATACCGGGACGAAGTGATTACCGTGAATGCGGAGAATTTGACTTCCTGTGAAGCACCGTATGAATGGGTAAGCAAAATGCGGGCGTCCTTTCTGGTCATGGGGCCTTTATTGACGCGTATGGGGCACACAAGAATTTCTCTCCCTGGCGGATGCGCGATCGGCACGCGGCCGATTGACCAACATCTTAAAGGGTTTGAAGCTATGGGGGCAGAGATCAGCCTCGGCCAAGGGTACATCGAAGCACGTAGCCAAGGAAGGCTGCGCGGCGCTAAAATTTATCTGGATGTAGCTTCCGTTGGAGCTACTCAAAATATTATGATGGCTGCTACTCTTGCAGATGGGGTAACCATTCTGGAGAATGCGGCAAAAGAACCCGAGATCGTGGATCTAGCCAACTACCTGAACGGTATGGGGGCCAAGGTTCGCGGAGCGGGAACAGGCATTATTCGCATTGAAGGCGTGGAGAAGCTGACCGGTGTTCGGCATACCGTCATCCCGGATCGGATCGAAGCGGGCACGTATATGGCTGCTGCAGCCATTTCTGGCGGAGACGTATACATCGAAGGTGCCATCTCGGATCACATGGGCTCAGTCATTGCCAAGATGGAAGAAATGGGCGTCACGATTATTCCTGACGAAAATGGCGTACGAGTTGTTGCAGACCGTCCACTCAAAGCGGTAGACGTGAAGACATTGCCGTACCCTGGTTTCCCGACGGATATGCAGTCCCAGATGATGGCTTTGTTGCTTGCTTCCGAAGGAACAAGCGTTGTGACGGAAACCGTGTTTGAGAATCGCTTCATGCATGTGGATGAATTCCAATTGATGAATGCGGAGATCAAGGTGGAAGGCCGTTCGGCGATCGTCACGGGTAATGCGAAACTGAAGGGTGCCAAGGTAACCGCAACGGACCTGAGAGCAGGGGCAGCCCTGATCATTGCCGGCTTGGTTGCTGAAGGTACGACGGAAGTTGGCGGCGTGCATCACATCGATCGCGGTTATGTACATTTGGCGGAAAAGCTGAATGGACTGGGTGCCGACATCTATCGGATTTCCGTCGATGAGCCGAAGCTGGAATCGGTCAAAACCCCGAACGAGAAACCGGAGGACGAAGTGCCGATGTTCAAGGTGCAACCAACCTGGGCTTAATGAACAAAAGATAATTAAAATGGAATACATGAAAGAGCTAAGCCTTAGAGCTTGGCTCTTTTTTTTGCCTCTTTAATGGATAGATAGGACACGTTTACGATGCCAAATGAGAGATACTCCTTTTTAGGAGCTGATTCTATGAATAGCTGCTCCTAAAGTTCCATCTTTTTCTTTTTAGGCACCGGGCTAGCAGGCGTTTCTCTCAAATCGGGTTCTACCAGATCGTGACCGCTCATACTCTTAACTATGGAATGAAAACGAAAGATGAGTTCATAGGCTGATTACGACAATGGAGGGCTAACGAAAATGAAGGAAGCGCGTATACAGGTCAAATTGCCCCTCAACGCTCCAACGGTTGGAGAAGCAGTAGAGAACGGGGCAGAAGCCGAGGCTGCCCTGCAGCCGGTTGAGAAAAAAGACAAGCCTTTTCCAACAAGGATGCGCGAGGAGCAGGCTCATGCGCCTATTATAGAACTGGATCATTATCGCGTCGTTAAGAGGCGGCGAATGAAGGTGTTTGGACAGAATCGGGGATGGGGTCAGCGTAATCCTAGGAGGTGGCAACCTGTGGCAGCCGTATCCGCGTTGGTGGGGGTGGCATTAATTATACCGGCGATCCTGGTCTGGCCGAATGACATCAAGGTTCCACCTTCTCCGGCTTCGGCGGTGCAGGAACAAACTTCAACTTCCAAACCTTCCCCCGTCGTACCTGTCGCGTATCCTGAGCCGGAGGTGCGGGTGTACCTATCGGGTAAAGGAACTACGATGAACCTGCCTCTGGAAGAGTATGTAGCGGGGGTAATCGCGGCGGAAATGCCCTCGGACTTCCAGCTAGAGGCGTTAAAAGCCCAGGCGATCGCAGCGCGCACATTTATCGTTCGACGTCTGGAGGCCAACGATACAAGCGGCGTGCCGGGTGGGGTCGCTGACGTGACCGATACCGTAAGCCATCAGGTTTTTCTTCCGCCGGATCAAGTGAAGACCGAGTGGACAAAGCTCGGAAAAACGAAGGACTGGGAGAAGCTGCAGCAGGCCGTTCGTGAGAGCAAGGACACCGTGATGACATACCAAGGCAAGCCGATTACGGCATCCTTTTTTTCGACAAGCAACGGTTATACGGAAAATGCAGAAGATGTGTGGGGAAATGCGGTACCCTATCTGAAAAGCGTGGACAGCCCCTGGGACAAAAAGGTAGCTCCGGGATTCGAAGAGACCGTGACGATGAGCCGGTCCGAAATCCTTCGAAAACTGCAGCTTGGCGATGACGCGATTCCCGCAACGGCGCAGAACGGCGGATCCTGGATGGAAGTGCTGTCCACGACCGCAGGACATCGAATCAAGCAAGTGCGGATCGGAAGCAAAGTGTTCGGCGGACCGGAAGTCCGAAACCTGCTCGGTCTGCGGTCCAGCCAGTTCACCTGGGCAGCAGAAGGGGATGAGGTGCGGATTACGACATACGGCTACGGTCATGGCGTCGGTATGAGCCAATGGGGAGCCAACGGCATGGCGCAGGAGGGGTATACCGCAACGCAGATCCTGAAGCACTACTATACGGGTATCTCCTTTGGACATGCATCCAAGATGCTGGCAAAGCAATAACCCCAGAGAGATCGGATGAGGATCTCCACAAAAAAGAACTCGTTTCCTGATAAGCCCCCAATCTCTATCTGATCTTTAAACATACCAGATTCTCATTAATGGGATAGGCTGCATGCCCGGCAGGTGACGTGAGCTGTACTTCAGCCTTATAGATCAACTAGGCCTTTAATGGCGAGGTAAGCTAGAACCAAGCCACCTACCATACCCAGCCCAATCACAAAGCTTTCAAGACTTGGCTATACTCTATCGGATTGAGATTACACGAGAACGGAGCAGGCAGAATAAATCTGAAGAAGCGAAGCGCTCGCCTTTATCCCTGGATTTCAACCTTTTATATAAACCGCAAAAAAGATAACACACGTTAACGGAGAGGCAGAACCAATCTGGAGAAGCGAAGCGGTCGCGTTTATCCCCGGATTTTCCCCCTTAGAGAAGGGGAATCAAAAAAATCCGGGGATAACAGCGATCGGAAGATGGTACTGCACTCGTAGTGGCCTCTTGGGATTGATTAGTACGGTTTATATAAAGGAATAATAGAAATCCAGGGATAACAGCAATCGGAAGATTGTTCTGACAGCGTAGTGGCACAGTGTAATCCGGCAAATTCGGCATGTATAGCACTCTCTGAAAGCTTTGTGAAAATAATTAGAGTCGCCCGTGTATAAAAGAGTTGCACCCGGTAACACTTGTTACTGAGGTGATCAAGATGAATGAACAAAACAAAAAAACCATCCAGGAAGAGACTCCTAAAACAACTCAAGGAGTACCGGCAAGCCAGCCTTCTTCATGGAAAAGAGCAATGTCCAAACGCTGGGTGTTCCCGGCAGCTTACATCGCGGCAGCAGGTATTATACTAACCTTAGTTTGGGTCTATCAAGGAACAAGCCAAAAGACGCTTGAATCCAAACCCACGGGTGTAGTAGAAAACGGCTCCGTAGCTACGGGAGAAACAGCAGCGGAAGAGGGTCAGGAAAGTGTGGAAGTGGTCGCGAAGTCGGAGAATTTTGCATGGCCTGTAAGCAACCCTTCGGAAATCTCGGTCGTGAGACCATTCTATGACAATGAAGGATCTGCCGAAGAGCATGAGGCGGCGATGGTTCAGTACAACGACACATTCATTCCGAATACAGGCGTGGATCTGGCTCGTGGGGATAATGAAACCTTCGAAGTCAAAGCAGCGCTCGGCGGCAAAGTTACCCGAGTTGAACAAAACCCGTTGACGGGTCAAGTCGTGGAAATTACGCACGATGGAAATCTCAAAACGGTTTACCAAAGCTTGGCCGACGTCAAAGTGAAACAAAACGATGAAGTGAAATTGGGAGACACCATTGCTTCCGCCGGCGTGAGCGAACTCGGCAAAACGTTGGGTAATCACCTTCACTTCGAAGTGTACGAAGACGGACAGCCGGTTAATCCGCAAGGATACCTTCCGGAAAAGTAAAATGGTTTATGCCTGATCCGCATGAAGGAGCAGAGGGTTTGTCCCTCTGCTCTTTTCTGTGCTTTTGTTAAAATAATGGGACCTTTGAAGCATGTCACGCTCCAAACCGAGAATATCTAGACCTGCCCCTCATATAATGTACCAAACTATCCACACAGTAGGGAGGCGGGAGCGTGCACGATTACATCAAGGAACGGACCATTAAAATCGGTCGCTGCATTGTTGAGACGAGAAATACGGTCCGAACCATTGCTAAAGAATTCGGCGTATCCAAAAGCACGGTGCATAAGGATCTGACGGAGCGTCTGCCTGAAATCAACCCGGATCTTGCTGACCAGGTGAAGCATATTCTGGAGTACCACAAGTCGATCCGCCATTTGCGGGGCGGGGAAGCAACCAAAATCAAATACAAAAAAACAAGCGGAAAAAAACGCGAAGTATTGGCTTCTGCCAAATCATGAAGGAGCGGGAAAAGACATAGGCCAAAAAGCTCACAAACGGATTGAATCCCTCCCCTGAAGTATGATATGTTAAAAGCTGGTACAGGATCGAATTATGACATCTTATCAGCCCGATTTTTACATATAAATGCTGCACTTTGTCGAACGAGCGGTGACGTGATAAGGGACTCTTTTTCACAGGATACGCTGACCAAAATAATATCACTTTGGGGGCTCTTTTATGTTAAGCAAGGATATCGGTATTGATCTTGGCACGGCGAACGTGCTCATTCACGTGAAAGGAAGCGGGGTCGTTCTCGACGAACCTTCTGTCGTGACCATTGAAAGCGATACGAAACGTGTCCTTGCGGTGGGAGAAGAAGCGCGTCGCATGGTGGGACGCACGCCCGGCAACATTGTTGCCATCAGACCGCTGCGCGACGGCGTTATCGCGGACTTCGAAATCACGGAAGCCATGCTGCGGCATTTCATCAATCGTGTGGGGGCGCGCAACTGGTACAGCCGTCCGCGTATTTTGATCTGCGCGCCGACGAACATTACCTCCGTGGAACAGAAAGCGATCCGTGAGGCGGCCGAACGCAGCGGTGCCAAAGAAGTATTTTTGGAAGAAGAGCCAAAGGCGGCGGCGATCGGCGCAGGCATGGACATTTTTCAGCCGAGCGGTAATATGGTTGTGGACATCGGCGGCGGAACGACGGATATTGCCGTGCTTTCCATGGGCGATATTGTCACCGCCTCTTCCATTAAAGTAGCAGGGGACAAGTTTGACGAAGCTATTATTAAATTCATTAAGGCCAAATACAAACTCATGATCGGCGAGCGTACGGCGGAAGATATCAAAATCGCCATCGGTTCCGTCCATCCGGACGGAGTGAAAAAAGAAATGGATATTCGCGGGCGTGACATGGTATCGGGTTTACCGGTTACAGTCACCATCTCGGGGAGTGAGGTACAGGAAGCGCTCTGGGATTCGGTGCAGTCGATCATCGCGGCTGCCAAATCGGTATTGGAGCGGACACCGCCGGAATTGTCGGCGGACATTATCGACCGGGGCGTTGTGTTGACGGGCGGAGGAGCGCTGCTCAATGGATTGGACGAACTGTTAACCAACGAGCTTCACGTACCGGTATGGGTAGCAGAGGACCCGATGCATTGCGTCGTCAAGGGAACGGGAATCATGCTGAACAATTTGGATCAAGTCGTTAAGAAAAAGTTCTGATCTGCCGATATAAACATCAAAGAGTTGTCCGGAAGGAAGAATGGAACGGGCATATTTTCTTCCTTTTACGTAGGACAAGCATAGGATAGAAAGGGGATTACTCCATGTTAAGAGGGCTGTATACCGCCGCTGCCGGCATGATTACGCAGCAGCGCCGCCATGACACCGCCACCCAGAACATCGTGAACATGAACACAACAGGATATAAACAGGTCAACAGCGTAAGCCGTTCTTTTCCGGAAATGCTGATCGGCCTGGTGGGCGGAGATGTCAATGTGCCGACGAAGCGCCTTGGCCGGCTGAACACGGGGGTATTTGCGGAAGAAAGCTTGTCCATGAACGTGCAGGGAACCCTGATGGAAAGCGGGCAGAAGAACGATTTCGCCATTTCCTCCGACCTGACCCTTAACGATCCGCAGACAGGACAACCGGTTGCCTTTAATGAATCCGGCAAATTCGTGCGTGAGGACGGAACGGTCCTTTATCAGCCGCAGGCTTATTTTACGGTTAGAGACCAGAACGGAAATACGAGATATACGCGCGACGGGCATTTCCAGATTACAGGGGATGGATCGCTGCTGAGCTCCACGGGAGCAGAAGTACTGGACAATAATGGTCAGCCGGTTGTATTGACAGGCTCGGTCGAGCAATTTAAAGTGGATGGGCAAGGACGCTTGGTCGATGTCAATACAGGTGATCCGACTGGAGTCACTTTGGGAATCAGCGTGGTTGACCAACCGAACCAGCTGGTGCGTGAAGGTGACGGCAACTTTAGCCTGAACGGTCAAGGGGGAGCTACGGTTAGAATGATGGCCGCCGGAGACAACGTGCAGATCCGTCAAGGATATTTGGAAGGCTCCAACGTGGATGCCTCGCGTGCCACCGTTGACATGAACGCCGCTTATCGCGCATACGAAGCGAACCAGAAGATGGTGCAATTTTATGATCGCAGTTTGGACAAGGCCGTGAACGAAGTAGGGCGCGTATAACGACGCCGGCATCTACCATATGATTATTGCTGCAGCGCCGAGAGCGGAATGTGCTTGGCGAGCAGAGCAGGGAGGTTAACCCGCGGATGAACAATTCCATGATTAGCGCCATGGTTTCCATGACGGGCATTCAGCAGCGGCTGGATGTTATTGCCGATAATATTGCCAACGTAAATACGGCAGGCTATAAAAGCAAACAAGCTGCGTTTGAGGACGTTCTTACCCGAGTGCAGCAACAACCGGACAAGTACAAGCTGGATGGACGCTCATCCCCGATGGGCTACAATCTTGGTTTTGGCGTACGTTTGGCAAACTTGACCAAGGACATGGGCCAAGGATCGCTCAACCAAACGGGAAATCCTACAGATTTGGCCATTGAAGGAAACGCGATGTTTGCCGTTGAGGTAGACGGGCAAAAAATGTGGACGCGTCAAGGCGCATTCCATTTCGTGGAAGACACGAGACCTAAGGCGAATCCGAACGATCCGGACCGGATGGTGCTCGTGAACGGCGAAGGATATTTTGTGCTGGGACGCAACGGTGAACGGATCACAGCTCCGAACAACAGCAAAGTCGCTTTCGACGAAAACGGGAATCTGCTGGTTCGTCGAGGCAATGCAGCCAACGCAACCATTGCGGCGCAGCTGCAAGTCGTTGACATTGAACGTCCTGAAGGACTGGTACAGTATTCGGACAATTTGTTCGGATTGGGTGCCGGGCTGACCGAAGATGACGTCTTTGGAGCGAATGCGGCAACGCGTCCTTCAACGGCAAACATTCGTCCAGGCTATCTGGAGCAATCCAACGTCGATCTGACGCAGGAGATGGCTTTGTTACTGCAAGGGCAACGAACATATCAGTTGGCAGCTCGAGCATTGACATCCAGTGATTCCATGGCGGGCCTTGCCAACAATTTGAGAGCCTAGGTGAATGCAATGACAGATACACAGCGGCAGAATGAGAAGCCGGATAAGACGAAGGTTAAGAAAAAGAAAAGCGGATGGCGGGTCCTGAGATGGTTTCTGGTTCCATTCCTGCTTGTTCTGGCCCTCGGCGGCGGCATGGTGGCCGGCTATGTGGTACTGGGCAAACAGGATTTCGGCTCCGTGTTCGAGCTGGATACCTGGAAGCATGTATATGATTTGGTGTTCGCCCCATAAAGCGGTGAAATGGATCGAAAACTCCTGCGCAGGCAGGAGTTTTCTTTTTGGCGTTGAAAACAGTATAATGGTGGGTGACGTTTGACGTTTTGACGTCAAAAGAGGCCTCCCCTGCGAAAGACGATTGTCGTCGCGAAGAGAGACCCCTTATCTTAACCTTCACTACTGCAGTCATGAAGGGTAATACTAGTGTGGACGCCAAATGAGTTTTTTATGCAAAAGAAAAATAAAAAATGAACTTGATAGGTGCTTTGTTTTAGGGATGATTCTTTTTGACGACCTAGTGGAGGGGACGGAATCGATTCTGGAGAAGCGAAGCGTTCGCCTTTGGCTCCGAATTTCAACCTCCTTTCAAGCCATTCGGAAAATTCGGGGACAACAGCGATCGGAAGAACGATCCGTAACCGGAACGGCTGAGTCGTTGGAGTTAAAATGTCAGCCATAACGGAAAAGCATCCTATCAATAGCCCCGGGAGGAGAAAATACCGTGCTCGATAGCAAACAGATTCAAGCCATCATTCCACACCGTCCCCCATTCCTGTTGGTGGACAAGATCGTGGAAATGGAGGACGGCAAACGCGCCGTCGGATTGAAAAACGTAACCATCAACGAACCGTTCTTCATCGGCCATTTTCCGGAATATCCGGTCATGCCAGGCGTATTGATCACCGAAGCATTGGCGCAGGTTGGCGCCGCAGCCATTCTTAACGTGGAGAGCAACAAGGGGAAAATCGGATTTTTGGCAGGACTCGATAACTTCCGTTTCCGTGGTCAGGTCGTACCTGGCGATACGTTGATGCTGGAAGTCGAAATTACGCGTCTCAAAGGCTCCATCGGAAAAGGCCAAGCTACGGCAAGAGTCGGAGACAAGGTTGTCGCCGAAGGCGAAATTATGTTTGCCTTGTCTGACCCAAGCTGATTTCATAAGCAGCGCATACGGACGGAGTACATTACTCTGCGTCGCTTTAGCAAGTCATTATCAATGAATTGATATCGTGGGAAGGGGTTTGCAGCAATGGAACAGTTAAGTTCGACAGCAGCACAGACATTACAGCAGTGGTTGGAGGATGCTTCGATCGATGAAGCGACGAAACAGGAACTCCGCGATTTGCAGGATCAACCGAAGGAGCTCGAGGATCGCTTTTACAGAAATCTGGAGTTCGGTACCGGCGGATTGCGCGGCGTGATCGGTGCGGGAAGCAACCGCATGAACCGTTATACCGTGGGGCGTGCGACACAAGGCTTTGCGCGGTATTTGTTGGAGCAGCACGGAGACAAGGAAGGCCGGCCTTCCGTTGTCATTGCGCATGATTCCCGTCACTTCTCGCCGGAGTTCGCGCTTGACGCAGCACTGGTGCTTGCAGGCAACGGCATCGTGGCCAAGCTGTTTACGTCGCTCCGTCCTACGCCTCAACTGTCATTCAGCGTGCGGCATCTGCAAGCCACCGGAGGCATCGTGGTCACGGCGAGCCATAATCCGCCGGAATATAACGGATACAAAGTGTACAACCATGAAGGCGGTCAGCTTGTTCCGCATGAGGCGGAGCAAGTGATCCAATACATTCAGGAGGTTCCTTCCCTGGCTGACGTGAAAAAGCTGACGCAGGAAGAAGCCGAAGCGCAAGGACTGCTCGTATGGCTCGGAGACGATGAAGATCGCGCATTCGCGGAAACGGTGGCCAGCGTTAGCCTGAGCCGTGAACTGATCCAATCCGGCATCGGCCGCGATTTCAAAATTGTTTTCACGCCGCTGCACGGAACCGGAAACATCCCGGTACGCCGCGTATTGGAGCAGATCGGTTTCGAGCAGGTGTACATCGTTCCCGAGCAAGAGCAGCCGGATGCCGAGTTTTCGACCGTGAAATCCCCTAACCCAGAAGAGCGCGAAGCGTTTACGCTGGCGATGAAGCTGGGCGAGTCTGTCGGCGCGGACATTCTGATCGGAACGGACCCGGATGCGGACCGCATGGGTGCGGTCGTCAAGGACAACAACGGCAAATATTTCGTGCTGTCTGGCAACCAGTCGGGTGCCATCATGGTGCACTACTTGCTGAGCCGTTTGCAGGAAACCGGCAAAATGCCGGCCAACGGCGCTGTCATTAAAACGATTGTTACCAGCGAGATGGGTGCGGTCATTGCGAAGCACTACGGCGCCGAAGTGATGAACACCCTGACGGGCTTCAAATATATCGGCGAAAAGATGGACCAATTCGCGGCAACGGGCAGTCATACGTTCCTGTTCGGTTACGAAGAAAGCTACGGCTACCTTGCAGGCAATTATGCGCGCGACAAAGATGCCATCCTGGCTTCGATGCTGATCGCGGAAGCGGCCGCTTATTACAAAAATCAAGGCAAAACGCTCTACGATGTGCTGCAGGACCTTTACAGCCAGTTCGGCACATTCCTGGAAAGACTGGAGTCCCGCACATTGAAAGGCAAGGACGGTGTTGCACAGATTCAAGGCAAAATGAGCGACTGGCGCAGCAATCCGCCAACAGAAGTTGCAGGCGTGGCCGTACAGGACGTGCTGGACTACTCCCTTGGCTTGGACGGCCTGCCGAAGGAAAACGTCCTGAAATTCATATTGGCAGACGGCTCCTGGTTCTGCCTGCGTCCTTCGGGTACGGAACCGAAGATCAAAGTGTATTTTGCCGTTCGTGGAGAGAGTCTGGAAGATGCGGAGAGCCGTATCGATCGCCTCGCTGCCGAAGTCATGGCACGGGTAGACGCCCAATAATTTGAATTTGCAATACACGCATGCAAGCGAGAAAGCCTCTCCGCACCGAAAGGTTGATTGGCGGAGAGGCTTTTTCTTTGGAATGTGAACGGAAGTCAAGCAATGAACCGTTTGCCGGTGCAATCGTCCGGATATAAGAAGGCTTGTTGACGCAAGCTGTTGATATCCGGATTCTGGCAGCAATGATGAATGGAATTGATGTTGAGCGAAAGGTGCAATTTGGTTCCAACACTTGAGGAGGTACATGTAGTGCGTCAAAAATGGCTTAAATGGAATAATGCTTCCCGGAAATGGTTGTGGATCGTCGTGATCATCGGTTTGATTGCGACCATTCCCGTCATTTCGGATCGGGTGCAGACCGAGAATTCGGCCAACAAGGTGGAGCTGGTCTTTAACTACCGGGGACTCCTGGACATCTCGACCTATCAGGCTCATCCCCAGGATTTTCTGAAAGAACAGCTGCCGCGCCTGAAAGAGGCCGGAATTACGACGATGGCCGTGTTCGAGAGCTCGCTCGACGAGCTGCGAAAATCACGGAAGTTGATGGTATATAACGGTGCGGATATCGCCACGGCGAATAAAGAAGTCGTGTCATCCAATGACAACTATACGTATGTGGTGTTCACGAGCGAAGAGAATGCGCAGACCTATGCGCCGATTATCGAGCAAACCTTTACGGACCGTGAGATCCCGGTTGTTCCATGGCAATATGAAGGCCGCAGCGGTTTGATTTTGCAGACACCTCCGGAAAATGCCAACATGCAGCCGCTCATGCCTGATCCGGGCGCGATCGAAATGCTGCGGGGATACGGATTCCACATTTTGCCCCGGATTTCGGACAGCGTTCCGTACAACCAGGAATCGATGGAACGACTGCTTACCTATTTCGAAGAGAATGGGGTAACCCGCATCCTGTTTGATGGCGATGCCGTAAAAGGATACAATGATAATGCGGAGACGAAAAGCCTGGACCAGTTCGCACAGCTGCTGAACGAACATCATATCGGCCTGGCTGCCATCGAAAATTTGAAAAAACCGCAGTCCGGGTTTGCGACACTCGCGTACAAAACGGATTACAACGTAACCCGGCTGTACTCGCTTAGCGATGCGGATGCCAACCTGGACGTGAATGTCATTGCCGACCGCTTCGTCTTGGCGACGAAGGATCGCAACATTCGCATGCTTTATATGAATGCAGCACCTAGCCGGAATACGGCCAAAGCGATGATCACCGACCCGATCGACAACCTGATCAACAGTCTGGGCGAACCGGGACATGCCGTTGAACGCATGGCGAAGCATGGTTTTGAACTTGGACAAGCCGAAGCCTTCACCGTGAAGGAATCTTCGATCCAGCGTCCTGCCAAGCTTGTTGCCTTGATTGGTGCGCTTGCCATGATTTCATTGATGGTTTCCTATTTCGTGCCTATGATTACGCTGCTCGTATTTGCGCTTGGTTTGGTGGGAAGCGCAGGTCTCTTCCTCTTGAAACCAACATTGCTGGAGCAGGGCGTAGCGTTGTTGGTAGCCATTAGCGCGCCGACCATAGCGGTCATTCTTGCCGTTCGCTCCGTGAATGAACAACAGAGACGCAATCCGGATGCGCCGGCAGGTCGCAGACTGAAACAATCATTGATTTTATATGTCAGAACTTCAATTTTGTCATTGCTCGCCGTTCCCTTTATGATTGCGCTGTTGAACAATATTACGTATAGCCTGGTTATTAACCAGTTCCGCGGCGTTAGTTTGCTGCATTTTGCTCCAATGGGCCTGGTTGCCATTTATATCCTGTTTTATCGGGGTAAGGGCACCATCTCTGTTCAGCAGATCAGAGGTTTGCTGTTGACTCGTATTAACATTTTGATGGTAGTACTCGCCGTGATTGCCGCAGGCGCAGGGTATTATTATTTGACCCGCACGGGCAATGCCGGTTCGGTGACGCCGTTTGAAATGTTCCTGCGTACGGCGCTGGAGGATACGTTCGGCGTTCGTCCAAGATTTAAGGAATTCGTGCTGGGACATCCGCTGTTTATCGTTGGTGTGTTCGCTGCATTAAAATATCGGAATGTCGTGTTTGTACTGTTTATTGCAGCCATCGGACAGCTGTCCATGGTTGATACGTTTGCGCATATCCATACACCGGCCGTACTGTCGCTTATTCGCGGCGTGATGGGGCTGGGCATCGGCCTGATCTTCGGACTCATCGCCATCGGTGTATGGCAAGTAGCGGAAGGATGTTGGAAAAAATGGTCACCACTTCTCAAAAGTTAGTCATCTCGGGATATTACGGTTTTCGCAACAGCGGAGACGAAGCGGTACTGAAATCTATCCTGACATCGCTGGAAGAGGAGAGCCGACGCTCGGGCATAACGATCGAGCCGATCGTGCTCTCCATTGACCCGGAGTCGACCGCCTCTATGTATGGAGTGCGGTCCGTGCACCGGATGAAGTTCAAAGAGGTTCGCGAAGCTATCAAGGAAAGCGACGGACTGATCAGTGGCGGCGGAAGCCTTTTGCAGGACGCGACCGGGTTGAAGTCCATTCCGTATTACCTTGGCGTGATCAAGCTGGCCCAGTGGATGAAGAAACCGACCTTTATCTATGCGCAAGGCATAGGGCCGGTGAATCGAAAGATTTTTAATCCGATGATTCGTTCGGTTTTCAAAAGCTGTAAATACATTTCCGTGCGGGACGAGCAATCGGCCGAATATTTGCGCCAGCTCGGATTGCAATGGAACAAGATCAATGTGGTGCCGGACCCTGTGATGGGGCTTCCGCTGCCTGACGAAACGCAAAATCGCAATGCAGCTGCATCGTCTTCCAAGGCCAAGGACGGCAAGCTCCCGGTCATCGGCGTCTCGGTCCGTTTCTGGGAATCGGATCGCAAAGAGCTTCATGCCATCGCGGCCGGGTTAAAGAAGCTGTGCACGCACAAAAACGTGCATCTGCGTTTCATGCCATTTCACCTGCCAGGCGATGAGCAGGCTTCGCGTTTCGTGATGGAAATGATCGGAGACGTGTCTGGCAAAGGCAGCGAAATCAGCATCACGCAGGATTTGACCGACCCGCAGCTTATGCTGCAGGAAGTCAGCAAGTGCGATGTCATGATCGGCATGCGCCTGCACAGCCTGATCTACGCGGCTTCGCAGTACGTGCCGCCTGTCGGCATCTCGTACGACCCCAAGATCGACCAGTTCCTGCTTCGCCTGGACAGTGAGCCGGTGGGAGATACGAAGGCGCTGGATGCCGACAAACTGGCCAAAACGGTGGCCAAATTGCTGGATCAGCGCTCGCAGTGGTTGAAGGAGCGCGAAGAAGGCATTACAGAGCTGAAGCAGGAAGCCAAAGTGCCTGCACAGCAAATTATTAACTATTTGGGCCGCAAAGGGTGAAATGAAGATGAATCAGACCAGTTCTGTTCCTACGGTTCCGATCTATGGCATCCCGTTCTCGAAGCTGGACATGAAAGAAACGGTGGAGGTTCTCCGGGAAGCGGTATTGTCCAAACAGCCGCATCAGGTGATTACAGCTAATCCGATCATGGTCATGGCCGCATTGGAGAATCCGGCGATGATGAAAGTCATGCAGTCGGCCGAGCTGATCGTTCCTGACGGCACCGGCGTCGTGTGGGCCGCGAACTATTGCGGTGAACCGGTGGCGGAGCGCGTGCCGGGGTTTGAGCTTTTACATGAATTGCTGCGCGTCGGTGAACACTATCGCTGGGGCGTATATTTGCTCGGTTCCACGCCGGAAGTGATTCAAGCGACGGCGGAACGGTTACAACAGCAATATCCTGCGGTGCGCATTGTAGGGTATCGCGACGGGTACTTCGGTCCGGATGAAGATGAGCAGGTGGTTGAGTCGATTCGCGCAGCTGCGCCGGATCTGCTGTTCGTTGCCCGGGGAGCCGATACTCAGGAACCGTGGATTCACAAGTATAAGAACAAGCTTCAAGTGCCTGTCATGATGGGCGTCGGAGGCAGTTTTGACGTGATTTCGGGTAAGAGCAAACGCGCACCGAAGCTGTTCCAGAAGCTGAGACTTGAGTGGTTCTATCGGTTGCTGCGGGAACCGAGCCGTGCCGGCCGGATGCTTGCGCTTCCGAAATTCGCCTTGAAAGTGATGCGCGATAAAGAAAACGTGATAAAATCCCGATAAATATAGGCGAATATGGAGGAAATCACGTGTTTTTGCTAAAAATTGAGGATGGCTTTTCGCCCATGTTCAGCGTATAATTCAGAACGGATTATGCAGGGGCGTTGATACGTCTCAATACCGTTATCACACCGGTTGCTTATAAGTTGAAACCAAAGGGTTTTACACGGAGGCACTACAGGGTCAGCACCATCTTCCGATCGCCATTATCCCCAGATTTTTTGATCCCTTTTCAAAGGGAAAATCCGGTGATAAACGCGAACGCTACGCTTCTCCAGATTCTTTCTGACCCTTCCGTTTTTGTGTAAATATTTAGTTCAACCTATATAGGTTCGTTATTTAATGTATGTCAGTATCAACTTTATATAGAAATAGAAGATTAGGGGATTTATAATTCGTACAGGTAAGATCATTGGGGGTCGAATACTCAAATGGTAGCTATTTTTATCATTGGATTTCTTGTGTCGATGGGACTGGCTCTTGCACTGACACCGCTCGTCAAGAAGTTTGCGGTTAAGGTCGGGGCCATGGACCAGCCAAATGCGCGCAAAGTGCATACGCGGGTCATGCCGCGTCTCGGCGGATTGGGCATCTTTCTCGCATTCATGGTGACGGTAGCCGCATTGCTTCCTTTTGTGTCGGCGTGGTTTACGACAAGGGACATGAGCTTTGTCAGCGCATTCCTGGTCGGCGGAACGATTATCGTATTGACGGGTGCGCTGGATGACCGCTTCGAATTGTCGGCAAAAGTAAAGCTGCTTGCACAGATCGTTGCCGCATCAGTCGTTGTGTTCGGATTTAACATTCGGGTGGATTTCGTCAATATTCCTTTCCAGGACGCGTACTCTTCCTTGGAAGCATGGGTATCCATTCCATTGACCATTCTGTGGATCGTCGGGGTAACGAATGCCATTAACCTGATTGACGGTCTGGATGGTCTGGCTGCCGGCGTGTCCGGCATTGCGATCGGTACGATTGCCGTCATGTCGTTCCTCATGGGCAACATGATGATTGCCTTGATGTGTCTGGTGCTGCTGGGCAGCATTATCGGGTTCCTGTTCTTCAACTTCCACCCGGCCAAAATATTCATGGGCGATTCAGGCTCGTTGTTCCTTGGTTTCTCGCTGGCGATGCTGTCCATGCTCGGCTTCAAGCAGATTGCCGTCGTGTCCTTCATTACCCCGCTGATTATTATCGGCGTGCCGCTCTCCGATACGCTGTTCGCGATCATTCGCCGCGCGGTGCAGCGGAAACCGATTTTTTCGCCGGACAAAGGTCACCTGCATCACTGCTTGCGTGAGCTCGGCTTCAGTCATCGTCAGACGGTACTGATCATCTACGGCATTGCCGCATTCTTCGGCGTACTGGCGATCATTCAATCATCGGCAGCCATGTTCGAAGCGAACTGGGTCACTTTCGTCGTGATCTGTATCATGATGTTCTTCCTGCAGGTAGGGGCGGAAGTTATCGGGCTTGTCAGCAAAACCAGAAAACCGGTTATTAATTTCCTGATGCGCATGCGCATGAAACTGAACCCGGAGACACGTTCCAAGTCCTAGGGTCGAAACTTATTGATTTCAGCCATTATATGAATTATAAATAACCTTAAGCCTTGTCCCGCGTGGACAAGGTTTTTTTGTTTTATTTGCTTTTTTTACTAAAAAAATGGAACCTGATGACCGATATATAAGGGTAACTGACTTAAAAGAAGGAGAGATGATATTTAATGCAACAGAAGAAACGGGCATTCGTATGGATCATGCTGGTTGCCATGCTGCTCTCGCTGTTCCCACAGGGTCTGTTCAAAGGGTCCGTTGCCTCCGCTGCGGATGCTTATTCAACGTATTTCACGCCGTCAGAAAAAACAATACGTGAGAGTTCGAGGCTATCGTTGGTTTTTGATTCCCAAAAGCCTGCCGACAAAGAATTGTTTCTCTCGAGAGATAATGTTTACAAAAGCCCAACGTCCTCGTTAACCATTACAGGTACATTCTCGATGGTTAATGGTGCATCGCTTAAGGTAAAGGTTGAACAACTTAACCTTACACAAGAAGGCAGTGTTCAAAAGTGGGTTCCTGATGAGACTCGCACAACAACCACAGCCATTACCGATAGTGGCAATAACCGATTCACAGCAAATAGTATAGGCTTATTTCCAGGATTCAACAAGATTACATTTATCGGTACGCAGGGTCAGAGTACAGTTGAAAGTTCGGATACTTTTTACGTGATGTATGACCAAGCTCCATTCATTGAAAATTTCTTGCTTTATACCGATCCGACTGCTGAAGGCGGAAGTGTGACGTATAATTTGAACGAAGGCACGGAGACTGTGGTAGATACGGAACGGGTAGATTTTTCTGGTACAGTGCAGAATGCGACCCAAGTCATTGTGTCTGTGAATGGTGGAAATGAAATTGATACGCCGGTCAGACCAGACGGCAGCTTTTTCGCTGCTCAGATGAAATTGCTGCCGGGCAAAAACATTATGAAATTCAAGATCGTGAGTGAAGTAAATCAAATTGAAACTGAACGTACGGTCTATTATTTCGACAAAACCAAACCGTTCTCCGCATTGGATGTAACCATTGGTACCGAAACCAAATCGGTGCTGAGCAGGAGTGATAAGGCTACCTTTACGGATGCGAATCAGACAACGGCGACGTTGTCCGGGCAAGTGTTAATTCCTTATGATCCAGCTAATGGTGACTTTGCTGTAGATGGCGATATCGCTATCCAGGTTGGGGATATCCCAGGATTTACGGATTATGGATTCACTATCCCAGCCTCCGGTCAAAAACAGATCACAGGTCCAGATGGGAAAACCATAAAGTACACGTTGATCGATTTTAAAGGCACTGGTACTTACAATCTTACGCTGGATGGTGCGGCTGCGGCCAAAGACCAAAAGCTCAAAGTGAAGGTCACTCAAGGTACATTTAGTGCTGAATATTCGGCGATTTATACGTACTCTTCAGATGCTCAAGATATTACCAATATCTATTATTTGCCAAACTACAGTGGGGGAACAATCGATTCGCAGGTTCCGCTTAACGGGGCAACACTGCAAGGGGATAAATTGTATATCCTCGTGGAATCAAGTAAACCGATCACGAAAGGTTTGAAAGGGGTATACTTGCCGTCAGGGGTTAAACCGCTGGAAGTATCGGAAACAGGGGTCCCTGCTGCAACCGGATTAAAAGACACCCAACGAGTGTACATGATCACGAATCTCGCGAGCGGCAAGCAGCAGCTTCGTTTCTCGTTTAGTGACAATCCTTCTCCCGAACTTGCAAAAATAGTAGAAGTGACATATGCATCGATTAGTTCGATCTATGTGGAAAGTATCCAGAACGGAAAAACCTATCCTTTTGATTCTTCCGCAGGATCGCAGACATTGTTAGTCAAAGGGGAATTGCTCGGTTTCAAAGATCTGGCGAACCTGAAGGCTGAGATGATTGTGAACGGCCAGCTAGCTGCAACGACAGATAGCAGCCTAGTCAAAGGAACGGTCAAATCGTTTCCGTTGACAGGCAACTTCTCATTTGATCTGCCCATTCTTAGAACAGGACCGATCTTCTATGGTGAGAATACGATCGAAATCCGGGCTGTTGACCAGGATGCAGCAGGTCGCCCGAAAACGATATCCACTATTCTGAAAATCAATGTCATCGACAAAAACACTTCGACGATCGCTTCGTTCATGCCAACGCTGATTCCGAAGGACGGTAGAAGCGCGATTGACAAAAATACAGTATCGACATATACCGATGATGAATTGAACAAAATTTTTGCCGTGACGCCGGATTTCGTGTTGAAAGACAATAAGTACGTTACAAGTGAGAAAGAATTCGATCTGGTCTTCCGAGGCAGCGGTGCGCAGACCGTCAATGTAAGCCAAGGGTCGAAAGTGATATTCACCCAAACATTGAACCTTACTCCTGTATTGGACATCGTCAGCAATTCCACCGGTGACTACACAGGTTCGGATTTTGCGGGGAACGAAGAACAGTTCATCGGACGACTGCGTGGACTGAAATTCGATGCTCCGGGTACCCAGGTATATACGCTTGAATTGATTAATAGTACAGGTGCACGCTCTACACAACGCATCGAAATTGTGCGCGAACCTTCGCCATATCGGATCGTTGCGCCGCAGCCGACCACAGGTAATCAAATCATCGTGAATAAAAACTTTGTTCGTTTTGATATCGAAGCTGAAGGGGCTACTCGCGTTCTTGTGGCCAAAGAAGAGGCTACGAAACGTCCGGATTACAACAACCGTTTTATTCTGGATTACGTGGGGCTGAAGCCGGATAAAGAGAACAAAATCAAAATCGAGATTGTGCGCGACGGTGGAACGATAACGGACACCGTAAGTGTATACTATACCAGTGCAGTAACCACGGATTCGCAATACATGGCTCCTAAAGTAGCCAACAAATATACGGTCTTTAACAAGGAACTACAATTGTCCTTCCCGAAAGGAACTGTCCTGCAATCGGTGGACGCCATCGGGACAACCAAGTTCTATCCAAACAACAAAATTTTGTTTGGTATCGCAGAACCGAAAAAAGGTATTGTTGAACGGATTAACGATTACGGCAATGTCATTGAAATTGATGGCGATGAAAAAGGAACAGGTACTACAAAAGCGCCGATTCATGTATCGCCAACATTATCAGGGAACTTTGCCTCGACGTTCGATACCAGTGACTTCATGCTCATATCCGACATTTATTGGATTAACGGCGGTTTGGGAGAATTGGGCAACAAAAACGACAGCGGTTATAAGCCGGGTACAAACGGGGTTGCGCCATACAGCGTAGAGGGAAGCTTCACGACATTCGCCCCAGAGCGGGTTCTGACGCCTTCACAACGCGGTACATTAACCCTGAACTACGATCCGTCTATCGTGGACGATGTGGGATCAACGATTACGGTCTTCAGATATTCGGATGTAACCTCTCCGGGGACTTGGGTTGCCATTGGCGGGAAAGTGGATACAGGGAAACATACGATTACTGTGCCGTTCGATGAGTTTGGCTACTACAAAGTCATGAAACAAAGCAGAAGTTATGCGGATATTACCAACCATCCGTGGGCCAGAAATTATCTGAATGCGATGTACTCCAAAGGCTTGATGAAACCGTTGAAAACCAATTCGTTTGGTGCGGATGACCAGACTACGCGTGGTGAGCTTGCTACATTGCTGGTTAAAGGCATGAACATTCCGCTAATCAAACCGACGACGCAAACGTTCAGCGACGTTAGCAAAGGCAGCGGAGGCGGCCTCTGGAGCTACGAAGCGATAGAAACAGCTGCACGTGCCGGGATTGTACAAGGGCGCAGCGATGGATTCTTCCAACCGCAGTCGCCGGTGACGAGGGAAGAGGCGGCCGTCATGATCGCTCGTGCCATGAATGCCAAATTAGCAGCGAATGACAGCAAACTTGCTGCTGCATTGGGCAAATCGTTCCTGGATTCTTCCTCCATTGAATATTATGCTCGTCCTGCGGTGCAGGCCGTTACGAAGGCAAAGATTATGGAAGGAAGCCCGGTCACTGTAGCGGGTGCCAAGAAACCGCAGTATCAATTCAATCCTAAAGGGAACATGACCCGTGCAGAGGTTGCCAAAATTGCAGTCGAACTGCTCAAGAAAAGCACGGCATTATTCCCTAAAAACTTGAGCTAAGCACCACTGGGGAACAAGATGGAATGAGAAGGGCCCGTCTCTTGGACAGAGGGACGGGTCCTTTTATGGCCAAAAGTCATTTAGTAAAAGACACATTTATAATAGAAGAAAAATAAATTTTACCAATAACTATTTTTGTAATTTGCTAGAGTTTAAGATACAATAACGGTAAATACACAATGATCTAGAGGGTGAAGTTAGCTAATGAAACCGATTTATTCGAAGGCTCAGCTGGGCTACATGAAGGCGAAGACACAGTTTGAGAAGCAAGCCGTCATTCTGGAGAAAAAGATTGAAGATACACGCAAAACGCAGGAAGTTACTCAGGAGGTTATGGAAGGTCTTGTCCAAGCGACCGGGTTCCATGATGCATACAACAATCTGGTTCTAGCCGAAAACGAACTGATCGACTGGTCCCACACAACGATGAAGCATGAGAAAACGTATCGTGAGAACAGACAACCGATCGATGATATGTACCTGAGATTGAACAGTGATCCGAAAATGCGTGCACAAATTATCGACCTGGCGATGAAAATTCGCTAATTCATGGATATCGCCGGAATTCAGAACACCCCAGTAATGGGGTGTTTTTTTATTTGGTTTTGAAGAAGATGTCGTTTCATCCGGAAGAATGCGGGGGAGATGTTTAGAGTGGTCACCCGGTTGGATTGCGCAGAAATGCTGATGCAGCAAGGGTTTTGCATACGGTTGTAATCTCAAAAAACGTTGACTGGCCTGCTGAACGAAAAAAATCTAAAACTTTTTTTGAGCAACCCGCAACTTTTTGAAACTTACTGCGTTTAAGATGTAGAGTCAAAAACATTGGGCCTCTTGCCAAGAATGACCTCGTGAAGAATCTTGTCTATTTTTTAGAAAAAATTGCTTTACGGCGCGCAAGACCCATTGTATAATACGTAGGTAGGATTAGGAAACTACTCTATTTTTGCATGATTGATTGGTTTACAAGTTTCTGTGATATGCTCACAGACATCATTTATATTAACTTGCTCAGGACTCTGGAAAGGGGGTGCAACAATATATGAGGAACACGAGCGAACTTATTAAAGAAAATTCCCATGTTATGAACGCCCAAGGAGGAGAAAAAAAGGTTATGAAGAAAATTTTATCCGTCGCTTTGTCTACAGCAATGGCATTCTCGATGTTTGCATCTGTAGCATTCGGTGATACAGCAGTAACACCTCAACAACAATTCGATGCTTTGAAAGCTAAAGGCATCTTCAACGGTTATCCAAATGGTACAGCAGGTCTGGACAAAGACATGACTCGCGCTGAGTTCGCGAAAGTCATCACTAAATTGCTGGGTCTGAAAGAAGTTACTGGAACTCTTTCTTACAACGATCCAAACTACACAGCTAAGAACTGGGCTGTACCTTACATCGAAGCAGTAACAGCTGCGGGTATCATGGAAGGTAAAAACACTGAGAAAAAAATCTTCGACTTCAACGGTAAAGTAACCATTGCTGAAATGGCTACAATCCTGACTCGTGCACTGGATCTGGAAGTTCCAGCTGAAACTAACAACAGTGCTCCAGCTTGGGCTAAAGGTTATGTTCAAGCGGCAATCAACGCTGGATTGCTTGATTCCGGTTTGGACTTCACCAAAAACGCTTCCCGTGAATTGCTCGTAGGCGCTGCTTACGCAATTGACCAAGCGCAAAACCTGAAAGTTACTAAATACGAAGTAAGTGAAGGCGGTAAAGTCGTTACTTTCACAATCAGTGACGGCGAAACTGTAAAAGTGACTTTGGATAAAGCTCTCGAAGCTAACAAAGAAACTGAAGTGAAATTCACTTACAAAGAAAAACAATTCACTGAAAAAGTAACTTATGTTGTAGAAGCTGCAACTAAAGTTCAATCCGCTTCTTCCGTGAACTTGAAAGAAGTAGACGTTGCGTTTGACGGTAAAGTAGACAAAGCTACTGCTACTGACAAAAACAACTACACTGTAGATAACAACTCCAGAAAGGTTAAATCCGTAACTTTGTTGGAAGATGGTAAAACTGCACGTGTCTTGTTGGATACATCTTCCGCAGGTGCATTCACGCAAGGTACTACTTACAAAGTAGTTGTTAAAAACGTGAAATCTTCCACTGGTACAGTATTGCCACAAGGTGAAGTTTCCTTCACATCTGCTGACAACACTTTGCCTACAGTAACTGAAGTAAAAGCTCTGGGAACTAAAGCGATCAAAATCACTTTCTCTGAGCCAGTAAAAGCACCAACAAGCAGCAACTTCCAATTGGATGACAAAGCATTTGTTGGTTCTGTAACTTTGGGTGCTAACGAGCGCGAAGTAATCCTGCGTGACTACACAGGAACAATCGCTGCTGGTGATCACAAATTGACAACTTCCCTGGTTGAAGACTACGCTGGTCTGAAATCCTTGGCAGCTACTAATGACTTTACAGCAGCTGTTGATACAGAAGGCCCTAAAGTAACTGAAATCTCCGCTACATTGGAGAAAGTAACTGTTACTTTTGACGAAGAAGTAGATCCAAACAGTGTAACAAACGAAAGCTTCTACTGGTTGTCCGGAACGACTAAGAAAACTGGTAAAGCTACACAAATCTCTGGAAATGTGTACGAAGTAGACTTCACTGCAAACCGTCTTCCAGGTTATGAAACAAACCTGTTCGTTGACGTAAAAGACTACTCCGGTAACGCAAATGCTACTAAAGAACACAAAGTAACTGCTTCTGTTGACCTTGTTCAACCTAAAGTAGTAGATGTAACTTTCGGTAGCGATGTTGCCAACGAACTTACAGTACGCTTTGACAAAGCTGTTGATGCAGCTGACATCAAATACTTCACTGTTAAAAAAGGTAACGATGTAATTCCAGTTAAAGCTGTTTATGCTAAATCTGGTTATGATAACAAAGTGTTCAATGTTCAATTCTATTCCAACCTGTCTGGCACATACAGCTTGAAAGTAGCTGATGTGAAAGATAAAACTGCGTTGGCTAACACTTTGGTAACTTATGAAGGTACTTTCTTGGCTAGCGACAGCGCTGCTCCTCAACTGGAAGCTGGTTATGGTGTAGACGTTAATCGTGCCAATCGTACAGTTGCACTTACTTTCGACAGAGAAATCGATCTGGCTTCGTTGAATAAACGTGATAACTACTACGTGAAATTCGTGAAATCCGGTTCTTCTGTAGCTCAGAACATTGCTCTTCCAAGCGATGTACAAGTGAATGTCGCTAACACTGGTAAATCTGTTGTTCTGGTATTCCCTCAATACATCGAAGGAACTGCTGTTTCCTTCCCAGGATCTGTTCAAGAAGTTAGCATTGCTGGTTTGAAATCTAAAACAGGTCAAGCTACATCTTGGATCGAGTCCGGAGTGTTGAACGAAACTGACTTCACTACTCCATCTGCAGTGCGTAAAGATGCAAGAACAATTGAGTTGACATTCAACAAAGCAATTGCTCAAGCTTCTGTAAACGACTTTGCTGTAACTGGAACTACTGTGAACTCTGTTTCGGTAGACAACCAAAAAGTAACTTTGAAAACTTCTTCTGATCTGGCAGCAACAACTAATGTTAGCATTTTGAGCAATAATGCTATTCAATCTTATGCTGGTCACAAAATTGCAGGAGTAACACTGACTACTTCTGGACAAATTGCTCCTCAAGTAGATCTGAAATCGGATGCTGTGTTGCCTCAAACTGATCGCAGTTTCGAGATTCCATTCACAGTGACACTTGATACTTTGACTACAGAAGAAAATGCTGGTTTGGCAGCAAATCTGTTGGTTAAACGTGCAGACAAAGCTTCTGATAGTGATGCTTTGAAACCAGTAACTGACTACACTGCACGTATTGTTGGCAATAAAGTAGTAGTTACAATCAACAGCTCTTATGAGAACCCAAGCAATATCGAGTATGTTGTTAGTGTGAAAGACAATGCAACATTTATCCGTAACGCTAGTGATACTACTAAATTTGCTTCCAAATCCGATGCTTACAGAACTACTACAAATGTAACATCTCCTACAGGTGTTACAACAATTGCAGAGAACACTACTACTGGTACAGTTGCTACTCCTGGTCAAAAACAGGTAATTGAGTTGGCATTGACTGGTACTCCTGTAGCAGGAACTCTTAATGTAGCGTTCAATGATGGAATTGTAAATGAGACTGTACCAGTAACTGTAGCGGATGGTGACGACTTGTCTGCTGTAGCTGCTAAAGCTGTAACAGCTCTTCAAGGAAATACTACTGTTGATGGAGCTTATGATGTTGTACGTGTTGGAACTAAAGTAGTTTTCGAAGCTAAATCGAATGCTGCTAACAAAACAGTTAACATTAATTTGACAGGTGATACTACTGTATCTGGTACTGTAACTACTACAACTGAAGGTAAAGCTGATGTTGCAGCAGCTGCACAAGTTGTAACTCTCACTGTAAAAACTGGTGCTACTCGCGATGGTAAAAATACAGTTAAATTTACAGACGGTACTGTAACTAAGGAAGTTACAATCACTGTTGCTGCAAATGATAGTGTAGACACTGTTGCTGGCAAAATCAGAACTGCATTCTCTGGTAACCTGCCTGGCTACACTGTTGGTGGTGCAACTGATAAAGTTACATTTACAGCTAACACTCCTGCCGCTAACAAAACTGTTACAATCACAACATCTGCTAACTAATCTTAGCTTGTTGAGAAGAGCTTACCCTTTTTGGGTAAGCTTTTTCTTTTTATAAAACCAACAACATCGTAACCTTCTCCCATTCCCAAACGTCTATACTATAACTAACAAGGAAAATATGGGAGGTTTGGCATTGGAACAGCGTAAGGTGATGGCGACCCTGTTGTCAGGTGTGTTGTTGATCAGTTCTACCGGCGGTATTGCGTCTGCAGCTAATACGGCAAGCGAGGGACAGAAAACAACCGCAAGTGCGACAAAAGATAAAGCTACGAAAGTGGTACATACTTTGGCTAATCTGTCTGCTGTGAAAGTGACCGCTCGAAGCACCGTAAAGTTGACGGATGTCAACGTATTGGCGCAGGAAGATGGGAATACGGTAACCTACACGTTAACGTATCAAAATAATGACAGTAAGCCCTTAATGATGATCGATTACTGGAGCAAAGTGAAGACCAAGGGGGGAACGGTCTATTCCCCTAAATTGATTGCCAGAGATCAGGAAAAAAAGAGCGTCTCTCCTGGTTCATCCGTGGAATTGACGTATGTCTTTAAAGTCGGTCGTGAGGTTAAGCTTAGTGATTTGAATTTTCTGATTGTGAAGTGGGATTTCAGTAAGCCGAATTATGAGAGCACGTTGGGCAAATTCAACGTACCCGCTTCATACACGATCAGCACACCCGTAGGCAAAACCAAAACCGTTCGTGTTAGTGACTCCACGGTAAAGGTAAAAGTTTCGGGAGTTAAGGTGTATCCCAGCGAAGATAAGAAACAAAACGTCAAAATTGGTGTTAATCTGAACAACATTAGTTACAAGCTGCTGGACAACCCCAATCTGAAATGGATCTTGCGCACGCCTGGCGGTACCAATTACCCGTTGAGCTTGGAGAAGAGCAGTACGCCAATCAGCATTCAGGCTCAAGCCAATAAAACATTAAGTTTGCTGGCGTCACTACCTGCCTCAGTCAAGATTCAGAGATCAGAGTTGTTGGTCGTTGAAGAACAAGGCGAGGAAAAAACCGCATTACCTGTAGCCGCCTTGCAGCTCCCTGAGGCCAGCCAGACCAATGTGGAAGCGGTGGTCAATCAACCCAATATCCTTTCTGTGGATGGGCAGCGTGTGTCTACCCTCCTGGAATCGGCTCGCGTTCGTACCGATGATGAGGAGTATGAATTAACCATGCAGTTCACGATCAAAAACGAGGGCAAAAAATCCGTGAAAATTCCGACCTATGCCCTTGAAGTGCGGACGGCGGACGGTACATCCTATCCGATTGAAACCAAAGCACTCGATGACCTGCGTTTAGCGCCTGGGGCCAGCAAAACGATTAAGCTGATCTCTACCATTCAAGGCAGCGGCGATACCAGCAGCGTCAAGCTCTATGTGATGACGCCTAAAGCGAAGGAGAACACGTCTTCCGAAGAGGGAGCGAATAACAGCACGGTTAGCAATGAGTTCACATTCTCCTATCCGGTCGGCATATATGCGATTCCGCAGTCGGTAAGTAATGGCGATGGATTGACGACGGAAACCATCATTAAAAATGCGAAAGGCATGTTCGGCGTGTCCGTCGGATCGCTGCAGCGCCTTCCTTGGACGGATAGCGACATCGTTGCTGCCAAGGTAACGATTCGGAATGCCTCGAATAAGACGGTCCAGCTTCCTGAACTGGAAGCCGTGTTTACGATTGATTCTGCCCGCATTGATGGGGATACGAAATTGATTCAGGCGCAAGGTGGCAAGCTTCTCGGTCCTGGCATGGTTACGGAAGCATACCTGCTGACCAAAATTCCATCTGAACTGGCGATGCGCAGACTGGAAGTGACTCTGTTCGAAAAAGTGGGAGAACAAGAGACAAACGATTGGATTACGTTAAATACATCCGGACTCATCGCGCCGTTGACTTATGTGAGTGCAGGCAAAACATTCACGCTGACTAACGGAGACAAAGTGACCGATTTGGGTGTACGCAGAACATACATTTATCCAGGTGCAGCTTCGGATATCGTGTATACGGAATTTGAAATGACGAACCAGTCTGCCCGTCAAAGCGGCTTGGCCCAATTGGTCGGTTATTATAAAACACCGGATGGCCAATATTACAAAGCGACCGCGAAACAAGCCAAACGTGTACCTGGACCGGGACAGAAGGGCGTGGTGACCTTCTGGGCGAAATTGCCGAAGGGTGTCACGTCGATGTCTGATATGCGTCTGATCGTAGGCGAAGGCATAGCCGAGAACAAATTTATTACGGGTGAAGGCGAAGCGACGGCATACGTCAATGCAATGGCATTCGAAATAGAGCCAAAATCGTTGAATATTCTCACTTCGTTGGACAACCTTGATTTGTATCCATACCGTTTCTCCGGCAGCAATATCAAAGGATATCTGTTAGGCAGTACGTCGGTGCAATTCGAAATGAATTACTCTTTGGCACGTGATGAAGCCGTAGATACCGGAGAATACGATCATAAGTGGATCTTGTCGATTACGGATGGTTCAGGCAAGGTGTTTGAGAAAGAACTGGCTCCGGGAACCGAACTGAAAACGGGAGCCAACCAAACGTTGAGCTGGAGCATCGATGACACGGTGTTTAATAAACTCAGAGGCGGCACATACCGCGTCATCTTCTATGACCAATTCGAAGGGCAGCGCATCCGGATCGCCGAGCAAGGATACAGTTATGATGTATCCAGATTGCCTAAAGAGGAGCCTGAATTTCCCGAAGATGAGTCAGGTTCGTCCCGACGCTGATTTACTATATAGATTGAACCGGAAATTTACACGATAACGAAGAGGGCAGAAAGAATCTGGAGAAGCGAAGCGGTCGCATTTATCACCGGATTTTTCCCTTGAAAAAGGGGATCAAAGAAATCTGGGGATAACAGCGATCGGAAGATGGTTCTGACCGCGTAGTGTCTCTGTGTAAAAATCATTGGTTCAACCTATATAGATTCGTAAATGATCAAGGACACTTACCTCGCTTCGCCGTTCGCGAAGCGAGGTTTTGCTTGTCTGTGCCCTACTTTTTCTCTATAGTAAATTATAGATAGATTTCCAGAGGAGGATTAGTGATATGAAACCTTATATGAAAGTATCCCTGGCTGCACTGGCCATTGGCGTCGGCGTATGGGTTGGGTCTGTATACAGCAATACCGCTACGGGGGCGGGAACCATTCAGCCGGGAACGGCGGATGATCCTGTCGTTACGAAAAGCTACGTGGATCAGCAGATTCAGAAGGCACTTGGGGGCGGTATTAGTACAGAAACGGGGAAAGTCGGAAATTCCGGGAATACAGGAAATGCAGGAAATGCAGCCAGTACTGGCAACAACAATGCGTCCTCTTCTGCAAATGCGGGTAGTGCCGGTAGTGCAACCGAGCTTCCTCCTCTTGCTTCCGGCGCTTCCGAGGCTTTGGAGATCGTCACTGTGAAGCCTGGACAACAGTTGATCGGATCAACAGGAACGGAATTCATCGTTCGCAGCGGGAAAGCGGTCATCATCAGCGAAGGCACCAACGGCGTGGCCGACCTGACGGATGGCGTTGATTTGATCAATGGTCAAGCGGCGCCAATGAACCATTTGCTTACGATTCCGAAGGAAGGACGGGGCATTCAGGTCGTGGAAGGCAACAAATACAGCCTGACTGTCATGGTTCGCGGCGGTTATACTCTGAAATAAGTTGTGCAGTGTTGACGGTAATTATACATTCATGAAAATCATGCCTTGTCCAGATTAACCAGTTCTAACAAACATTAATACGGCTAACCCATGACCAGGCGGTTTAATCTATAACTGTACTAAACCATCATTCGGAGGTGCAGTTTATCGTGGCGAGAAGCAATCGCAAGGTCGTGCCGGAGAGCCGGCAGATGTTGGATCAAATGAAGTACGAAATCGCGGCTGAATTCGGTTTGAACGTTGGGTATGGCAGCAGAGGATCGGCTGGGGCAGATACGGAATTCGGTTCCGAGCTGGGGGAAATCGGCAATCATTCTTACGGACAATACAAAGGGTGGGGGCATCTCACCTCGCGTGAAAACGGATCGGTTGGCGGGGAGATCACCAAGCGGCTCATCCGTCAGGCAGAGCAGTCTTTATAGGCATTTTCCAAGGTTTTATTCCCTGCTGCTATAATTGACACCGTTTGACAAATGCGATAAGATGGCATTTGAGGTATGCAACCTTTTCCCGAGCGGAAAAGGTTGATTTTTTATTGGAATATCGAGGCAATTACCTGAACAATTTCATTTTCGCCAACGTAGGTCATTCTTTGGTTTCTCGTGTAAACAGAATGCGCGTACAATAAACGAAATTACCGTAAATGTTTTATTCGGGCAATCGCCATACTACAAGTTATGGGAGGTTGAGCTTCAATGTCTGTGAAAGGCCGGCATTTATTCACATCGGAGTCTGTGACCGAAGGACATCCGGATAAAATCTGTGACCAGATCTCTGACGCCGTATTGGACGCATTCCTGGCGAATGACCCCAATGCACGCGTGGCATGCGAGGTTTCGGTGGCTACAGGCCTTGTGCTTGTTATCGGTGAAATCAGCTCTGCATCGGAATACGTGGACATTCCGTCCATCGTTCGCAATACGGTGAAGGAGATCGGATATACTCGTGCCAAATACGGTTTCGATTATAACACTTGCGCAGTCCTGACTTCCCTGAATGAACAGTCTGCGGATATTGCCCAAGGCGTAAACGCTGCGCTGGAGAATCGTGATCCAGAGCAAATGGCTCGCGAAACCGAAAATATCGGTGCAGGCGACCAAGGTTTGATGTTTGGTTTTGCTACAAACGAAACACCTGAGCTTATGCCATTGCCGATTGCTTTGTCCCACCGTATCGCGCGTCGTCTCGCTGAAGTCCGCAAAAACGGTACGTTGGAATACCTTCGTCCGGACGGCAAAACGCAAGTGACCATTGAATACGATGGCGACAAGCCTGTACGCGTCGATACCATCGTCGTGTCCACGCAGCATGCCGAAGAAACAACCCTGGAGCAAATCCAGAAAGATATCAAGGAACATGTGATCCTGCCTGTCGTTCCGGCTGAATTGCTGGACGAGCAGACCAAATATTTCATCAACCCGACCGGCCGTTTCGTCATTGGCGGACCTCAAGGCGATGCCGGTTTGACCGGACGCAAAATCATCGTTGACACCTATGGCGGTTATGCGCGTCATGGCGGCGGTGCCTTCTCGGGTAAAGATCCGACGAAAGTGGACCGTTCCGCAGCGTATGCGGCTCGTTATGTGGCTAAAAACCTTGTGGCTGCCGGTCTGGCGGATAAGGTGGAAATTCAGCTTGCTTATGCGATCGGCGTAGCCAACCCGGTATCGATCAACGTCGATACATACGGCACAGGCAAAGTCAGCGAAGAGAAGCTGGTTGAACTCGTTCGCAACAACTTTGACCTTCGTCCTGCAGGCATCATCCGCATGCTGGACCTGCGTCGCCCGATCTACAAACAAACGGCTGCATACGGCCACTTCGGCCGTACAGACCTGGATGTACCTTGGGAACGCGTGGACAAAGCGGATACGTTGAAATCCCAAGCGGGCCTGTAAGCTCGCTGCACCGTTCGGATTTGTTGAAGCCCTGATCCTTTAACGAGGAATCGGGGCTTTTTGCGTGTCTACATTTTCACAGAGTTTCATTCCTAATCATTTACATATGGCTAATTAAAATTTTCCCCGAAACCGATATACATCATGAGGTCTGTGTATCAGACGGTTGATATCTAGTTAAGGAGGAGGAAAGAACGTGAGCGTAAAAAAATGGGCTCAAAAGGGCATGATCGTTTTGCTTGTACTTATAATAACCGCTGCAGGTTGGTCAGGCATTCCGCTCAGTCCCTTAAATACGGCGCATGCTGCCGATGGTGACACGAGTGCACTTGACTTAACATTCTTGCCTAAAACGAACGATACCAACGTAGATCGTTCAGCACCGCTATATATTCAATTTTCGAAAGAAATTCGCAAGATTGAGGGAACGCAGGGAGAAATTCGAATTATGCGTTTGTCCGGCAACGGGACATTAGCGGAGAAAATCAATATTTCGGATAATCAGAAAGTTACGCTTCATTCTGATCTCACAGCTGCGGGCAGTGGCTCCGCAACGGGAAATGTGTTGCGAATCATGCATAACACGCTGGAGAAAGATACTTCGTATTACATTGAGGTCGATGCGGATTCATTTGAAACCGTGGAGCCAGAAGGTACGTCTCCGCAGAAAGTGCAAGCCATTACTGGGAATACGACATGGGTATTCAAGACCATCGGGATGAGTGCGATCAAGCCAGCAACTTTTTTACCGGCTAAAATGGCGACGAATGTACCTGTCAATTCGCAACTTCAAATTATTTATAATGATGCAATCCGTAAAGGAACGGGAAAAATTCAGATTATGCAGGGAGCAAGTACCGTTGAAGAATTCGACGTTTCAACTTCCTCTCGCGTCAGTGTGAGCGGTAGTACGCTTACGGTAACGCCTTCTAGCAAATTTGCCAATAATGCTACATACAACGTGGTGATTCCGACTGGGGCATTGCGGGATGCCTCGGACAACGACATTGCCGGCATCAATGCCAATGAGTGGATGTTTACAGCGTTTCAGTCCGATCCCACAGCACTGACGATGTCCTCCGTATCACCGGCAAATGGAGCGACCGGCATTGCATTGAATCCGGAACTGATCGTGACCTTCAGCAAAGAGCTGGACCCAAGCTACCCAGGTTCGGTCACGCTGAAAAACTCCAGCGGAAGCGTCGTTTCGACAAGGGTTGAAATCAACAGCTCCAATCCACGACAGCTGCGCATTATTCCGTTAAGCAGCCTTACAAGCAATACGGCTTACACCGTAGATATTCCCGGCGGGGTGCTGCGCGATAAATCGGGGAACTTGTTCGCAGGATTAAATGGGGCAGCGTCATGGACATTCAGAACGCTCAGCCCGGATACGACGGCTCCGGTTCTCAAAACAGCCAAAATGTACAGCAATACGATCATCCGTCTGACGTATGACAAATTCCTGTCCAGCACAGATCCGTATGGGTCCAGTTTCACCGTAACGGTTAACGGAGAGACACGGAATGTGAGCACTTCATATGTATCTGGCGATAGCGTGTATGTTGTTCTGGATACCGGCGTTGCTGTAGGACAAGTCGTCCGCATTGCATATGCTCCTGGAACAAGTGCGCGCAAGATTCAAGATCTATCGTCCAATCCAGCGGCAGCCTTCAGTGCCAGAGATGTGGAAAATGGTCTGGACTCTATTATGTCGAAGCCGAGAGAAGGTACTGCTTACTATAATACGATCAGCCTCTATTATCCTGAGACTGTGTATATTTCATCGAGTGACACATCTAGACAATTCAGTGTTACAGCAGATGGATCGGACGTCGGCATTAGCAGTATTTCAACCGGCAGCAATTCTCTCGTTACGCTTAATCTGAGCCGTTCCATCCAGAATGGCGAAGTGGTTCGCGTATCCTATCAACCCGGAAGCTGGCCCGTGAAAGACAGTCGAGGTCAGGCGTTGGCAGGGTTCAGTGGCTTCTACGTTCGCAACAGCGTCGATAATAAAGCCCCTGAATTCCAAAGCGCTGAGGTTAGCGGGAACAAATTATGGATACGTTACAACGAGCCGCTGAGCCGCACGAACAAACCGCTTAAGAGCCAGTATTCCGTATTGGTAGACGGCAAAGCCATATTTGTTAACGATAGCGAAATCGAAGACGATGTGGTCACCCTGACACTGGCTTCTTCCGTCTCGAGCACACAGAATGTGACGTTGTCGTATGTACCGGGTGCGCTGCGGTTGACGGACCTGAACGGCAATCCCGCAGGATACCTTAACCTTACACCTGTCACTTATACTTATGGTAACGGAACAATTCTGTCCGCGACGCTGCAAGGAGATACGGTGCAGATCAACTTCCGCAATCCGCTTCAAGCGCAGTCGGCGTTAACGGTAACACAGTTCAACGTGCAGATTGCCGGTGCTGCGGCGAGTGTTCTTTCGGCATCGGCATCTGGTTCGGTAGTGACCTTGAAGCTGTCCAATGCCGCTTCTGCAGGACAGACCGGAACAGTCAGCTATACACCGGGAGCTGTTCCATTAAGGGATTCGCTCAATACAACCGTAGCGGCCTTCGGCCCATTGACGCTGCAACAAGGCGGAGGCAATACCTCGACGCCAACGAACAGCCGTCCAAGTTGGCTTACAGAAGCAGGGGCTGCCGATTCGGGCTTCGGCCAGGCTTTGCTTGCGATGAGCAGCGATACGGCGACTTCGGCGTCGGCCATGACAAGAAATAATCGCAATACACGTCAGTTCAACGTAGATGCGGCCAAATTGATTCAGGCGTTTGAATACGCGGCAGCAGTCGGAAAGTCGGCACAACCTGTCGTATTCGAAGTTCCGGCGACCGAATCTTCCGCTTATGTCGGTTTTCCGATAAATACGCTGGTCCAGATCGCGTCAAGCCATCGAACAGGCAAGATCGGCATCAAATATGGTGAACGTCTATGGATGGTGTCTTTATCCGATCTGAATTTGACTTCCATGCTGCAAAGCGTAGGAACTGGGGCGAGCACCACATCCGGTTCAACCGGTCCTTACTACTACGTGCAGATCGAACCTGTCCCGGTGTCGGGTACGGGGATCATGGATAGCATGCTGGCAAGCGCGGGTGCGCAAAAGCTTGCGAATGTAACGGACGTGTATCAGTATGCTTATAACAGTGTAAGCAATCAAAGAGTGGAGCAAAACAACACGAGCCAGTTAGCGGAGCAGTTGTCCGGAAATACGCTAACCAATGCATCGACATTCACTACGATCGATCCGATGACATTTCTGCTGTCTTACGTTCCGAGCACGTTCACGACCTACAATGGTGGAATGATCATAAAGGGCCAATTGAATGGAAATCAAATGATCGTGCCCGTGACGCATGAGGTCGTGTACCAGGACACCAACTATCATTGGGCAAGTGCAGTCATCAAGGAGCTGGCTTCCAAGTGGATCATCGGTACTTCCAACGGTTCTTATTATGGACCGGATCAGAAAATTACCCGTGCGGAGTTTGCTGAATTGGTTGCCAAAGGATTAGGGTTGAAAGGCAATGATACGGGAGCGATGCGTTTCCGTGATATTCGCGGAGGAAATGCCGCCAGCGCCTACATTGGCGCAGCTGCGGATGCCGGAATCATTACCGGGAATACGGACGGCACGTTTAAGCCGGACAGCCTGATCACGCGGGAGCAGATGGCGATCATGATGGTGCGTGCCCTTGAATATGGCGGAAACACGGTAAGATTGCAGTCTTCCACGACCGCAACGCTGGCCAAATTCAAAGACAACAAAAAGATTCAGTCCAAGGATTCGGTCGCCAAAGCCGTACAGGAGGGCATCATTCAGGGCATGACTTCGACGACCTTCCAGCCGCAAGGCAATGCGACCCGGGCACAGGCAGCAGTGATGCTGAAACGTGTGCTGAATAAACTGGGATATTTATAGTATATAGGTTGAACTAGACATTTACACGATAACGGAGAGGGCAGAAAGAATCTGGAGAAGCGAAGCGGTCGCATTTATCACCGGATTTTCCCTTTGAACAAAGGGGATCAAAAAAATCTGGGGATAACAGTGATCGGAAGATGGTTCTGACCACGTAGTGACTCCGTGTAAAAATCATCGGTTCAACTTATATAGATTAAACATTCATAATGAATCCACAATTTATCAGACTTCAGATGTGCGCAAAGAAAAGGCGCAACTGAAGTCTTTTTTTTGCAAAAGGAGAGAGTAACCCTCAACGCAAACAGGAAACGAATACCACAATATTGCCGAACAATTCGGGCAGCCTGCGTAACTTTTCGGGCCCAAAGCAGTCTATTACTAGTAGAGTATGCTAGGAATCCGATCGTTTGGCTGCCTTTCGGCAGCCGGATCCGGAATGCCTAAGTTTGATATACAAGATGGGAGAGTCGTTTCAAACATGCTGGGGAAACACGGGAAACTACGGAAAGACGTGAAGGGCAGCAGAACGAAAAAATGGATGATCGTCACGCTCGCAGGCGTGATCTGGATTACTCCCGTATTGGGCGCGGGATCGCAGGTATGGTCCGGCACTTCGTGGCGGTCGGTGGCTGCCGCGGCGGCAACGAACACAAGCAAGCTTAGCGAGGAAATTCTGACATCAGGGGCAAAACTGATCAAATATCAATATACTACGACGCGTTCAGGACAAAAGGTGAATGTGCTGGCTGATGTCGTGCAGGTGGATTTGCAGAACCCATACGTGAAGCTGGATGTCATGACCGGCAAAGGCGGCAATCTGAACAGCAAACAAAGCACGGGCGGCATGGCCAAGGAAAACGAAGCGGTAGCTGCCGTGAACGGCGATTATTTCAACGTCTCGGGCGAACTCGCGCCGATTGGCGGACAGGTGTCTGATGGCGTAATCGTGTCGACGCCTTCGGAGCTTTCGGGCATGTATGCCCTCACGGTGACCAAGGACGGCAAACCGATGATCGACGAATATTCCTTTGAAGGCATTGTAACGGCGGATGATGGTTCAACGTTCCCGCTTCGTGGTATTAATAAGGAAGATTATACGGTGGAAACGGATTCCGTCAAATACAGCCATGCCAACTCCATGTATATTTATACACCGGCTTGGACTTCAACCAAACGTCCAAACGATCCTTCGACCACGCCAACCGAAGTGCTTGTGCAGAACGGGGTTATTACCCAAATTTCGGATAAGGCTGCCCTCAATATGACCGTTCCTGAAGATGGGTACATTCTGCGTGCACATGGCACGGCTGCGGCGTGGATCATGAACCATCTGGCTGTTGGCCAGAAGCTGGGAACGGATTACAAGCTGAAGACCAAAATAACGGGACAGACGGTCGACCCATCCGATTTGCAAACGATGATCGGCGGTCATACCATTCTGGTTAACGGTGGGAAGGCGGCGTCTTTTTCGCGTGATATCGCAGCTTCCGGCATTGGAGGCATTCGGGCGAGAACGGCGGTTGGTTACTCTCAGGACGGACGTTATGTTTACATCGTGGCCGCGGAGAAAAACAGCAACAGCAGCGGCATGTCGTTAACGGAGCTCCAGTCGTTCATGACCAACATCGGCGTCTGGAAAGGAATGAATCTGGACGGCGGCGGTTCAACGACGATGGTAACCCGGCCACTTGGAGAGGAAACGGCCAGCCTGACCTTTAATACGGAATATGGGACGGAGCAGCGTCAAGTCGTGAATTCCCTGGGTGTGTTCTCTACAGCGCCGGAAGGCAAGCTGAAGGGCTTTGCGATCAGTGGTGCCAAAACGCTTTTGGTCGGCCAGGAAGGGAAGTATACCTCCAAAGGATATGACACCTACTACAACCCGATTGATATGGGCAACGTTACCCTGTCCTGGAAATCCAGCAACAACGGCATCGTGAGCGTAAGCAATGGCGCGGTCAAAGGCGTGAAGCCGGGTACGGCGACATTGACGGCCACAAGCAACGGCGTTTCTTCCTCGGTTAAAGTGACGGTGCTGGGCAGCAGCGAGCTGGCTTCGCTGACGGCAGGATCGGGCATGGGCTCGCTGAAAGCCGGCGCAACCGTTTCGATTCCGGTAACGGCCAAAACGAAGGACGGACAAAGCGTAACGGTTCCGGCGGATTCGCTGAAATGGGAATTCATCGGCTTCAAAGGCAAAGTGTCCGGGGACCAGCTTACGGTATCTTCCGTGGATTCCGGAGCACAGGTCGGATATGCCATCGGGCGGTATGACGGGTTCAGCACGGTAGTTGTGCTTACGGCGGCAGACAGCCAAACGATATGGGAAAATTTCGAGAACGTGAATTACCCGATCAGTTTCACGACCAATGCGGCAGGAGTGACCGGTTCTGCGACGGTAGCGGCGGGAACGGGGGACAAAGCAGGTTCCAAAGTGCTGCAATTAAGCTATGACATGACGGCTGGAACCGGCAAAATGTATGCATACGCACAGCTTAACGGTACGACGGGCAAAGAAATATCCGCTGCAGCCACATCCATGTCGATGGACGTTATGGGCGACAAGAGTCTGAACTGGATGCGTGCCGAGTTCACCGATGCAAACGGCAATACGGTATACGCGGATATCGCCAAAGCGATTGATTGGACCGGTTGGAAAACGGTAAACGTTGATCTGAACAGCCTGAATATCGCTTATCCGGCCAAACTGAAACGCGTCTATGTCGTAAACGTGGAAGAGGGGCAGGATGAACGTGCAAAAACAGGAACGGTTGCCTTCGATAACATCGCGTTTACGATGCCATCCAAATCGAGCGAGGTCGGTTTGCCGACAGGCACGGCATCCCTGGTGCTGGGGCAAAAATCGATGACGGTAAACGGCACGAAAAAAACGATTGATGCCGCACCCGTGCTGAAAAACGGCACAACCTACGTACCGATCAAACATGTGCTCGACGCTTTTGGCGGTCAGGCGGGCTGGGATAGCAAAAACCAGCGCATTACCGTGATCCGCGGCGGAAAATTGATCGACCTTGTGGTCGGGCAGAAAGAATTCGTTTTGAACGGAAAACGACAGAGCGCAGCGGTTGCGCCTTACGTAAGTGGAGGTAGGACTTTAGTCCCTCTTCGACTCGTATCCGAGCAGCTTGGATTGACCGTAAAATGGGAACAGAACACGAAGACCGTTACCATCTCATCGTGATATGGTATGATATATACCGGAAACGATAGAAATGGAGTCGAATTAACGTGGATTTACAAGCCGATGCCATAGATCGCGTCATCAAAAACGCCATACAAGTCATGGAAAACAGCAAATATCAGATGTTCGAAATTATGGACTCCACGCGCGAGGAGCTGAAGACGCTCAACGATGAGCTGAAGTCCGTGCTGAAGGAAGCGGCGGAAACGATCGAAAAGGTCGATCAATTGGAGTTGAACTACCGCCGCTCCCGCATTCGTTTGACCGAGGTCAGCCGCGACTTCGTCCGTTATTCCGAGCATGATATCAAGCAGGCCTACGAGAAGGCCACGCAGCTGCAGCTGGATTTGATGATTTACCGTGAGAAGGAAATGTATCTGAAGGCTCGTCGGGACGATCTGCAGAAGCGCGCCAAAAACGTGGAGGCTTCTGTGGAGCGTGCCGAGACGATCGGTTCTCAGATGGGGGTTGTGCTGGAGTACCTGTCTGGCGAACTAGGTCAAGTGACACGCATCATTGAGTCCGCCAAAAACCGACAAATGATCGGCTTGAAAATCATTTTGGCCCAGGAAGAAGAGCGAAAACGCATTGCCCGCGAGATTCATGACGGCCCTGCGCAGATGCTTGCCAATCTAGTGCTTAGGACGGAAATTGTAGAAAGAATGCTCACCAAGCAGGATTTTAAGATGGTCCAGGCCGAAATAGTAGACTTGAAAGGCCAGGTCCGCTCAAGTCTTGAAGAGATGAGAAAAGTGATATTCAATTTGCGTCCTATGGCACTGGATGATCTTGGTCTGATCCCCACGCTTCGGAAATACGTGCAGGATTTTGAGGAAAAAACGAAAATCCGCGCGCTTTTTGAAACAAGGGGAAAGGAACATCGCTTGTCTTCTGCAATGGAGGCAGCCATTTACCGCCTCGTGCAGGAGGGATTGTCCAATGCCGCAAAGCATGCTTATCCCACTTATGTTGTAGTGGAAATTACATACCAGGCTCAGCTCGTCAAAATTGTCGTTCAAGACAATGGGCTTGGGTTTAAACCGGAGCTTCTCGCCAAGAAGAGCAAGGAGCACAACCATTTCGGTTTGATTGGGATGAAAGAGCGGGTTGAGCTACTGGAAGGCAGAATAGAAATTGAATCCGCGGAGAATCAGGGAACCAAAATCGTGATTCATATTCCGACAAACGTGGATAAGGGAAAGGAGTAGCATGATGGAAAACCGTGATACTGGAAACGCACCGATTAAGGTTCTGCTCGCTGATGATCATCAGCTGTTCCGCGAAGGACTGAAACGCATTTTGAATATGGAGGACGACATTGAGGTCATCGGCGAATGCGGCGACGGCATCCAGGTGCTTGAGTTCTGCAATCAGGACAAACCGGATATCGTATTGATGGACATCAATATGCCGGTGGAGAACGGGGTAGAGGCGACCGAGAAATTGCGCGAGCTGTTCCCGGACGTCAAAGTCATCATTTTGTCCATTCACGATGACGAGAGTTACGTGTTCGAGACGCTGCGCAAAGGCGCGAACGGATATTTGCTGAAAGACATGGAGGCCGAATCTCTGATCAATGCGATTCGTTCCGTGCATGAAGGGCATGCGTTCATTCATCCGAAGGTCACCGGCAAGCTGATCATGCAGCTGCGCCGCATGACATATTTGAATGAGACGGGAGCCATGAGCGAAGGGGTGTCGAAGGAGGCGGGCGTGAAGTTCGTTGCAGGCGACAACAATCCGCTGACGCGTCGCGAGGCTGAGGTACTGCGCCTGATGGCTGAAGGCAAGAGCAACAAAATGATCGGGGAGTTCTTGTTCATCAGCGAAAAAACGGTGAAAAACCATGTCAGCAGCATTCTGCAAAAAATGGAAGTGGATGACCGTACACAGGCTGTTATCAACTCTATTAAGTATGGCTGGGTTACGCTGTAATCGCCGAAGGAGCAAGGGGAATTGCAGCCAACGAAATCATATACGGATTATGGATCACTCGCGCCTGTTCAAAATGTTGAACCGGTATGCGGGTTAATGGACTTTAATCCTGCAAATGAACAAAGTGCAGGGACGTGCAGAACGAATGTTCATAGCAAGGCGATAAACCTGCAGCAAGTGTAACCCTTTCGAAAGTGCGGCATATACTGTCGTATACAGGGATGTTCGCCACGGGTGAACATGACCTTTCGAGGAGGTGCAGTTGCCATGGTTGCTCATCTGACTATGATTCTGCTCATCTACTTCCTGGCGGCAATGGCGGTTCATGTCATGCATCACCGTCATCTGTCCCATCCGCAATCCGAAGGCATCGAGCAAATCGTGCTCATTCCTTCCAATCAGGTACAACGGATCGAAGGTATTGTACGGACGCTTTGCCGGGAGCTTTTTTATCGTGGAAAGAGCTTTACGATGACAGTCATTGCTGAACGCAGGGAAGCGGAGACGGTTCGCATTATAGAGAAACTGATGTTGAGGCAGGGGATGGAGCTGTCGGTGTTGCCGGCTGTTCCGGCAGATTTGGATTTGTCCAAACAACAAGGGAGCTCAGCGTATCGCCTGATTGACCTCCGTGATCCTGCGCAGTGAATGATTGGATTACGTCGTCATGTGGGCAAAACCCACGTATGGATGCCATAAATCCACAAGCGAAGATTACAGCATGCAGCTGTAGTCTTTTTTTGTCATTGTAGTCAATTCTGCTATTAAAGTTATAATGGATTTTTTTGCAATCTATGGTTGTATATTGGTTCATAGGTGAGGAGAGCACATACGTCACTTGTTCGTACCTGGAATTCTTAATTTAAAAGTATAGACGAAGCGAACGGGGAAAAGTTTCGCGTGTTTCGAGAAACTTTTCCCAAGTTGGACACATCGAGAAATGAGAACGGACGAGGTGACCACTTTCGCTTAGAAATGGACGGAGTGTGGATGGAGTCTGGGAATTCTTTGGTTATTGAGACGATTCCTGAAGGGGACTCCATGACGCATGTGCAAAAGGCTGGTCTTACAACAAGTTGATGAACGAATGGTTCTTGTGGAAAACGAATATCCACGATATATTTAGAGGACAAGCTAATCAAAAATAGATTATCCAGTGGACATGAAGCACATGCTCCCGACATTTTGTCGGGCGGTATGTGCTTTTTTTGGTTCCTGTTTGGGGAGATTCGAGTGCTACAGGGAGGAGAGAGAGTATGAAAGTTGCGCTATATGTCGTCCGTTTAGACGAAGGATGGGTCATGAAGCTGTCGCTGGATATTCGGGTCGATGCGGCCTGGTGGGTGGAAGACAGGAGCGGGAAGGCGGCGTTGCGGTGGGTTTTGCTGGATGGCGCGCTCGCGATGAGTCAAGCCTCTTGGCTGGTGAACGGATTCGAAGCGGAGCGGGGCATGGACCAGTGGGAAAGAAAGCATTGGCAGCAGTATATGCGGCGCAGACTGCTGCAGTATGAGGAGGCTTCGGGCGAACGCGAAGCCGATGGAGGCCGCCCGGCGAGTTTCTGGGCGGCAGAGGGTGCGGGCGGGATGCCGGAGCCGTATCCCGCCACCGCCTGGGCTCAGCTTGGGCAGGATGCTGCCCTGCTGGCCGAGCGGTTTCGCGGCCGCCAACTGCTGGCGGCCGAGGCAGAGGCGCTGCTGGCGGACACCGTCCCGCCGCTGGCCTCTGCCTGGCGCGCGGCTGCGCAGCTCGCGCACCTGCACGGGCGGCTGCAGCTCGCTGCCGCCCTGGAGCTTGCCACGCGCCGCCGTGCCGCGTGGCTGCCCCGCGCGCGAAGCGCGCCCCGCTGCCGCCGCTGCGGCAGCGTTGCCAGGCAGCGCGTGCCCTGCGCTGCCTGCGGGCTGGCGGCGTGCGCCTACTGCGAGGCATGCCTCGCGCTCGGGCGCAGCCGGGCTTGTGCGCTGCTGCTGCGCAGCGCAGCGCCTGCGGCCGTGCATGGCACGGCCGGTGGTGCCACCGGGGGCGGGCTCGCCCGGTGGGGGCTTAGCGCAGCGCAGAGCGAGGCGGCTGCCGCGGCGCTGGCGTTTTTGGGCCGGCCGCCCGCAGGAGGCCGGCCGGGGCGGTTCTTGCTCTGGGCCGTGACCGGGGCCGGCAAGACCGAAATGATATTCCCGCTCCTGCAGCATGTCGTGGAGCGGGGAGGGAGAGCGCTCGTGGCAACGCCGCGCAGGGACGTCGTGCTCGAACTGGCGCCACGGATCGCCAAAGCGTTCCCGCATGCTACGCTCGCCACGCTGTATGGCGGCAGCACCGAGCGTTGGAAAGACGCACAGCTGACCCTTGCCACCACTCACCAGCTCATGCGGTTTTACCAGGCGTTTGACCTGGTTGTGATTGATGAGCTCGATGCGTTTCCATATCACGGAGATCCTATGCTCGCACATGCCGCGGCGGCGTCCTGCAAACCGGGAGGACACTTTGTCTACTTATCGGCTACGCCGCCTGCCGGCATGCAAAGAGAAGTGGCTCGGGGCAAACTGGAGCATGCCCGAGTACCGGTACGTTTTCATCGCCATCCGCTGCCGGTGCCATTACTGCTGAAGTTACCCACCGTGGCGGAGTGCATCCGCAAACGCGATCTTCCCGCTTCCCTGCAAAACCAAATCCGGATCTCCCTTAAACGCGGCGCGCAAGTTTTCGTTTTCGTAACGCGCATTGCGCAGATCGAACCGTTTGTGTCTCTGCTTCGCCGCCGCTTTCCGCATGTTCGGGTCGAGGGCACCTCTTCCCAGGACGCCGAACGGGGCAGCAAAGTCGTCGCCTTTCGGGAACGCGACATCCGGCTGCTCGTCACAACGACCATTTTGGAGCGCGGCGTGACCATTCCGCGGAGCGACGTATTCATTTTGGATGCAGACAACGGCTTGTTCGATGAGGCGTCATTGGTACAAATGGCCGGACGGGCAGGGCGCTCGCTGGACGATCCGGCAGGCAAGGTCGTGTTTGCTTCTCCCAAACGGACGCGCTCCCAGGTCAAAGCCGTGGCTCAAATCCGCAAAATGAACGCGATCGCCCGCCGCAAAGGGTATCTGAACACACCGGAATCCCAATAAATCGTAAACTGAGGTGTCTAGCCATCATGTTCAATGGGTTCGAAGAAGTATCCGGCCAACTGCGCAGGCTCGCTCGCCTGCTGCATCAATTGCTCGCCCCGCCGGGAGAAACCTGTCTGACTTGCGGCACCAGAGCGAGGTTGTCGGCGGATTATCCCGGCATCTGCTTCCGCTGCACACAGCAAATTCCGTGGATTCGTTCAATCCGCTGTTTGCGATGCGGCCGGGGCATTGGCTGCCCCGATTGCCTTCGCCCGCATATGCGGGTGCGCTCGTTTGTCTGCAACCGCAGTGCCGTGCAATACAATGCTTTGATGAAGGAATGGATCGGCATGTACAAATTCCGGGGGCATGGGCGGTACGGCCCGCTTCTGACGGCCATGGTGGTACAAGCTTTCCGGGCGATGAGCGAGGAGATGAATGCGGCTGTGGCAAAAGAGATCCCCGCTTTGGCGGCACAACCTGCCGCTTCTGCACGGTTGCGGGTGGATGACGCTCCCCATCCACCTGTCCCGCCCGCGTCCATGGCCGCGGGCGTCTACCCTTCGGCAGCGACCCGCAGACACGGGTCGCTGCTGCGCAAACCGTTGCCGCCATGGCGGCCGGACGCCGTGACCTATGTTCCGGTCAGCGGGGAACGCCTCGCCGAGCGCGGCTTCAACCAGGCGGAGCGGCTGGCGGCAGGCCTTGCCGCCGCGCACCGTATGCCGCTCGTTGACCTGCTAAGCCGCCCGGTCAACACCGCCAAACAGAGCTTCAAGTCTCGCGCGGAGCGGATCGAGACGATGCAGCATGCCTTTGCCCTGCAGCCGGATGCGATGCAGCTGTTGGCCGATTTAGGGCGCCGCCAGCGTTCTGAAGATCCCATACCTTCACAAACGCCGCTCCGCTTGCTGCTGGTGGACGATATCTATACAACAGGCAGCACGCTGGATGCTTGCAGCGAAGTCATCCTGAAGGCTGCGCGGGAAGCCGGCATTTTGACAGAGGTGTATACACTTACGTTAGCAAGATCTTAATTTTCAATAATGAGATGCGTAAAATTCGTTTGAAACATGCTGAATTTTGGATGGTTTAATATTAATCCATATCATATGCAAACATGTTGTTTGCTGAATTTACCGGTTTTATAAAAAACAATAAATAACCCCCATGTTAAAAGGAGGAATTAGGTTCACGGCATAGAATACATATTGCTGCCGTTTCCAGAATCGGCCATATCCCGGAGGTGGCACAATATATCTTTTGAAGGGGAGAACGATGGTGGTACCAGGAAAACAAAAAAGCCGTTTATATTTGTGGGCCGTCCGAATGCTGGTTTTAACGTTGGTATTCGGGCAACTTGGCTTGTATGGAGGGGAGGTTGCGCAGGCTGCAGCGGTTGGTGGGGGAACGATTGTTTCGGCTAGCAACGATTACCGTTACGTCATGACAAAGGACGGCGGTAAATTGCAGGTGAACCAGAAGGACATCAGTTTAAGTTGGGTAAGGTCCTACAATATTTCTACTACAGGATACTCTTTTACCCGCAGACAATCCGTTCTTGGAAATGTGGATTATATCACGAAGGTTCAGTTCGGATCCTACAACTCCAACTATGCGGGACAGATAGATCATGCATTTTTCGTTGATTTTAGCCGGATCTATGAGACTTATTCCGAAATGACGTATAGACAATCCGGCATGAACGTTGGTCAGTGGACCATTACTAATGATGATGTGTTGGGGCTGCCGACACCGACTTATGTATATGACTACCACGTGAGTCCATTAACGCTTGTAGTTAATGCAGATACCGGAGAAGTCGTAGATTTCTACTCCAAGTTGAACCCATACTATACAAAAAAGGCGGAATACGCTAATCCTGATTTAGAAGGTGGAAGCCCGACTCCTTTCGAACAGATTCCTGCGGCTCCATCTAATCTCAGCGCGACTAAAAACGAATCAGCGATTATGCTGTCATGGGATCATGTGCAGCAGGCTTTTCAATACGAGATCGAAGAGGACGGCGTGATTAAGGGCCCGTTTTACGGTACAACGTTTACGAGCGATGCGCTTGCGCCGAATACGAGCCATACGTACAGGGTCCGGGCTCTGAATCCTTTGGGTACGAGCGATTGGAGCAGTGTATATGAGGTCAAAACACTCTTGGCCAAACCGATATTGTCATCAAGTTCAGAAGAAGGAAAAAACACGATACAATGGACAGCCGTAGACAACGCTGATCGGTATCAATTGGTTGTTGATGGCGGAGAAGCCATTAATTTAGGAAATGTAACCTCCTATGTACACGAGGGTCTGGAAGCTAATTCGAGTCATACATATTCGGTCAAAGCCCTTTCGTCGGACAATGAGAGTGAGTGGAGCAGCACGATCACCCAGTTGGTTGTCCCTAATTCGGCAAATGGTTTGAAAACAACCGACGTGGCATGGAACAAAATTTCGATATCCTGGGATGCGATTAAAGGTGCTACCGGATATGATCTTGAGATTGATGGGGTAATCACTCCGGTAACGGGTACGACCTATACAAAGACGGGTCTTGGTGCAAATACAGAGCACACCTTCCGGATCAGATCCAAAAATGCAGGTGGGGCAGGCAAATGGACGGAAATGTTGAATGTAACAACGCAACTGAGTACTCCAGTCATTCAAACGAGTCCTTCGCAAGAAGAAGTCATGTTGGCGTGGCCCGCAGTTGACGGCGCGACGAAATATGAAGTAGAGGCCGATGGCATGGTTGTGGGCACAGTGACCGAGCCAACCTATACACACAGCAGTTTGCTGCCAGGAACGGCACACAAATACCGCGTGCGTGCGCTGAATGATACCAACACAAGTGCGTGGACCGCAGTCCTGACACAAAACACTGTCCCAGGAGCAGTAAGCGGCCTGGCGATCAACTCCACAACAAACGTGGCGATCGCGCTGAAATGGACAGCCGTCACCGGAGCAACAGGTTATGATCTCGAAATCGATGGCACCGTAGTGCCTGTGACGGGCGTAGCATATACGAAGAGTGGTCTTGCCGCCAATACGGAGCATACCTTCCGTATCCGCTCGAAGAACGCAGCAGGTCCGGGCGCATGGAGTGAACCGATTAGTGCGACTACGTTACTGAATACACCGGTGTTGAAAGCGACATCGGAAGAAACGAAGGTAACCCTTACGTGGGCAGAGATAGCCGATGCCACAACATACGAAGTAGAAGCGGATGGCGTGGTTGTCGGCACAGTGGACGAGCCCACTTACACACATAGCAATTTATTGCCGGGAACGGCACATAAATACCGGGTGCGTGCGTTGACAGATACCAACACCAGTGCATGGACCGCAGTCCTGACACAAAACACTGTCCCAGGAGCAGTAAGCGGCCTGGCGATCAACTCCACAACAAACGTGGCGATCGCGCTGAAATGGACAGCCGTCACCGGAGCAACAGGTTATGATCTCGAAATCGATGGCACGGTGGTGCCAGTGACGGGCGTAGCGTATACGAAGAGCGGCCTGGTTGCCAATACGGAGCATACTTTCCGTATCCGTTCGAAGAACGCAGCAGGCGTTGGCGCATGGAGTCAACCGATTAGCGCGACTACGTTACTGAATACACCGGTATTGAAAGCAGCATCGGAAGAAACGAAGGTAACCCTGACGTGGGCAGAGATTGCCGATGCCACAACATATGAAGTAGAAGCGGACGGCGTGGTTGTCGGCACAGTGACCGAGCCAACCTATACGCATAGCAGTTTGCTGCCGGGAACGGCACACAAATACCGGGTGCGTGCGTTGACCGATACCAACACCAGTGCATGGACCGCAGTCCTGGCACAAAACACTGTCCCAGGAGCAGTAAGCGGCCTGGCGATCAACTCCACAACAAACGTAGCGATTGCCCTAAAATGGGCAGCCGTAACCGGAGCAACGGGCTATGACCTGGAGATTGATGGCAACGTAGTACCAGTGACGGGCGTAGCATATACGAAGAGCGGTCTTGCCGCCAATACGGAGCATACCTTCCGCATTCGTTCGAAGAACGCAGCAGGCGTGGGCGCATGGAGTGAACCGATTAGTGCAACTACGCTGCTGAATACGCCAGTGTTGAAAGCAGCATCGGAAGAAACGAAGGTAACCCTGACGTGGGCAGAGATTGACGGCGCGACGAAATATGAAGTGGAGGCCGATGGCGTGGTTGTCGGCACAGTGACGGAGCCAACCTATACGCATAGCAGTTTGCTGCCGGGAACGGCACATAAATACCGGGTGCGTGCGCTGACCGAGACAAACACCAGTGCATGGACAGCAGTCCTGACGCAAAACACCGTGCCAGGTGCAGTGAGCGGCTTGGCGGTCAACTCCACAACAAACGTTGCAATTGCGCTAAAATGGACAGCCGTAACCGGAGCAACAGGTTATGATCTCGAAATCGACGGCACGGTGGTACCTGTGACGGGCGTAGCGTATACGAAGAGCGGATTGGTTGCCAATACGGAGCATACCTTCCGTATCCGTTCGAAGAACGCAGCAGGCGTGGGCGCATGGAGTGAACCGATTAGTGCAACTACGCTGTTGAATACACCAGTGTTGAAAGCGACATCGGAAGAAACGAAGGTAACTCTGACGTGGGCAGAGATTGATGGTGCGACGAAATATGAAGTAGAAGCAGATGGCGTGGTTGTCGGCACAGTGACCGAGCCAACGTACGTGCACATCAGTTTACTACCGGGAACGGCACATAAATATCGCGTGCGTGCGCTGACCGAGAGCAACACAAGTGCGTGGACAGCAGTCTTGACACAGAACACGGTGCCTGGTGCAGTAAGCGGCCTGGCGATCAACTCCACAACAAACATTGCAATTGCGCTGAAATGGACAGCCGTCACCGGAGCAACAGGTTATGACCTGGAAATCGACGGCACGGTAGTGCCTGTGACAGGCGTAGCATATACGAAGAGCGGTCTTGCCGCCAATACGGAGCACACCTTCCGCATTCGTTCGAAGAACGCAGCAGGTCCGGGCGCATGGAGCGAACCGATTAATGCGACTACACTGCTGAACACGCCGGTATTGAAAGCAACATCGGAAGAAACGAAGGTAACCCTGTCGTGGGCAGAGATTGCCGATGCCACAACATATGAAGTAGAAGCGGACGGCGTGGTTGTCGGCACAGTGGACGAGCCCATTTACACGCATAGCAGTTTGCTGCCGGGAACGGCACATAAATACCGGGTGCGCGCTTTGACCGATACGAACACAAGTGCATGGACACCAGTTTTAACGCAAAACACCGTTCCAGGTGCAGTGAGCGGCTTGGCGATCAATACAACAACAAACGTAGCGATTGCCCTAAAATGGGCAGCCGTAACCGGAGCAACGGGCTATGACCTGGAGATTGATGGCACCGTAGTACCAGTGACGGGCGTAGCATATACGAAGAGTGGTCTGGTTGCCAATACGGAGCATACCTTCCGTATCCGCTCGAAGAACGCAGCAGGTCCGGGCGCATGGAGCGAACCGATTAATGCGACTACACTGCTGAACACGCCGGTATTGAAAGCAACATCGGAAGAAACGAAGGTAACCCTGTCGTGGGCAGAGATTGCCGATGCCACAACATACGAAATAGAGGCAGATGGCGTGGTTGTAGGCACAGTGGACGAGCCCAATTACACGCATAGCAGTTTATTGCCGGGAACGGCACATAAATATCGCGTGCGTGCGCTGACCGAGAGCAACACCAGTGCGTGGACAGCAGTCCTGACACAAAACACGCTTCCTGGTGCAGTAAGCGGTCTGGCGATCAATACAACAACAAACGTGGCGATTGCGCTGAAATGGACAGCCGTAACCGGTGCAACAGGTTATGACCTGGAAATCGACGGAACGGTAGTACCAGTGACGGGCGTAGCATATACGAAGAGCGGTCTTGCCGCCAATACGGAGCATACCTTCCGCATTCGTTCGAAGAACGCAGCAGGCGTGGGCGCATGGAGTGAACCGATTAGTGCAACTACGCTGCTGAATACGCCAGTGTTGAAAGCAGCATCGGAAGAAACGAAGGTAACCCTGACGTGGGCAGAGATTGACGGCGCGACGAAATATGAAGTGGAGGCCGATGGCGTGGTTGTCGGCACAGTGACGGAGCCAACCTATACGCATAGCAGTTTGCTGCCGGGAACGGCACATAAATATCGTGTGCGTGCGTTGACTGATACCAACACAAGTGCATGGACAGCTGTTCTGACACAGAACACCGTGCCAGGTGCAGTGAGCGGCTTGGCGATCAATACAACGACAAACGTTGCGATAGCGCTGAAATGGACAGCCGTCACCGGTGCAACAGGTTATGATCTCGAAATCGACGGCACGGTGGTGCCAGTGACGGGCGTAGCGTATACGAAGAGCGGCCTGGTTGCCAATACAGAGCATACCTTCCGTATTCGTTCGAAGAACGCAGCAGGCGTGGGCGCGTGGAGTGACTTGATCAGCGGCATGACGCTATTAGGTACACCGGTATTGAAAGGCACAGCAGACAGCACCGCTATTGCATTGGGCTGGGAGCCGGTAGCAGGCGCCACGTTTTACGAGATTGAAGCGGATGGGCAAGTCGTTGGAACAACAAGTGATCCCCAATGGATTCATGCAGATCTACTTCCTGCCAGTCAGCACAAATACCGGATCAGAGCCGTTAGTGAACAAAACTCAAGTGCATGGTCTGCAGTTTTAACGATCAAAGCGTTAAATTAGTAATCCAACAAGAGGGACAGTTTGCGTATATATGCATTCTGTTTCTCTATTTTTTGTAAATGTCCTATGGCTTCAAGACAGAAAATAAGGTAATGTAGTAAATAAATCGATATTCGGAAAGAGGAAGCTTGAGAGGGGCGATAGAGGAATGAATTTGGGTAATTGTCCTCGCTGCGGCAGATTGTACGCCTTGAATTTCAGGGACGTATGTTCCAACTGCATCAAGGAGATCGAATTGGAGTACCAAACATGCGCCGAGTATTTGCGGGAAAACAAAGGCGCTAACATACAGGAGTTGTCCGACGCTACGGATGTTTCCATCAAACAGATTACAAAGTTCATCCGTGAGGGGCGAATCTCTGTCGAGAACGCCCCGAATCTGATGTATCCTTGCGAAGTATGCGGAACCCTGATCAGGGAAGGGCACATGTGTGACTCTTGCCGTGCGCGTTTGACCAAGGACTTGGCCGGAGCCGCACGGGAAGTAGGCCAGAAGGAGAACGACGACATAGGCAGAGGAACCTACAGAGCCGTCGACAAACTGCGGGATTCGTAGGAGTGAGGGCTTAAATCCCTTTTTTACTATAACAATTGCTTTATTTCGTACCGATAAACTTATTAAAGATTATCGGTTTTTTTAATTATCCCAATCGTGTTTAAGAACATACAGATGCAAGATAATGAAAAAATCCTGTGGTGGAAGGAAGTGTAGTTCGGAATGAAAATCAATGAACCGAGTCGAATTGGTGCAATCAATTCATATCAGAGGAACGTTGAATCCAATCAGCAGCAGGCTGACGCCAAAAAAAGCCGCCGTAAGGATGAAGTATCCATTTCTCCGGAGGCGATGAAAATGCTTGAGGAACAAGGCCGTACACAGGATCCGGCGCGTGCGCAGCGGATTCAGGAGCTTAAGGAGCAAATAAGCTCTGGCACATATCAGGTAGACAGCCGCAAGCTTGCCGACAAGCTGCTACCGTATTTTAAGTCTTTTGATAAGGAATAGGGGACGTTGTGATGACAGCACTGGATAAACTCATCGTCGTATTGCAGCAAATGGAGCAGGGTCACCGCGATATGCTGGAGCTGAGCAAGGAAAAAAGACGGATTATCGTCGAAAATGATGTGGATGCACTGATCAGGGTTCTGAACAAGGAATCCCGATTTCTGAAGCAGATCGAGCCTTTGGAAGCGGATCGGCAAAGCGCGGTCCATGAACTGTTGAAAGAACGCGGCATCAAATCCATGTTGAACCTGAACATTACGGAAATTTCCAAGCTGATTTTTGACCCGGCTGACAAGCAGCGGCTGTTCGAGGTCCAGAGAAAGCTGGCAGGAACGCTTCAGGAATTAAAGGAAGTCAACCAACTGAACCAACAACTGATCGAGCAGTCATTAATGTTTATCGACCTGTCCATGGACATCTTTGCTGCCCGGCCTGAACAGGATGCCACGTATCAGCATCCTGCTGATAAGAACGGTATTTCGGGGCGAATCGGACTTTTCGATACACGTGCCTGATGAATCTGGGGAGGATAATAGAATGGCATCTACTTTTCATTCGATTGAAACAGCGAAACGAAGTTTGTTTACTCAAACGACAGCCCTTAGTACTACAGGGCACAATATTGCTAATGCGAATACCGAGGGATATTCCAGGCAAAGAGTCAACATGCAGGCATCGATTCCTATGGAGCCATTTGCATTTTTGCATAGCACAGCTCCCGGGCAGCTTGGAACAGGGGTAGAGTTTGAATCTATTACGCGGATACGCGAGAAGTTTCTTGATGACCAGTACCGTAACGAGAATACGAACTTCGGTAGCTGGGGCATTCAGCGCGATACGCTGGAGAAACTGGAAGCGATCGTGAATGAACCGTCGGACACGGGCTTGCGTACCGTTATGGATAACTTCTATAAATCATGGTCTGATCTAAGTAAAAATCCTGAAGATGTCACGGCACGCCGCATTGTCAAGGAAACGACGCTTGCTCTTACGGATGCCATGAACCAAATTAGCCGTCAACTGAACGCGCTCAGCGAAGATCTGGACAATAACGTTGCAGTAAAGAGTAGCGAGATTCAAGGATACTTGGGTAATATCGCCAATCTGAACAGTGCAATCATCAAGATCGAATCCTTGGGCGATAACGCCAACGATCTACGGGACCAGCGCGACCTGATGACAGACAAGCTTTCAAAAATCATTAACATTACGGTTACAGATTCTCCGCAGGGATACGCCATTCAGATGGGTGGACAAGAACTAGTTACAGGTAATGCGGTTCAGGTCACCGTTGATTCTGCTTTTTTGAACAACGCCTATACGGCAGGAACTCTGACCAACGGCGAAGTTCACGGCATGATCAAGTCCCGGGATACCTTGGTGAGCGATTACCGCAAACAAATGGACGATTTGGCGAATACGCTTGCCAACGGGGATATCGAGATTACTCTTCCCGCGGGCTCGGTTCTGCCAGAAAACAATTCACTGGGACTGACAGGAACAGCAAGAGCATTAACGGAAGATCTGAAGGTTACTGTTAAGGGGTTAAATGGCCTTCACCAGTTGGGGTATAGCATGGACGGCACTACCAACGCTGCAGTTCCGTTCTTTACAACCAAAGATGGGAGCGCGAACTTTACGGCTGGCAATATTGCTTTGAACGCAGAAATTGTGGAGAACCCTAACAAAATCGCTACTTCTTTGCGTACTTCGACGGATACCTCCGGAGCAGAAACGGTAATCAAAGGAAATAACACCCTGGCTATTTTGATGGCCAACTTGAAAGACACACCAATGAAATCGGCAGATGGCTTGCGTAATGCTACCATTGGAGCGCAGTTTAGTGCAATCGTTGGACAACTGGGGGTTCAATCTCAAGAAGCAGCACGTCAAACATCTAACACAGAGTTTCTTGTGGAGCAAGTTGAAACGCGTCGTCAATCCGTAAGCGGCGTTTCCTTAGACGAAGAAATGGCCAATATGATTAAGTTTCAGCATGCTTACAGCGCTTCCGCGCGTTTTATGACAACTTTTGATGAAATGTTGGATAAATTAATTAATTCTACGGGCACGGTAGGCAGATAAATAAGAAAGGAGTGACCTGAACAAAATGAGAATTACGAATAATATGCTTAGCTCGCAGTTATTGCTCAACTTGAACCGTAACGCACAACAGATGAACAATACACAGACGCAGATGGCAACGGGCCGGAAAATTAATAAACCATCTGACGATCCTGTGGGCATTACCTATTCACTTCGATACAGAGCAGAGCTGTCCTCGAATGAGCAATATAAGAAAAATGTGGATAGTGCTGTATCATGGTTAGACTTTAACGATACAGTAATGGATCAGGCTGGGAGCATCGTGCAACGTTTGCGTGAGTTGACGGTACAAGCTTCAACGGGAACAAATCCGCAAACAGCACTGGATAGCGTAAAAGAAGAAGTGTTACAACTAAAGGAACAGCTCATTGATGTTGCTAACAGTACGTTGAACGGTAAGTATATTTTTAATGGCGAGAAGTATGATATCAAACCTTACGATTTCCCTAAGGATACTAGCGGAAATTCAGATATCAGTGGTGCAGCAGATATACTGACGGATCCCGGAAAAATAAACTATATCGTAGGTGAGACTGTCCAACTGCCCATTAATGTGAGCGGAAACGATGTTTTCGGCAACGATATGGAGGAAGATAATCTATTCGTTGTCGTGGATAACATTTTGAAGGCTCTGACCGTTGGAGATCAAAAAGAATTATCTAATCAACTGGGCACCATAGACAGCAGAATGGACAAGATGCTTGCGATTCGTTCAGAAATCGGTGCTAAAACGAATCGAATTGAATTAATGAATGGACGCTTGGACGATCTTGGAGTTAATCTGACAGATTTGCAAGCTAAAGTAGAGGATGCAGATTACGCAGAGTTGATTATGAAGTCTAAAATCCAGGAAAATATTTACAACGCTTCTCTATCTGCTGGAGCTAAAATCATTTCACCATCCCTAGCAGACTTTTTGAGATAAAAGGTAGGGATGCGTAAATGAGAACCCAACCCATGCTTCAGATCAGAACCACCCCTGCAGTATTGCATATTGATGCTGATCTCGGACAATTATCACTCCGACAACCGAAAGCTGATGTTCAGTTGAATACAAGACCAGCTGAGCTCACGGTCAAAAGTTATCCTGCCAAGCTCAATGTGGACCAGAGCAAAGCGTTTGCAGCGTATACCGGCGGTAGTCTAAGTGATGTGAATTCCCGAATTTATTCTGGAATACAACAGATTTTCTTGCAGAATATCGCTAATCGCGTGCAGCAGGGGAACCAAATTGCTGAATACTATAAGTCAGGCAGCAATACAATTGCAAATATTATTGGTTCAGACTGGCAGGGGACGACGTTTCCCGAAGTTAGAGGACCGGCATCTTATGACAATGTGGACATTCGGTTCGATGTTCGTAAGCCGGATATCCGATTCACCCCTGCAGTATCGGAATTAAACGTGATAGTAAATAAGCCGGAAATTGAGTATCAGCGAGGTAAACTCGACATTTATATGAAACAGTACGGCTCAATCGAATATATACCGCCTGCTATTGACGTAGGCATGTAGCAGTTATAATGAAGCTATAGACGGTCTTGAAGCGGACATCTATAGCTTTTTTAGTGCCAAATCCATTGGTTTTAGGAGGATACATGTTATGCGCATTCAAACCAGTGTCTGGGGAGAAATTGATATTAAGGAAGAGCAAGTTTATGATTTTGCCAAAGGGTTGCCTGGTTTTGAAGATGAAAATCGTTTTGCACTCATTCCTTGGGATGATACCCCGTTTTTCTATCTTCAATCTTTGAAGGAACCGGAATTGTCGTTTTTGCTGCTAGACCCGTTTTTGTTTTTACCTGATTATAGTTTTGAGCTGCCCGACGTGGATCGGGAGGAACTTGAAATATCGGATCAAGTTCAAGTTATGGCCATGGTCACTATTCATGAGCAAGTCCATAAATCAACGATGAACCTGTTGGCACCCATTGTTTTGAATCCTAAAAAAGGCAAAGGAAAACAAGTGGTATTACACCAAACAGGATACAGTACTCGTAATTTAATCTGGACCGATGACCAATTGGAATCCATAAAGGGTGGTGAGTAGGGATGCTGGTTTTATCTCGAAAAAAAGGTGAGTCTATCATAATACAAGACCAAATTGAAGTGACGGTATTGGCCGTGGAAGGCGATACTGTTCGTATTGGTATATCCGCTCCCAAACATATTGATATATTCCGACAAGAAGTGTATGCATCCATTCAGGAGGCAAACCGTGAATCTGCTATGCCAGTGACGGTTAACGTACAGGCATTAATGGAACGATTGCGCAGTTCTGTTATAAAAAAAGATTAGAAAATGTTCCAAATGCTATAAAAAGTTGCGAACCTCCCGTCGATATATATTTTAGACGCTGCTTCAGGAGGGCGGCCGACCTTAATGTCGCGGCGTTTACCACATGGATGTGGAACTAACTTATTTTCAGGGAGGAAACACTCAATGATTATCAACCACAATATTGCGGCGTTGAATACTCACCGCCAACTGAGCACTAACACTGCTAACACAAACAAAAACATCGAAAAATTGTCTTCCGGTCTGCGTATCAACCGTGCTGGTGATGACGCTGCAGGTTTGGCAATTTCCGAAAAAATGCGCGGACAAATCCGTGGTTTGGACCAAGCTACTCGTAATGCTCAAGATGGCATCTCTTTGATCCAAACTGCTGAGGGTGCATTGAACGAAACTCACTCCATCCTGCAACGTATGCGTGAACTTTCCGTTCAATCCGCGAACGATACGAACACAACTCAAGACCGTGCTGAACTGCAAAAAGAAATGAATCAGTTGACTTCCGAGATCAACCGTATCGGTAACACAACTGAGTTCAATACTAAGAAATTGTTGAACGGTGATTTGTCTGATCAAAAAGTCGTTAATGCTGGAACTCAACAAACGACGACTGTGACTTTGGCTGCAACACAAACAGCTAAGGTTGGTGACAATCCAGTTTCCTGGAGTGGCACTGATCCACAAGCTAAATTTGATATCAAATTTACGGGTAAAGCGAACAATGATTTGGATTGGGCATCACTTGACAAGGATACAACTGATCAAAAACTGACGATCACTAAAGGAACTGACGGTACATTCACAGTTGACATCAATGCTCAAGACAGCGCTGATAAAACGATCAAAGTGGATGCTGATTCAGTAGCTTATGATGTAGACACGAAAACATATAGCTATAATAACAATGGTATTTCCTTCTCCTTTACAAAAGAACAAGCAGATAGCTGGAAAGCTGGCGACGCTGTTACTGTCGATTTGTACAAGGCTTCTGGAGCAGATGCAGCTGCAGATGGAACTACACTAGTTAGTGGTGGTGCAATTAGTACTGATTCAGGTATAACTGGTGTCACTACACAAACAACTGGTGCTGACTCTACGTTGACCGACATTAAAGTAGATGGCACAAGTAAAGAATTGTTGGATGGTGCAGCACAAGTTAAAGTTACTTGGACTGGTGATAAAGCTACAGTTGCCCTCCTCAACGCTGCTGGCGATAAAACACTGACAACGACTGACTTCTCTCTTGCAGCTGGCGAAACATTGAAATACGATGCTAACGGAATTAAGTTTGACTTCACTGTTGGCGCTGGTGTAACTGGTGGTAATTTTGAGGCGACTGTTAAATTGGATATGGCTGACCCTAAAACGGTAACAGAAACCGTTGGACGTGAAACAGAGGATAAATCCGCTGCGTTCCAAATTGGTGCCAACCAAAACCAATCCTTGTCTCTGGGTGTTAATGACATGCGTGCAAGCGCTCTGGGCATCGTAGGTACTGGAGCTGGCTTCTCTTCTACAGCTAACGTAACTGACGGAACAGACAATAAAAATGTTGAAAATGCTCTGGATATCACAAGCGCAGCTAACGCAGCCAATGCTATTACAGTAGTAGACAAAGCAATCAGCGCTGTTTCCAGCGAACGTTCCAAACTGGGTGCTGTTCAAAACCGTTTGGAGCACACCATCAACAACTTGGGGACTTCTTCCGAAAACCTGACTGCAGCGGAATCCCGTATCCGTGACGTAGACATGGCGAAAGAAATGATGTCCCAAACGAAAAACAACATCTTGGCTCAAGCAGCTCAAGCAATGTTGGCACAAGCAAACCAACAGCCACAAGGTGTTCTGCAATTGCTTCGTTAATTTGCAAAAAGATTCTGGAGGGACCGGTTATCCGTCCCTCTGGAATTCTTATTTTGTTAATAAAAATAGGTATCTTCTACGGAGGATACCTATTTTTATTAACAAATCCACTATAGTTAGGAGTATATTCATGACTGCGCAAACGACTAAAAATAGAGTGATCTTAGTACCCGAATATATGAAGGATTTTGCGTGTATCGGATCAGCGTGCGAGGACTCTTGCTGTGTGGGATGGAGAGTAGAAATCGATCAACAAACCTATAAAAAATACTCGAAATCACGAGATATTGAATTGAAATCTCTTTTTAGTAAAAATATTGTTCGTAATCGTTCAGAACCTACTTCAAAAAGATATGCAAAAATAAAAATGGATAGTGAGGGTAGATGTTCTTTTTTGTCGAAAGATAATCTTTGTAAGGTTCAATTAAAGTTAGGGGAGGATTTTCTTTCGAATACTTGCGCCACCTATCCGAGAAGTATTAATAGTATTGATGGTGTTGTGGAGAAGTCGACTACATTGTCTTGCCCGGAAGCTGCAAGGCTGGCTCTCTTGAACCCAGCAGGCATTCAGTTTAATGAAATTGAAGAACCCGCTGAGACGAAGGGGTGGGTTCAAAAGCAAATTCTAACTAATAATCCAAATGCGAACAACAAGCTGACACAATACTTCTGGGATCTGAGAATCTTCACAATCGAAGTTCTACAGAATAGACAATACACGTTATCGGAACGACTTATTATTCTCGGATTATTTTATCAAAAGATACAAAATCATATTGATGAGAAGAACTTGGATGCAGTACCGAATGCTGTTTTGTCATACACAGAGATGTTAAAAGATCCGTCAATGAGGCATTCTCTTAGTGAGATTCCATCAAACTACACTATTCAAATGAATATTTGTAAAGAATTAATGGATTACCGCTTTGGGCATGGTATAAGAAATTCTAGTAGATATTATGAATGTGTAGCAGAAACATTAAATGGTATAATGTATGTTGAAGATGCATCTTTGGAGGAAATTTCCAAACGTTATGAGGACGCAAGTAAGAATTATTACGTGCCTTTTATGAATGAGAATGAATATATCTTGGAGAACTACCTGGTCAATTATGTGTTTAAGAATCTCTTCCCATTCGGGAGAGCCAAAGTATTTGATGATTATGTGATGATGATTGTCCACTTCTCTATAATTAAATTGCATCTTATTGGAATGGCCGGTTTTCACAAAGGTTTGACTAGTGACTTGTGTGTTAAGCTTATTCAGTCTTTTGCCAAAACTGTGGAGCATAATCCTACATTTTTGAACAATGTTTTGGCTTTGCTTGAAGTAAACAAATTTACCTCGATGGCCTACATGTCCATCTTAATTAAAAATTAGTGCTACGCAACTATCAAAGGCCCTGGATGAATTCCAAGGCCTTTGATAGTAGTTTTGTATTTTCCTAAAGCTGGAGGGGATGTGCGCCGATATATACTATAAACGCCATAATGTTGGAGGTTGTTTAGATTGAACATTCAATTTTCCTTATCTGCTACCTCAGGCTCAAATACAACCGGGATCGATAATCAACAAAGAATAACAGCAATTGAGGGGACGAATTTAATCTCTGCCAAGGAAGCCTATGGAAAAGAAAAGTCAGGTGTCCCACTATCAATGGGAGAAGAACAGTTGATTCGCACAATCAATCGTGCTGTCAAGGCTCTTGAAGGTCCTCAAACGATTTTGGATTTCAGTGTGCACGAGAAAACACGGGATATAATGGTTAAAGTCCTTAACAAGGAAACTGGTGAAGTCATTCGTGAAATCCCGAGAGAAAAAACACTGGATTTAGTGGCCAGGATGATGGAGATTGCGGGAATTTTGGTCGACGAGAAAATATAATAATTATTTGGAGGTGCATGATGGTTACACGTATTAACGGTTTTTCAGGCATGGACATCGATAGCATGGTCAAGAGCATGATGGCTACCAAAAAGTCTAGACTGGACAGATTGAATCAGGACAAACAGGTTCTGCAATGGCAACGCGAAAGCTACCGTGAGTTGAGTAGCAAGCTATATGATTTTCGAATTAACAAATTAACGACCAAATACGGAGTTTCATCAGCATTGAATGCAAATAAGTCGGTTGTCACAGGCAATACAACCGCGGTTAAAGCTAATGCAACAGCATCCGCTAATGGAGTGGAAATGAAAGTGAGCGTTGAGCAGCTTGCGACACGGACGACCCTTTCGACTCAAGGATTAGGTCCGGGCACAAGCAAGAGTACCTCCCTAGCGACGTTGGATGGTGGCGATTTATCCAAAATGGAACCAGCGGACCGTGATAAATTACTGGCTAAAGAATTCGACATCACGATCAACGGCGTCAGTTTTAAAGATGAAAAAGGAAAATCTTTATTCAACGGTGCAACTTCCATAGCAACTTTAGTCTCCACCATCAACTCCAATGCGAAGGCTAATGTTATTGCCAGTTATGATGAAGTTTCAGGAAAACTATCTTTTGCCTCGAAAACCGAAGGCCAAGAAGGTAAAGTGAAAATTGAAGGAGCAGACCATTTACTGATGCTGTTCTCCGACAAAAAGAGTCTTCAAACAAATGGTGTTGGTGAGAGTGTTGATAACGCGAAGACACTGGCAGATTTGAAAAAAGTCATTGATGGCAAAGATCCTGAACCGGGTGCCGCAGCGAAAAAGTATAGTTTTAGTATTAATGATAAAAATTTCGAATTTAACGATTCAACTTCAATTGCTGAGGTTGTTGACGAAATTAATAATAGTAGTGCCAATGTGATGGCTTCTTTCGATACGAATACAGGGAAATTAACGATTACAGGAAAAAGTGGGGAAGAAGTAAAACTTGGTGGCGAATCTTCGGAGTTCCTAGGTTTGTTTGGAGGCTCAGGAACTACGGAACAAGGTAAGAACGCAAAAGTGAGAATAAATGATCAAGAACTTGATGATGTCAAATCTAATACATTTACTATAAATGGTGTACAGTTGACACTGCAGGAAGTAACAAAGGGCGCTGATGGTGTCGATAGCCCGGTAATAATCAAAAACCAGACCGACCCGGACAAAGCTTTTGATACGATTAAAGGCTTTATAGATGACTACAACAGTCTTATTTTGTCTTTGAATTCAACGATTAGGGAAACCCGATATTCTGACTTTAAACCGCTCACAGACGAACAAAAAAGTGAAATGAAAGAATCGGACATTCTAGCATGGACGCAAAAAGCCAAAAGCGGGATGTTGAAAAACAATGATATTATTAAATCGCTATTATCGGATATGAGATCTATCATTTCAGAAAAGCTTGGTTCGTTAAGTTCCATGGGAATAACCACTGGTTTGTATTCCGAGAACGGCAAACTGGTTATTTCTGACGAAGCAAAGCTAAAGAGTGCGATTAGTTCAAATCCACAAGCTGTAATTGACTTATTCCAAGGACCCGATAACGCCCCGAATGACGGGATATTCGATAAGTTGGCTGATACAGCGACCAATGCCATTCAACAGATATCCGATCGAGCGGGTACGAACCGTTTTACAACGGATATAACCAGTACCTTCAGTGATGAAAATCCAATGGGCAGACAACTAAAAGATTATAATAACCGTATTGCATTGATGCAGCGGAACCTGGAAGTCACCGAAAATCGTTACTATAAACAATTTGCCGCGATGGAAAAGGCAATGTCGCAATTACAGGCGCAATCGTCCAATCTGTTCTCTAGCTTGACCAGCTAAATCTTATAAAAAAGGGTGAGGGACTGTTGATCACTTCTCCATATGATAAATATCGTCAATCTTCTGTCCAGACATCTAATCCGGCTCAGTTAGTCATTATGTTATACGACGGGGCCATTCGTTTTGTTAAAACAGCAATCGCTGCCATGAAGCAGAAAGATATTGAAAAGTCAAATTTGAATCTGGGGAAAGCTCAGTCAATCGTAAGTGAGTTAATGAGCACGTTGGATCGTTCTTATGATATATCAAAAAATTTATATTCCTTGTATGAGTACACCAACTATTTGCTGATTGAAGCCAATATTCACAGAGATGAAACCAAGGCTGAAGAGGCTGTAGGTTATCTGTCTGAGTTACGCGAAACTTGGATTCAAGCATCCAAAATTGCTGCAGGACAGGGGAGTTTACCTGAGAATGCACATGGATAGAGGAGAATCTATCAACCAGCTACAGATGTTGACAGATGACATTATGGCTAACTTATATCATTTAAACTACGAGCAGCTTGAGGCTTTTATCGGGGTACGACAAGAACTCGTGGATGATCTTGTAGAGCACTTTGCTATTAAACAGGCCGAAGAGCATGAAAAAGAGGCAATACAAAGTTTGCTGGAACACGATCAAGAAATTCTTGCTCGTATGAATGTGCTGAGGCTGGAAGCGCAAGATTGGTTGCATAAGCGGGGACAGGCCAAGATTCAAAAAAATGCATATGAAGCAGGCTATACCCCCGAGAGCATTCTGATGGATAAAAAGAAGTAACACTATATATCCGGAAATAAAAAACAATCCATCTTATGGTTAAATATAAGATGGATTGTTTTTTACATCTTAATATATCGTTGCCAAATAAATTTGGTCCTCAAATTCGTCTGCATAGTGGAACGACAACGTTCGATCCCCGAACTTGTAAATCATGTCGTAGCCGCCCTCTGCCTCGTTAAACCCTTCATACTTGGGCTTGCCAAGCCAAAATTTGACCGTATCCGGATACAGATTGCGTTCTTCCACGAACAGATTGAATACCATAATCCGCGAATTTTTGTTCAATTCATGAACATAATCGGTAAAGCCGATGGCGTAATGGGGATAGATGTAATACCCGCCCCATTCCCCGTTTTCTCTAGACCGGGCCTTCTTCAAAAGGGACTGAAGCGCTGAGTGTTTCATGCCCAGTTTGATGCCAGGTTGACCTGGAAGTATCCCTTGCTTGGCGGCGGATTTAAGGCTCTCCAAGTAGGCGTGATCCCCGATGCCGGAGTTGGGCCAGCCAGGCTGGTCGATATTCACATAGCGAGACTCGGTAAGACGAAGCTCCAGCTTGCTGACGTTAAGCTTGAACGTGTTTACGGCATATTTAAATACGCTATTATTGTAAAATCTGAACTGCACCCGGGCGTCCGAGAGCATGCGAATTCCATCGTCTCGGCCGGCAGGATAGTTGTATTTGTCTTCCATCGGCTTTCCTTTATGGTTGACGAACGTCAGACGCTTCAGCTCTCCGGAGCGGATAATGAAAGGTTTGGCCAGATTGAAGTTGGATGTCCCCCATTCGGTGATCACCAGCATATCCGGGGTTCCGGCATCTTTGCTTTTGACGGTATAGTGCCAAGTCTGGGGCATTGTGATGGAATGCAGGTCAAGATTAACCGACTGGACTGTCCCGTAGCTTGCTCCTTTTTTGACGAGTGCTGCTTGATATGTACCCGTGTAATTTACGTCTCCGATCTGGTTCCCCGTCCAGTAATCTTCTTCCGACAAGATTGTCGAATCTTCGTTTTTGGCGAAAATATAGACGGTATATTGCGTTTGGTAGGCGTCTTTCAACGTGAAAGACAATCGGCTCATCTTCTTTAATCCTTCTGCAGGTATGCGTTCCCCTTTGGCCTCGGCCGCATTCGAGGAAGTCGTGGCCCATAATCCTGCGAACAGGATGGCTAACAGTAAAACATAAAGTGGAGTTCTGTTTCTGAAGTGCACATGCATGAATGTATTTCCCCCTGATCGATGATGTTTGTCCTCCTTGATTTTACCATGTTATAAGAACGGTCGTCTTTCGCTATATAAGTTGAACCAATAATTTTTACACGGAGTCACTACGTGGTCAGAACCATCTTCCGATCACTGTTATCCCCAGATTTTTTTGATCCCCTTATTAAGGGGGAAATCCGGTGATAAATGCGAACGCTCCGCTTCTCCAGATTCTTTCTGACCTCTCCGTTAGCGTGTAAATGTCCAGTTCAACCTATATAATTATTTTTTTATGGGGCTGTTTACTTTTTTCGAAAAGTGGTTAAATTCTTCTTATCATGTAGCCTTTAAGCTGGTATAGTACTGGAAAACCCATCTTTCCTCATAATTCATCATTAATCTACAAATTAATTCCAGAAAAACATTTGCATTACCAATTGACAATGGATAAGTTTGGATGGTATAGTCTGAGTTGTGAGCTAGGTTTTCGAGCTGAGGCTTCACTTCATTTGATGACGAAGGGAATGTTAGTGCATGCAAGGTAAAGTAAAATGGTTCAACGCAGAAAAAGGTTACGGTTTCATCGAAACTGAAGACGGCGGCGACGTATTCGTACACTTCTCCGCAATTCAATCCGAAGGCTTCAAAACTTTGGAAGAAGGTCAATCCGTTGAATTCGACATCGTCGAAGGCGCGCGTGGACCGCAAGCAGCTAACGTAATCAAATTATAATCATCCGGGCGATTCCGACCTACATACATGGTTTGATGGTTACCGAATTGAATTAACGCTAGCGTAGGACTCTGGCTCAGGCCAGGGTCTTTTTTTGTTGTCAACGGAAGTCGCACGAATCAGCGAGAGCTTGCGATCATAGATTGGCCTTCTCTTTGTGCCACAGCGATTGGTACAGCGAAAAAACGGTTAATTTACATACTCAAGCGCCGTTTCAAAAAAATCTTTATATATCAAGGATAACGCCTAAAAATGGCGAGAAATCGCGAAATATGGCGATTGGCCTATGCTGGAAGAACTGGCTCGTGCAGATGTCATTATTCGGACACCCGGAGTTTTTACATGGCGCTTACATTCGTGGTATAATGAAGGAGCAAAGGAAAAGGAGGAGTGCCCTATGAATTTAAGTATTCGAGGTCAACAAATCGAGGTTACCGATGCTTTGAGAGATTACGTCGACAAAAAATTGAGCAGACTCGAGAAGTATTTCGATGCACCCCTTAACTCTGACGGTACGGTTACTTTAAGTACGACCAGAGGTTTGCATGCGGTGGAAGTAACGATTCCTTTGAAAGGTCTGGTGCTCCGCGCCGAAGACAAGAGCGATGACATGTACGCTTCCATTGACGCTGTCATTGACAAGCTGGAACGTCAGATTCGCAAACATAAAACGAAATTGAACCGCAAGTTCCGCCAGGACAGCGGCCTGAAAAACTTCTTTGTGGAGGATCCCACCGGAACCGCGGCTACAGCCGAGCTGGATGCCGAAGTGGACGACGATCTGGAAGTGGTCCGGACGAAGCGTTTCATGCTGAAGCCGATGGATGTGGAAGAAGCCATTCTGCAGATGAACATGGTCGGCCACAATTTCTTTGTTTTCTCCAACATTGAGAATGAAGAGGTTAGTGTCGTATACAAACGGAATGATGGAAAATACGGTTTGATCGAGCAAGGATAATGGGCTTGTTTCAAACGCTTGCGGTATGAAATGAATACTTAATTTAATACGTACTTGAACATGGGGAATCTTTGATTCCTGGATCCGATATAACGAGAGCCTACATCCAATCGGGATGGGGCTCTTTTGGTTTTGGATTTTCCTAGGTGGAGTGGAAAAAGTTTCGGATGCCGTTTAGTGAAACTATTCCCTATGCTGCTGCGTCTAATACATGGATAGGATATTATCTCAGGTTTGCGAGTAGCACACCTAATGCGATCCAGTTTTCCTGCAAAAATCCTCATACGGAGGACGTTTTGATTTGAATGCGCTTATGAAGGCGAACGCTTCGGCTAACGACTATGATTTTTTGCACTATTCTCCACCCAAAGGAGCGGCGAAAGATCAAAGAAGTCGGCTGTGCCGTGTTGCGGCGTCTCTTACAAACTGTTACAATTTATGAAAGAGAATCATTGTCCTGATGGGGAATTGTCAACGAATGATCACCAATCATTATCAATGACAGGCACAGCACCATGAACATGATTCGTCCGGCTTGGATTCCGGATTCATTTTGGATGGGCCCGGGTCCGGTTGAATACCGAATCGGCTTCATGAGGGACCCTTGCAAGCCTGGAGTTGATTCATCTCATAGTATTGTATTACATTGTCACCCCCGGGCAAGTGGATGATATCATCCGAAGATGCCGCTGTGCGGCAACAGGGGGGCTATTCTGTTTTGCACGAAAGGGGTATACCATGCTAGGACTTGTCAAAAAGATCTTCGGAGACATGAATGAACGCGATGTTAAACGTCTGATGAAGACGGTCGACGTCATCAATAAAATGGAACCGGAATTTCAGGCTCTCTCCGATGAGCAGCTGAAGGGGAAAACAGAGGAATTCCGTGCCCGGATCGAAAAGGGAGAAACGACGGATGAGCTTCTGCCGGAAGCATTTGCTACCGTGCGTGAGGCATCTCGCCGTGTGCTCGGCAAACGCCACTATGACGTACAGATGCTTGGCGGTATTGCGCTGCACGAAGGCCGGATTGCCGAGATGAAAACGGGTGAAGGTAAAACGCTGGTAGGAACGCTGCCGGTGTATTTGAATGCACTGGAATCCAAGGGCGCGCACGTCGTGACGGTCAACGATTATCTGGCTCAACGCGACAGTGCCGAAATGGGACAAATTTACGAATTCCTGGGCATGACCGTCGGGGTCAACCTGAGCGGCATGGACCATGCTCTTAAGCAGCACGCATATGCTTGCGATATTACGTACGGAACGAACAACGAATTCGGTTTCGACTATTTGCGCGATAACATGGTGCTCTACAAAGAACAAATGGTACAACGTCCATTGTTCTTCTGTATCATTGACGAAGTGGACTCCATCCTGATCGACGAAGCGCGTACGCCGCTGATCATCTCCGGACAAGCCCAGAAGTCGACCGACCTGTATTACGCAGCAGACCGTTTCGTGAAACGTCTGACGCCGGAAGAGGATTTTACCGTGGATATCAAGGTGAAATCCGTAGCTTTGACCGAAGCGGGTGTTGCAAAATCCGAGAAAGCGTTCGGCATTGAAAACCTGTACGACCATGCCAACGTAACACTGAACCACCATATCGTGCAGGCGCTGAAAGCCAATGTCATCATGCGCCGGGACGTGGACTACGTGGTAAGCGACGAGGAAGTCATGATCGTTGACGAGTTCACGGGCCGCCTGATGTCCGGACGCCGCTACAGCGATGGCCTGCACCAAGCGATCGAGGCCAAAGAGGGCATCGAGGTACAGAACGAGAGCATGACGCTTGCAACGATTACGTTCCAGAACTATTTCCGGATGTACCGCAAGCTGGCGGGTATGACGGGTACGGCCAAAACGGAAGAAGAAGAGTTCAAGAAGATTTACGGGCTTGAAGTATTGCAAATTCCGACGAACCGTCCGAACAAACGGATCGACAACGCCGACGTCGTCTACAAAAGCGTTGACGGCAAATTCAAAGCCGTGGTGGAAGAGATCGTGGAACGCCATGCGAAAAAACAGCCGGTTCTCGTCGGTACGGTGTCCATCGAGAACTCCGAGCGCATCTCGGACATGCTGAAACGCCGCGGCGTGCGTCACCAGGTATTGAACGCCAAGTACCATGCGGAAGAGGCCGAAATCATCTCGGGCGCGGGCCAGGCGGGAGCGGTAACGATCGCGACCAACATGGCCGGACGGGGGACGGACATCATCCTGGGCGAAGGCGTGGCCGAGCTCGGGGGCCTTCATATCATCGGTACGGAACGCCACGAATCGCGCCGGATCGATAATCAGCTTCGCGGACGCGCGGGACGTCAGGGCGACCCTGGTTCCACGCAGTTTTATCTGTCGATGGGCGACGAACTGATGAAACGTTTTGGCGCGGACAACGTGCTGAACATGATGGAGCGCCTGGGCTTTGACGAAGACCAGCCGATCGAAAGCCGCATGATTACCCGTGCGGTAGAGTCGGCGCAGAAGCGCGTTGAAGGCAACAACTTCGACGTCCGCAAAGTCGTTCTCCAGTACGATGACGTCATGAACCAGCAGCGTGAGATCATTTACAAACAGCGCCGTGAGGTGCTCGAATCCGACAATATCAAACAAATCGTCATGGATATGATCAAACCGTCCATCGAGCGTATTGTTGAAGCGCACTGCAGCGACGAAATTCCGGAGAACTGGGAGCTGCAGGAAGTGGCCGACTACATGAACAGCAAATTGCTGGATGACGGCGCCGTGACCAAGGATGATCTGTGGGGCAAAGAAGCCGAAGAGATCGTCGAGTATCTCTTCGACAAAGTAGAGAAGAAATACAACGCCCGTGAAGAACGAATCGGACCGGAAATGGTACGCGAGTTCGAAAAAGTGGTTGTGCTTCGTGCAGTCGACAGCAAATGGATGGATCACATCGATGCGATGGATCAGCTTCGCCAAGGGATTCACTTGCGTGCGTATGGCGGCACCGATCCGCTGCGCGAGTACCAATTCGAAGGTTTCGAAATGTTCCATCAGATGATCGCTTCGATCCAGGAAGAAGTGGCCACATACGTAATGCGGGCCCAAATCGAAAGCAATCAGGAGCGTCAGGCGGTCGTGGACGAGAGCAAAATCTCTACCAGCGGCGAGCCTGCCGAGAAACGCCCGGTGCGCGTAGCCGATCAAGTGGGACGCAACGATCTGTGCCCATGCGGCAGCGGCAAAAAGTACAAACATTGCCATGGCCAAGAATAGGAAATAATATATAGTCAGGACACATGGCTCCTTGCAGCCGGGGATTTCATAGGATAACCTATGGGTTCCTTGGTTGCCGGGAGCTTACTTTAATGAAAAGAGGAATTGCACATGATTGATCCAAGCGTAAAGCATGACCTGCGTGAAATCAGCAAGAAACTAACAAACCTTAGGGGGTCTCTTTGACTTAGATCTCAAAAAGGAAATGATTGAGAACTTCGAAGAGAAAATGTCTGCGCCCGATTTCTGGGACGATAATGAAAAAGCCCAATCCGTCATCGCCGAAATGAATGCGGTCAAGGGTTCGGTAGACCAATACAACAAGCTGCAGCAGGATTATGATGATGCAGCCATGATGGTCGAGCTGGCTGAAGAAGAGGGCGACGATGATCTCGCGGCCGAGGTAAGCGGCAGCGTAGCCGCCATTGTGGAAAAGCTGGAGCAATTCGAGCTCCAACTGCTGCTGAACCAGCCATACGACAAAATGAACGCCATATTGGAGCTGCATCCGGGTGCTGGCGGTACAGAGTCTCAGGACTGGGGCCAGATGCTGCTGAGAATGTATACGCGGTGGGCCGAGAAACGCGGTTTCAAGGTCGAAGTGCTCGATTATTTGCCGGGTGACGAGGCGGGCATCAAGAGCGTTACGCTTTCGATCAAGGGGCACAATGCCTACGGATATCTGAAAGCGGAGAAAGGCGTGCATCGTTTGGTGCGCATCTCGCCGTTCGACTCCTCCGGCCGTCGCCATACTTCCTTCGTATCCTGCGACGTCGTGCCAGAGATCGATGATACGGTCGAGATCGACATCCGGACGGAAGATCTCAAGATCGATACCTACCGCGCGAGCGGCGCGGGTGGACAGCACATCAATACGACGGACTCGGCAGTACGGATTACGCATATCCCGACAGGCGTCGTTGTAACGTGCCAGAACGAGCGTTCACAGATCAAAAACCGCGAGCGGGCCATGACGATGCTTCGTTCGAAGCTGTATGAGCGTAAAATTGAAGAGCAGCAAAAAGAGCTGGATGAAATCCGAGGGGAACAGTCGGATATTGCATGGGGAAGCCAGATTCGCTCCTACGTGTTCCATCCCTATAGTATGGTAAAGGATCACCGTACTTCTGTGGAAACGGGAAATACCGGAGCGGTAATGGACGGCGACCTCGATGCATTCATCGATGGTTATTTGCGCAGCCAAATTAAAGTGGAAACCGATTAATCGAGTTCCTGTATGGACTGGATACGTGTAGGCGTATGCTGGTCTATACAGGAGCTTTTTTTGTGCGCGCACGATGCAGCCGGATGTTCCCCTTCAGAAAGGGGAATCCAAAAAATCTGGGGATAACAGCGATCGGAAGATGGTACAGCGCACGCAGTGGCCTAATGTGAATGATTATTGCGGTTTATATAACTTGAATACAAATCTCTAAACATCATTGGTATTCCCCGTATCGGCGGGATGGCATATATAGAGCACTATGGACAACAAAGGAGAGCAAGATGACATGCAGGAACAACCGCATTTGCAGTACAACCGCAAGAAAAGAATAACGAACTTTATTCCCCTCAACGGCCCCTGGCGGACCGCTATGGATACGGCCTTGATTATCGTGGGATCGTTTTTGATCGCCGTGGCCTTCAATCTGTTTTTACTGCCGAACCAGATCGCTTCGGGCGGTGTGTCAGGCATCTCCATTCTGGGGAAAGAGTGGCTTGGCCTGGAACCGGCGTACACCCAGTGGGCACTGAATATTCCGCTCCTGATCGCAGGGTTCGTGTTGATCGGCAAACAGTATGGCGTGCGTTCCGTGCTCGGCAGCATCGTACTGCCGCTCTTCGTATATTTGACGAAGGATTGGACGGTGCCAACGATGAATCCGCTGCTCGGTTCATTATACGGGGGGATCGGCGCGGGACTGGGAATCGGGATCGTATACCGCGGCCGGGGATCGACGGGCGGCATGAGCATCATGGCTCGCATCGTGCAGAAATACAGCGGACTCAGTTATTCGATTTGCGTCGTAATCATGGATGCAACGGTGATCATTTTGGCGGGCTTTGTGCTGTCGCTGGAACAGTCGCTTTATGCCCTCATCGGTTTGTATATTACCGGCAAAGTGATTGATGGCGTCGAGATGGGTTTTGGCAGCTCCAAGGTCGCATACATCATCTCGAACGAGATCGAACCGATCACACAGATCATTCTCGCCGATCTGGATCGTGGATTGACCAAACTCGAAGCACGGGGAGGTTATACGGATAACCAGCGGACGGTGCTGATGGTCGTGGTTGGACAGAGCGAGGTGCCGAGACTTAAAGCGTTGATCCGGTCCGTGGACCCGGGGGCTTTTGTCATTATCAGCAATGCGCATGAGGTGCTTGGCGAAGGTTTCAAACGGGAGCATGTTTAATCGTCACAGGCAGAGTGTACTCAGTCAAAAAAAGGCGCTATCGGTTGCTCGAGCAGGACAACGTGATATTCAAAGAAAAGCAGGAAATCCTCCAGTTCATCAGACTGGGATTTCCTGCTTTTTGCATTTTACAGAATCGGAGAGAGCAGCCGCGAGATGGCTTCTTTAAAACGAATAACGATGCTGCGCCGATTGTATTCGTCCATCGTCATTTCCCGGGATACTTTCAGATCGTGTTCGAACGTGTTCGCCAGTTTGGAGGCGATGCCTTCATCGTACATGAAGGCGTTGACCTCAAAGTTCAGGCGGAAGCTGCGATAGTCGATGTTCGCCGTTCCCACGGATGCGACCATGCGGTCAATGATGAGCGTTTTGGCATGAATGAAGCCGTTGTCGTAAACGAATGCTTTGGCCCCCACTTTGAGCAGCTCGCCGATGTAGGATAACGTGGCCCAATATACAAAGGCGTGGTCGGGCTTGTTCGGAATCAGGATTCGCACGTCAATGCCTGACAGGCAGGCAAGGCGAATGGATTCGAACACGCTGGCATCCGGAATGAAATACGGCGTCTGGATCATGATGGATTGTTTGGCCCCGTTAATCATTTTCAGGTAACTGTTCTTAATGTGCTCGATCTCGGCATCAGGGCCGCTGGACACAATTTGCATGGCCGTGGATCCCGTACCTTGGATTTTCGGGAAATGTTCGGGCACGTAAGGCGTGTCATGCTGTTTGGATGCTTCGTTCCAATCGAGCAGGAACCGGGTCTGGAGCGCGTGAACGGCATTCCCCTGAATGCGCAGGTGTGTGTCGCGCCAATAGCCGAATTTGGAGTTTAACCCCAAATATTCGTCGCCGACATTGAACCCGCCCGTGTATCCGAGATTGCCGTCAATGATGACGATTTTACGATGATTGCGATAGTTCATGCGCAGGTTGATGAGGCTGAATTTGGATGGGAAAAAGACTTCCACCAAACCTCCCGCTTCGCGGAGCTCTTTGAAAAAACGGTTTGAGACCCTGCGCGAGCCAAGCGCATCGTACAGGACGCGGACCTTAATGCCTTGCCTCGCTTTGCGGATGAGGGCATCGCGGATTTTTTTGCCCAGGCGGTCGCCTCTATAGATGTAATATTGCACGTGGACATGGTCTTGGGCCGCCTCGATATCGCTCAGCAAACGTTGGAACTTATCCATGCCGTCCGTAATGATTTCGACGTCATTGTCTTCCGTCAGGAGCGCGCCGTTCTGCTTCAGGTTCATGTAGATCATGTCCTGATGGCTTTCGGTGGCCGTGTTGAGGAAAGGCCCTCGGTGGTCTTTCAGCTGCTCCAGCTGGGCGGAGATGCGTTCCTCCAAACCGAGCTTTTTGCGTTCTTTCCACTGGAACAGCCTGTAACGGGTCAGATTCTGGCCGGTTAATAAATATAGTACGAATCCGAGCACTGGAATAAAGTTGAGGACGAGCAGCCAAGCCCAGGATGCGCTGGCATCCTTCCGTTCGAAGAAGACGACGGCTGCTGCGAAAATGATGTTCAGGCCCAGAAGTACGATAAGCAAGATGGATTCGATGTGCACTGTAGCCCTCCGTGATTCAAAATAGATGTCATCTATATAAATCGCATTAATCATTCACACTAGGGCACTGCGAGTGCAGGACCATCTTCCGATCGCTGTTATCCCCAGATTTCTTGGATTCCCCTTTTCTAAGGAAAAATCCGGTGAACAGCCTATGCTTCCGAAGCAGCTTTCTTTCAGAAAGCTTTTAGGCGAACGCTTCGCTTTTCCAGATTGGTTCTGCCTCTCCGTTAACGTGTGTATGTATTTTGCGATTTATATAGTTATTGCCGAGCGGCAAAATTGGCCACGTAATCTTTGTATGTAATGTGGCCTCATACTACGTATTTTAGCAGAAGTGACGTGGTTCGTCCGCAGATATTGGAAAGATATGTTTCGAGCTGAAAGAGAAAGCATGTGAAATTCATGGCAGAGTGTTGTATTTATATAAATGTGGATGTATAATAATACACAAATATGCATAGAAGCGACGGATAGGCGCGCCGATTGACTTTAAGGTAATCGGGAAACGAAGCGCGACATAGACTATACGGCGTATGCAGCGGGATTGGGGGAGCGAGAGTGAATAGCAAATTGAAAGTGGCAATCGTCGGTTCCACCGGCTACGGCGGGGTGGAACTGATTCGTTTTTTACAACATCATCCGCATGTTGAGATTACGTCTGTGATCTCATCATCCAGCAGCGGCGAATCCATCGCGGATGGATTCCCGCATCTGACGGGGGTTGTGCGAAGGCCGCTCGACGGCGTTGATCCGGCCGAGATTGCGACACACGCTGATTTGGTATTCACTGCGACTCCATCCGGAGTAAGCGCCAAGCTTGTGCCGAGCCTGCTTGAGGTTGGACTGAAAGTCATCGATCTTTCGGGCGATTTCCGGTTGAAAGACGGAGCATCCTACGAACAGTGGTACAAACACCCTGCTGCGCCGGCGGCATTGTTGGAAGAAGCGGTATACGGCATGGCTGAAGTGTTCGGCGATCAGGTGAAGGATCGGAATTTCATTTCCAATCCGGGGTGTTACCCGACGGCTACGCTGCTGGGGCTGATTCCGGCTGTGGAAGCAGGCTGGATCGATCCGTCCACCATCATCATCGATGCGAAATCCGGCGTATCCGGTGCGGGAAGAGGCATTGGACTTCCTCATCATTATGCCGAGATGAACGAAAACTTCAGGGTCTACAAGCTGAACAAACACCAGCACATTCCGGAGATAGAGCAAGTTCTCGGCCTGATTGCCGGGAAGCCGGTAACGGTGACGTTCACGACGCATCTTGTACCGATGACGCGCGGGATCATGAGCACGATGTATGCGAGCCTTACAGGGGAACACACGGACCGTGAAATTGTGGACTTGTACCGCAAATACTACGAGAATCGGCCTTTCGTCCGCGTTCGGGAGCCAGGCATCTGGCCTGCGACGAAAGAAGTGTACGGCTCGAACTACTGCGATATCGGATTTTCGGCAGACCCTCGCACAGGCAGACTGACGATTATTTCAGTCATCGACAACCTGGTCAAAGGGGCTTCCGGGCAAGCCATTCAAAATATGAATCTGATGATGGGATGGGAGGAGAACCTCGGACTGAACATGACGCCTGTATATCCATAAGAAATGGGCACGCAAGGAGTGCATCGGTTCAAGCTGCCGGTCACTCCCGGTCCTGTTTCATTGGGGTAGCGGTTCATGAAAGCGGCGGAGGTCGGCATGCAGCCGAACGCTTGACGGGGGATAACATATGGGAACAAATGTGGAACAACAGGCTTTTGCCGTCATTAAGAACGGAACAATCGTAACCCCGCGCGGGTTCGCTGCTGGCGGATTGCACTGCGGGCTGAAAAAAACATCGCGCAACGATATCGGCGCCATTCGCTGCGACGTACCGGCGGCTGCGGCTGCGGTATATACAACGAATGTATTCCAGGCAGCCCCGCTCAAGGTCACTCGCGAAAGTCTCGTGAACGGCCGCCTGCAAGCGGTGGTAGTGAACAGCGGCAATGCGAATGCTTGCACGGGGCAGCAGGGCGAGGACGATGCGTACGCCATGCGCGCTGCGGCTGCACGCGAGCTGGGCGTAGCCGAGGACGATGTTGCCGTGGCATCGACGGGTGTCATTGGCGAATTGCTGAAAATGGACGCGGTGCATGCAGGCATTGCCGCATTGCCAGCAAACCTGGGCGTGGATGCGGAGCAGGCGGACCAATTTTCCCAAGCGATCCTGACCACGGATCTGGTGAAAAAGGAAGCTTGCGTATCCGTTGAAGTAAACGGCAAAACGGTAACGATTGCGGGCGCGGCCAAAGGCTCGGGCATGATCCACCCGAACATGGCGACGATGCTTGCTTTTATGACCACGGATGCGGCCATCGGTTCGGAGGCCTTGCACCAATTGCTGCGTCAGACGACCAACCGCACGTTCAACATGATTACCGTTGACGGGGACACGAGCACGAACGATATGCTGGTGGCCATGGCCAGCGGATTGGCCGACAATGAAGAGCTGACGCCTGAGCATGCCGACTGGGAAGCTTTTGCGGCTGGATTCATTTATGTGTGCGAAGTGCTGGCCAAAGCGATCGCCCGAGACGGCGAAGGCGCCACGAAACTGGTGGAAGTCCAAGTAACCGGGGCAGTTAGCGATGACTCCGCACAGGCGATCGCCAAGACCGTGATCGGGTCCAGCCTGGTGAAGTCCGCCATGTTCGGCGCCGATGCCAACTGGGGGCGCATTATCGCGGCTGTAGGGCGTGCAGGCCAGCCTGTTAACCCGAATACGGTGGACATCCGTTTGGGCGACATTTCGGTGCTGAAGCAGTCCAGTCCGGTAGTTTTCGATGAAGAGGCGGCGCTGGCCTACCTGCAAGGCGATACCGTTCGCATCGTGGTCGACTTGAACCATGGCGAAGGTTCCGCCATCGCATGGGGCTGCGACTTGACTTACGACTATGTACGAATCAATGCGGCATACCGCACATAATAGAGCATTTGGATAGGTTGAACTAGACATTTACATGACCACGTAGTGTCTCCGTGTAAAAATCATTGGTTCAATGTTAATTCATCAGTGAAAGGGGTGGCGTCATGAGTTCAACAACTTTGCCAAGCGAACAGAACGGGGCTCAGACCGAAGCGGGTAAGCAGCGCTTTGTGATGAAATGTGGAGGAAGCACGCTGGCGGCGTTGCCGGAATCGTTTTTTGCGGATCTGCGGGATCTGCAGGCTCAGGGCATTCAGCCCGTCATTGTGCACGGCGGCGGCCCGGCGATCTCGGACAATTTGGCAAAGCTCGGCATCGAGACCGAATTCGTGAACGGATTGCGCAAGACGACCGAAGCGGTGTTGGATGTCGTGGAGATGGTGCTCGCGGGCAGCATCAACAAACAGATCGTTCGCCTGATCCAGCGCGTAGGAGGCCGGGCGATCGGATTGTCCGGCGTGGACGGGGGACTCATCCAGGCCAGACCGGTAACGAACCACGCTGAAATCGGCTGGGTTGGTGAAGTAACTGGTGTGGAAGCGCCGATTATTCAAGGCGTTGTGGACATGGGTTACATGCCTGTCATCGCGCCGGTGGGCGTGGATGTGAGCGGGCAGCGCTACAATATCAACGCCGACACGGCGGCTGGAGCAGTAGCATCCCACCTTGGCGTAAGCCGCATGATCGTCGTGACGGACGTGCCTGGCATCATGAAGACGGTACGCGGCGAGAAAAAGGTGCTGCCTTCCGTCTCCGTGCAGGAGATCGAGGACATGATTCAGACCGGAGAAATCTATGGCGGCATGATTCCGAAAGTGCGCGCGGCCATTGCCTGCATTCATGGCGACGTCCGCGAGGTCGTTATCGTGGATGGCAGCGAACCGCAAATTTTGAGCCGCGTGCTTGGCGGAGAAGCGATCGGTACGCGCATTATCCGGATGCCTTAGGAGCTGCAAGGAAAGTAGCGATGCTTTATTTCGTTGCAGCCTCTTAATCGGCATTCCCTACGCATTCATTAAGGAACAGGAGAGTGAAACGGCGATGGCAAAAGACAATGAACAAATCGGCGCCGCTACGGCGGTAGCGGGTGCCGTAGCGACTGGGGCGGCGCCTTCCGGGCAAACGGAGAGCTCGCTTTTTCAGACATATTCGCGGTATCCCATCAGTCTTGTTAAGGGCAAAGGCAGCTGGGTATGGGACGATCAAGGCAACAAATACTTGGACTTCATGAGCGGTCTTGCGGTAACGAGCCTTGGCCATGCGCCCGATCAAATCGCGGCGAAGCTGAAAGCGCAGATCGATGAGCTGTGGCACGTATCCAACCTGTTCCAGATTCCCGGCCAGGAGAAAGCGGCAGCGCTGTTGACGGCGAATACGTGCGCGGACGCGGTGTTCTTCTGCAATAGCGGGGCGGAAGCGAACGAAGCGGCCATCAAGCTGGCTCGCCGCTATCACCAGAAAGTGAAGGGTACGGACCGCTATGAAGTGATCACGTTTGCCCAATCTTTCCATGGACGCACCTTGGCAACGTTGACGGCAACAGGCCAGGATAAAGTGAAGGAAGGTTTCCTTCCGCTCCCGGCCGGTTTCGTGACCGTACCGCTCCATGATACAGAAGCGCTCGAAGCAGCCATCGGGCCCAAAACGGCGGCGATCATGATTGAGATGGTGCAGGCGGAAGGCGGCGTGCATCCGGTCAAACGCGAATTCGTCGAGCATATCCGGAAGCTGTGCGACGAGCACGGATTGCTGCTGATCGTGGATGAAGTGCAAACGGGCATGGGACGGACAGGCAAGCTGTTTGCGCATGAGCATTATGGCATTGAGCCGGATATTTTCACGGTCGCCAAAGGGATCGGAAGCGGCTTCCCTGTGGGCGCCATGCTGGGTAAAGGATATCTGAAAGATGCGTTTACGCCGGGCAGCCATGCGACTACGTTTGGAGGTACGCCGCTCGCTTCGTCGGTGGTGATCGCCACCGTGGAAACGATGCTGGAGGAACGCGTGCCGGAGCGTGCCGCAGAGACTGGTGAATACCTGATGAATGCACTGCGCGAGAAGCTCGCAGACATTCCGTTCGTGAAGGAAGTGCGCGGCCTCGGGCTGATCGTGGGCATCGAGTGTGCGGAGCCGGTCGGCGATATTATTACGGCTGGGCAAAAGCGCGGCATTCTGTTCGTCAATGCAGGACCGAACGTGATTCGTCTGCTGCCTAACCTGTTGGTGAGCAAGGAAGAGGTTGATCAGGCGGTAACCCTCGTTACGGAACTGATCCAAGAGCATGTTGCTGCTAAAAACGCGTAATTTGTAAGTCCACTCTTCAATTGAAGGTTGGTTAAAATATTTCGTTTGCTCCGGGGGCCACTTCTGGCCCTACGGGTAAACATGTACAGCTGAATCCCTGCAGCCGCATGGCGCCGCGTGAGAATGCAGAAGAGAATGGGTTTTCTTTTCTGCCCAGGCGGGTGCAGGGAACCGGAATGAAGGAGGATACGAATAATGACGCAAGCATCGCAAACCCAAATCAAAAAAATCGACCTTAGAGGCCGGGATTTCATCGAGTTCACGGACTATACGGCAGAGGAAATCCGTTATTTGCTCGATCTGGCCATCGAGATCAAAGGAAAACAGAAAAACGGCGTGCCTTATCAGCCGCTGAAAGGCAAAACGATCGGACTTATTTTCGAAAAATCGTCCACGCGTACGCGGGTATCTTTTGAAGTAGGCATGTTTCAGTTGGGCGGACACGCGCTGTTCCTCAGCAAAAACGATATTCAGCTCGGTCGCGGCGAGACGACGCATGATACGGCGAAAGTATTGTCCCGCTATCTGGACGGAATCATGATCCGTACGTTCGGACATCATAACGTGACTGAATTGGCGGAACATGCAGATATTCCGGTCATCAACGGCCTAAGCGATGCAGCGCATCCATGCCAAGTGCTGGCTGACTTCCAAACGGTGCTGGAGCACAAAGGCAAGCTTGAAGGCTTGAAGCTGGCATACGTGGGCGACGGCAACAACATGGCGCATTCCCTCATGCTGGGTGCGGCGAAAATGGGCATCCATGTCGCAGTTGCTACGCCGAAGGGATACGAGCCGGACAGCGCCATTGTAGAGCAGACACGCAGCATTGCAAAGGAGAGCGGCTCTGAAGTTACCGTAACTTACGATCCGCATGAAGCTGTGAAGGACGCGGACGTGGTATACACGGACGTATGGGCGAGCATGGGCTTTGAAGAGGAGCAAAAAGTGCGCGAGCAAGCATTTGCGGCCTATCAAGTGGACGAAGAGTTGATGAAAGGCGCAAAGCCGGACTACCTGTTCTTGCACTGCCTGCCGGCGCACCGCGGCGAAGAAGTGAGCGAAGGCGTCATTGACGGCCCGAACTCCGTCATCTTCGACCAAGCCGAAAACCGTTTGCATGCACAGAAGGCCTTGATGGCTGCGTTAATGAGCGAATAACCGCCGTTTGCCTCAAAATGGTTGATTTTGAGGACGGGGTTAGCGATGATAGAACAAAGCGAGATTTATCATTATTTATTAATTATATTTTTTGATAGAAGTGGATTTGATGTTTGTGCATTAACGGAGAGTGCAGAACCAATCTGGAGAAGCGAAGCGCTCGCCTTTATCACCGGATTTGCCCGTTTATAGGGTGATCAAAAAATCCGGGGATAACGAAGATCGGAAGATGGTACTGCAATCGGAGTGGTGTGCACAACCCAACATATTCACGGATATCAACTTTGGGGGAAGCGACAATGGCTAAGGAAAAAATCGTACTCGCCTATTCCGGCGGACTGGACACATCGGTCATTTTGAAATGGCTGAAAGAAACATATGATGCGGAAATCATCGCCTTCACGGCAGATATCGGTCAGAAAGAAGAATTGGACGGACTGGAAGAGAAAGCACTCGCAACGGGCGCGTCCAAAGTGTACATCGACGATCTGCGCGACGAGTTCGCGAAAGATTTCATTTATCCAATGTTCCAGGCAGGCGCTCTTTATGAGGGACAATACCTGCTCGGCACAAGCATCGCGCGTCCGCTGATCGCCAAACGCATGGTGGACATCGCACGCGCCGAAGGCGCTACGGCGATCGCTCACGGCGCTACGGGCAAAGGGAACGACCAAGTTCGCTTCGAGCTGAACGCGGCTGCATTGACACCGGATATTCAAGTGATCGCGCCTTGGCGTCTGGAAGAATTCCGCAACCAATTCCCTGGACGTGCGGAAATGATCGCATATGCCGAGAAACACGGCATTCCGGTAACGGCTTCCGCGGCAAAACCATACTCGATGGACCGCAACCTGCTGCACATCAGCTATGAAAGCGGCGTGCTGGAAGATCCTTGGTTCGATCCAAGCTCTGAAGAAAATAAAGACATGTTCCTGCTCAGCAGCTCTCCCGAGGATGCGCCGGATCAACCGGAATATCTGGAGCTGGAATTCGAAAAAGGCGATTGCGTGGCCTTGAACGGCGAGCGTTTGAGCCCGCTGCAAGTCATGGAGAAACTGAACGAGCTGGGCGGCAAACACGGCATCGGACGCGTCGACATGGTGGAAAACCGCTTCGTCGGCATGAAGAGCCGCGGGGTATACGAGACGCCGGGCGGCACAATCCTGTTCACCGCTCACCGCAAAATGGAATCCATCACGATGGACCGCGAAGTGATGAACCTGCGCGACAGCCTGATTACGCGTTACAGCACGCTGGTATACAACGGCTTCTGGTTTGCGCCTGAACGCCTTGCCTTGCAAGCACTCGTGACCGAAAGTCAGAAAAACGTGACCGGAACCGTGCGCGTGAAGCTGTACAAAGGCAACATTATCGGCGCAGGGGTTCAAAGCCCTGTCAGCCTGTACAATCCGGACATCGCTACAATGGAAGCTGACCCGACGCAAGCGTATGACCAAGGAGATGCAACCGGCTTTATCCGCTTGAACGCGCTGCGCCTGAAAGTGAACTCCGGCGTGGAGCAAAACAAAAACTAATTCGCGGGCGCCGGGCGTTTTATACGGCTCGGAACGTGCATATACAAGCTGCCAGCGTTGGCATGCATAATCAATGACAAGGCGGGCCGTTCTTGCCGAAACTTCGGCAGGAGCGGCTTTGTCCATGAGCGAAAGGGGAATATTCACCGTGAGCAAGCTGTGGGGCGGACGTTTTACGAAACAAACGAATCATCTGGTGGAGGAGTACACGGCATCCATCAACTTTGACAAAGCGCTGGCTGAGGAAGACATTCAAGGCAGTTTGGCCCATGTGACGATGCTCGGCAAATGCGGCATTTTGCCTGCCGAAGACGTGGAAACGATCAAGGAAGGCCTGATTACCGTGCTGCACAAAATCCGTGCAGGCGAAGTGGAGTTCTCGGTATCTGACGAAGATATTCATATGAACATCGAGAAAAACCTGATCGAAACGATCGGCCCGGTTGGCGGTAAATTGCATACGGGGCGCAGCCGGAATGACCAGGTCGCAACGGACATGCACTTGTACCTGCGCGAGCGCGTGGTTGGTTTTGTCGGCATGCTGCATGCGCTGCAGCAAGCGTTGATCGGGCAAGCGAAGGACAACCTGGATACGATCGTGCCGGGGTATACGCATTTGCAGCGTGCGCAGCCGATCCTGTTCGCGCATCATTTGATGGCTTACGTGTCCATGTTCCAACGCGATGCAGAGCGGCTGATGGACAGCTACAAACGCATTAACGTGCTGCCGCTGGGCGCCGGAGCGCTTGCCGGAACGACGTTCCCGATCGATCGCCACTTCGTGGCCGAGCAGCTCGGGTTCGACGGCGTTTACGAAAACAGTCTGGATGCGGTCAGCGACCGTGACTTTATCGTGGAGTTCCTGGCAGCGGCGTCCCTGATCATGACGCATCTGTCCCGACTGAGCGAGGAACTGGTGCTGTGGAGCAGCACGGAGTTTGGCTTCGTGGAGCTGGACGACGCGTTCTGCACAGGCAGCAGCATCATGCCGCAGAAGAAAAACCCGGACGTACCGGAACTCGTTCGCGGCAAAACGGGACGTGTATACGGCAATCTGATGGGCTTGCTCACGGTGCTGAAATCTCTCCCGCTTGCTTACAACAAAGACATGCAGGAAGACAAAGAAGGCATGTTCGATACGGTAGCCACGCTGGAAGGCGCGCTGCAATTGTTTGCTCCGATGATCGCGACGATGAAAGTCAACAAAGGTCGCATGCGTCAGGCCGTCAATCAGGACTTCTCCAACGCAACGGACATCGCCGACTTCCTCGTGGGCGAAGGGCTGCCTTTCCGCCAAGCGCATGAAGTCATCGGCAAAACGGTGCTCTACTGTATCCAGAACGGCAAATATTTGCTCGATCTGACGATCGACGAATTCCGCCAGTTCTCCCCGCTGTTCGATGAGCGCATCTATGATGTGCTGCAGCCGGAGGCGGTGGTCAACGCCCGTAACGTTTACGGCGGAACGGCATCCGGCCAGGTTGCCGAAGCGATTGCACGCAGCGAAAAGGTGCTCGAGCTGACGGAGCAGTGGATCGAAAACCGCGGTTAATGTTTGGTCCGAAACGACCGGTTATATACAAAGAAGCAGGGTGAGAGCGTAAGCTCTCGTGCCTGCTTCTTTTTTTGGTAAAAGACGAAGCGGGCAGAATGTAAAATTCTGCTCCGATCGCTCTCGCTTGCCGACTATTCTTTCTTCGCCAATGGCAGCCATTTCAGGACATCCTGGATTTTCGCATCCCAATATCCCCATTCGTGAGCCCCAGGCCCTTCTTCGTAAGTCAGTTGGAAGTCTGTCTGTGCACAGGCCTGTCGGAACGTTTGATTGTCTTCGTAGAGGAAATCCTCTGTGCCGCAGCATTGGTATAAAAGAGGGCGAGGTCCTGTGGAAGCTTGGCTTTCCTTCAGCAGATGGAGCAGATCGTTTTCCGTCCCGGCGATGCTCGGCCCGAAAATGCGTTCCAGCTCCGCGCGGCTAAGTGCGCCGGAAGCGTTGTCCATGTGCGCTGCCATGTCGAGCGCGCCGGACAAGCTGGCTGCGGCCGCATACTGGTCCGGCTTGCGCAGCGCAAGCTTGAAAGCGCCGTATCCGCCCATGGAGAGGCCGGCAACGAAGTTGTCCTCCCGGCGGTCGGACAACGGGAAGAACGAGCGCGCAAGCGCGGGCAGCTCTTCGCTGATAAAGCTCCAGTACCGCCCGCCTTCGGCCATGTCGGTGTAGAAGCTGCGATGGACTTGCGGCATGACGACGGCAATGCCGAGCTGAGCCACATAACGTTCGATCGAGGTGCGGCGCAGCCAGATGGAATCGTCGTCGGACAAACCGTGCAGTAAATACAGGGTAGGATGAAGTCCTTTGCCCGTTACATTTTCCATGCCGATCTGGGTGTGGGTCTGCTGCGGGAGAATGACGTGCATACTTGTGCTCAAGCCAAGCGTATCGGAATAAAAGTTGCAAGTGATCAGTGCCATAACGTGAAGTAACCCCTTTCATTCGTGTTCATACCAAGATTAAATGGATTGTCCCTCTTTTGCAATCATGAATATGGATTTCTCGAACGGTATCCGTTATCGATGAAAATAGAACGGTAGTCGCATACTTAAATGAAAAAAAGCGGGTTGATCTCTCAACCTGCTTCTTTGTGATTCGTATCTATTCACGGCTTCTGCCAGCTGCCTGTCGCAACCTCCGTCGACACGTCGCCGCTGCGAGCGACGATATGTCCCCGAACGATGGTACCGGTCACGCTGCACGGGAAGGTATGCCCGATATACAGGCTCTGCTTATGCTTCGCATAATAATTTTCTTCCGTGACCGTAAACGCTTCGTTCAAATCGACGATCGCCAGATCGGCATCCATCCCGATGGCAATGGTGCCCTTGCTGCCCGCGAGACCGAAGCGCTCCGCCGGATTCGATGCCGTCCACGCGGCAACCTGCTCGAGCGGGATGTCGTGCGCCAGTGCCAGTTCCAGGGCCGACAGCAGCGTGAACTGTCCACCGCTAATGCCGCCCCAGGCCTGAAAGAGGTTATAATCTTTCGGGTCCTTCATATCGTACGGACACGGTGAATGGTCCGACGACAGCATATCGAATTTGCCTTGTGCCAGCAGGGCGATTAGCCGTTGCTGCTCGTCTGCTTCCCGCAGTGGAGGCGCGCACTTGGCGATGCTGCCTTTTTCCCGCAGACTATTGTGATTAAAGAGCAAATAATGCGGGCACGTCTCAACCGTTACATTCATGCCGCGAGCCTTCGCCGCCTCGATTCTCGCCACGGCCGCAGCCGAGCTGATATGCACAAAATGCAGCGCGCAGCCGGTTATTTCCGAATAATGCAGTGCGCGTTCCACTGCTTCAACTTCGGCGAGAATCGGGCGAGTCTCCAGATAGTCGTCAGCACTCACAAGTCCCGCCGCTTCCTTTTCCGCTTTCAGCCAGTTGGTGATTGCTGCGCTCTCGGAATGCAAGGCCAGTACCTTGCCGAGTGCTGCGATCTTTTTCATGCCGTTCAGGAGCGTCATGTCGTCCACGGCTTCGAATTCTTTGTTGCCTGTCGTGGACAGGAACGCTTTGAATCCAATCACGCCAGATTCCGCCAAAGGCTGCAGATCGTCTTCGTTACCCGGCACGAGTCCGCCCCAAAGGCCGAAATCGACGAGCGACTTTTCGTTTCCAAGACGAGCCTTATCCAGCAGCGCCTCCTCATTCACCGTAGACGGAATGCCGTTCAGCGGCATATCGAAGAAGGTGGTGCAGCCGCCGGCAGCCATCATGGCTGATCCGGTCGTAAAGCCTTCCCAATGCTCGCGGCCCGGCTCGCTGAAATGAACGTGCACGTCGATCATGCCTGGAAGCACATGGAGTCCCGCCGCGTCCCATTCCTGCTCTGTTTCGCCCTCCAGTTTGGCGGCAATTGCCGCAATTTTTCCGTCTTTGACCCCGACATCGGCTTTCGTGACACCGTCCGGCAGCACCACGCTGCCGCCGCGTACGATCAGATCGTAACGTTCCATGCGCATCTCTCCTTTTAGGTGGTGGTTTCCAATGTATAGTTGAGACTGTTTATTCAAAAATCGTGCCCTTCTTGAACGATGAGCCTTTGAAAGCGAGTTTGCTCAGCAGCAGGTATGCGATGCCCGCTACGGTAAATCCGATGATCCAGCCGATGTCGACCAGTAGGAATGCTGCGCCTGCTCCGATCAGCATGGCGAGTATGGCGCTCGGATTATAGCCTTTGAAAGCGCCGTTTTCCAGATACAGCTCTACCGTATCGACCTTCTGTTTGCGCAAAATGTAGTATTCGACTAACATAATTGCGACGATCGGACCAAGGAAAGCGGAGTAGATCAGGATGAACATGTTTAAGCCTTTGGCCGAAGAATCCTGCACGAGTACCCAAGGGAAGGAGCAGAGCGCGAGTAATCCGGTTATAATGACGGATGCTTTGTATTTCAGCTTGGTAACGAGCGAGATGACGTAAGCTGGCGGTACGATGTTGGCCACCATGTTGACGGCAACCGCACCGATGACGATGAAGGCGGACACACCAACGGTGATATACGGATTGTCGACGATGACGGCGAATGCTTTGACCGGATTGGAAATGCCTGTCGCCGCGGCCATCATGGCCCCGATCGTCAGGACGAAGCCGTAGGCGATAAAGATGGGCAAGAAGTAAAGCATACTGCGTTTTTTGTCGCTGATGCCGCTTTTGAGCTCACGGGAATAGTCCGCTGCGCTCAGAAAGATCGCCGCATAGTTGCCGAGAAATACCATGATGAAGGCGAAGAAGGGAAGTCCCCATGTCCCCTGAGCGTTCACCCAATGCTCGGCAATTGCCGTGCTGTGGGAATTGAGCAAGATGCCGAACACGTAGACGAGGGCCAGCATGATGACAACGGAAGCGAGCGTCTCCACCCACTTGATCGCATGAAAGCCATAAAGCGAGAGAACGATCTGAACCGCCTGCAGTACCACGAAACAAATCGGGATGCTGTCGAAGCTGCCGCTACTCAGCACCTTCACAATTTCATTCAGCGCCGTTGCCCCGACCCAACTCTGGAAACCGTACCAGACGATGGCAGGCACGCCGCGCAGGAATGAGGAAATCATCGAGCCCTTGATGCCGAACGACATCCGCAGCTGAACAACGTAAGGGATGCCCGTCCGGTAGCCGAATCGGTCGTTCAGGGCGAAAATAACGGAAATGATACCGATCGCAATGATCGCGGCTACAAATGTCTGAAACACATTGAGCGTAGCGACGCCAGCGGCAATCAGGCTCGCCCCGAGCGTCATGTTGCCGAGGTTCACGCCGTCCCCGATCCACATAAACATGTAAGATACTGGTCCAATCTTTCTGCCGCTCTCTTGCTTCGGTTTCAGGGAGTCGTCCACACTGATCTTTTCCTGCAGCTGCGTCTCCTCCAACACTCGACCTGCCAAATTCGTAGACATACTCGACCCACTCCCTCGTTTTTATTGGGTGTGCAAGGCTGGTCGGTTTGAAGATTAAACGACCGTTCGGCCAGCCTTTTGCATATATCCCAGATGATTTTATGTAAGATAACATTACTCTAATATGTAATGTATACTGACCTTTGGTTTATGTTTCTTATTTTATCACCTTATCTTCATAAATCATTGACAAAAACGTAGATTGTCATCGGGTTTGCTGTTGAATTTGACTAAAAAAATATTACATATCGCGTAAGTTTGTGTTGTAAGCGCTATATTTCCGGGTTTTGATGTATAAAAGTACAAGGAATTTGATTCAGGTCTCCACGATATTGCTCAGTGTTTTTAGCCCGGCGATTCGGCATTCTACCTTGTCTCCCTGTTTGATCACGACGGAACCGGGCGTTCCTGTTAAAATAATATCTCCCGGATGCAGCGTCATCACATGTGAGAGGAAAGAGATCAGGTAAGCAGGGGAGAAAATCATCCTGCTGACGGTATTACGGTGCGCCACTTCACCATTCAGCACGGTCTCGACCTCCAGTTCCGCCAGGCTCGCATATTCATCAACTGTAGTGAGGGTGGCGCCCAGGCTCAGAAACGTGTCGAAGCTCTTGGCGCGCTGCATGAATCGGGGATTGCGAGAGTGGATATCCTTGGCAGTCATGTCGAGCGAGGTCGTGAAACCGGCCACGACACTCATGGCTTCCTCTTCACTGATTCCCTTGCACGTTTGGCCGACGACGATCGCCAGCTCTGCTTCCGCGGTGATTTGCCCCGCTCGATCCGGGAGACGGATGCACTCGCCGGGACCGATCAGCGATGTGTCTGGCTTGAGGAAAATGACCGGCTCTTCCTCCGGCGGACGTCCGGACAGCTCGATTGCTTTTGCCATATAGTTCATGCCTACGCCAATCATTTTTCCCGGCTGGCGGTAAAGCGCACGATAAGAGACTTGTCCGTGCACGAGGGCAGGCAGTTCAGTGAGGAGAGTCTTTCCGCCGCCGGTATACCAGCCGAGCAGAGTGTTTAGTTTGTTTTTTTGCAGCAATGCCAACAGATCCGTTTCCCAATCCGTCCCTTCCCGTTCGTTCAGCCATACCAGCGGGATGATGCCCCGATCCGTCAAAAAGGCGGCTTGCTCCCGTTGTTCGTGTACAATTGTTGCGAGTTTCATCCGAGCACCTCTTCCGTAACATGTTTTGATGTCCAGTGCAGCAGTTTCATATCCGTATTCGGACCGCCGATAAAGGAAAGTCCAAGCGGTAGCCCGTCCTGGCGGATCACGGGGATGGTAACCTGGGGTAGGCCCGAAAGTCCCGCGATACAGGACAACTGCATGGTCTTCGCCCGGTAATCCTCGGCTTCCAGACCTTGCAGCCCAAGCAGTGGAGCGGGGCCTGGTGCGGTCGGTATTGCCAGGAGCCCGTCTTCGCCCAGCAGTTCAACGAGCTTGCTCCGAATGCGGACGCGCAGTTCGGCTTCTGACGTGCAGGCGGATTCCTCGAGTGTTCCGGCCCATGCAAAACGTTCCGCGATTCCTGGGCCAAACTTCGGACGCTCATTTGTTATCCATTCACCGTGTTCCCGAGCGATTTCCAATCCCTGAAGCACGCGGAACGCCGCCGACCAGTCAATCAGGCTCTCCGTATGTCCTGTCAATCGGACTGCGGATCCACCATCCTGCCAGTCGGTAAGCTGTCGGAGCTTCGTATTCAGAAGCGAGCGGTCTTCGGCTTCGAGCAGGCCCCATGCTTCTTCCGCCGTGAAAAAACGCGTGAATTGCGGTATGTCGCTGCCGGATGGGTGAACTTCCGCGTTTTCACTGAAGGTTTTGCTGACCCGCTCAAAATTCGAAGTGCCTTTGCTCGTTTCCAGCAGAACGCTTCCGACGTCTAATAAAACGTTCGCAGTCCGGCTCATCCAGCCGACCGTATCAAAACTGCGTGCCAGTGGAATGACGCCTTCTGTCGATACGGCTCCGTGCGTAGGGCGGAAGCCATATAGGCCGCAGTATGATGATGGAATGCGTACTGAACCGCCAGTATCCGTTCCTATGGCAAAGTCGACCAGCCCCGCCGCAGCCGCGACGGCCGAACCGCTTGACGAACCGCCGGGGATCCGGTCGGGTGCGGCGGGGTTGACCGGCGTTCCGTAATGGGCGTTCTCCCCGTTCAGGCTGTACATCAGCTCGTCGGTCTGCGTCGTGCCTTCGAGTTTTGCGCCGTTTGCCAATAAGACAAGTAACGCCGGAGCGGTAGATTCGGCCGGTTTGTGCGTGCGCAGCCAATCCGGGTTGCCGGCGCCGCTTGTTACGTCCTTGATGTCGAAGACGTCTTTGACTGCAAAAGTCAATCCGGTGAGCCGGCCTGTTCCGGTGCACGGCAGCTTGATTGAAGCGTCGACGAAAGCTCCCCATTTGTCGGCCTTGGGCGGATTATTTTCCGCCTCAGCGTTTCGTTTTGATACCTCTGTATGAACCTGGTGTATTCCTCTCATTATGTTTCTCCTTTCGTTTATGAATCGAGGTGGAGAACGCTCCGGGAAGAATGGGCTTCTCCTTAATCATGTACTCGATCATCGTTCAAGCCCGCTGCCCCTGCTTACCGTGCGGAGCGGAAGCGGACCCGGTCCAGCAGCAATGCCAGTAAAATGCCGACCAGCAGGCCGTTTCCGAGCAGTGGACGCAGCAGTGGGGGCAGCGAAGAGAAGGTTGATGACGGCAATCCCATAACGATAATTCCGACAAATAAAGGCGCTGCCGTCCGGTACAGGTTCGCCGCATCCATACGAATTTGGCCGAAATATTGCAGCGAAGAGCCAAGCAGCCGCAAATACGTCACCAACAGCACGGCGCTCCCGATGCTTAGCGGCAGTTGCGTCAGTACAGCACTGACTGCAGGAATCAGGCCGATTCCGAAGAACAGCAAACCGCCGATCACGAAGGGGAGCCGATCTCGGATGCGGGTTTGCTGGAGAAAACCCACGGACGAAACATAAGGTGCATATGGCACAAGTCCCAGTAGCCCGGACATGACCGCGAGCACGCCGCTGATCGTGAAGGAGCGTCGGTACTGGCCTCCAGATGCCTCTTGTTCGTAAATGCTGTCGGTTCCTTTCAATGCCCCGAATGTATTCGAGGTGTTGACTAAACCGGCGATGACTGCAATGGCTACAACACCGGTGTCGAGTCCATCCGAAGGTCCGCCGAGCGGGAACCAGCCCGCTTCCAGCTTGCCTGATCCGGCTGTTGCGCTTTCTCCGCCGAAGATCAACACAAACAGCGCCCAACCGCCCAAAATGCCGATCAGCAGCGCATATTGTCCGATCGCGGCTCTGGCTTTTACCGACAGAACGGCGACGAAAATGGCCACTGCTGCGGCTAAGAGGGAAATGCTTGGCTGAATGACCGAGGCTTCGGAGGAAGAACCTGCTGATATGCCGAGCATGCCTTCGAGAAAAATCGTGTTCAACCTGCAGCCGAGCAGGAACATGAATACTGCCATCACACCTGGCGTAAACAGTTTCGATAATGGAGCGCCCAATCCGCATACACTGATCAGAACTGTGATTACGCCTGAGATCATGATTCCGACCGCCAGACTGCCGCCCAGTTCCGTTAGCGAAATGCCCAGAGACGGCGCGGATGCGCTGAGGCTCAGGATAACGCCCCACCATAATCCGGACTGTCCTTCCATGACAGCTCTTTGATGCCCAAGCCCTGCTTGTACGACACAGGCAAGCCCTGTCAGGACAAATGAGCATTGAATCAAAAATTGAATTTTCTCCTGCGGCAGCCCGAAGGCTGCTCCGACGGTGATCGGAATGACGACCGTATTCGTGAACAAAAAAAACAGCCACTGCAGCCCCGCTAGACCCGAGCGCAGCGAGATCAAATGGTTCATACTTCACCTTCCGCTTGGAGCTTCGTTGAATCCGTTCAAGCGGCGCATCCATGCGCAGAACGCTTTTCATCGAAGCTGAATTTATGCAAAAGGATTCCGGAGGTTTCCGGAATCCTTTGTAACTGAAAATCAGTGTGAACGGACGCCGCGTCTTGTTCTTCGCGTCGTAGCCCGTCTTAGCTTTGCGATGCAACATCTAACCGTGCTTGTTCATACACATCAAGCGCCTCTTGCACGCCGCGTCCGATCACGATCGGAGCGTTATGTCTGATCAGCACAGCTTCCAGCGCGGACAGAACGAAGAGGACGTTCTCTTTGCGGCAGCTGTAGCCCATCGTGCCGATCCGCCAAATCTTCCCGTGAAGCGGGCCGAATGAGTTGGCAATCTCGATGCCGAACTGTTGTAGAAGCATGGTTCGGACGGACTCGCCGTCGACACCTGCCGGAATATTCACGCAAGTCACGACCGGCAGCTTCCATGCGACGTCGTTGAATAACTCCAGGCCCATGCCTCGGATGCCGGCCATCAGTGCCTTTTCGTGCAGTTTATGTCTCTCGAAGCGTTCTTCGAGTCCTTCGTCGAGCAGAATGCGCAGGCCTTCGCGCAGCGCGTACAGCATGGACGTGGCCTCCGTATGATGATTCAGCCTGCGCGGTCCCCAGTAATCCTGCAGCTGGCTTAAATCCAGGTAGTTGCTGCGGATCGGCTGCGCGACGTTCCGGCGGTCACTGTCGATCGCGACGCCGCGCTCGACCTTTTTCCGGCTCGCCAGAATACGCTCGACTCGCTCGTTATAGGTGACTGGAGCCATCCCGGACGGCACGGAAATGCATTTCTGCGTTCCGCCGATGACCGCGTCAAGCTGCCATTCGTCCACTTTGACCGGCGCGCCGCCGATCGAAGCGACCGCATCGACGACTGTCAGCACGCCTCGCTCGCGACAAGCTGGTCCGATTTTGTCCAATGGCTGCATGCAGCCTGTTGAGGTTTCTCCGTGCACAATGGCTAAAATTTTCGGCTGTATGCGCTCAACTTCATCGATGACGGCTTGTTGGTCGAACACTTCTCCCCATGGACACTCCATGAAGTGAAGCTCGGCACCATAACGCTCTGCAATCTCGGTCAACAGATGGCCAAAGCGGCCGAAGATCGGAATGAGTACCTTGTCGCCTGGTTCGATCAGACTGCAGAGTACGGCTTCCAGGCCGGAGCGGGAAGTGCCGTCGACAGGGAAGGCCCACTGGTTCGCCGTCTGGAACGTCTGCCGCAACATGTCCATGGTTTCGTTCATCATCCGCGTGAATTCCGGATCGAATTGGCCCAGAATCGGCGTCGCCATCGCGCGCAGCACTCTTGGATCAGCCTCGACCGGCCCCGGCGTCATAATCGTTCTCAAAGGTGCATGGATTTCCCGGTACTTCGTCATCTCGTAACGCCTCCTGATTGTTTATTCAATAAGCTAGCTTATACAGCAGGTCGATCAGCAGGCGCACGCCGCGCTGCAAATCTTCCGTATTCGTAAATTCCTCCGGCGAGTGGCTGATTCCGCCCCGGCTCGGTACAAACAACAGCGCCGTCGGACAATAGATCCCGAATACCTGTGAGTCATGTCCCGCCCCGCTGGTCATCGTTTTGTACGAAATGCCTTTCTGCTTCAAAATATCTTCGGCAGTCGCGCTCAGTACAGAGTCCATCGCGACCGGCGACTCGTCCATCCATTTCCGGCAAACGACGTCTGTTCCATGTTCGGCCGCGATGTTCTCGAATTCGCCAAAGCATTCCTCGCAGAACAACCGTATTCTCTCCGCATCGCTGTGCCGCACGTCCAAGCTGAAGGTGACCTCTCTAGCAATCACGTTTCCGACATTTGGCTTGACATCCATCCGACCGACGGTGGCGACCAGTCCGCTCTCGTCCGCTTTGGCACGATGCGTTAGCAGCCGGATCAATTCGGCTGCGGTAAACATCGCATCGTGACGCCAATGCATCGGCGTCGTGCCGGCATGATTGCTCTCGCCGCGAACCGTAATATCGTAGCGGCGCTGTCCGACGATATGACTGACAACGCCGATGGATTTCCCTTCGCGCTCCAACACCTGGCCTTGCTCGATGTGCAGTTCGATAAAGCATTCCAGGTCGTTGCGCTCCGGCTGCGGATGCTGTCCGAATCCGAACCCGGCATCCCGCATCGCTTGCTCGAACGGAACGGCGTTGGCGTCCTTGATGTCGCGAACCTTCTTCCGGTTCTTGACTCCGGTAATATTGCCGGAGCCCCAGTAGGTCATCGGAAAGCGGCTTCCTTCTTCTTCGCATAGTGACACAACCTCGATCGGCTTGAGCGGCAGGCCATAATGGGTCAGTAAATATTCCACGGCAATCAGCGCGGCGACGATGCCGTAGGCTCCGTCATATTTTCCGCCGCCTTTCACTGTGTCGATATGCGAACCTGTCAGTATGACACGCGCTTCGGGATCACGGCCGGCAACGCGGCCGAAGAGATTGCCGACATCGTCGTAGCGGGCAGACAACCCGGTTTTTTCCATTTTCTCTTTGATTGCCCGCTGGGCAGCTATCCAGGCGGGGTCATACAGCAGCCGTGTCACCCCGCCGCTTTCGTCTCCCCCGTGGGAGGCCAGCCATTCGATCATGTTTTCGACCTGCTCGGATAAGGCTGACGGATTCGGCTGTTCGATCATCAATGTAATCTCTCCCCATTCCGGCACCACAAGCTTTCCAACCGGTGTTATATTTGTTAACTTGGCAATATGATTAATTAATCGTAAAATAAAACAAAAGGGAAATCATTCACGTAAATGTAGAAGAATTAGAAAATTTATTAGTCATGTTAACCAAAGGGTGAGGGAACGATGAAACTGGATGATCTGCTGAAGCTGCCGGTGTTTGATGGGACTGCCATTGTCGCGGGAGCGAAGGGGGTGAATCGGGAAGTTTACACCGTCAATATGATGGATGCCCCCGATATCATTCCTTACCTGAAAAGAAATGAATTGCTTGTTACGACGGCCTTTCATTTTAAGGATGATCTGCCGGCACTCCTGGAGTTGATCCGGCAGATGAGTCGTCAGGACTGTGCGGCCCTCGGCATAAAAAGCAAACGGTTCCTTGGCGGTATTCCCGAGTCGGCGGTCCGGCTTGCGGACGAGCTGGGACTGCCGCTGATGGAACTGCCTGTGGAACCGTCACTCGGGGATATCGTCAATAAATCGTTGAGTCATATCCTCGACGTGCGGACAACCGAACTGCACAATGCCATGAAGACGCATCGACAATTCACTCAGCAGATTATGAGCGGCCAGGGCATTCCGAAGCTGCTGGACCAACTGGCTTCCCTGCTGCGGTTGCCTGTTCTTCTGCTTGGTCCTTACCTGCAGCCCATCTGCGGTCGCTTCTCCGCTGCCTCCACCGCGGTTCGTTTTGAAAATATGCTGTCCGGAGGCAGTCGTGTTCATGTGGCACCTTCCATTTTCTCCGCTTTCTCCTTGCTGGACGAAGAACGACAGACGATCACGCTGTTTCCGGTATATACCCATAGACAACTGCATTACCTATGTATTGAGGGTTTCGTTTTGCCGACCGAACGTTCGAGTATTCTGACCGTGGAACAAGCGACCAATGTCATCGCGTTCGAGCTGATGAAGGACAACGCGCTCAAGCAAAATCGTCGCCAGATCCAGAACGAGTTTTTCGCTAACTTCATCGGGGGTTCGTTCTCGAGCAGTGAGGAGATCGCCAGCCGAGGCCGGGAATTCGGCCTGTCTTCACACCAGCGGTATATCTGCGCGGTCGGCAAGCTCGATGGTACCGACAAAACGACCTCGTTTATGCAGTACAAAGCGGAGCAGGACCGCATCGCCGAACATCTCGAAGCGGAACTGGCCCATTTCCGCCATCCGCTGCTTTTGTTCAACCATGATCGCTCATACGTGTTCTTGATGCCGATGGTCCAGGAGTGGAAAGAGGTTGAACCTTCTTTTGTGGCGCTTCTGGAACGCCTTCAGATCAAAATCGCTGCTCATTACGGAGCGGAACTGTCGTTCGGCGTCAGCGGTTATGCGCAGCCTCTTGCCCAAATCCCTGTCTCTTATAAGGAAGCGAACGAAGCGCTATACTTCGGCAGCATGGCGGGCAAGACACATTTTATTGAACATTATCAGCCCAAAGAAGTGCCCGAAATTTTGCGCATGATCCCACACGAGCATTTGCGGAAGTTTTACACCGACACGATGCAAGGTTTCACAGATGAGACGCTTAAGGATCATCATATGCTGCTCCAGACGTTGTCTGTTTACCTGGAGACTCATTGCCAACTTGCCGAAACGGCGAAGCGGCTGTACATCCACCGCAATACGGTTATTTACCGATTGGAAAAATGCGAGGAGATTATCGGCCGGAGTCTTAAAGATCCGGAGGAAACGCTGCGTCTGCGTATGGCATTCAGAATTAAAGCGTTGCTGCCGGAAGACGGAATGGAGAAGAAGTAAGGAAACAAACGAAGAAGATATCCGTGCCGAGAGCGGCGGACTTTCCTGACGGGGGAGTCCGTCGTTTATTTTTGTTAACGGTGCCGTTGGAGCGGGTTTCATCTCCGGGTATAGAAGTGTGTTTCCCGGGAATCATTGAATTATGATTTACAACGTAACAATGTTATGTTACGATGTTTGCGACGAAAGGGAGGTTCGAAAATGACGGATGATTTGATCTCCAAAAAAGAATTGCTGGACCTGACGGGCATATCCTACGGCCAGTTGTACCGCTGGAAACGGAAAAACCTCATTCCCGAGGAATGGTTTATTCGAAAGTCTTCCTTTACCGGGCAGGAGACGTTTTTCCCAAGACAGCAAATACTGCAGCGCATCGATAAAATTTTGAATATGAAAGATGGCTTGTCCCTGGACGAATTGGCCGATGTATTCTCGCCATCTCTCGGGGAAGTGAACATGTCTGCGGAGCAGTTATTGGATCGAAACATTGTTACGGAGCTATCGCTAAGTTTATTGAAGGAAGCTGGACGCGAGCAGCCGCAGTATGCACTTGAGCAGATTATGATGCTTTACGTTCTGGAGAAGCTGCTTATGGGCGGAGACATTACACGCCAGGAGGGAGCTTTGCTCATTGGAGTCATGGCGGAGCATTACTATCGTTTTGCCGGCAAGCCGTGCGAGCTGCTGTTATTGCGCAAAATGGGCGTGCCTGCATTCATGCTGGCCGGCGCAGGGGCGGAGATTTACTTTGATGAAGGGGTAAAGGTTGTCCTGAGGTTGCCGCTGGGCACGTTCATGGAAGAATTGAAACTCAAATTGGGATAGGGAGCGATTGCACATGGAAGAACGGAAGTTGCGCAATGATCTGAATGTATCTGGTGTGAGTAAAGCGGCAGGAGGGCAGTTTCATCGCGTGCAGATCGATGGGATGGCCAAAATCAACGGAGACCTGGATTGCACCTCCATGGACGTAAACGGAACATTGCGCCTTGAGGGAGCGGTAGATGCGGAGAGTGCCACGATCAACGGCGTGTGTACGATGAACGGCCCTCTCCGCTGTGATCGCGCTCGCATTGACGGGCTGGCGACCATTCACGGCGATTTGAACAGTCCCGAATTGGATGTCAACGGAAAGTGCAGCGTACACGGGAGAGTGGATGGCGAGCGTATCGACATTGGCGGCATGGTGAGCGTGGATGGTGATGTGCAGTGCGAAACGCTCCATGTGCAGGGCAATATCAAAATCAGTGGTTTGCTGAACGCAGGCTCTGTGGAAATCAGGCTTCATACAGCTTCTTCGGCCAAGGAAGTTGGGGGCGAGACCATTGTTATCCGCAGCAGGGAACAAGGCGGGTTCTGGAAAAACATCGGTATGGGCGGCAAACCATCTTTCAAGGCCGATCTGATCGAGGGGGACGAAGTCGTGCTTGAGGATACGGAAGCGGATATCGTGCGAGGCGGCAAAGTCCATATTGGGCGAGGATGCAAAATCCGGCTGGTCGAATATTCGGACATATTGGACGTCGATGGGGATGCTGTTGTAGGCAGCAGCAAACGTATATAAGAGAAGCGATGTAACGAGAGAGGAAGGTGGAATCTGATATGGATCGTCAAGCTAAAGGTGCATCGGCGCAGCCTGGGGACATCAGCATTACCGGGGAAAGCAGCTGGGCAGGTGGTGAATACGGCAAAGTCAAAGTCGTAGGGGACTCCACGTTTAATGGTGCTACGCGCTGTCGCCAATTCAAGTGTACCGGGACATCGATGGTGAAAGGTTCGCTTGATGCGACCGAAATCAAAGTGACGGGAACCCTCGCTTTGGTGGCAGATGAGGGTGGAGGCAAGACTCAGGCTCTGGGGAACGAAACAACCGCTTCCGGTGGCAACAGTCAATATGATCTCAAGGCGGAAGAGGTAAAAGTGGTAGGCGAGCTGCATGTGCCCGGAAACTGCCAGGCAGAGCGGATTCGGCTGACCGGGAGCATTGAGGTAGGAGGCATGCTGAGTGCCGAACAACTGAGCATTCAATTGAAGGGTCCGTCCAGGGTGCATGAGATTGGCGGTTCCCGAATTGCGGTCGAGCGAGGCCGTGGAAGGCTGATTCAAGGGCTGCTCGGGCAGCATGCCGTGGCGACGCTGAAGGCGGACGCGATTGAAGGAGACGATATCGAATTGGAGGACGCTGAGGTTAACGTCGTCAGGGGCCATCGGATTGTCATCGGCCCGGGATGCCGAATCGGTTTGGTGGAATATACGGAATCGCTGCAGGTCCATCCTCAAGCGGAGGTTAGGGAGCAGCGCAATCGGTCTCAGGACTGATTAACCCCGGAAACATTTCGGCTATACTAGTCCAGTCGAAAATGAATAGATCGCGGAATGGAGAGATTGGATTACGATGGCTGTACGGAAAAACAATATTGGATTGGTGCTGGCAGGGCTGCTGCTTAGCATCCTGATGGCTTCGATGGATAATACCATCGTGGCCACGGCGATGGGAGACATCGTCGGCAAACTCGGGGGACTGGACAAATTCGTATGGGTTACCTCCGCCTACATGGTCGCCGAGATGGCAGGCATGCCGATTTTCGGCAAATTGTCCGACATGTACGGACGCAAGAAATTTTTCGTGTTCGGCATATTGGTATTTATGCTCGGATCTGCTTTGTGCGGAACGGCAACGTCGATCGTTGAACTGACGATGTACCGGGCCGTGCAAGGGATCGGGGCAGGTGCTCTGGTGCCGATTGCGTTCACGATCATGTTTGACGTGGTTGCGCCTGAAGCGAGAGGCAAGCTTGGCGGTCTGTTCGGAGCCGTTTTCGGGTTATCCAGCGTATTCGGCCCGCTCCTCGGGGCGTACATTACGCAATACGCGGCATGGGAATGGGTATTCTACATTAATTTGCCGCTTGGCCTGATCGCGTTTGTGTTTATCGCGTTTTTCTATAAGGAGTCACATCAGCATCAATCCCAGCAGATCGACTGGCTGGGGGCGGCGACACTGATCGGCGCGGTCGTATGCCTGATCTTTGCGCTTGAGCTTGGCGGCAAGGCATATGCGTGGGATTCAGCACAGATTCTCGGCTTGTTTGCCGGATTCGTCGCGTTGACGCTGCTGTTCCTGTATGCGGAGAGCAAAGCGAAGGAACCGATCATTTCGTTTGCCATGTTCCGCACCCGGGTATACTGGTCCAGCAATGTTATGGCGATGTTCAGCGGGGCGGCATTCATTACCGCTTCGGTGTACATTCCGATTTTCATTCAGGGCGTGCTTGGTGGAAAAGCCACGAATTCGGGGCTCGTACTGTTGCCGATGATGCTGGGTTCCGTCGTCACGGCCTCGATGGGCGGCGTGTTGATGACCAAAGTCCGGTATCGAAGCATCATGATTCCTACGCTTGCACTGCTCGTGGTTGGACTTGGTCTGCTGACGACATTGGATGAGAACTCTTCCTTGTGGACGATCCGGATTTTCATGGTGTTGATTGGTCTCGGCGTGGGCGGTTCCTTCTCGGTGCTCAGCAATGCGGCCATGAACGCGTTCGAGCCGCGCCAGCGTGGTGCCGCAAGTTCAACGCTGAATTTTCTGCGATCCTTGGGCATGACGATGGGCATCACCATTTTCGGAATCGTGCAGGGGCAAGTTTTCACGCAAAAAATGAGCGAGGCTCTTGGTGGCGGCGCGGCGGGCAGCGGAGCAGCCGCAGGCGGCATACCGCAGGGCGTGGACCTGGCCGACCCGCATGCGCTGCTCTCGCCGGAGCTTAGGCAGGCGATCCCGCCCCAAGTGCTGGAGGCTATTACGCATGCGCTCTCCTCTTCCATCGTGCAGCTGTTTGCCTGGGCCATCATTCCGGCCGCGTTGGCCTTGATCGCCGCGTTTTTTATGGGCAAGGACAAAATGGTTGTGGGCGAGGAGCAGGGAGAGTATACCGCAGGCCACTAAGTGGGAAGTTTGGTTCATGTTTTGCTGAGCATATTCCATCACGCAAACTTGCTATTGCAATGAACGACTCGTTCGATGCATCGGCAGCAGGCAAGCGTTGTGGAGGAGCATCCAATCCATGCTTGGCTTGATCCATCAAAACAGAATCGTACATGCAGCAAACGAACGCAAACATACACAATGAAATGTTAATTATTTGCATCACTACCATCATCGAGGGACCGTCCAGTCATAAATATGACAGGGGCGGTCCTTTTGATGTGGAGCGAACAAGCTGTAACGAATCTGAGGCACCTTATTCCGTGAAAATCAGCATGTGGAAAATTGTAATGAACCTGACGCACGTTATTTCAAGGGGATTGCGCCTAAACAGCGCATTTTCCTATGAATAGCGTGTCCTGGGTTCGTTACAATTTTTGAGTGTGCAAAAGCCTCCATATAACGCGTGTGAAGTTCGTAAGCGTACTCGCGATTAGCCCCAAGTCGCAGTGAACCAGCCTACCGGCCCCGAGCACACCTGGAACATGATAAAGGAGCGCAACCATCCGAACCTCACCGTTCGTATAAGGTTGCGCTCCTTTTATCACATCGGGCACATGAATACACAAGTGCAATCTATGGAAGCTTCTGTTGCAAATACCGCGTCATGCTCTTCAGCAAACTATGTCGATAGATGTATAAACCTTCTGCGCCTTCGCATGCCTACATCGAACTCACCCGAGATTGACCCTGCATGACCTGTTCGCCCTGGCCTCGGGACCATCATCTCCAAACTTTCCCTCAGGGGCGGCTGCTGCTGACCCCATCCTCCACGACGGACGGTTCCTGCAGATCGGGCAGGCTGCTGTGGCCCGAGCGGGCAATCAGGCGGTTTTGTGCTTTGTACGTGTCTCGCGAGATCGTTTGGGTTTCCACGACTTTGCCGTCGACTTTTTTGATGCGAACGGTTTCTACGATATATCCCGGTTGGCCGTTTTGGAGAACCTGCTCTACGCCTTCGGGCAGCACGTTGCTTGAGACGTATTTCACCGGAACGCCGAGCGTTTCGACCGTCCGGGATTCCAGCTCATAGGTGACATTCTCGGGGAATGTGCCGAAAAATTTGACGGTGAGGTATCCGCCCTGAACCTTGGCATGGATCAGCAGCGACTTCCCGGTATTGTTTTTGAAACGGAAATTGATCGCCCCCGAGGCAAAAGTGGCATCAAGTCCTTTCGGCAAATACTTGACCGGCAGGGAATGATTGCGGCGCTCGACGATGTCCAGTCCCGTCAAAAGGGCGGCATTGTATACGGTGCTCGATACTTGGCAGATGCCGCCACCGATGCCTGGCGTCAAGCGGCCGTTCACGATCACCGGAGCTTCACGGAAGCCGTATTCTTTTTCGGCCTTGCGAATGACCTTTTCATAATCGAACATGCCCCCCGGAGGCAGAATCATGCCGTCTACCGCCTGGGCCGCCGAGCTGACGTTATGTATCCGTCCGTTGCTGCTGTTTCCCAAGCTTGTGGAGAACTGGACGATTTTCCGTTCGATGCCTTCCTGCTGCAGCGAATGCACGGTCACCTCGGGTTGCTGGGTGTACAGAGGGAGCCGAACCGACACGGGTTTGCGTTCCTTGGCGGAGTCTATTCCGGTAAAATCATGAGGGAGCTTGGCTGCCATCAGGCTTACCAGCTCATCCCAGGCGATCCGGCGGGCGCCTTTCTCGGGGATGTATTGTACTTTGTCGCCTGCGGTGATGCGGCGGACGGCGTTCGCGGGCGATCCGAAGGTCTCTTTTTCCCATTCCGGATTCAATCTCTTCTTGAGGATGCCTGCTTCATACGACATGTCCAGCGACCACGTCTCGGCGAAATGATAGCGCGCATAGGCACGTTCCCATACATCCCCTTCCTCCAACGCCTTAACGGCGGACCGGAATGCGTCTGCCCCATAGCGGGCTCCCGTTTCGGATGCCGTGAATTGCAGTGTTTGGGGTTCCGGTTCGACCACTTCAAGCGAGACGGGCCAGTCCGATAGCTGTTGCAATCGCTCGTCCAGCGTGCTCAAAACACTTTTACGGGGCTGTCCCCCCACGGACCAACCGCCAACGACGACTTCTTTGGGGAGGTTAGGCTGGTTCACGTACATATAGAGCACACCGTAAGAAGCGGAACCGAGAAGGAGTAACGAAAAGAGGGCAATGACCGTCAAATGTATTTTTTTCATCAGCGTACGCTCCTTTTGGCTTCTGTTGTTCCGTCATTTGCAACATGCTTTATCTATATGATCCAAGGTTGGAAAACTTTCGGGTACTCAAAAGGTAACAAATTTGTTACAATAAATTTCATGTGCAGCCATTCTTCGGGCTCGAAAAAGGGAGAATGCGGGATTGCTGATGAAATTCAGTCTTTTTTAAAGGAAATGACGGTATGATGTCGAAAGTATAATGGCTAACTATGCGAGCAGGAAGTGATGATGTGATTGAAATGCAGGACGTGTGGAAGACCTATCCCAATGGTACCCACGCATTACAAGGGGTGTCGGTGAAGATCGACCGCAACGAATTCGTTTATATTGTCGGGCCGTCCGGGGCGGGTAAATCGACATTTATGAAATTGATGTACCGGGAAGAAATTCCGACCAAAGGACAGATCTCCATCAACGGATTTAATATCGGCAAGCTGAAGCCGCGCAAAATCCCTTACGTACGCCGCAATATCGGCGTTATTTTTCAGGATTTCCGGCTGCTGCCGAAAATGACCGCGTATGAGAACGTAGCCTTTGCGATGGAAGTCATCGAGGCGCCAAAGCGCCATATCAAGAAACGGGTACTGGAAGTGCTCGATCTCGTCGGTTTGAAAGGAAAAGCGAATCGCGAGCCTTCCCAACTGTCGGGCGGCGAACAGCAGCGCATTGCGATTGCGCGAGCCATCGTGAACAATCCGTCCGTCATTATCGCGGACGAGCCTACGGGCAACCTTGATCCGGAGACGTCCTGGGGCATCATGCAGCTGCTGGACGAGATCAATTTCCGGGGAACGACGATCGTAATGGCGACCCACAACAAGGATATCGTCAACACGATGCGCAAACGGGTTATCGCCATTGAGCGCGGTCAAATCGTGCGCGACCAGATGAGAGGGGAGTACGGTTATGAATTTTAGCACTCTCGTGCGCCATTTGCGGGAGGGGTTCAAAAACGTATTCCGTAATGGCTGGATGTCGGTGGCCTCAATCATGTCGATTATTGTCTCGCTGCTTATTTTGGGCGTGTTCATGCTGCTGGTGCTCAACGTGAATTCCATGGCGAATCAAGTGGACAGCCAGGTGCAGATCAGCACCTTCCTTGAGCTCAACGTGGACGAGCAGATGCGCAATACGCTGGAGCAGGAGATCAGCGCCATGCCTGAAGTGAAGGAAATCCGCTTCGTTTCGAAGGAGGAAGGGCTGAAGGAATTCCGCGAACGGCTCGGCGATAGCGCAGACAACGTGCTTGACGGTTTTGACGTGGACAACAATCCGCTGCCGGAGACGATCGAAGTCGAGGTCATCGAACCGGAAACCGTCACTTTTGTGGCGCAAAAAATCGAAGCCCTCAATGAGAAGCATCCGGAAAAACCGATCATGAAAGTGAACTACGGCAAAGAAACGGTAGAAGTCCTCTTTAAGTTTACGAAGCTTGTGCGCAACATCGGCTTTATTTTTGTCGGCGGGCTGGGTCTGATGTCCATGTTTCTGATCTCGAATACGATTCGCGTAACGATTCTGGCCCGTCGCCGGGAGATTGGCATCATGAAGCTGGTCGGTGCCACGAACACGTTCATCCGCTGGCCTTTCTTCATTGAAGGGGCATTGATCGGTCTGATCGGCTCGGTCGTTACGGTAGCGGTGCTATTCTTTGGGTACAGCCGCCTGATGGCGACCATTTCCCAGGATATGTTCATGCAGATGCTCAATTTGATCCCGCTCGGGGATATTTGGTTCCTTATGGGTACATTGCTTGTGGTTTTGGGCGTGCTCGTAGGTATTTTGGGAAGCACGTTGTCCATCCGCAAGTCGCTTCAAGTGTAAGCTGCGGACGGCGCGAATGATTGGAAATTGCGAATTTTGTCGAAATCGAATGGCAAAGCAGGTTCACTAACGGACCCTGTTTGACGATATGTACATTGACGGAGTCTTTTAGATGAAGAAAGCAGGAACATGCTGTTCACCACCTGTGCAGGTTGCTTTCTCGTGAATTCATAGGATGGGGGATCACCATTTTGAAAAAAACAGCTTCGCTGCTGGCCTTATCGTTATTGGCCGGTTTGACCTTTCAAGCTTCTGACGGATATGCGCAAAGCATCAGCGATATTGACAAGCAGATTCAGCAGTTGGAGAGCAAAGCGGCTGCCGCCAAAAAAGAGCAGCAAAAAGCCGCTGCCAACAAGCAGAAGGCCCAACATTACAAAAACAAAACCAATGCATACCTGAAGATCGTCATGGAGCAGATCAACGTGGTCAGCGACGAACTGACGAACGTTACCCTGGAGATCGAGAATACGGAAGAAGATCTCCGAACCACGAAAAAGGAGCTTAAGGCTGCAGAAGAGCGCATCGTTTCCCGCCAAAAATTGCTCGAGTCGCGGGTGCGCCTGATGTACACGGACGGTGCCGTTTCGTATCTGGATGTTCTGCTGTCCTCCACGAGTTTTTCGGATTTCCTGACGCGTGCGGATTCTCTGAAAACGATTGTGGACCAAGATCAACATCTGCTCGATGAGCACAAAAAAGACAAACAGCTTGTCGTGGAAAAAAAGGCGGATTTGGACAAGCAGTATGCTGAAGCCAAGAGCCTGTACGCACAGAAAAAGCAGCGCAAAGCGCAGCTGGACCAGAAAGAGAAGGAGAAGCAGGTGCTTCTCGCCTCTTATGATGCTAAAATTGAAGAGTCGGAAGAGGCAACGCAGGAGCAGGAGACCATGCTGCTGCAAATCGCCAGCAAACGTTCCGCATTGCTGCAGGAGAAAAACAAGCTGCGCGAACAACAAGCCGCAGCCGCGGCCAAAGCAAAGGCCTTGGCAGCAGCCAAGGCGAAAGCCCAAGCTGCAGCCGCAGCCTCTGCGAAGACAACGACCAAGGTAAGTTCAGACGGAGGTTCCTCGTACAGTTCCGGCAGCGGCATCTTCTCCAAACCCGTCTCCGGAGGATATGTCTCCTCGCCGTTTGGACGCCGCACGCATCCGATTACGGGCGAAGTGGGCAAGATGCACAACGGCGTTGACTTCGCCGTGCCGATCGGTACGAGCGTACATGCCGCATCCGACGGCATCGTCATCGTGGCCGAATGGATGAACGGATACGGAAACACGGTCATCGTGGACCATGGCGGCGGCTTGTGGACGCTGTACGGCCACTTGAACAGCATCAGCGTGAGCAAAGGTGACAACGTATCCCGCGGAGACAAAATCGCGGAATCGGGCAATACCGGCAACTCGACCGGTCCTCACCTTCATTTTGAGGTACGGGACAACGATAACCCTGTCAATCCGATGAACTACTTGTAGAGACGGCATCTGCCCGGGAATGGAAAGATCATAATCCGTACAAGCTAGACATATACTAAGCTGGCATGTTCAGGGAAGCAATATGCCGAAGGAGCCGGCTGAGAGAGAGACTCCTTCGAAAACAAAGGCGGTGGCAAACGGATGATGAAGAAAAGATCGGCGCTGCTGCTGGTTATTCTGGGCCTCCTCGGGGGAAGCCTGTTAACCATGGTGTTGATGACGTATCCCGGCATTGCGGCCAGAACCACCCCAGGTGAAGGCTTGCTGGCGAGCGTAACGGGCAGCACGCAGCAGAAGAACGATTTGAAGAAGATTCAAACCGCGATGGATTTGATCTCGAACAACTATTATAAAGACGTGGATCGAACCAAACTGATCGACGGGGCGATCAACGGCATGATGGAATCCCTCGGCGACCCGTACTCCAACTACATGGCCCAGGAAACAGCGGCCCAGTTCGAAGAGTCCATCGAAGGCTCGTTTACGGGCATCGGGGCCGAAGTATCTTCGCAAGACGGCAACGTTGTCGTCGTGTCCCCGATCAAAGGTTCGCCGGCCGAAAAAGCGGGCATTCGCGCCAAAGACATTATCCTCTCCGTTAACGGTGAATCCCTGCAAGGGTTGGAACTGAACAAAGCCGTTAACAAAATCAGAGGGCCAAAAGGCAGCGAAGCCAAGATCCAGGTGAAACGCGCCGGTTCGACGGAGGCCATCGAATTCACGATCGTGCGCGATGACATCGACATGGAGACCGTTTATGCCCACATGGAGGACAACGGCGTCGGGGTTATCTCGATTACGCAATTCTCGATGAATACGGGCGAACGCTTCAAGGAAGAGCTCGCGAAGCTGGAGAAGCAGAACATGAAAGGCTTGATCATCGACGTGCGCAATGACCCGGGTGGCGTCCTGCAAGTCGTGATCGACATTGCCGAGCAGTTTGTGCCAAAAGGCAAGGTCATCGTGCAGGTCGAGGACAAAAACGGCAAGCGCGAACAAAGCAAGTCTAACGGTCCATCCAAAGTAAAGCCGTATCCGATTACGGTTCTCATGAACAAAGGAAGCGCGAGCGCGTCGGAAATTTTGGCCGGTGCATTGAAACAATCCGCAGGCGCAACGCTCGTCGGCGAAAATTCCTTCGGTAAAGGTACGGTTCAGACGAGTTATGACAAACAGATGGGCGATGGAAGCCTGCTGAAAATCACCATAGCGAAATGGCTGACGCCGAACGGCGACTGGATTCACGAGAAAGGCATCAAGCCGGATATTGCGGTTAACCAGCCGGACTACTTCTCGGTGGCGCCGATCAACAAAGAAAAATTGCCTTTGAAATTCGACAGCAACAGCACGGATGTGAAGAGTGCACAGACGATGTTGAGAGGACTTGACTTCAAACCGGATCGCGTGGACGGTTACTACGACCAGAAGACCGAGGAAGCGGTCAAGGCGTTCCAGAAGCAGAAAGGCATTCAGGCAACCGGACAGATTGATCAGGCGACTGCTGAATCGCTCGAGGCAGCTTTGATCGAGCGCATTGCGAATCCTCAATATGATGCACAGCTGAAACGCGCGCTTGAAAATATCTCGAAGGAGATTTCGACTGCCGTGTCGAAGCCATAAAGAAGGCTGATTTCAGCCTTCTTTTTTTCTGGGATGTCTCCGCCTCCATTATACGGCCCTTCAGCGAAAACGAAGGTTTCGATGAACGCCGCTAAACATCTGCCAGAGCGTGTTGCCTGTCTTTCTTTGAATGCGCAGGGCTGTTTTTCCAACGGGATGCAAGAGAGGAGTGATCATTCATCATGGAATGGGCTTGGCCATGGCTGGCTGCGATCGGAGAAGCAATGCTGCAAATGATCGTTCAGCCGTTTTATTACATAGGAATCATTTTGGTTGCGCTCATGTATCAACGCCAATTGCTGCAGGAACGCAAATTGTTTCACGTCCGCTTGCAAAGTTCAATGATCCAGACGATCCGATCCGTATTGGGTGGATTCATGATTGGTATCATCGTGTCCTTATTGTCTTTGTTCATCGGTTCGCATTTCACATGGGGCAGTCTCGTTTGGCTCTGGGGGGCAGCGTTATTTCTGGCGTTGTTCCGGGTACGGTATTTATGCATCGCGTACGCGGCAGGTTTGCTGGGCGTGCTGCAATTCGGGTTGAATCTGGCGCCGGGCTGGCAGCCTTCAGGCTGGATGGGCAGTGCCATGGATACGCTGCAGGCATTGGACATGCCTGCCCTGCTGGTGCTTGCCGCCCTGCTGCATTTGGGCGAGGCGATGCTCGTGCGCATGCAAGGCGTGGCGTTGTCTTCCCCGCTGCTGTTCGAAGGCAAACGAGGGAAATTGGTGGGAGGTTATCAGCTTCACCATCTGTGGCCGATCCCCCTTCTTATTTTGGTTCCGGTTGGGGGAAGCGGCGCTGAGCTTGCATGGTCGCCATTGCTGCACGGGGGAGGCGCTTATGCGCTGATGGCGCTGCCGGTGCTGATCGGCTTTAGCGAAGTCACGCAGAGCATGCTCCCTGAACAGAAGGCCCGGCTTTCTTCCAAACGTTTGATGTATTACGGGGCAGGATTGCTGGTTCTGGCTGTCCTGGCGGCATGGTGGTCGCCGCTTGTCTTGGTAGCCGCCCTTGCGGCCTTTGCTGGACATGAATTTCTGGTCTGGTACAGCGGGTATGAGGAAAACATGAGCAGTCCTGCATTCGTTCATCCCGAACACGGTTTGAAGGTGCTGGGCGTCATTCCGGACAGCCCTGCAGAAGAGCTGGGTATTGAAGTCGGCGAGACGGTTTACAAGGCCAATGGCGTTTTGGTGCATTCCCCGGAGGAGCTGCATCGCTCGCTGCGCATGAACCCGGCTTTTTGCAAACTGGAGGTACGTAATCGGCAGGGAGAGAGCAAGTTTCTGCAGCGGGCCATTTATGAAGGGGAGCATCATCAGCTCGGCGTGATCTTCGCACCCAACAATGAAGAGACGTGGGCCATTCGAATGCGTCCGGCCAATCTCGTTCATTTGGCGACCCTTAAGCTGTTTGCCCGGCGGAAGGACCTGCGCGAGGCCCGTGCGCCGCTGGCGCTTGAGGCACCGCCTGCAGTCCCTGCAGGGGAGCAAAAGTCGGCCGAAATGTGATGCTTGCGCTGCGATTCAAGAAGCGCTGCGTTGATGTTTGAACGGGATAGGCGTTGAAAGAAAAAAAGGGTATTCCGCTCCTGAGGGTCAGGTAAACTGGTCCCCTCGTCAAGGACACTTTGAAAAAGAGAGTTAAGCTACCGACAAAAGATGATTCCTGTATTGTACAGGAGTCATCTTTTTTAATCCCCATTGATATCTGTGATGGTTGTAGTAGCGGATGTAGCGATCGATTTCATGTTTAAGTTCTTCTAAAGTAGAGAAGTTTCGACTAATGACGTGGTCTTTCATGTGGCCGTAGAAGGACTCCTGAGGGGCATTGTCCCAACAGTTTCCACGCCTTGACATAGACTGGCCAAGCCCTTTCTTCTTCAGTAGTTTCTGATACTGAGGGCTTGTGTAGTGACAACCTTGATCGGAATGGATAAAAGCATTCTTATGTAATTTCAAGCGTCGTTGCTTCATGAGATTCTTAACCGTATTCGTTGCTAATGGCAGAGTGAGGCTTTCGGAGAGGTTGTAAGCAAGCAGCTCTCCAGTGGAGCCGTCCAAAATGGTGGATAGGTACGCCATCTCCGACCGGCCAAATGGAAGGTACGTAATGTCGGTAAGCAGCACAAGACCCGGGATCTCCTTCTTGAAATCCCGTTGTAGCTTATTGGGGACAACTCGATGTTCTTGGGTGGCTTTAGCCATTCGGCGGTAAGGATTTGGCTTTCGATGGGGACAAACGAGTTCTAGATCCCGCATATGCCTGCGAATTCGCTTTCGGTTAAAGATGACATCGAACTCGTTTTCCAGAACCATTTTGATCGAGCGAGCGCCCTTTTTAAAGCCTCTTCTAGAGAACGCCTTCTTGACTAGCGCGCCATCCTCTGCGTCCCGTCGGGCTCGCTCTAAGCGGGAATCTGCAGCCTTAAGATAACTGTAGTATCCTGATCGCGAGACATTAAGCAGTTCGCATAGATAGCGCGTCATTCGTTTGAATCCCTGTCCTACGGTTTCATGAATAAGTTCAAACAGCTTATTCTTGCTCAGGCTTCTTCCCTTGGCTACCAGCCACCTTTCTGTCGTGTCTGCTTTTTTTAGCAGTTCAAGTTGAGACTCCAGAAGTTTGATCCGTGCATCCTGCTTGGCGATGATCTCGTCTGGCGTCTGTTCCCGTCTAAGCGTTCGTCCTGAGAATTCTTTACGGGAATCCATGAGCCCAATGATTCCGCCCTGCTCATAAGATTTCTTCCAACGGTCCGCGCTTTGCTCTACACGCTTCATACCTAAAACTTCCACACTAAACCCATGGGCTTCGAAGATCTCTCTTGGCGTCTTGCCCTCTAAATATTGGTTAATAAATAACCGCTTGAACTCATCGGAGTAAGTAATGGATTTGTCACTTACTTTCGTGACATACTTGTTCGTTGAGAGTTGGTCTTGTTCTGTCTTAGAAAAAAGTTTTTTACTCATAATACCCTCCCTTGATACTAGTACCAGTATACAAAAAGGCCCCCACAGCCTAAACCCCTTTTTTCAAAGTGTCTAGTCTATGGGGACCAGTTTAAGGTGTGGAATACCCTTTTTAATTGGAGCCGGAACGATACCTTCTCATGTTTTGAGCATAAAGATGGCGATTTGCGTACGGTCTCGCAAGTTCAACTTGCCGAGAATGTCGGTAACGTAATTTTTGACCGTACCCTCGCTCAGGAACAGCTTGGCCGCGATCTCCTTGTTGGAAAGTCCCTCGGAAATGGCTTCCGCCACGGCCTGTTCCATGCGCGTGAGACCGAAGGATTCGACCTTCTCATGCGCCGGAGGGGAAGCCGCTGGACGCAGGAGTCCCGCCAGTTTGCGGGCGATATCCGGGTGAATGAGCATGTCGCCGCGATGAACGGTTTTGATGCCTTCGATAATACGGTCAGGCGGCACGTTTTTGAGCAAATATCCGCTGGCCCCATGCTGCAATGCTTTGATGATGTATTCGTCATCGTCGAATGTGGTTAGCATCAATACTTTCACTGAGGGGGAGGCCTGTTTGATTAGCCGCGTACCTTCAACGCCGTCACATTCCGGCATTCGAATGTCCATCAGCACGACGTCAGCCTCGTTTCCCGCTTGAAGCAGCGCCATGGCTTCCTTACCATTGGAGGCGGTTCCGATCACGTTAATGGCAGGGTCCAGGCCGATCAATACGTTGAGGCTTTCGCGAATGAATGCATCGTCATCAACGAGGATAAGGCGGATGGGCGGGTTCTGGGTGTTTTCTTGCACGGGGTCACTTCCTTCTTCAGATCATGTCAGCTTTGCGGGCGATAGGCAGGCGGGTGATTACGGTATACGGATATGCCGGCTGGATTTCCAGTTCGCCGCCTACAAGCTCTGTGCGAACGCGCATCCCTTCTACGCCAAGTCCGGTGCTGGCAAGCGTTGTTTTGCCATTCGGGCCGGAGGGGGATGGCGGCGCCTTTTCGAGCGATGAATCCTCGCGCTGCAGGTTGTCGGATTGCGGACATATGCCTGCGTGGCCGTCATTGCTGACAACCATGCATATCTCATGCGCCGAATAGTGCAGTTCAATATCGATACTGCCGGCCTTCCCATGCCTCAGCGCATTGGTCAGGGCCTCTTTGGCGTTTTTGTACAATACGATCTGCAAGCTTGGATAGAGCGGCACCACTTCACCCGTGACGCGGTAAACGGTTTTTACGCCGGTTTCACGCCCAACATCTTCAAGCAGCCGATCCAGTGCATAAGCCTCGGTCAAATGGGTGGCAGGACGAAGTTTATGAAGCGTGGAACGCATATCGTCCATCGTGGCAGACAACTGGTCGCGGATCTGTTTCACCATCTCCAAACCTTGCTCGGGCTTGGCCGGCAACGTGACGATGGCTGCTTCGGACATCATTTTGGCTCGAATCAGACGATGGCCGATATCGTCGTGCAGTTGTCTGGAAATGCGGGTCCGTTCCTCTGCCTGGGCGGCATCCTCCAATTGTTTTGCGAACGCAAGCAGTTGTGCCCGCGCATCCTGCAGTTCGTAATGCTTTTTGCGGAGGGCGTCATATACCTGTTCCAGCTGTTCGCGGCTGCTCGCGGTTTTTGAACCTTGCCAGGAAAGGGTTGCCGTAATAAGTAGCATCAAGTTACAGATGATTCGTCCCGCCGCTTCGTCCAGAAAGGCATCGCTCGTCCCGGTGTGGATGGCATGCAGCCAGGGCGACAACGCACCGGGAGCGTAGTGAAAGTACAGGGCAGCATTGGTGGCCAGAAGTTGCAGTCCCAGCATCAACCAGCGTTGGTTTTTCTCCAGAGTATACATATATACGTACAGCACCGATAGTGAAATAAGGATCATCCAGGGGCCGTATAGGGCGATGAGCCAGCAGGTCCAGAGCATTTCCGCGAAAAGAAGCAGAGGTCTCCAGGTACGCATGTCCGTGAAATCTCTCCATACCGCAATGCCAAGCCCGATAAGAATATTCAGCGTATAGGCTCCTTCATCGTGGAGGGGGAGCTTCAGCATGTACAGCAGCGCGGGGATCATGATCAAACCGTATTGCAGGGCACGTATCGGCATAAGGCAGCGTCATCCTTTTATACAAAAATGGGTTAAACCACAGGCAGGCTTTGCCGAATTCGTTTCTCTGCCATTATACCATAGGACGTTTTGGGTTCAGGAGATGACTTAAGTCACCTTCGTTTCATGACCTTTCGTACCTCCAATCCAGCCTATTGTTCGTTATGATACAACTATAAGGACCGGACGCGACAAGCCGGAGACAAGAGGAGCGTGTGATGCATGGGCATACTCGAAATCGAAAACGTGGTTAAACGGTATGGCAGCAAGCTGTCCGTAGACCATCTGAATCTGAGCATCGGAAAGGGCGAAATCTTCGGATTGCTCGGTCCGAACGGGGCAGGGAAAAGCACGACCATCAGCATGATTGCCGGGCTGCTCAAAATAGACCAGGGGGATATCCGGCTGGACGGCATATCTGTCAAAGAAAAGCCGCTAGAAGTCAAACGCAGACTTGGGCTGGTGCCGCAGGACCTGGCGTTGTATGAATCGATGAGCGCGGCCGAAAACGTCACTTTTTTTGCTCGCCTGTACGGCTTGCGGGGCCATCTGCTCAAGGAACGGGTGCAGGAGTCGCTGGAATTCGTCGGCCTGCAGGACAAAGCAAAAGATGCTCCGTCCACGTTTTCCGGCGGAATGAAGCGCAGGCTTAACATTGCTTGTGCCATTATGCACCGACCGGATGTCATTATTATGGACGAACCTACGGTAGGAATCGATCCGCAATCGCGGAACCACATACTGGAGTCGGTACGAACGTTGAACGATATGGGATCGACCGTTATATATACCAGTCACTACATGGAGGAAGTGGCGGCGATCAGCGACAGGGTGGCCATTATGGACCAGGGGCATGTCATTGCGTGCGGGACCGAGGCTGAGCTGAGGGAACGGGTGGCTTCCGAGGAAAAAATCGTGCTGGCCACGTCCGGCATCACGGACGCCGCCGTGGAAGAGATCAGGCTTCATCCCCGCGTGCACGCGGTGGAATGCGCAGGCCATGAACTCGTCATCACGCTGCCTTCGGCACAGCAGGATTTGCAGGATATGCTGTTCATTTGCAGCAAACACGATATTTCCATTCAGTCGCTGAAGGTGGAAGAGCCGAGCTTAGAAACGCTGTTCCTCCATCTCACCGGACGCACGCTGCGGGACTAGGAGGGGAACAGATGGTAAAAGTATGGCATATTTGCATCTTTGAACTGCAGCGCATTTTACGCATGCGCTCGGTGCTCATCAATCTGTTCATCTTGCCGTTGCTGCTGATTTTCATTCTGGGCGCGGCTCTCTCGGGTACGATGGGTTCGGAAGAAGTCGATCATATCGATCCGGTGCGCGTAGGCTTGGTCCTGCACGAACCGGACGGCACGATCAGCCAGGCGCTGAATGCTTTTGTGGCCACTCCGGCAGTGGCTGGCATGGTCAAACCGCAGTCCATGGCCACCCAAGAGGCAGCGGTTCGTGCGCTTCGGGACGGGGAACTCGATTTTGCGATAGTCGTTCCTGCCGGTTTGGAAAAGCTCGCCACGCAGGGGGAACAGGCAACAATGACTTGGATTCCGGGAAAAGATAGCGTGAAGAACGCCCTGGGGGAAACCGTATTTTCCCGATTTGCGGACGAATTGAACCGGCAGGCGGCCGTCGCCAAAGTGCTTGGACCGGATGCGGCGGCTGCATCAGTCAACCGGCAGCAAGCCGGGGATCATTCGGGACAGACCCCCTCTGTAGAGGTCAGCCATCCGGGAAATGGCGGCGGCACATACAGCGCCTCCCAATATTATGCGGCATCCATGCTGGCGATGTTTATGCTGTATTCGGGCATGACGGCCATTAACAGCATTTCCGGAGAGAAGAGCCGGAACACCTTGCTTCGTTTGCAGGCAGCTCCCCTCCGCAGCTCTGAAATCTTTGCGGGCAAAATCGCCGGAAGCAGCCTGCTTGCGTTCATGCAGGGCATGGTCATCGTGCTGATGACGTATTGGCTGTATGACGTGAATTGGGGAATGCACCCTATGCTGGTCGTCCTCGTGTGTTTGCTGATTACGGTGGCATCGATGGTGCTCGGCGTCATTTTATCCGCATTGTTCAAAAGCGCCCCCGCAGCCAATGCCGCCCTGCAGACCGTCATTATTGCGATGACGTTTGTGAGCGGAGGATTTACCCCGATTCCCGTGGAGTTCGTACAGCGAATAAGCGAATTTACCGTCAATCATTGGGCCCTTCAAAGCTTTCTGGCCATGATGCTGAACGCTCCCATACAGGAAATCCTGCACAATATCACGATGCTTGGCACGGTGTGCGCGGTGCTGTTGGCAGCCGCAGTATTGATCTATGGAAAGGCGGGTGGCCGTCATGAATAGTCTGAATATCGCCTGGTTAATGATTCGGCGCACGTTGGGACGCAAGAGAGGCATACTCTCGTATCTTCTGCTTCCTTGTGTCGTGGTAACGGCAGCCGTTGCCCTTTTGGGAAACGACGACAACATGCGGGAAGTGATTCCATATGTCAACGAGGATCAAGGGGCTGCAGGCGCCGCGTTGATTCAAGAGCTTTCGCTGAAGTCGGAGTATGTGCTCCAGCCGATGGACAGCGAGGCAGAGGTACAGGAAAAGATCCAGTCGCAGAAAGGAAGCATAGGGCTGGTTATCCCCTCCCGATACACCGAGCGTTTGCTGGCCGGGGAACCGACTTCGGTTCGGTTGACCGAACTGAAAGTAACGGAAGGTTCATACGCGTTCAAAGCCGCCGTCGAAGGATTGGATGAGGGATTTCGCCAGTCCGCTGCTGCGGTAAGGCAGGCTGCGTTAAACGATGCGAACGGAGCGGCCGGTTCGAGCGTAACTCTTTCTTCTTCCGAGATGGATGGGAAATTCGAACAGCTGCTTGCGGAAACGGGGAAACACCGCATTTCCGGGGAGACGACAGAACTTCGCATTTATCCGAAGCCGGGATTGAACAACGTCACGGGATTTACGATCATGTTCATGATGGGATTGGTCAGCAGTGCGGTGACCGTCATTATGGAGGACCGCAGGCAGCGGACGATGGCGCGTGTATACACGGCGCCGGTGCGCGCACACGAGATTGCCATCGGCAATTTTTTGGGCAGCATGGCGATCGGACTGGTACAGATCGTGCTCGTTCTTGCGATCAGCCGCTGGGTATTACATTATGATGCGGGAATTCCGTTCGGCACCCATGTGCTTATTCTTGGGGCATTTATGCTGGTAGCCATGGGGATCGCCAGTACGGTTGCCGGATTGGTTCGCAAATCGCAAAACGTGGGCATGCTGAATTCCTTGATTATTACGCCGACATGCATGCTTGGCGGATGTTTCTGGCCGTTGTCCATCATGCCGGACTATATGCAGAAGATCGCGAATGTTGTGCCGCAGAAATGGACGATCCAGGCCGTGGAAACGATCTCGGCAGGGGGAACGTTGTCCGACATCCGAATGCCGCTGCTGATTTTGGGAATCATGGCTCTCATTTTGCTGACCGTCGGTTCTGCCATTCTTCGTCCTACCCAAACGGGGGAAGATGCGTAAAGAGGTTTGGAGCCAAGGGCGCACTATGTGGGTCATGTGTGGTGTATTTTCTAAAAAAAGCACGGTCCGCTCGTCTGTCGAACGGATCGTGCTTAATATTTTTTTGGCAGATATGCGGGGGATTGGGTTGGATGAGAGGCATGGCTGGATCAAGGCTGAAGCTGGCGCAATACGGTAATTTCCACGCGCCGGTTTTTTTGCCGTCCCGCGGCGGTGGCGTTGTCGGCGGCAGGACGCGTATCCGCGTAACCCGCATATTGGAAGTGATCGGGATCCAGTTTTTTTTCATCCAGGAAAAACCTCAGTACCGACAAAGCGCGTTCCCCCGAAAGCTGCCAATTGTCTTTATACGGCGATTTGACTCCGATCGGCACATTGTCCGTGTGCCCTTCGATGCTGATCGTCATGCTCAGGTCTTGGAACAGGCTGGCAAGCTTGCCCAGCGTTGGCGCGGCTCCGCTTTTGAGCGCGGCCTGGCCTTGATCGAAGAGAAAGCGGTCGCTTAACGTGATGGAAATGCCTTGGGGCTTATCCGCGACGAAAATTTGTTCGCCAAGATTGTTTTCGTTGATGTATTGGGTAATGACGTCGTACAGGTTCTGCAATTCCTGCTCCTGAGCCCTGAATTGTTCTTCCCGCTCGGTAAGCGGTGTTTCCTCGGAATCGGCTGGCGACTGCTGCCCTTCCCCGTTTCCTTCGCCCTCCGTCGACGGCGGTGGATTCTTCGTAATGGCTTGTCCTGCGGTTCCGCCCAGGCCTTCTCCTTGTTCAAGCAGGGAATGGGATTCACTGAACGTGCTCTGCAGCGATTGGGTTACGACCGTATACTTGCTCGTGTCCAGATTGCTCATGGCGTACATGATGACGAAGAATATCAGCAAAAGGGTAATCAGGTCGGCATAGGTAATCATCCACCGATCCCGATGATCGGCAGACATGCGTTTTCCCCGCCGCCTACTGCGCCGGCTCATCCAACCCCTCCTTCAACGTAGTGCGGGTGACCTGGCGATGGGCAAGGGTGAAAGATTCCAGCCGTTTGCGTACCAGCATCGGGTTCTCTCCGGCCTGAATGGCAAGCACGCCTTCAAGCAGGACCTCCATGGTCTGGATCTCTTCCGCGCTGCGGGACCTGATTTTGGAGGCGATAGGCAAAAAGATCAAGTTTGCGCTGGCTACGCCATACAAGGTTGCGGTGAAAGCAACGGCAATGGCCGGACCCAGTCCGGTTGGATCCGTAAGGCTGCCCAGGACCTGGATCAGACCCATAACGGTGCCTATGATACCCATGGTAGGGGCATATCCTCCGGCAGATTCGAATATTTTGGCATAGCCTTCATGCTTCTGCTCGACGGCATCGATCTCCAGTTCCATGATCTGGCGAACGACGTCCCGGTCGGTGCCGTCCACAACCATCTGAATGCCGTCTTTCAGAAATTGGTTCGGATGTTCCATGACTTTGCGCTCCAGTGCGAGCACCCCTGATCGACGGGCGAGCGTAGACATGTCCACGAGTTCGTCGACCCATTGCTTCGATTCGTCGCCGCTTCGCCCGAAAGCCATGCGCAGCGCGGCAGGAATCGTTCGCAGCCGATGTACAGGGAAGCTGGCGGCCACGGCGGCGATCGTACCGCCGAAAACGATCAATGCAGCCGTTTTTTGCAAAAGTCCGGATAGCTGGCCCCCTTCCCACAGAAATCCGCTGATAACTGCGGCAATCCCGGCAATGATACCGATAAGTGTCGCAATATCCATAAAATAACCCACTCCTGTCTTCACTTCGTGTTTGCATCGCTTGCATCAACAGGGTATAATTGAACGGGAACAAATATTCCTATTGATATAAGTTTTCCCATATCAAAATTCGGGGAACTTCGACAATATATAGTGACTATTATTTTAGACGATAGGGTGAGATACGGCAATGAGCGATATTATCATGAGCGACAAAACGTTCGAAATCGAGTCAGAGTTTTCTCCCCAAGGTGATCAGCCTGCAGCCATCGAACAGTTGGTGAAGGGCGTTCAGGAAGGGAAGAGGTATCAGACGCTCCTGGGGGCGACCGGAACGGGCAAGACGTTCACCATTGCGCAAACCATTGCCAAACTGCAGCGCCCGACGCTGGTCATTGCCCACAACAAAACGCTGGCTGCCCAGCTTGCGAGCGAATTCAAGGAATTTTTTCCGAACAACATGGTGGAGTATTTCGTAAGTTATTACGACTATTACCAGCCGGAAGCATACATTCCTTCCTCTGATACCTACATCGAGAAAGATTCGAGCATCAACGAGGAAATCGACAAGCTCCGGCATGCGGCGACCAGTTCGCTGTTCGAACGCCGGGATGTCATTATCGTAGCGAGCGTGTCCTGCATCTACGGTCTCGGATCGCCGCACGAATATTCCAACATGCTGCTGTCCCTCAGGGTGGGCATGGAGAAACCGCGAAACCAGATTCTGTCCCGTCTGGTGGAAATACAGTACCAGCGGAACGACATCAACTTCGTGCGCGGCACCTTTCGAGTGCGCGGCGACGTCATCGAGATTTTCCCGGCATCGAAAGGCGAGCATGCTGTCCGGGTCGAGCTGTTCGGCGACGAGATCGAACGCATTACCGAAATCGACGTGCTGACGGGGGAACTGATCGGCGAGCGCGAGCACATCGCGATCTTCCCGGCGTCTCACTTCGTTACCCAGGAAGAGACGATGCGCGCCGCATTGGTCAATATCGAACGGGAGCTTGAGGAGCAGCTTGAGAAGTTCCGGGAGCAAGGCAAGCTGCTTGAGGCCCAACGCTTGGAGCAACGCACGCGGTACGATATCGAAATGATGAAGGAAGTCGGTTTCTGTTCGGGAATCGAGAACTACTCGGGGCCGCTGACGTTCCGCGAACGTGGCGACACGCCTTATACGCTGCTGGATTATTTTCCGGACGACATGCTGATTGTGGTCGACGAGTCGCACGTGACGCTGCCGCAGATCCGGGCCATGTACAACGGTGACCAGGCACGCAAAACCGTGCTGGTCGAACACGGCTTCCGTCTGCCGTCGGCACTGGATAACCGTCCGCTCAAGTTCGAGGAATTCGAGGAAAAGATGAACCAGATCATCTACGTATCGGCAACGCCGGGACCATATGAAATCGAGCATACCGATAAAATGGTGGAACAAATCATTCGACCTACCGGCCTGCTTGACCCTGTCATTGACCTGCGTCCTACAAAAGGCCAGATCGATGATCTCATCGGGGAAATTCGCGACCGGATCGAGAAGGATGAGCGCGTGCTGATCACCACGCTGACGAAGAAAATGGCCGAGGACCTGACCGACTACCTGAAGGAAATCGGGATCAAGGTGCGATATCTGCATTCGGATATCAAAACGCTGGAACGGATGGCCATCCTTCGCGATCTGAGGCTGGGGACGTTCCACGTGCTGATCGGCATCAACCTGCTGAGGGAAGGACTGGATTTGCCGGAGGTATCGCTGGTGGCGATTCTGGATGCCGACAAGGAAGGATTCCTTCGTTCCGAGCGTTCGCTGATCCAGACGATCGGCCGGGCCGCGAGGAACAGCGAGGGCAGGGTTATATTGTATGGCGACAAGGTGACCGATTCGATGGACATGGCGATCAAGGAAACGGAACGTCGCCGCTCCATCCAGATCGCGTACAACGAGAAGCACGGCATTACGCCGCAGACAATCCGCAAAAAAGTGCGTGACGTGATCGAGGCGACCAAGGTGGCCGAATCGAAGAACGAATACTTGTCCGGCGCGGCCGGCAAAATGTCGAAGAAGGAGCGCCAGTCGCTGATTCAACGCCTGGAGGCAGAGATGAAGGATGCTGCCAAGAACCTGCAATTCGAACGTGCCGCCGAGCTTCGCGACGCGTTGCTTGAACTTCGAGCCGAATAAGTCGGAGCAGTTCCTTGGCATTCGGGGAATGGTGAAGAATGATTGCAACAAGAGAACGGCCGGACGGCCGTTCTCTTGTTGAGTAAGGCTTGGTAGATTTGGCTTTATACAATTAGAACCGATCATGACCGATCATATTGCCATGTTGAAATTTCGGAAACGAGTCTATACTGGTACTAACAAACAAATGGGTTAAAAGGTTAATAGGATGGAAGGTTGGCAAGATTTTGACTGTTGAAAGGGTGGATAACCATTGGCGAGCGAGAATATTGTCATTAAAGGCGCGCGAGCGCACAATTTGAAAAACATCGACATAACCATCCCGCGTGACCGATTTGTCGTTTTGACGGGGCTGAGTGGTTCGGGCAAGTCCTCGCTGGCCTTTGATACGATATATGCCGAAGGACAGCGGCGCTACGTGGAATCGTTATCGGCGTATGCCAGACAGTTTCTGGGCCAGATGGAGAAGCCGGATGTGGACTCGATTGAAGGGCTGTCACCGGCCATTTCCATCGATCAGAAAACGACGAGCCGCAACCCTCGTTCTACGGTGGGAACCGTAACGGAAATCTATGACTACTTGCGTTTGCTGTTTGCGCGCATCGGGCATCCGCATTGTCCGGACCACGGGGTCGAGATCACTTCCCAGACCGTTGAGCAAATGGTGGATCGCATCATGCAATATCCGGAACGGACGCGGTTGCAGATTTTGGCGCCGATCGTTTCAGGGCGCAAGGGCGAACACAAAAGCGTGTTCTCGGACGTGGCCAAACAGGGTTTTGTGCGCGTACGCGTAGATGGCGAGCTGCGTGACTTGTCCGAAGACATCCAGCTGGAGAAAAACAAAAAGCATACGATCGAAGTCGTCGTGGACCGGATCGTCATTAAGGAAGAAGTACAAGCACGGCTGGCCGATTCGATCGAAACCGCATTGAATCTGTCGGGAGGACAGCTGCTGGTAGATATCATCGATCAGGAGGAGCTGCGCTTCAGTTCGACCTTTGCTTGTCCGATCTGCGGCTTCAGCATGGACGAGCTGGCACCGCGAATGTTTTCTTTCAACAGCCCGTTCGGTGCTTGTCCGGATTGCGACGGTTTGGGCGTCAAAATGATCGTGGACCCCGATCTGCTCGTTCCCGATCGGAGCAAAACGATCGAAGAGGGCGCTTTTGATGCTTGGACGGGAGGTACTTCGACGTACTATCCCCAATTCCTCAGATCGGTGTGTGAGCACTTTAACATTCCGCAGGACGTTCCTGTCGAAGAGCTGCCTGCGGAGCAAATGAACAAATTGCTGCACGGAACAGGTTCGGAAAAAGTTCGTTTCCGGTACGAAAATGATTTTGGCCAACGCAAGGAAGCGATGGTGACGTTCGAGGGCATCGTGAACAATCTCGAGCGGCGTTACCGCGAAACGGCATCCGACGGCATTCGCGAATTCATTGAAGGGTACATGAGCGCGAAACCATGCGGTACTTGCAAAGGACAACGCCTCAAGCGCGAGAGTCTGGCAGTGACCATTAACGACCACAATATGGCTTACGTCACGGGATTGTCCATCGGCGAGGCCGGCCGGTTCTTCGAGTCGCTGCAGCTGAGCGAAAAAGAAGAATCCATTGCACGGCTGATCCTGAAGGAAATCAACAGCCGTCTCGGCTTCCTGGTGAACGTTGGTTTGGACTATCTGACCATGAGCCGTGCCGCGGGAACGTTGTCCGGCGGCGAGGCCCAGCGGATCCGTTTGGCTACGCAGATCGGTTCAAGTCTCATGGGCGTGCTGTACATTTTGGACGAGCCGAGCATCGGGCTGCATCAGCGGGATAACGACCGCCTGATTGCGACGCTTGCGCATATGCGGGACATCGGTAATACCCTTATCGTTGTCGAGCATGACGAGGACACCATGATGGCAGCCGACTATATTATCGATATCGGACCTGGAGCCGGTATTCATGGCGGAACCATTATGGCGCAGGGAACGCCGGAAGAGATCATGAACAATGAAAACTCGTTGACAGGCCAGTATTTGAGCGGCCGCAAGTTCATTCCGATCCGCAACGAGCGCCGCAGCGTGGGAGATCGCTGGCTGGAAATACGCGGGGCGAAGGAGAATAACCTCAAAAACCTGAACGTCAAAATTCCGGTGGGTGTGTTTACTGCGGTGACGGGGGTATCCGGATCGGGTAAATCCACGCTGGTGAACGAAATTTTGTATAAAACGCTGGCGCGTGACCTGAATCGGGCACGTGTTCGTCCCGGACAATATAAAGAGATTCGCGGCCTTGAGCATGTGGACAAGGTCATCGATATCGACCAATCGCCGATCGGCCGTACGCCGCGTTCCAATCCGGCAACGTATACCGGCGTCTTCGACGACATTCGCGACCTGTTCTCGCAAACCAATGAAGCGAAGGTACGCGGATACAAGAAAGGCCGCTTCAGTTTCAACATCAAGGGCGGGCGCTGCGAAGCTTGCCGCGGGGACGGCATCATCAAGATCGAGATGCACTTCCTGCCGGACGTTTACGTTCCGTGCGAAGTCTGCAAGGGCAAACGCTACAATCGGGAAACCCTTGAAGTCAAATACAAAAACAAAAGCATTGCCGATGTGCTCGACATGACGGTGGAGGATGCGACCCGGTTCTTCGAAAACATTCCGAAGATTCATCGCAAGCTGCAAACGCTGCTTGACGTAGGTCTTGGCTATGTCAACCTGGGCCAGCCGGCAACGACGCTTTCCGGGGGCGAAGCGCAGCGCGTGAAGCTGGCTTCCGAACTGTATCGCCGGAGCACGGGCAAAACGATTTATATCCTGGACGAGCCGACAACCGGGCTGCATGTCGACGATATCGACCGGTTGCTTAACGTCTTGCACCGTCTGGTCGATTCGGGAGAATCGGTGCTTGTCATCGAGCATAACCTAGACGTCATCAAGACCGCCGATTACATTATCGACCTCGGGCCGGAAGGCGGCAGCGGCGGCGGAACGATCGTGGCGACCGGAACGCCGGAGGATATCGTGAAAGTAGAGGAATCCTATACAGGCAAGTACCTGAAACCGATTCTGGAGCGCGATACGGAACGAAGCAAAGCGCTGCAGCTCACCCAATAATCCGAATGGATCGCTCGAAGCCCAAGCCCATCATCATTGGTGCAAGGGCGGTCCAAGGGTTCAGGACCTTGGATGACAATTAGCTGGATTGCGATTTACGGCCCCCTATGAAAGGGAACTGCTCTTTATCGATTGTGGAATGAGGTTTATTATTCACGTTCTTCAGTCGAGAGTGGAGTTCTTTCCTTTCCCGGTTTGGGGGCGTTTTCGTTATCCTGTTTTTCATATTTTTGGATGAAAGTGCTTGCATTGCAAGCGGGGGACGGATAACATAGAGAAAGAACTCAGGGATGTGTTGGATGTTCAACTATGGTGAGGAGGTCTGTCTATCCATGCTGCTTGCAGAAGCCGCCACGGCGAGTACATCGAATTTCAATGCGTTTGACATCTTTGTTCTATTGTTTACCGTCATCATCTTGATCGGGTTGATTCGGTTGCTACGGGCTCCAAAGAAAAACGTGTTTGCCATCGGATTTGCCGTCGTCAGTCTGTTGGTGTTTCTGATGACCGATTATGCCATGATTACCGGCTGGTTCGGTTCCTGATGAATGATGCGACCGACAAGTACATAACAGCATGAGAACCCGAATCATCAAACACTTTCCAACTTCCATGGAGGGTGTTTTTTTATTTTTAATAGATTCTGGACGGCCTTGAGATGTTGCTGCGAGAAATCAGGTCCATAGTCAATTGTGCAGGAATATTTTGTATGTTACATTGGAACTTACCCATATGAAACTTCCGTTTGAATCGTAGGATCCACCAGGATGACATGTGTGCGTGCAGATTGTTTTATTAAAAGAGGGTAGGTTGAGAGAATGAAAGCACTGGGGAAAAAAAGCATGGCCGTGTTCATGGCTGCAGTGTTGTCCATCGGGGTTGCGTTGACACCCGGACCGGCACAGGCAGCGGCGAACATGAAGGCAAAAGTGATTGACGGACAGGTATATGTCAGCACGGCTGATCTGGTCAAGGCATTGGGAGGCAGCGGGCAATACGATGCACAGACAGGATTGTACCAGTATAAAGGGAATGAAGCCATCCCCAAGGTCATCGAAAAAGTTTCACCTTCCGTAGTAGGCATTATCGGCAAATCCACCGAAGGAACCACAGGAACAGCGGACCGTTACAATCTTGCCCATGGCACAGGCGTCATAATTCGCGCGAATGGCTGGATTGTCACGAACGCTCACGTCATTGACGGGTTGGACAACCCGGTCGTCGTTACGACAGATGGCAATACATATAAGATCACCGAGAGCTACAGCGATCCGTTAAGCGATATTGCATTGATCAAAATCAATGGCAAGTCGCTTCAGCCTGCGACCTTTGCCAAAGCTTCGCAAGCCGTCGTTGGGGAAACGGTCATCGCGATCGGCACGCCGATTTCGTTTTCCCTGCGAAATTCGGCGAGCGTCGGCGTAATCAGCGGTCTGAACCGCGGCGTACAGGAAACGTATCGCCTGATCCAGACGGACACGGCCATCAACCCCGGCAATAGCGGCGGGCCTTTGGTCAATCTGAAAGGCGAGGTGGTTGGCATCAACTCCATGAAGTTCGCCGAGGTGGGCATTGAAAACATGGGGTTCTCCATCCCTGTGGATACGGTCCAATATGTGATCCAGCATTTTTTCAAATACGGGGAAGTGAAGCGGGCAAGTCTGGGACTTGAGCTCGAAGAGAGCTGGTCCGCCATTGTGGGGCTTCCGACAGACGACCCGTTGACCGTGACGGGTGTGCTGTCACCCGAAGCGAGCAAAGCCAAAATCAAGGAAGGCGATCTGTTATACAGCGTTGCGGGAACACGCATAACGTCGATGGTGGACATCAACGAACTGTTGAAAGGCTATTTGCCGGGGCAAAAAGTGAAGCTGTTGATGCAGTCGGACGGAGATATCGTTACGCGTACGCTGGCATTGGTCGATTTCGCCGACGTGGGGCTTGATCCGGATTCCGATTCCGATGAGGCGTATGCCGAAGAACAATAGGATTAGTGTGTTCACCCATGATACAGAGCGAATCCCGAAAGGAAGAAAAACGAAATGAAAAAGCATGTTATGCATGTGCTTGGCACAGCGATATTGACCGGCATATTAACCGCAGGCGTGTCCATGCCCCAGTGGGCATCCGCGGCGGAAATGATAACCAGTGAACTGCGGATCAAAACCGGCAGCACAGGGGCTTATATCAATGGGAACAAACAAACGATAATCAAGCCATATCAAACGAATGGGGTCACCATGGTTCCCGTGGGGATTTTCAAAAAAGCGTTCGGCAGCGAAATCCGGCTGGAAAAGGACGACGTGATCAAAATCAAGGAAGGCGCGCATACCGTCACGCTGACGATGGGCAGCACCATTGCCTGGGTAGACGGCGTAAAAAAAGAGATGGGCGCCGCTCCCCAAATGGTCAACGGGGTGTTAATGGTGCCCTTGCGGCCCGTAGCTGCAGGCATTGGAGCCACGCTTGCACCGAACGCTTCGGGAGAACTGGTCATCCGACTACCTCAATGGAGCGAAGCGGCAGATCCGGATGACGAGGATGACATTGCCCTGGACGATAACAAAACGAAGGTGGGGAACAGCTATTACGGCTGGTCCATCAACTACCCGGCAGACCTGATGTTCCTGCAGAGCGGGGACCAGGAACGATTGATGTCGTTCCGATCAACGGATGGCAGTTATTACTTCGAGGTATACGTCAGCGATCAGGAGGTTGCCCTTGATCCGGATGACATGCTGCAACAGCTCGTGCAAGAGGCGAAAATAAACGGTGGCACGGTGCTCGACAGGCAGACTGTATCCAAGGGGGAAACGCCCTACGCTCGCATCGTTGGCAAGGATCCGGACGGAACCTTTTGGGAGATGCGGCAATATGTCAGCGAAGGCCGCCAATACGATGTGTACCTGGCCGACTCCGAGGCCCTGAACTATAAAGATTTGGGCAAACGCGCATCGCTGTTGAATTCCTTCCAGCTTTCTTTTCCGGCATCGGACAAAAGCATCAAGGATTTGTCTACCGTTGAAGATGGCATGCGTTTCGCGGCGAATGAAGATTATGGCATTGAGCTCCAGGTACCGGCAGGCTGGTCGATGGACAACAATCAGATGACGTACCAGGACAAAAACGGGGCATTTCTGCAGCTGCGCGTGACCTCCGCTCCCCCAAGAACAACCGTAAAGGAATGGAGCGGCCAGTTGGATCAATGGATGCGCGAAACGTTCGTGGGCGAAAGCTATGAACCTGTCCGTTCCTATACGATGAACATTGCCGGCGAGACGGCTGAGGTCAGCGAGTTCCGGTACAATTTCGGAGATGGTTGGCAGACGGAGTTCGATGTGTTCCTGCAGAAGAACGGTTACCGTTATTATGCAGAGTTCTCGTTCCCCGAGGCTCAGGAAGCCAATCGGAAATGGTTTGAACGGGTGATGGACAGCATGCAGATCGATTTCGATACGGTGGCTGACAATTTCGGGCAGCTGGATGAAGATCCATACCTGATCGATAAAAGCAAAACGGTGAAGCGCACGTCCAAACGATACCAGTACAGCGTGAACATCCCGCGCTATTGGACGCCATACAGTGACCAGTTCGAGTATTCGCCGGTCATGTACACGTTCACGGGAGGCGAATTTTCCATCGCCGCAAACGCGAACAGCTCGGTGGAGATGACGGTCAGCCAGCTGCGGGAAGCCTACGCGGAAGCGGCCAAATCACGCAAAAATTTCAAGCTGCTCGGCAGCGAGGAACTGACGTTTGCGGGCATTCCGGCGTTTTCCTTCCGATACCATGAGGTGGAGAACGGCATCCCGTACAGCGGCCGGCAGATTGTGTTTGAACAGGGCGGCATGACGTACACAATCACAACAGCTCTGAACGATGCCAACAGCACGGAGGCGCAGGTGGCGGCGCTGGAAAAAGCAGTGAACTCATTTACTTTGATCAAATAATAGAAGAAACAATATGGAGATCGTCAGATCTGAATATGTAGGCGGAGGGCCATGGGGCCTTCCGTTTTTTCATATACGAGGACATGTGATGACTACCAATTTGCAGTTGAAATGATATGGAAAAGTTTGCAGTAACAATATACGGATTTTTCAGGAAAACGTAGATGTGGCAAGACAGAAGTGATACACTATACTAGTTCAGGAGTTATGACTGCTGATCGACCGGAAATGGATGACTGCGCACCCGAATATCGGGCAATACAGTCATAATGTATAGATATATATAAGAGTCGCCAAGACGGAAGGTTGGGCAAGAAATCCGATCCAAGGATCGGTGACGGGGAGGAAACAATGACAACAACAGCAATTCGAAGAGAGGACGTTGAGCTTCTGGCACCTGCGGGGGACTGGGATTGCATGCGTTCGGCGGTAGCCAACGGAGCGGATGCGATTTTTTTCGGCGTCGAAAAATTCAATGCGCGTGCGCGCGCGAACAATTTCCGCATGGACGAGCTGCCGGAAATTATGGCGTTTTTGCATAGCTATGGCGTGAAGGGTTTTTTGACCTTTAACATATTGATTTTTGAAAATGAGCTGGAGGACGCGAAGGAACTGATCGACGCTTGCGTGGATGCAGGCGTGGATGCGGTCATCGTGCAGGATTTGGGATTGGTGAAGCTGATCCGCGAAATTTCGCCGGACTTCCCGATTCACGGTTCCACTCAAATGACGATTACGTCGCCGGAAGCGGTAGAGTTCACAAAGCCGTTTGACATGGAGCGAGTTGTGCTTGGCCGGGAAAATAACTTGAAGCAGATCCAAAAGATCGGTGAGCAGGCGAAACTGCCGATGGAAGTATTTGTCCATGGCGCGTTGTGCGTCTCCTATTCGGGACAGTGCCTGACCTCGGAAATGTGGGGCGGACGTTCGGCGAACCGCGGAGAATGCGCTCAGGCTTGCCGTTTGCCGTATGACTTAATGGTGGATGGCGAACACAAACCGATGGGCGATGTGGCGTATCTTCTGTCGCCGAAGGATTTGGCCGCGATTGACCTGATGCCGGAATTGATCGAAGCGGGCGTGACGTCCTTCAAAATCGAAGGCCGCCTCAAAACGCCGGAATACGTGGCGAACGTGGTCAGCAAATACCGCAAGGCGATCGATCGTTATTTCGACGGCGACGATACCCGTCCAAGCAAGGAAGAGGTTCGCGAACTGCAGCAAAGCTTCTCGCGCGGTTTTACGCACGGTTTCCTGGAAGGCACGAACAACAAAAAACTGGTGGACGGCACGTTCCCGAAAAGCCGCGGCGTCTATCTGGGGCGTGTGGATCAAGTGCTGCGCGACGGCGTAGTCGTCAAATTGGATGCACCCGTTAAGCGCGGGGACGGCATTGTGTTCGATGCCGGCGACCCGACGAAAAAAGAAGAGGGTGGACGCGTCTACGACGTTCGCCGCAAAGGCGTCAAACTCGAAGGCGAAGGCCAAGAGGGCTGGATCGTGGACATCGTGCCCGGCCGCAGCGACGTCGACCTGCGTCGCGTGAAAGTGGGCGACAAGGTATGGAAAACGAATGACCCTGCGCTGGACAAACGTCTGCGCCAGACCTTCGAGACCGACAAACCTTACCGCGTTTTCCCGGTACACGTCAAAGTCATCGGCAGCCCGGGGCAGCCGCTCAGCACATGGTGGACTGACGTGCAGAAAGGCACGACGGTACGCGTCGATTCGGAGATGGAGCTGGACATCGCACAGAAGCGCCCGATGACGCATGAGCTGCTCGAAGAGCAGTTTGGCCGTCTCGGCGGTACCGTGTTCCAGCTGGAAGAGCTGGACGTCAACCTGCACGGTGACGTCATCATCCCGATGCGCGAGCTGAACAACATTCGCCGTCAGGCGGTAGAACAGCTCGCGGGCGAGCGCCCGAAACCGCCCGTCTACGTGAAACGGGCGGTGGACGTGTACGGCGATGCGGCCGTGCCCGCAACGCCGGTGGCGCGCGGTCAAGCCGAGCTGACCGCGCTGTGCCGCAGCCTGCCGCAAGTGGAGGCAGCGCTGGAGGCCGGCATCGGCATGATCTACGCCGACTTCGAGTTCATCAAGCAGTTCCCGGCAGCGGTGGAGGCCGTGCGTGCCGCAGGCCGCAAAATCGCGCTGGCGACGCCGCGCATCCACATGCCTGGCGAGAACGGCTACCATGCCAACATTTTGCGTTTGCAGCCGGATGCCGTGCTGGTGCGCAACACCGGAGCGCTTTATTACTACTTGCGTCACCGGATGGAGAACCCGGATGCGAAGCATCCGCAGCTGATCGGCGACTTCTCCCTGAACATCGCCAATCACAAAGCGGTTGAATTGTTCCTGGAAGCAGGCTGCGACTGGGTGACGCCATCCTATGACCTGAACATTCAACAAATGGTGGATCTGCTCGGACGTGCGCGTACGGACCGTACTGAAGTGGTTATTCACCAGCATTTGCCGATGTTCCACACAGAGCACTGCGTGTACTGCACATTTATGAGCGAAGGCACGGACTACACGAACTGCGGTCGTCCTTGCGAAGAGCATCGCGCTTCCTTGCAGGACCGGATCGGCATGTCCCACCCGGTACGCGTGGATGAAGGCTGCCGCAATACGGTGTACAATGCGGTAGAGCAGTCCGGCGCAGAATACCTGACCAACTTCATGGATCTGGGCGTGTCCCGTTACCGCGTGGAGTTCCTGGAAGAAACGCCGGAGCAGGTGCGTGAGGTTATCGATCTGTACAACCGTGCATTGCGCGGCGAAATTAGCGGCACGCAAGTATGGAAAACGCTGAAAGCGACCAACCAGCTTGGCGTTACCCGCGGTCAGCTGGTGAAATAACCAAACAGCGCCATGCATGAATGAAGAACGAGGAACGGACCCCAATCTCTGCTTGAAGGAGCTCTTGGGGTCTTTTTCATAACCGGATCGGGTATAGGACCCGCCAATAGAAACATTCAAGAAACGCGACGCCATAACGAACGGACGGACGAACGAACCTGTTGATTCAAGATGTTGTTGGTGGAACGTGACGATTGATTTGCAAGGAGGAGGGGGATACGTGGCGCCATTCTCGATGATGGACATCAAATTGCTGTGCGGTGTCACGGCATTTAAACGAGGGGATGACTACCATAAGTCAGGACGTGTGACCAATCTAGTTGTTAGCGAGGATGAGCAGCATTATGACGCGATCGTGCGAGGAACCGAGCGATACAAGGTGAAGATCGATCTGGACGAGGCGGGAGAGATCGAGGCGTTTTGCGATTGTCCTGCCTACGGGATGTATTACGACTATTGCAAGCACGTGGCCGCCGTCCTCTTGACCATTCACGAGCGCTGGGAACAGGCAAAACCTGCCGCCCAGAAGACCCGGGGGGAAGGCGATGCGCACAGTGAGCGGCCGGCGACTTCGGTTGGCGTTTCTGCAGGAACTTCATCTTCGAAGGCAGGAGGAGAAGGCGCATCCCGCGTGGGGACTTTGGTAGAGGAAAACGCATGGGAGCGCCCCGATGCATCTCTTCCTTCTTCATTGGCGCAGGCGGGTCGTCCAAGCTCGGCGCTCGGCTGGGGGAGGTCCGCAGACAAACCTTCCTATCGCACGGCGGACGAAATTTTGTCGCTCTTTGCGAGGGAGCGAAATCCCATGCACGCATTGGAACGAAGCATGGCAGCTCCGGAACTGCGCTCCCCGTTTCAGGAAGAACTGCAGGTCCAATTCATTTGCAAGCTGGCACAGGTTCGCAAAGGAGAGGCCAAACTGGCGCTGGAACTCAAGGTAGGCGAAAAACGCCTGTACGTCGTTCCAAAGGTCAAGCAGTTTCTGAACAGCGTCGAAAAGGGTGTATCGATGCTGTTTACCAAACATTTTGCCTATGATCCGTCCCGCCATTATTTCAGCCCGCGCAACCAAGAGATTCTATCCATGCTGATTCGTATGCGCCATAGCGAAGAAGCTTACCGGGAATCGATATCGGGTTACCTTGGTGCTTCGGATAGCCGGGACATCCTGATTGCGCCGCTGGTATGGAAACCGCTGCTCGATCTGTTGCTTCAGGCGGACAGCCGGATGGAAGGGACCGGGTTCGTGAACGGTCCGCTTGCGCTGGGACAGGGGGCGCTGCCTTTGTACTATCGGATCGCCGAAGGCAAGCAGGAAGGGTATCAGCTTGAAGTTTCGGGATTGCGCGAGGTATTGCTTCTTCCGGCATACGGTGCCGCAGTCGTAGAAGGCGAGCTGCACATGCTGGGTCCGACACAGATGCGAAGTCTGGAAGATTTGGTGGGTGCTCTTACGTCCTACGGCATCAAGGAGAGCATTGATATCTCGGAACATCAGGTGAACGAGTTCGTGCAGCATGTGGTGCCTGAATTACGGATGCTCGGCCATCTCTCCATCGATGCCAAAGTGCGGGAACAGATCGTGGAGCCGACGCTCACGCCGAAGCTGTACCTTGATTTCTATCGGGAACGGATTACGGCCCGCCTCGAATTCGATTACGAAGTGATGGTCATCAATCCACTCGCGGAATATTTGATCGAAGAAGAGGAAGAACGAGTGATTCTGATCCGTGACCGCCGACGAGAACAGCATTTAATCGACAAGTTGGATGCGTCCTTGCTTGAGCGGGAGGGCAGCGTCTGGGTGAGCGAGCAGGAGGATGCCATTTATAACGTCCTGTATTTCTTGGTGCCTGAACTCGAAAAATACGCCGATGTTTATGTGCCGAACGCAGTCAAAGCGATGATGCCCGCCGCACAGATTCCTCCGAAAGTTCGGGTCGATCTCGGCAAAGGGTTGGACTGGCTCGAAATTTCCTTCGAGATGGACGGATTGGATGAACTGGAGATTCAGGAGCTGATGCGCAGCATCGTTGAAAAGAAAGCCTATATGCGCTTGCGTGACGGTACGTTTATTTCGCTTGAAAATGAAGGCATGCACAGCTTCGCCCGCGTGGCGGACTCGCTCGGGTTGGAGCCTGGCGATATTCGCGGCAGCCACATTCAGCTGCCGGCTGTCCGGGCCTTGCAGCTTCCGGGCCGGGACGAGGTATCCGGCCATGTGAAGTGGGGCGGTGCCATCCGGCGCTTCCTTGCCGATCTGCGCGACCCGGACCGGATGGACTTCGCGCTGCCAGACACGCTGTCCTCCGTGCTGCGCGATTATCAGGCCAGCGGGTACCAGTGGCTGCGTACGCTCGCGTTTTACCGCTTTGGCGGCATTTTGGCCGATGACATGGGGCTTGGCAAAACGCTGCAAAGCATCGCGTACATTACGGCCGAGTTGGCGGAGGCGCCGGATTTGTCTGCGAACACAGGTCATCCTCCAGTGCTCGTCGTTGCGCCAGCATCGTTAACGTATAACTGGGCCCATGAATTTGCGCGTTTTGCACCCCATCTGAACGTACTTGTCGCGGCCGGGCAGAAGGAGGAGCGTGCCTCGATGCTGGCGGATATGGAGCATGCCGACGTTGTCATTACGTCGTATCCGCTGCTTCGCCGCGATCTGGATACGTATTTGGGCAGGGCGTTCCATACGCTCATCCTGGATGAGACGCAGGCGATCAAAAACGCCTCTTCCCAGACGGCTCGGGCCGTGAAGCAAATCCAGGCTCCGCGCCGGTTTGCCCTGACGGGAACGCCGGTCGAAAATTCGCTGGACGAGTTGTGGTCCATTTTCGAGGCCATATTCCCGGGACTGTTCCCCAGCTATCGCCGCTTCCGCGATCTTCAGGCAGAGCGCATCGCCCGCATGGTTCGTCCATTTATCATGCGCCGCCTGAAGAAAGACGTGCTCGAAGAACTGCCGGACCGCATCGAAACGGTGCATCGTTCGGAGTTGAACCAGGAGCAGAAGAAGCTGTACGCGGCTTATCTGTCCCAACTGCAGGACGAAACGTCCCGCGATTTGCAAGAAGGCGGTTTCCAGCAGCATCGCATCAAAATTTTGGCAGGCATTACCCGCTTGCGCCAGTTGTGCTGCCACCCGGCTCTGTTTGTGGAAGACTACCGGGGCGAGTCGGGCAAAATGGAACAACTGCTGGACATCGTGGAGGACGCCATGGCTTCAGGCAGGCGCATGCTGATTTTCTCCCAGTTTGCGAGCATGCTCGCCATGATTCGCCAGACGCTGCTTGCACAGGGGCGCGGCTTGTTTTATCTTGATGGGCAAACGCCTGCCAAAGACCGGGTGGACATGTGCCGACGTTTCAACGAGGGAGAAGGCGACTTGTTTTTGATTTCCTTGAAGGCAGGCGGAACTGGCCTCAACCTCACGGGGGCGGATACGGTCGTTTTATACGATCTATGGTGGAACCCCGCCGTGGAGGAGCAGGCGATCGGACGTGCCCATCGCATGGGGCAAAAGCAGGTTGTGCAGGTTATCCGTCTTGTATCGGAAGGAACGATCGAAGAGAAGATTCTGGAGCTGCAGCAGCGCAAAAAAGATCTGATCGCCGAAGTGATCGAGCCGGGAGACGGAGGGGCCACCGCCCTTTCCGAGCATGATATCCGGGAGCTGTTGATGGTGTAACAAGACATGAGGGTGATGCAGTGGAGCAATTCCGGCATCGCCCTTTTCGTGGTACCATGAGAAGCAATATAATTTGCGTATCGTTGTTACAGTGCCTAAAAAACCATGGTATACTTGGGTTCACTTAGCCATTTTGTGTTAATGAAGTGTACAGTATTGACTGGATTACTCTTCGAATTCATCGTATATTTCGACTGTTTGAACTTTGAAAAGGGGCCATGATTTTCATGAAAATCCGTAAAGCGATTATTCCTGCGGCTGGGCTGGGGACACGTTTTCTGCCTGCCACCAAAGCGATGCCAAAGGAAATGCTGCCGATCGTTGACAAGCCGACGATTCAGTACATCATCGAGGAGGCCGTCGCCTCTGGAATAGAAGACATTATCATCGTGACTGGCAAGGGGAAACGTGCGATCGAAGACCACTTCGATTACTCCTTCGAGCTGGAACAGAATTTAGCTGACAAACAAAAGTGGGACCTGCTCAGCGAAGTTCGCAAACCATCCGAGATGGCGGACATTCATTATATCCGGCAAAAGGAACCCAAGGGACTGGGACATGCCATCTGGTGTGCACGGAAATTTATTGGAGACGAACCGTTTGCCGTACTTCTCGGGGACGATATTGTTGAAGCCAATACGCCGTGTCTGCAGCAGATGATGGAGGTGTATGACGAGTTGCAATCACCCATTGTCGGCGTGCAGCCCGTCGATTGGAGCGAAGTGTCCAGATACGGAATCGTGGACGGCGAAGTCGTCTCCCGTACCGATGAACGCGTGTTCCGCGCGCGCCGCCTGATTGAGAAGCCGAGCACGGAACAGTCGCCATCCAACCTGGCCATTATGGGACGTTATATTTTGACACCTGATATCTTTGAGATTCTTGGACAGCAGTCTGCTGGTGTCGGAGGGGAAATTCAGCTAACCGATGCATTGTCCCGATTGAATGAGCGGAGAGAGATACTGGCATATCATTTTGAGGGGCTTCGCCATGACGTCGGCGAGAAACTTGGCTTTATCGAAACGACGATTCATTATGCGCTTCAGCATGAAGACTTGCGTGATCAGTTGCTGGCATATTTGCAAAAGATCGTGCAGAAGGAAATCATATAACTTTCCACTTAAGCCAAGACGAGCTCTCTAATGCTTGGCTTTTTTGAATGTTTTCATCAAATTAATCCGATCCAGGCCAATGAACGATCATTTGTCCGATGTCTGACATATATATAGTCTATATGAAGAAATGCTGTCAGCACTGTCAGCAGCCAACGGAGGGATCGAATGAATGTCATTCCGCTGTTTTTGGATGGAGCGAAGATATTGGAGCCGTTAGTCCACGGTGATCATCGAGGATATTTTATGGAAAGTTACAATGAACGGATTCTTCATAAGAACGGATTAAAGTATTCCTTTGTTCAGGATAATCAATCCCTTTCGGCAGAAGTGGGAGTGCTGAGGGGATTGCACTACCAGCTTCATCCTCAAGCCCAAACCAAACTCGTCAGAGTTCTGTCCGGCGCGATCTACGATGTGATTGTGGATATCCGGCGTTCATCGCCGACGTTTGGTCAGTGGCAGGGTGTCATCCTTAGCGAATACAACCAGCGGCAATTGCTAGTTCCCCGAGGATTTGCTCACGGTTTTTGTACGCTTGTGCCGGGTACACAAGTAGCCTACAAAGTGGATGCATATTATTCTCCTGAACATGATCGCGGCATTCTATGGAACGACCCGGATTTGGCGATTGATTGGCCGACGAGTAATCCCGTGCTTTCAGAGAAGGATGCGAAGCATCCCTTGCTGAAGGATGCAGACATCAATTTTGACTAAAGGAGGGGACAGCATGAAACTGCTCGTTACGGGTGGGGCCGGGTTTATCGGCAGTAATTTTGTCATGTATATGCTCCGCAAGTATGCCAACTACGAAATCATCAACGTGGATGCATTGACCTATGCAGGCAACCTTGAAAATTTGCAGTCGGTGGAGTCCAATCCTAATTACACATTCGTGAAAGCCGATATTACGGATGCGCAGCAAATCGAGCGAATCTTTTCCAAAGGAATTGACATCATCGTCAATTTTGCAGCCGAATCCCATGTGGACCGGAGTATTCTTTCTCCAGAGCTTTTTGTTCGGACGAACGTATTGGGAACGCAAATCCTTTTGGATGCTGCCAAAAAACACGAAATCACAAAGTTTGTGCAAGTATCCACCGACGAGGTTTACGGGTCGCTCGGCCCCACCGGATTGTTTACGGAGGAAACGCCTTTGATGCCAAACAGCCCCTATTCGGCGAGCAAAGCGGGAGGGGACTTGCTTGTTCGGGCTTACCACGAAACCTACGGATTGCCCGTAAATATTACCCGTTGTTCCAACAACTATGGGCCATACCAATTTCCAGAGAAGCTGATTCCTTTAATCATCTCCAGAGCACAGAATAATGAGGAAGTGCCCGTTTATGGCGATGGACTGAACATTCGTGATTGGCTCTATGTGGAGGATCATTGCAGTGCCATTGATATGGTCATCCATCGGGGCCGTAACGGTGAAGTGTATAACGTAGGCGGCAATAATGAGCGTACCAATCTGTATATCGTGGAAACCGTGCTGCAGCAGTTAGGCAAACCCGCCAGCCTGATCAAACATGTGCAAGACCGCTTGGGTCATGATCGTCGGTATGGCATCGATCCAACCAAGATACATGCTGAATTAGGATGGAAGCCGGTGCATAGCTTCGAAACGGGAATTCGCGAAACCGTAAATTGGTACCTGAATCATCAAGAATGGTGGAAGAGAATTCAGTCTGGCGAATATCAGGATTATGTCCAGCTTCAGTATGGAGAGCGGCTGGGTGATTCTTCCTCATGAAATACAGAGTTATCGTAACAGGGGCTGCAGGTCAGTTGGGCCGCGATGTAGCAGAGGTTTTTCGGAGAGACGGGCATGATGTTATGGCTTTGGATCGAGACCAGCTGGATATTACGGACCAACAGCAATGCGAGAAATGTATCGTCACCTTTAAGCCTCATCTTATTGTGCACTGTGCAGCATACACGGCCGTAGATCGGGCAGAGTCGGATGAAGATGCGGCGTACCGGGTGAATGTATACGGAACTCGAAATGTTGCTGTTGCGGGGGAAAAGGTAGGCGCAAGATTTATATATATAAGTACGGATTATGTTTTTGATGGTATGGTGACGACAGCATATCGTGAGCATGATGAAACAAACCCGCAAACGGTATACGGCAAATCCAAGTTAGCTGGGGAGCTGCTTGTGCAAGGACTCACCACACGTTGGTTCATTGTACGTACATCTTGGGTATTCGGCTTGCATGGAAACAATTTTGTGAAAACGATGTTGGAACTTATGCAAAGCAAGCCCGAATTGCAAATCGTAAACGATCAAAGAGGAGCTCCCACGTATACTGTCGATTTGGCAAACTTTCTATATATATTGTCGAAAACAGAGAAGTATGGCATCTATCATGCATCCAATACGGGAGTTTGCACCTGGTACGAGTTTGCCCAGAGGATTGCCGATGAGGCGAAGAAACTGGAGGGTTTCCAGTTACAGGCCCGGTTACTCCCATGTACGACGCAGCAGTTTCCACGTCCGGCTCCTCGCCCGGCGAATTCAGTCATGGAACCATTGGCGATTCGAGCCAACGGGTTTGCCCCACTGAGGCCATGGCGGGAAGCTTTAGCGGAATTTATCCTAGAGTGGAACGGGGAGAAAGCGAGGGGACATTAGATATATCTGGGAACGAAGCTGTGGTTTGAGTAAAAGAAGAGAGGGTATTTTTAGGTCAGTCCAATTGAATCTTTATATTTTACCATACCGCCGGTAGGCGGTTTTTTGTTTACTTCCATCCCGGATCGGGTAGTTAGCTATAAATGTTAACCATTTTCCTGACTCCATCCAAGGATGTGAACGATATGAAACGATGGATTGCTCCCATAACGTTGTTGATCGTGACCGTGGGCATGCTGTTTTTTGCCTATGACAGCCAGAGCGAGGAGCAGCATGACGGTTTTACCGCTTACCGGTTGATTGCCCATGCGATGGGCAGCATCCGCGACCAGCCTTACACGAATGCCTACGAAGCGATGATCGCCAACTACGAAAAGGGCACGCGTGTGTTCGAGATCGACTTCATGCTGACGTCTGACCGCAAGGTAGTGGCGAGGCATGAGTGGACGGCGAATATGAGCAAACTGCTGGGTCAAGATGAAGAGCTTCCCGAAGAAAAACAAGCCGGCCCGCTGACGCATGAGGAATTTATGAACACCCCCATTCTGGGCATGTACCAACCGATGGATGCAGACGGCATCATGGACGTGCTGGCCGAGTATCCCGACATGTACATCGTGACCGATACGAAGGAGCAGCAGGACGAGGATATCCGGCAGGTGCTCACGGCACTGGTGGATGCTGCGCAGGAGCGTGATCCGGCATTGCTCGATCGGGTCGTGGTCCAGATTTATAATGAAGCGATGCTGGAGTCGGTGAAGCAAATTCATGATTTTTCGTCCATTATCTATACATTGTATGCTACGCAGGATACCGAGGCTCAGGTGGTGGATTTTGTGCAAGATCATGACATTGCAGCGGTGACCATGCCCGAATACAAGGTGAACCGGGATTTCGTTGCCAGGCTGAAGCGGGCAGGGGCGGTTACGTACGTGCATACGATCAATGAAACGGAGCAGGTGGCCAATTATGAAAAATGGGGCGTGTACGGCGTATATTCCGACGTGCTGACCGAAGAGGAAATCGAGCGGATGAACACCCGCGTTGCGTGGAAGCCGTAGTTGGCTTCCTTTTTTTGTTCCCCTTTTTATGCGAACATTGACACTCACTCCCTGCTGGCATAGACTTAGTTTACAAGTGTTTTGAAGATGCAGAAGAACCTCTGGAGGAATGTTCGTTGATCGATATGATAAAGCAGTGGAGACATGTTTTTAAGCTCGACCCGGATCGGGAAATTACCGATGAAGCGTTGGATCGCGTTTGCATGTCCGGAACCGACGCCATCATGGTGGGAGGTTCGTCGGGAGTGACTTATGACAATACGGTAGACCTCATGTCCAGAGTGCGGCGTTATGAGCTGCCGTGTGTGCTCGAAGTTTCCGATTTGGAGGCGGTGGTGCCTGGTTTCGATGGATACCTCATTCCAATGGTGCTTAATACGACGGACAGCCAGTGGCTGATCGGACAGCACCAGCGTGCCATCGAGCAATACGGTTACCTGATTCCCTGGGACGAGCTCATTGCGGAAGGGTATATCGTGCTTAATGCCGATTCGACCGTGGCCAGAATGACGGGGGCAGACACCCATCTGAGCACAGAGGCGGTGGTGGCGTATGCCCAGACTGCGGAACGGTTGATGGGACTGTCCGTCGTGTACCTGGAGTACAGCGGCACGTTTGGGGATATGGAGCTGGTTGCGCAAACGCGCCGAAAGCTGGAGCGGGCGCATTTGATTTACGGTGGGGGCATCGATGGAGCCGAGAAAGCGGCCCAGGCTGCCCAGGCGGCAGATACCGTTGTCGTTGGCAATATCGTATACAGCGATTTGGCGAAGGCACTGGAGACGGTGCAGGCCGTTAAAGCCTCGGTGTAGCGTCCGAATCGGCTAACGGAGATCCGTTTGGCGTTTTCCAATCTCTCCTGAAACAAGTATGGCGGGCAATGCTTCCCATTCTCCCATTTCTCCCGCATAATCTGTTAAAATAAAGCTTTGCCTCGCAACTGTTCACGTGCAAGACCGAATTCATCACGAAAGGAGCATGCATGCATGCAACCTGTAAATATACATGACGCCATAGCCCGGCTGAATGCGCCTCAGCGTCAGGCCGTCGAAGCAACCGACGGTCCCCTGCTGATTATGGCGGGAGCGGGCAGCGGCAAAACCCGGGTGCTGACGCACCGGATCGCATATTTGATCGCTACACGGAAGACCCCGCCGTGGGGCATTTTGGCGATCACGTTTACGAACAAGGCCGCGCGCGAGATGCAGGATCGGGTAGCCCAGCTGGTCGGCCGCGACGGCCGCGACATTTGGGTATCCACCTTCCACTCCATGTGCGTGCGCATTTTGCGCCGCGACATCGAACGGATCGGATTTACGTCCAATTTCAGCATTCTGGACTCTTCGGACCAACTGTCCGTGATTCGCAGCTGCATGAAGGACCAGAACATCGATACGAAAAAGTTCGAGCCTAAGGCCGTTCAAGCCATGATCAGCACGGCCAAGAACGAACTGATCGGACCCGAACAATACGAACGCAAGGTCGGGGATTATTTCGAAGGCATCGTGGCCAAGATCTACACCATGTACCAGAAGCGGTTGAAGGCGAACAACTCGCTCGACTTTGACGATCTCATCATGGCTACGATCCAATTGTTCAAGGAAGTGCCGGAAGTGCTCGATTTCTATCAAAAGAAATTCCAGTACATCCATGTGGACGAGTATCAGGATACGAACCGTGCCCAGTACATGCTGTGCCGCATGCTGGCAGACAGCCACCACCGCATCTGCGTCGTGGGCGATAGCGACCAGTCGATCTACCGCTGGCGCGGTGCCGACATCAGCAACATTTTGAACTTTGAGCAGGACTATCCCGAAGCGCGCACCATTATGCTGGAGCAGAACTATCGTTCCACGTCCAACATCCTGAACGCGGCGAATGGAGTCATTGCCCTGAACTCGGGCCGCAAACCGAAGAAATTGTGGACGGACAAGGAAGGCGGAGCGAAGATCAAGGTGTACCGTGCCGATTCCGAGCATGATGAAGGGTATTTCGTTACCTCCGAAATTAGTAAAAACGCAAAGAACGGAAAATCCTATCAGGATCATGCCATCTTGTACCGGACCAATGCCCAGTCCCGGGTGATCGAGGAAATTTTGATCAAATCGGATATCCCGTACCAGATCGTCGGCGGCATCAAGTTCTATGACCGCAAAGAGATCAAGGACATTCTGGCATACCTGCGGCTGCTCTCCAACCCGGACGACGATATCAGCTTGACCCGCATCATTAACGTGCCGAAGCGCAGCATCGGCGACACGACGGTGGCCAAGCTGGCTGCGGCCGCGGCTGAACGCGGCGTATCCATCTATCGCGTGCTGCAAGTGGTGGATGACCTCGGCTTTGCAGGACGTACGCGTAATGCACTCGTTGAATTTTATGACATGATTGCTGCACTGCACCAAATGGTCGAGTATTTGTCGGTGACCGAGCTGACAGAAAAAATATTGGAGATGAGCCAGTACCGCACGGAAATGCAGGCCGAGAATACGCTCGAGTCGAAAGCAAGGTTGGAAAATATCGAAGAGTTCCTGTCGGTTACGATGGAATTCGAGAAAAACAATGAAGACAAGACGCTTGTATCCTTCCTAACGGATTTGGCGCTGATTGCCGACATCGATACGATGAATGACGATGAGGAAGACCGCAGCGACGCGGTAACCCTCATGACGATGCACAGCGCGAAGGGGCTGGAATTCCCGGTCGTGTTCATCATCGGCATGGAGGAGGGCGTATTCCCGCACAGCCGTGCGTTCATGGATAACGAAGAGTTGGAGGAAGAGCGCCGCCTGGCCTATGTGGGCATTACGCGGGCGGAGGAACAATTGTTCCTTTCCTGTGCACAGATGCGGACGCTGTTCGGCCGGACTACGGCGAATCCGCCTTCGCGTTTCTTGGACGAGATTCCCGACGAGCTGAAAGAGGACACGCAAATGGCGCGTGACCGATATCGCCGCGGCAGCAGTACGGGTGGCGGTTCTTACGGCGGACGCGGGTTGGGCAGCACCGGTGGCAGCAATTTCGGCAGCGGCGGAAGCAAGCTGTTCGACCGCCAGAGCCGCGGCGGTTCTTCGGCGACGTCCTCGGTTACTTCGGCTGCGTCTTCTCGCGTGACCATGAGCACACCGTCGGTTTCGTCGAAGCCTGCTTCTGCAGCGGACGGATCAGGTGCGTTCAAAGCCGGCGACAAAGTACAGCATGGCAAATGGGGGACAGGAACCATCGTTGCCGTCAAAGGGACGGGTAACGATACGGAGCTGCAGATTGCATTTCCGGCCCCGGTTGGCGTCAAACGCCTGCTTGCCGGTTTTGCCCCGATCACCAAAGTGGAATAATAAATCTTGCAACGGAACGAACGCCAGACCTGCTCTGACGTTCGTTCTACATAATGACGTGCTTTAAACAACAACACATATAAACCATTTAAATACGGAGGGATGGCCCCATATGGATCCGATGCACCGGATGGAGCAACTCGTAACCGAGCTCAATCAGCATAACTACCAGTATTACACGTTGGACCAGCCGCAGATCAGTGACAAGGAGTATGATCTTCTGTACGACGAACTGGTTACGCTGGAACGGGAAAGCGGCATCGTTTTGCCGGATTCGCCTACGCAGCGCGTGGGTGGTGAACTGCTTAAGGGATTTGAACCGCATCGTCATCTATCCCCGCTGTGGAGTTTGGACAAAGCCCAGAACATGGAGCAGCTGAGAAGTTGGAATGCCCGTGTGATCAAGCTGGTGAACGACTACAACAGCAAAAATCCGGATCATCCTCTGCCGGCCCCGGGTTATGTCATTGAGCTGAAATTCGATGGTCTTACCCTGAACCTGACGTATACGAACGGTGAACTCGTTCAGGCATCCACGCGCGGCAACGGCACGGTGGGCGAAGGCATTTTGGCGCAAGTCAAAACGATCAAATCGGTTCCGCTCAAGATCCCATATACGGCGGGAACGATTGAAGTGCAGGGCGAGGGCATCATGAACCTGTCCGTATTGAGCAGATATAACGAGACGGCCGCCGAACCGCTCAAAAATGCGCGTAATGCCGCTGCGGGCGCGCTGCGCAACCTCAATCCGAAGGTCACTGCGGAACGCAGGCTGAATGCTTATTTTTACAATGTCGGGTACTCGGACAATCTTCGGTTCGCCACCCATCAGGAGATGATGGACTTTCTGCGCGAAAACCGTTTCAAAGTAAACCCGTCGATCACATACTTTCATGAGTTCGAGGATGTGGTGGAGCAGCTGGACGCCATTCAGGAAAACAGGGATCAGCTTGATTATCTCATCGATGGGGCGGTCATCAAGATTACGGACATGCGCACCCGCGAAGTGTTGGGATATACGGACAAGTTCCCTCGCTGGGCCGTTGCGTTCAAGTTCGAGGCGGAAGAGACGACGACGGTCCTGAAGTCGGTGGATTGGAACGTAGGACGTACCGGAAAGGTCACGCCGCTCGCACGTGTCGAGCCGGTCGAGCTGGCAGGAGTTACGGTTCAGAACTGCACGTTGAACAACGTGGGGGACATCGAGCGCAAAAACCTGAAATTCGCATTGGGCACGCGCGTGTTCATCCGCCGTTCCAATGACGTCATTCCGGAAATTCTCGGAAAAGTAACCGAAGAAAATGACGGAGAGGAGATCGTCTATCCGGAAAGTTGCCCTGCCTGCGGTTTCCCGCTCGAGCAGCGCGGAGCGCACCTGTTCTGCAACAACCGATTGGCATGCAAACCGCAGACCGTGGCACGCATTGCCCATTTTGCATCCCGTGACGCCATGGATATCGAAACGTTCAGCGAGAAGACAGCCATCCAGCTGTATGACGAATTGAGCGTTCGCGAACCGGCAGAGCTCTATACCCTTCAATTCGAGGATTTGGTCAAGCTGGAGCGGTTCGGCGAGAAAAAGGCGAATAACCTTTTGGCGGCACTGGAGAAAAGCAAGGATCGCGACCTTGCTTCATTCCTGTATGCCCTGGGCATTCCGAACACCGGTAAAACGACGACGAAAATGCTGGCCGATCATTACCGCGATCTCCATGCGATCATGAACGCTACCGTGGAAGAGCTCATTGAGCTTCCGGACGTGGGCGGCATCGTCGCCGAGAGCATTGTAGCTTTCTTTGCGGACCCGTTCATGCAAGCAGCCATCGAGAAAATGTTGAGCCTTGGCGTCAAGGCTCAGGCTCCGGAAGCTCCGGCGGCCGTTGTGCAGGATTCATTCTTCAGCGGCAAAACGGTGGTGCTTACCGGCACCCTGCATCAACTGACCCGGGACGAGGCTACGCAGCGTCTGGAGGCACTTGGTGCCAAAGTGACAGGCAGCGTATCCAAGAAGACCGATCTGGTCATTGCCGGCGAGAAAGCAGGCAGCAAGCTGGCGAAAGCGCATGATTTGGGCATTCCTACGATCGAGGATGAGGATGAGCTTGTAAGGCTGCTGAATCAAGGATAATGAAACACGGACGAACTGAAACGAAATAACGCAAAGAATCCCCGGTAGCTGCATTGACGCGGCTAGCGGGGATTTTTATTTTTGAGTGAATTTGGGGAAGAATATCAACGGATGTTTGGAAGGCGG